>CAZNFA010000029.1:0-54308 GCA_964572345.1 uncultured Planctomycetales bacterium
GCCCTGGCGCTACCACCACGGCCGATTTTGCTTCACAAGTGTTCAACTTGGGCTAGGACTTCCACCGTCCAAATCTGCAGCTAGCGGGCTAAGCCCTGATCCGGATGCGCACCGTCGGCAAGGGCCGATAACCATGCTTCCGACGCTCCAAATCGACCCGATCGTACCCCACAGCTTGTCTCCAGAGCCGTCCACGGTAGCCCCCAGTCGATTTTCGGGTCGATCGTGGGGTCTGGCTCCCCTTGACCGTGGCGGGGTTCCTGGTGGTCCGATAACCCCCAGGTGGGCGCTGGTTACCCTGGGCGCTGGTTGCCCATTATAAAATGAATCCAAAACATTTCGGAAGAAGGCGCTATCGATTCAGGATTTGCTGAGTTCCGGTGCGTGGCCTCCAGATCCAGCTTGAGTAGGATTAAATCATGGCATCAACGCTTTTCCGAAAGATGCAGACAGCTACAGCGAAAGACGGCACTAAGCGGCAGTACAAATCATCGAACTGGTATGGCAGGTTTCGCGTGCCGACGACCGACAAGCGCAGCAAGAGCGTGGTACGCTGCTTGCGCACAGCAGACAAAGAAGTTGCTAAGAAACGCCTGCGCAAGTTGGAGCGTGAGTTCGCTAGAAACGAGGACAATCTCTACTATGAGCAGCAACAACGGCCGCTAGCCGACCACCTGGCTGATTATGAACAATGGCTCCGGGCTAAGAGATCGGCGGCTAGTCATGTGGAGAAACAACCACGCCGAATCCGGGCCATGTTCACGGCCTGCGGATTTGCCTACTGGCCCGACATCAGGATGGATCGGTTCGAGCAAGAGCTGTCCCACCTTGGCGTAAAGACGGCGACTCGCAACGCATATCTCACAGCGGTCAAGGCGTTCTGTAATTGGATGGTCAGGATTGGTCGGGCTGAGTTGAATCCCCTACAGCACGTTAGCAGGGTTCGCGTGACCGACGCAGACGATTCACGTCCGCTTAACGACGACGAACTACGTTGCTTGCTAAACACTACGTTGACCCAGCCGACCCTCAAGGGTATGACTGGCCGCGAACGATGGGTTGCTTATCGACTCGCAGCCGAAACCGGCTTCCGGGCTAATGAGTTGCGGACACTAACGTGGGGATATGTGGACCTCGACAGCGATCCGCCGACAGCTACGGCCTTGGCAGCCTACAGCAAGAGCCGCGAACGAGCCGAACAACCACTAAGCACGACCACGGCGGCAATGCTAACCGACTGGCGACTAGAATCCGGCAACCCGTGCGACGCACTTGTGCTACCATGCTTTCCCCAGGATGCCAGCGGGCCGAGTAGGATATTCCACGCTGACATCAAGGCTGCTGGTCTGCAATACAAAACATCAGCGGGCAAGCTGATTTTCCATTCGCTGAGACACACCTACATCACGAACTTGGATCGGTCAGCTGGCAAGCGTGGCCTAAGTCAACGCGTCGTGCAACGATTAGCTAGGCACAAAACGGCGGCGATGACTGATCGGTACACGCATCCTAGGCTGCATGACAAGGTTGCGGCTGTTGAGGGGCTGCCGGATGTCGTGAGCGAGCGAGCCGAATCGCGGGCCACAGGCACGACGGATGCGAAGCCGACGCCGGATTCCTAGGGTACATATAGCTCCCGTACTATGCCACAAAATGCCACCAAACCCACAAATCCCGGAGCTGGTGGGACTTTGCCAAAGTGACGAAAACCCTATGAAACAAGGGATTGTCGGACACCACGCTAAGCAATTAAATCCAGGGCCAAGGCATTGAGAATCCCCGGCGGCCGCCATACCATCCCGGCATGAGCGAACCAATCGTTAGCGAAAAGCAAGAGCGGATCGGGCTCGTGCGGATCAACCGGCCGGACAAGCTCAACGCCGTCGATCTGGAGACGATGGACCGGCTCGTGACGGCCATGGAGCACTTCGACCGTGATCCGGAAGTGCGCTGCATGCTGCTGACGGGCGATGAGCGGGCCTTCGGGGCGGGCGTGGACATCACAGAGATGGCCAACGCCTCGATGGCCGAGATGTACTACCGCAACCAGTTCGCGCGCTGGGACCAGCTTTGGGCCGTGCAGAAGCCGATCGTGGCCGCCGTCAGCGGCTACGCCATCGGCGGCGGCTGCGAGTTGGTGCTGTCCTGCGACATCATCATCGCCTCCGAGACGGCCCGCTTCGGCCAGCCGGAGACCAGCATTGGCGTGATTCCCGGGGCCGGCGGCACACAACGCGTGACCCGCGCGATCGGCAAGGCCCGGGCGATGGACCTGATTCTGACCGGCCGGATGATCACCGCGGCCGAAGCGCTGCAGGCGGGCCTGGTCAGCCGGGTTGTCCCGCTGGAGAACTACTACGAAGAGGCGCTCGGCGTTTGCCGCGAGTTGGCCAAGCGTCCGCCGTTGGCGCTGCGTTTGGCCAAGGAGGCGATTCTGCGGGCACATGCGGGGTCGTTACGCGATGGGCTGGATTACGAGCGGAAGCTGTTTTACACGCTCTTCGCCACCGATGACCAGAAGGAAGGTATGCGGGCCTTCGTCGAGAAGCGCCCGCCGGTATACGTGGGACGGTGAGCAGTAGGGTAGGCACTGCCCCTCGACTTGTCATTCGTCGGCGGTGGATGCTTGGCGGGCGGTGCCCAGTCTGCTGATGGATGGAGAATCATGGCGAATTCGTTCGGCACGCTCAAAACGTCAGCGGAAGACGGTGTCTTCACCATCACGTTCAACCGCCCCGACGTGCTCAATGCGTGCAACGAGCAGATGGGCTCGGAGCTGAGCGCCGCGTTGAAGACCGCCCAGCGGGACAAGACGGTGCGCTGTGTGGTTCTGACCGGGGCCGGCCGGGCGTTCTGCGTCGGACAGGACCTGCGCGAGCTTGATGAGCTACAGATCGCCGGCGACCGCGGCGAGAAGTTCAGTTTCGGCCCGTTGCTGCGCGCCAGGTACAACCCGTTGGCGGTGCGCCTGCGCACATTCGAGAAGCCCGTCGTGGCGGCGGTTAACGGGTTGGCCGCCGGCGCGGGGGCCGGGCTGGCCTTCGCCGCCGACCTGCGTGTTTGCGCCCGCAGCGCGGGGTTCAAGATGGCGTTCGTAGACCTTGGACTGGTGCCCGATACGGGGGCAACGCTGACGCTGGTGCAGCACGTGGGGTATGCCCGCGCGGCCGAGCTATGCTTGCTTGGCGAAGAGCTGTCGGCGGAAGAAGCGTTGGGCTACGGACTGGTCAACCGCGTTGTGGCCGACGAGGAGCTGCAGTCCATCACGCGTCAGATCGCGGGCCGACTGGCCTCATGGCCGCCACGGGCGATCGCCCTGACCAAGCGGGCGCTCAACCAGGCCTGGACGGCGGGCTTGAACGAGCAGCTCGAGCACGAGGCGTTCCTGCAAACCACGGCCGGTCGAACCGCGGACCACCGTGAGGCCGTGCGGGCGTTTCTCGAAAAGCGCAAACCGAAGTTCCAGGGTAAGTAACGGCTAGCAGCCCGGGAAATGCAGCGGCGGCCGGCCGCCATGCTTTGCGCGTCGCCATGTGGTCAGAACAGACGATCCAACTGATTCAGCTTGCCTGCGACGAGGACCTCGGGCGGTTGGGCGACATCACGTCCAAGCTGCTGGACGAGCCGGACGCCCAAGTCACGGGGCGCGTCGTAGCGCGCGAGGACGGCGTCATCTGTGGGCTCGCGCTCGGACCGCAAATCTGCGAAGTTTTTGGGCAGCGGCTCAATCAGAAGCTGGAATTCACCGCGGGCGCGCGCGCCGATCGGCAGTTCGAGGATGGAGATCAGGTCAAAGCGGGCATGTGTGTCGCCGCGTTGCGTGGCTCGCGGTCGGCGGTCTTAGCCGTGGAACGCACGCTGCTCAACTTCCTCGGTCGCATGAGCGGCGTCGCCATGCTCACGCGCTCGTTCGTCCAGGCCGCCCGCAAAGCGAGTCCCAACGTCAAGATTCTCGACACGCGCAAGACCGTCCCCGGCTGGCGGGAATTGGACAAATACGCAGTCCGCGGCGGCGGCGGCGAGAACCATCGCGCCGGACTGCACGACGCCATTCTTATCAAGGACAACCACCTGGCGGACATTCCGACGCCCCGCCTGGCGAATGCCGTGTTCGAGCTGCTTAGTCGGCGTACGGGTTCGCCGAGCTTCGTCGAGGTCGAGGTCGATGACCTCGAGCAGCTCGCGGAGGTCTGCAAGGTCGTCGGCGTCGATGTCGTCTTGCTGGACAACTTCGCGCCGGATCAGATGCGGGCCGCGGTGGCCTACCGCGACGGACAGGGGTTGCGTGGTAAGCTCGAACTGGAGGCCAGCGGTGGGATCACGTTGCAGAATGTGGCCGAAATCGCCGCCACCGGCATCGATCGCATCTCTGTGGGTGCGCTGACGCATTCCGCGGCAAGCCTGAACATCGGGCTGGATCTGTAGAAAAGGTTCCTGACCTGCTTTGTAGAAAAGGGCAAATTCACTGTCATCCCGACGACCATAGGGAGGAGGGATCTGGCCAAGAGTTTTGACGAATTCCGCATTTGCGGCTAGATTCCTCGTCGCTGCGCTCCTCGGAATGACATGCGACGCAGCCTTTTTTACCGAGCAGTCCTGACCCCTTCCTCCTTCTACGAAAACTGCACCGCCAGCAGCGTCATGTCGTCGGCCGTGGCGGCGCCGGCCAGATGGCGTTGCACCACGGAGCGGGTCGTGCGGATCATGGCCGCGGTGGTGAGCTCCTCCAGGCGGTCAAGCGCCTCGATCACCGGGCGGAGTCCCAGAAACTCGTCGGCGGGATTGACCGCCTCAATCAAACCGTCCGTGTAAAACAACATCGCCTGGGCGTGCTCCCCGACGTGGATCCGCCGCACGCGGTACTGCTCTTCCGGCTCGATCCCCAGCGGCAACGAGTTCTCCTCACCCGGGACGCTGACGTGCTCCGGGCCGAGCAGCAGCGGACCGGGGTGACCCGCGCTGACGTACTCGACGGAACCGCTCGCCGGGTCGATCGTCCCCAGCACGGCGGTGATGAACACGTGCGAAGCCGTGCTGTGGTACATGTGCCGGTTGATCCGGGTAGCCAGGTCCGGCAGGGAGATGTCCGCGGCCAGCGCGACGCGGACGGCAGCCTGCAAGTTGGCTATCACCAAGGCGGCGGGCAGGCCGTGACCGGTTACGTCCGCGATGATCACGCCCAGCCGACCGTCTTCCAGCCGAAAGTAGTCGAAGTAGTCGCCGCTCACCGCGGAGGACGGCTCGTTATATCCCTCGACCGTCACACGCCCGATGCGCAGCGGTTCGGCCGGCAGGAGCTCTTGCTGAATGGCCCGGGCGCGTTCGAGCTCGGCGTACATGTTTTGGGCGCGCAGCTGTTCCTGGAACAGGCGCAGGTTGGCCAGCCCGACGCCGACCTGCTGGGCGATCGCGGCGAGGAAGTCCACGTCGGCCGGCTGGTAGCTGGAGGCCTGCGTGACGCGGTCGCCGTAGATCACACCCAGAATCTCCTCCCGGTTGAGGATCGGGACGCACAACGCCGAGCAGATCGGGTAGCGCACCAGGCTCTCGCTCAGGTCGCCCAGCAGGTCGGTGGCGGGGTTGTTGACGATCGCCCGTTCGCCTTGCAGCAGGGCCCGGTTGATGAGCGTGCGACTCACCTTGTAGGCCCCGCTCTCGTCGCGCTGAACGTTGTGCGCGACCGGGAGCTCGGTGTCACCGCGCGGCGTCTTCAGCGCGATGAGCCCGCGTTCAAACCCCAACGCCTCGCAGCAGGCGTCCAAAGCCTGTTGCAGCATTTGTTTGCGATCGAAGGTCCCGCCGATGCGCTCGGTCAGGCTGATCAGCAGGGCGAGCCGCTGTTGATTGAGGTCGAGCCGTCGGCTACTGGGGAAAAAGTGGGTGTCGCCCATGCGCGTCGGGGCGTCGGGCGTGAACGTGACGTGCTCGGGCGAATGGGCCCCCGGCGGCCGAGCACCGATGATCTCGATGACGTGCTCACCCAGCCGGATCGTTCGGTAAGCCTGACGCGTCTGGCTGTGCAGCACCGCCCCGTCGTCCACGCGCGTGCCGTTTTTCGAGTTGAGATCGCCGACGACGACCGACCCGTCTTCGTCCAGCCAGACCTCGGCGTGTTCGCGCGAAACCTCGCCGTCGTTCCGCAGCGCGATGTCGCAACTGTCGGCGCGGCCGATTCTGACCGGACGGGCGGACAGCTCGACCGTGAAACGCTTGCCATCGGGAGTGCGCACCGCCAGCTTGGGCATGTGCTAGCCTCGCAGCGCCCGCAGGATGAACTCTGCCAGCGTCGCCACCGGGCTGTACGGCAACACCAGCGCGTTCTCGAGCGCGTCGGACCCCAGCAACAGGTCCACGTTTCGTTCGAGCGTTGCCAGACAGCCGTTGGCGGTCAGCAGCCCCAGCGTAGGGGCGTACAAAAGCAGTCGTCGCACGAGCTTAGGTGATCGCATCCGCTTGCCTCCGGCGGCTTGCTTTCGGTTTCGAACAGGACCCGCACCAGTATATGCCCCGCGGGGCGAGTCTTGTAGGGGGCCTTTCACCGCCCGTCCCCTTGTGGGACCGGTTTCCAACCGGTCGTGCGTCGTGTCAACTGGAGATGGATACGCCGCGAGGGAGATCTTCAATCGGGAGAAGGACCGAGCGTATTGCATCGCGCTCGGGATTACCGGGAACGAAGCGGATGCGGAGGACGTGGTTCAAGACAGTTTCGTCAAGCTCTTCAAGAGCATGTCCTCTTTTAGCGCGTCCTGCCCCCGTCGGCGACACCGAAGCGGAGGCCGCGCCCCATGCTGGGCCCAGGCACCGACGGGGCTACCCGAAGGGCGCGGCCGGTGGCGTTCACGGGGCGCCGCCCGAGGGCACCAGCGGGTCTACGGCTCGGCGCCGCAGCCCCAGTCGCTTAGCAGTACGCCCAGGTCCTGCTGGTCAATACAGTCTTCGGCGGGGCCTCCCTCGTCGTAGAGGTTGGCGCTGGGGTTATAGTCGGGGTCACCTGGGCAAGTGTGCCACGCACTGAGCAGCTCACCCAGGTCGGCTTGATCGGTATCCAGGTCGCCGTCGATATCGCCAGCGCAATGGCGGTAGATAATGTCGAAGGCGATCTCGGCACAGCCCGGGGTTGTGGACGAGTTGGTGGTTGAGCCCATCAGGGTGCCGATCACCGGAATGCCGCTGGCGGTCCCGGCTGGTACGAGGGCGGGCGTCGTGACGCCGCCCGGCGGAACGACAATAGTGAACCGCGCGATGGTGAAGGTGTCAGCCCCGGTCTCATACATATCCGCCCAGACGCTGTTCTGCAGTTCGTCCGCCGCCCGGGATCCAGCGCTCCAGAACCCGAATGGGGCGCCCCCAAGGCCTGTGTTCGGGAATAGCGACGGGGACGTCCAGAAGCTGTCGAACTCGAGTGCAGGATGCGAATCGAAGTCATTTGGGTCGGGTGGATACCCGTCGAGCTCCAAACCGTGTAGGAAGAACTCAACGTTGGGTGGCGTGAGGACGGTGTCAGCTCTGGCGCCGCCCCAGTCCTCGTCAGTGTCGTGCACTTGGACCTGCAGGTCGAAGGTGAAGTGGGTCACGCCGCCGTGGAAGGTCGGTTCAAGAGGGTCGTCACCAGGACCGACCGAAGAGTTCTCCACCGGGACTACCGAGACGCTAATGATGTTCTGGCCGAACTCGTCGCAGTCTAAGTCGGCGTCCGGACAGCCTATATCACCAAAAAGGATTCCGAGGTCGGAGTGATCCACGTCACCATCGCCGTCGAAGTCGCCTGGGCAGCGCGGCGGCCCCTCACAAAGCCAATTGTGTAAAAGGATGCAGAGATCTGACAGGTCCGTGTCGACATCACAATCGATGTCACCGAAGCATTCATTACCACACGGTATCCAGCCGCCGTCCCACTCGACATAGAAGCACGCCATCGCGCCGATTGGATCTGGGCAAGACACCAAGCCTGCATAATCATCGCACTCAGACGGCGCGTCGTGCCAAGCGGGCAAGCCGTTCGGATCATCGTCGTCCCACTGGAGCGGGCCCTGGTGTGACGACGCGCCCTCCCCGCCATATTGCCGCGGACACCGACCGCGACCACGATCCACGCAATCCTGGTTCGGCGACTCATTGGTGCCGGTGCCCCACAACATCGGCTGAGCGCAGGTGGCCAGGTAGAGCGAGTTGGGGTCCTGGTCCTCGTACGTGCACAACCAGATGTTGTACGAGCCCTTCCCATCCCGCGGAAGCTGGATCCAGCCCGTGTTGCACAGCCAATCCTCGCTGTCGAAGAACCGGTAGCCGGCATCACCCTCCGTATACCCGAAGTGCACCGCCACGGCGCCCAGCCGCTCGCCCTGGCCGTTGGGATCGCCGATCTCGCAAGTGTCGTCGAAGTCCTCGAACGTCTCGATGACGAGCGCCATGTTCTCGCCGGTGCCTGGGCCGTTTACGTGCCACCACCAAGCCGCCTCCAAGCGGCTGACATACAGGCCAGCGCAACCCGGATCGAACTCCATGTCGTTAGTGACGTAGGGGTTGCAGTAGGTGGGGCCGAGGTACCAGCGGTAAGCGCAGCCTCCATCGCAGTCCTCGGGTTCGCCCTGACCGCAAGAGTTGAAGCCGATCGGGTACCCCTCCAACAACTCCGGGCACTGGCCCACGTTCGGCTCGAAACAGTCGAACACGAGCTGATGGTCGCAGCCCACACGCATCCCGTCACATTTGATCCACTCCGACACAGTCATATCCGGGCCAAGGCGACCGATCTTGATAGGGACCACCCGCTTCGCGCAGTTCGCTTTCTGGAGCGTTCCGCGGTCGGCGGCCGCACAATACACGCATAACCCAGCAACGCTTAGCAGTCCGGTGCAAAGCTGTAGCGCCGGACCTCCGAGTCCGGCGCACCGGCGTTCATGCCGTCGAAACGTCGGACTCGGAGGTCCGACGCTACGGGAGTGGCGCGTTCGAGGGGTTTTGCACCGGACTGTTAGACCCACCAGTGCTGGTCTCATGCCACAGCGTCCTTCTCGCAGTCTATCGCCGTCTAGGATCGGGCACATCGTCTTACCCGACGTTTTCCATTTATCGAACCTCAATCGCTCAGCCTACCGCGCAAGTCCTCTGGATCCAAGCGAAAACGGCCGTTCTCGTCGTGATTCCTGCCCGTCCCCTTGTGGGACCCGTTTGCAACCGGTCAATCGTGTCGCACCACCGCCCCACCAGTTGCGCAGCGGCCGGGCCCCGCCTGCCCTGAGCGCAGCCGAAGGGTCCCCGGCCGTTCCCTTGTGGGACCGGTTTGCAACCGGTCATACGCCGCTGGTGCGAGAATCTCTTCTCGCACCACACCTGGCTCCGGCTGTCGATCGGGACACTTGGGGCCTCGCCTGGGGGTGTATTATTATACGGGTGTCCCATGTCGTTCGGACATCCGCGAGACGTGCGAGTGTGGCGAGCGCTGGAGGTACGTCTTATGTTTATGTCTTCTCCAATTTCCAAGCTTGTGCCGGTGGCCGCTTTGAGCCTCGTGCTCGGTCTGCCGGTGGTGGTAAGTGCTGACAGGATCACGGTTTGCTGGGATGGCAGCGGGGATTACCTCACCATCCAGGCGGGCATCGACGCCGCCACCGACGGCGACGAGGTGGTCGTCTGCGACGGCGTCTACACCGGCCCGGGGAACAAGAACCTCGACTTCGGCGGCAAGGCGATCACCGTCCGCAGTGAGAACGGTCCGGACAACTGCACCATCGACTGTGAAGGCGACGGTCGAGGGTTCACGTTCGATGACGGTGAGACAGCCGACGCGGTCGTGGATGGCTTCACGATCACGAACGGTGACGTCGGGGCGATCCACTGCAACGACAGCAGCCCAACGATTCATGGCTGCATGATCGTCGAGAATACGCGGGGTGGGATTTCCTGCTGGAGCTCCGAGCAGCCCACGCAGCCCGTGATCGACGACTGTGTGATCGTGCGGAACACGACCGACTGGATCTTCGGTGGCGGGGGTATCCAGTGTGTTGGGCCGGACTGCACTCCTCTCATCAGGCACAGCGTAATTGCCGAGAACGTCGCCGCCGAGGACTGGCGCGAGTGGAATGGCGGCGGCGGTGTTTCCTGCCACCGGGCGTCCAGCGTGCTGATTAGCGACTGCCTGATCGCGGGGAACATCAGGACCGGTGTGTACAACGGCGGCGGCGGCGCGATCGGCTGCTTTTTCTCCAGTACCGCCACCCTCGTCAACTGCACGATCACCGGGAACGGGGCGGTCTTCGGCGGCGGCTTCGAGTGCATCGACAGCGAGCTCTGGGTGATCGGCTGCACTATCGCCGGCAACGCGGCATTCGGGCATGAGCACGCATCCGGTGGGGCCGGCGAATCCGCCTGGGCAGACCTCTGGATGATCAACTGCTGCATGGCCGGGAACAGTTCTGCCGGGACCGACTTTGGGGGCGGGGGCCTTGAGGTTTTCGCATATCCAACGCGGCGACAACGCATCCTGAATTGCCTCATGGCGGGGAACGCAGCCGCGGCCTCAGGCGGCGCCGTGCACTGCTCCAGCAACGCGAACCTGGAGATCACAAACTCCACGCTCGTCGCCAATTCGGCGGCAAGCGGGCGGGGCTTGGCCTGCGGCTGGTACGACCGGCAATCCCCGAGTGATGTCAGCGTGAGAAACTGCGTTTTCTGGAACGGTGGCGACGAGATCTGGAACATCGACGATTCTACAATCAGCGTCTCGTATAGCGACGTGCAAGCCGGTTGGCCGGGATACGGCAACATCGACGCCGACCCGCTGTTCTCTGTCGTGGCGTCCGGCACCTGGACCGCCGACGGGGCCTACGACCACGAGGCCTACCAGGTTACGCTCGTGGACGACACGGCCAACTGGACCCAGGGCGAGATGATCGGCAAGCTCCTCAATCCCGCCACCACGCAGCCGCTGCAATTCCCGATCGTCGCCAATACCGCCACGACCATCACTGTCTGGGCGGACTGGGACACGATCGATGCCGGAGTCTCTTGGGTCACTGGCGGGATGAGCTACGAAGTCCACGATTATCATCTGCCCAGCGGCTCGCCGTGTATCGATGCCGGCTGCAACATGGGCGTGCCGCGGGACTTCGCCGATCTCGATGACGACGGTGACACGACCGAGATTACGCCGCTCGACCTCGACGGCGAAGGCCGCTTCTTCGACGATCCGGGCACCGACGACACCGGCGGCGGTTGTCCACCCATCGTGGATATGGGCGCCTACGAGTTTGGCGACGCCGGGCCGCAGCCCTGCCCCGGCGACCTCGATTGCGATCGCGAAGTGGGCCACTCGGACCTGGCCATCTTGCTGTCGGCGTGGCACAGCTCCGACGAGGGCGACCTGAACTGCGACGGCGTCACCGGCCACGCCGATCTCGGCATCCTGCTGGGCAACTGGGGCAACATCTGTCCGTAGAAGAAGTGTCGGTCCGAGGACCTGACCTTCGAGTGCTCCTGTTGGATCGGGGGAAGGCTGCGCGCGGTGTGGCGAGATTCTTTGGTCGCTGCGCTCCCTCAGAATGACAGTGTGCTGCGCTCCCTCAGAATGACAGGGTCCTGCGCTCCCTCAGAATGACAGTGTGCTGCGCTCCCTCAGGATGACGGAGTGTCCCGGCGGGCGAGGTGTTGTTCGAGCGTGCTCAGGACGGCGTGGAGCGGGTCTTCGTGTTTGCCGGAGAGTGATTTCCAGAAGACGCTCCCGTCACGCTGCAGGATGCGCTCCATACGCTGGGTGGCCATCAGCACGGTGGAATGGTTCTTGTTCCCCAGGGCCCGCCCAATTTCGGGAAAGCTCAGCCGGGTGTGCTTGCGCACGAGGTACATGGTGATCGCCCGGGCCAGGCTGACCGTGCGGTCGCGGCTCTTGGAGCGGATCTGTTCGCGGGTCACGCCGAAGTGGGCCGCGACGACCCGTTCGATCGCGGCGGCGTCGGGCGGCCGCTGCTGGTTGATGTAGTCCTCAAGTGCTCGCCGGGCGATATCCGGCGTGATCGGCTCCCGGGCCAGCGAGGCCAGGGCCACCAGCTTGTAGAGTGCCCCTTCCAGCTCGCGCACGTTGCGCGTCACGTGCTGGGCCACCAGATCCAGCACGTCGTCGGGAACCCGTTGCCGCATCTCCAACGCCCGACGCCGGAGGATCTCCCGCCGCGTGGCGAGGTCCGGCGGGTCGATCCGCACGACCATGCCGGCGACCAGGCGGTTGATCAGCGGCTCGGAGAGGGTGGCGATGCTGCGCGGATGGCGGTCCGAGGACAGCACGACCACCTTCCCACAGGCGTCGATCGCGTTAAACGTATGCAGGAACTCCTCTTGCGTGGCCTTCTTGTTGGCCAGGAAGTGGATGTCGTCGATCACGAGCAGGTCCACTTTGCGGAACCGCGCCCGGAAGTGGTCGATCCGCCCGGCCTTCAGGGCATAGATGTACTCGTTGGTGAACTCCTCGCCGGAGATGTAACGCCATTCCACCGCCGGATGCGCCCGACGCACTCCGTTACAAACGCCCTGTAGCAGGTGGGTCTTGCCCAGCCCGCACCCGCCGTGCATCACCAGCGGTTTGACGGCCTGCTCGAGCGAGCTGACGATGCTGCACACGGCGGCGTGGGCCAGTCGGTTCGGCGGACCGACGACGAAGGCCTCCAGCTCGCCGCGGAGTGTGGCCGTGCGGCGGTGGTTCGTGCGTGGTCGGTGTGGTTGGGGGGTCGTGTGCGAACCGGGCTGGGCCGCCCGGGGCGGGTTCTTCTGCTCAGGTCGCCCGTTAGGCGAGGCAACCCGAATGTCCACGCGCAGCTCGCTGCCAGTGACCTCGCGGGCGGCCTCGATCAGTTCGGACATATAGTTCGTGGCGATCCAGCGTCCGGCGAAGGCGTTTTCCACCATCACGTCGAGCCGGTCGTCCGCAAGCTCGAATTGTGTCGCCTCTCCAAACCAGGTGCGGAATCGGTTCTGCCCGATGCGATCGGCGACCCGCTCCCGGATTCGACAGACGCTCTCCGCCACCGCCGCGTCCACGCACCACCTCTACCGCCGAGCGGCTAAGGTGCAGCACGAGTTGATCTATTGTTCAGGGGAACGCCGGATTGACCGTTCCTTACCCACGAGCGTCCGAATGATAACACCGACGTGCTCGTTCTGCAAGAACGATTCGCTCAGAAAACAATTGACAAACGCGCAACTGTCGCTGTGCCAAGCGTTGAGGTCGAAAAAAAAGTTTCCTCTTCACCGGTTGTCCACAAGGTGTGCGCAAATGGTCCTGAACGGCGGCCCCGGGCGAGCGAGGTTCAACACGCGGCGTCGCGGTCCGGCCAGGAATAGAGATAGGCGTCGCGCGCCGCCACGCTGGCGAAGCCGAAACGCTCATACAGGCGTTTGGCCGGCGTGTTGCGCTGGTCAACCACGACCAGCATGCGGGCGGCCGCCAACTGGCGAGCCCGCTGCAGCGCCCGTTGTAGCAACAGCGTCCCCACCCCACGCCGACGGAACGCCGGAACCACGCCCATATACACGATCTCGATTGTCGCGCCGCGTGCCAGCGTGGAAAGCAGGATGCAGCCGGCGTTTTGTCCCTCGCGGCGGGCGAGTTCCCACAGCTTCGAGCCGGCCAGGCCCGTCGCCTGGTGCGCGGCGATCACATCGTCCACGGGCCGCAGCCCGGTGAGCTCCGGACAATCGAGGCTGTCCTCGTACGTCGCCAGCAACGTTGCCGCGAAGTCGTCGTACGTGTCCTGGTCGAACGGGACCCATTCGGCCTCGTGCGGGCCGGGGGGGTCGGCCGGCGGGTATGCGACACCCCGCTCCAGATACAGCAGCGTGGTCAGGCGGCGGAAACCGGCTTCCAGCACCGCCGCGCGTTTCGTCGCCGCTTCGGGTTCCACCAGGGTCTGGGCGTAGCGGAGGCGGCGTCGGCCCAGCCGGTCGAGCGCGGCCGCTTGGACGCGGGCCTGGTCAGCCGGGTCGATGCCGTGCTCACCCGGCGCCGGTAGCATGAGCATGGCCGCCGAGCCGGGTAGCAGAAGCACGAACGCCAGGCCGCTCACCTGCCCGGTGCGGCGAAGCTGGTGGGCCTCCCACTCGAGCGGGCAGGCCGCCAGGTACTGCACGTAGGCTTCTACCTGGGCGGGCGTGGCCAAGCTGGGCCGGCCCGGCGTGGCCAGCACGTAGGCGAGCACCTTTCGCAGCCCGGCGGGTTGTACCTGCTCAATCCGTTGCATCTGACGGTCGAGAAGCCGCTTCCGGCAACGGCCGGGCGCCTGTAAGGTGACCTGTGCCGCGGCTGCCGGACGCCTTGGCGGGGTCTGGACGAGTGGCTACAATCCCGGGCCGTTGCGAGCCACCGGTGATTGTGCACAGGAGTGTGTCGTCATGCAAACCGGACGGATCTTGTCCGCTATCGCGGCCGCCTGCCTGGTGTTTGCCGGAGCGAGCTTCGCTCAGGAAGCGGGGAAAAAGCCGGCCAAACCCGAAGAGGGAGTGAAGATTGGCCGGCCGGCTCCCGACTTCAAGCTCGAGAGCTGCGCGGGGAAGGCCTACAAGCTCTCGGACTACAAAGACAAGATCGTCGTTCTCGAGTGGATCAACCAGGACTGCCCTTTCAGCGCCGGGGCGTGCCCGAAGATGAAGGAGATGGCCGAGAAGTACGCCAAGCAGGGGGTGGTCTGGCTGGCGATCGACAGCACCCACTACCAGACGGCGGAGAAGAACGCCAAGTACGCCAAGGAGAATGAGTTACCGTACCCCATTCTGATGGATAGCGACGGGAAGGTCGGCCGCCGGTATGGGGCTAAGACCACGCCGCACATGTTCATCATCAACAAGGGCAAGCTGGTCTACATGGGCGCGCACGATAGCCAGAAGCCGGGCGGCCGGAGGAAGCAGCCGGAGTATCGTAGCTACGTCGAAGAGGCGTTGGATGCCGTCCTGGCGGGCAAGCAGGTTCCCTCGCCGGTGACCGAGCCGTATGGCTGCACCGTGAAGTACAAGAAGAAGGAGAGGTAAGCCGTTGCACTGTCACACGTTTCGGACTGGCGGCCGCTCGGCGTGGGCCCGGCTCGTTCGTCATTACGGCCTTGCGGCGCGGGTGAAGGCGGTTGCGGCCGACATCCCGGGGCTCTGGCGAGCGTTGTCACCGGCGGCCCTCGTGCTCGCGGGACTCATCGGGCTGGGGACGGCGGGTTGCTCACCCGGTATCCGCTGGCAGGGCTACGTCTTCGATCCGGTTTACGCCAAAAGTCGCGCTGAGAACAAGCTCACCTTCGTGTACTTCCGCAACTGGTACGCCATCGAGTGCACGGAGTTTGAGGAGAACGTGCTCAAGCAGCCGGTGGTGCGCGAAGCCGTGGCGGACCTGGTTTCCGTGGCGCTCAGCTTTGACTGGGACCGCCCGCTGGCCGACAAGTGGGCGATCCGCCAAACGCCCGCGTTCGTGATCGTTGACCCCGAGGGGCGTGTTCTCGCGCGTGGGGAGGGTGACATCTCGCTCGAAGCGCTGCTCGATGCGATTGACCAAGCCAAGGAGGAGTTCGCTCCCATGACCCAGCCGGCTGTTCCGCCCTGAGGAGAGTCTGCGTCATGAGGGCCCTGCTCGCTGCCGCCGCGATCATCCTGGGTAGCTGCGATGGCGGTGCGACGAGCGGCCGGGCTGCGCCCATCCTGGTTTTCGGGCGGACCGGGGTGGGGCCGGGGGAGTTCAACTATCCGCGGGCGGCGGTCGCGGCGCCAGGGGGTCGGCTCTACGTGGTCGATAAGGGTGGTCGCATCCAGTGCTTGACGCAGGCGGGGGAGTTTCTACTCTCCTGGCGGGTGCCGGAGATCGAGGCCGGCAAGCCGACCGGCCTCGGAATCGCTCCCGACGGAAGACTGTTTGCCGCCGATACGCACTACAACCGCGTGTTGATCTTCGATCCGTCCGGCGAGCAGGTCGGTGAGTTCGGCTCGCCAGGCGACGGGCCGGGTCAGTTCCGCTTGCCGACCGACGTGGCCATCGACCGCGCGGGCTTCGTCTACGTGGCCGAATACGGGGGAAACGACCGGGTGAGCAAGTTCTCGCCCGATCTGGAGTACCTGCTCAGCTTCGGTGGGCGTGAGGCGGGGGAGGGGCGGCTGGAACGTCCGCAGTCGCTGGTGATCGCCCCGGACAATACCATCTGGATCGCCGACGCGTGCAACCATCGCGTCTGCCGCTTCGACGCCGACGGTCGGTTCCTCAGCGCGTTCGGGCGGGTGGGCAAGGCGCCCGGCGAGCTGCGTTTCCCCTACAACGTGGACCTGCTCTCGGACGGGACGCTGGTCGTGTGCGAGTACGGGAACAACCGCGTTCAACGCTTCGACGGCGAAGGACGCAGCCTCGGTACCTGGGGTCTGGCTGGGCGACGTGCCGGCGAATTGGCGTATCCCTGGGCCCTGGCGGTTGGCCGGGACGACCGGGTCATGATCGTCGATTCCGGCAACAACCGCGTGCAGGTGATCGACGGGCGTGCTGCGCGGACCTGGAGCCGCCCCTGACGGCCGGCACCGCCGGCCCGCGGCCGAATTATGGCGTTCACGCACACCCCTGGTGGTGCTAAGCTATTGGCATGTGCACCACCGTCACGCTGGCTTTGATGCACTTCGAACACCCGGGCTATCTGGTTTTGTTGGCGACCCTGCCGCTGTTGGCGGCGTTGTCGATCCGCTCGCTGGCCGGGCTGGGGCCGATTCGCCGCGTAGTGGCCATCGTCGTCCGCTGCGTGGTGGTGGCGTGCATGGTGTTGGCGTTGGCGGGCGCCCAATGGGTCCGCACGATCGACGACCTGACGGTCGTCTTCCTGCTCGACCGATCGAGCAGTGTCCCGCGTGATCTGCAAGAGAAAGGATTCGAGTTCGTCCAGCAAGCATGTGAGGGCATGCGGCCGACCAAAGACCGCCTCGCCGTGGTTGCTTTCGACGGGCAGGCCGCGATCGAGCAGTTGCCGATGGGTGGCCTGGGCATCGACCGGATGAGCGGGCCGGTGCAGCCGGACCAGACCGATCTCGCCGCCGGCCTGCGCCGCGGCATGGCCCTGCTGCCCGAGCAATCCGCCCATCGGGTAGTGGTGATTTCCGACGGGAATGAGAACGTGGGCGCGGCGCTGGAGGAGGCGGATCAGTACGCCGCCGCGGGCGTTCCCATCGACGTCGTCCCGCTGCGCTACCAGCACGACAGCGAAGTGATCTTCGAGCAACTCAAAGCTCCGCACACCGCGTCGGCCGACGAGACGATCAACCTGCAAATGGTGCTCCGCGCACGCTCTCCGCAGCCGGTCAGCGGCAAGATCCTGCTGTACCACAACGATCAACTGGTGGACCTCGACCCGCGTGGTTCCGGGGCCGGCTACGCGGTGACGCTCGATCCGCGGCCGAACCGGCTGGCCATCCCGGTGCCGCTGCGGGTCGCCGGGGCGCACCGCTTTCGGGCCGAGTTCCAGCCCGACAACGCCGCCACCGACACGATCGACGCCAACAACCAGGCCCGCGCTTTCACGGTCGTGTCCGGGCAAGGATGCATCCTGATCCTTACCACCGAGGACGACATGGAGTCGGCCAGGATCCTCCGCCGGGCGCTGGAGTCTGAGCGGCTGGTCTGCGAACTGGAGATTGCCGGAGAGAACCCGCTCGATCAGGTGCGGCTGCTGGAGTACTCGCTGGTGATCCTGTCCAACGTGGGGGCCAATTACCTGAACGAAGAGGCCAAGAAAGCGCTGGCGGTCTACGTCCGCGATCTGGGCGGCGGGCTGATCATGGTGGGCGGCGATGAGTCGTTCGGTGCCGGCGGCTGGATGGGCAGCCCGATCGAAGAGATCATGCCCGTCCGCTTCGACGTGCAGGCCAAAAAGCAAATCCCCAAGGGCGCCCTGGTGTTGGTCATGCACGCCTGCGAAATCCCACGCGGGAACTACTGGGGCGAGCGCGTGGCGGTGGCGGCGGTCAAAACCCTCAGCAGCCGCGATCTGGTGGGCGTGCTTTCGTATCAATGGCGGGGAGCCGAGCAGCAGTACTGGGTCGTCCCGTTGCAGCAGGTGGGCAACAAGCAGGCGGTCATCCGGCAGATTCTGAAGATGAGCATGGGTGATCTGCCCGATCTGGACGCGGTGATGCGCCCCGGCGTTGACGCGCTCGCCGAGCGCAAGGACGCCGCCAAGCACATGATCGTCATCTCCGATTTCGATCCCGCCCCGCCCCGCCGGGACCTGATCGACAAGATGAAGAAGTACGGCATCACGTGCTCGACGGTGGCGATCGGCTTCGGGGGTCACGCCATCGACGTGAACAAAGCCAAGTGGATGGCCACCCAGACGGGCGGGCGTTACTACTCGACGAATGACTTCGCTAAGCTCCCGCAGATTTTCATCAAAGAGTCGCAGGTGGTGCGCCGTTCGCTGATCATTGAGACGCCGTTTACGCCCCGGCTGGTCAACGCGCTGCCGCAGACCGTGGCGGGACTGGTGGGCGAAACTATTCCGCAACTGTACGGCTACGTGCTGACGACGCCCAAGCCGCTGGCGCAAATCCCGGTCGTTCGTAAGACGGAGGACGGGCAGGATCCGGTCCTGGCCCATTGGCAGGTGGGACTGGGCAAGACCGTCGCGTTCACCAGCGGGATGTGGCCACGCTGGGGGGACGCCTGGGCCGGTTGGCCCAAGTTCAGCAAACTCTGGGCCCAGATCGCACGCTGGGCTTCCCGGCCGGTGGCCGCCACCGCCTTCGACGTAAGCACTTCCGTCCAGGGCGGGCGGGGGAAGATCCGCATCGACGCGCTGAACAAGAACGCGGCGGCCGTCAACTTCATGACGATCGAGGGCACGCTGGTGGAGCCGGGGCCGAGCTATGACTCGCAGCCGCTGCGCCTGACGCAGACCGGCCCGGGCCGCTACGAGGGGGAGTTTGATGCTCGCCAGGCGGGCAGCTACATCCTCAACCTGGCTTACCGTATGGGGACTGGCAGCGAGGCGAGCAGCGGCAGTTTGCAAACCGGTCTGTCCATCGCGTATTCGCCCGAGTTCCGCGAGCTTCAGGCGAACGAGCCGTTGCTCAGCCAGTTGGCCGATCGCACCGGAGGACGCGTGGTCGAGTCGGACCAAGCCGAGAAGGTGTTTGACCCGGCCGGGCTGCCCAAGGCCGAGTCACGCGCTGCCGTCTGGGAGACGCTGATCAAGCTGATGCTGTTGCTGTTCTTGCTGGACGTGGCGGTGCGCCGCGTCGCGATCAACCCGGCCGAGCTGGCCCGCAAGGCTCGGGCGTTCATCGGCGATTTGGCGGGTCGGCGTCGGCCGGCCGAAGCCAGCGCGGCGGTCCTTTCAACGCTGAAGGGAACGCGGGAGCGGCTGCGCGAGGACATGCAGCAACGTGCGCCCGCTTCGGAGGTCGGCACGCCCCCTGACCGTTCGGCGCGCTACGAGGCCCCGGTCCCCGATTCGAAGGTGACCGAGGAATTGAGCAAGGCCTTGGGCGGGGCCTCCGAGCACGAGGTCGAGGCCCCGGTCGTGGCCCGGCCGACGCGCAAGAAGCCGGCCGCCAGCGAAGCGGACTACACTTCCCGCCTGCTGAGGGCCAAACGCCGGGCACGCGGTGAGATGGAGAAGGAGGATCGCTAGCGCCGGAGTCCGGGGTACACTTGCCTGGGCGGCGGATCTGCCGCCGCTGGGCCGGCACGATGCTGCGTGAAGAGTGCCCGTGCGGCGCAGCGTTCAGTTGAGGCGCATTCCTCCGGCGTGGCCGTTCGCGTTGTTGCGAAGTCGGCGCCCGGCGGTCTTTGGCGCGAGTATAATGGGACCGAGGGTTCAATGGCCCAGACGGTTTACGTGGAAACGACGATTCCCGGGGCGTATTTCGATGATCAACCGGCGCCTGGGACTTTTGACGCCGACGGTCTTGACGCCGCAGATGTTGATCGAGGAGGTGGCTGATGAGACCTGAGCAAGACCCGGATCCGGTGGTGACGCGTGTTCGTCGAGCGCGTGAGGCCCTCGCCCGGGCGTGCGACTATGACTTTCAGAAGATGTTCGAGTTTCTCAAGAGCAGACAAGCACAACATCCCGACCGCGCGCGGGCTCCGAAGCGCCCCGGGGTCCCTCGGCTGGGGCATGCCCAGACATAGTGTGGGGACACTAGGCGGCGCGCCGGGTGAGACGCAAGTCGTGTTGTGGTGAGGTGACGATGCCGGAAGTGGACTTGCTTAGACTGGTTCAAGACGGCGAGCTCGACGCGTTTGAGGCGCGTTGCCTGGAGCGCCTGGAGAGCGGGGACCTTCAGCTCGCCGAACTGGTCGCCCCCTTCGAGTACCTGGAAGCAGCCGCACAAGCCGAACGCGTGGCCACGCTCGCTCAGATCGTGCTCGAGAACACGGATATGCAGTCCGACCCGGCGGTGGCGGTGACGCTGGCGCGGATCGCGCTGACGGCCGATCCGCGAAACGCCGAGCTGCGCCAGCTTACCGTGGCGGCGTACCGAGCCGCCTACGCCGGCACGCCGGGGCTCGACGGGCTGCTGGCGGCCGCGGGGCTCACCGGCGCGCGTCCGGCCCGCAATGCCTTGAGTGCAGTGGACCTGTGCCTGACGCTGAAGAAAGGCGACGCGCTGCTCAGCCGGGCCGAAGACCTGGTCGTCGAGGTCATCGAGGTCGATACCGAGCACGGCCTGTGCATGCTCCGGCGGGCGGGTCGCTCGACGACGATTCCAGCCGCCGAGTTGGCCAGCGGCTATGCCCGCCTGGAGCCGGACGATTTCCGCGTGCTGCGGCAACTGCGCCCTCAGCGGCTGGGCGAGCTGATGCAGAGCGACCCGGTTGCGCTGGTCATCGGCGTGGTTCGCGCGCACGGCGGCCTGCTCGATGCCGACGTGCTGAAACACGAGCTCGTCCCGCGACAGCTGGTCGCCAAGGACTGGTCGCGCTGGTGGAGCAAGACACGCACGCTGCTGAAGCGCTGCCCGCACGTGATCGTCGAAGGTCGCGCGCCCGTGCTGCTACGCTACTGTGCGGAAGGCCAAACGCTTGAGGACGAGGTCTGGGCAGCGTTCGCCGGGCACACCGAACCGATCAGGTGGTTGCGGACCATCGAAGCCTACTTGGGGGAAAAGCGGCAACGCAAGGAAACCCTCGACAACGGACTGTTGCAGCGTTTCCGGGCTCACCTGGCTGGGCACGTCGAGTCCGTCGAGCAGCGGCGGCCGACCGAAGCGCTGGCCGCGGCCTTGGTGATCGAGCGCCTCGATCAGAGCCGCGACCATGAGGGAGCGGTTTACCGCGACGATGGAGCGTCAGATCAGGAAGCGGGTGGGCCGGCCGTCTCCATGCTCCGTCAGGCCGGGGACCCGGCGCGTTTGATTGCCCGGCTGCGAGACGACGCCCTGTGGAAGTTGGCGTTGGACGCCCTCGCCAGTGCCCGGCCGGACGACGGGCCCGCCTGCGCGGTGCACATGATGGCCCGCGCGCCGGCGTCGCTGCTGGACCGGATCGTGGCCGCTGGGCTCGCCGGCGGACTGCGCGACCCCGTCCAGCAGCACATCGACGAGGCCCTGGCCGACCCGGTGTACCATCCGGAGCTGATCTACTGGTTGTGGAAGGGGCCGCAGCATTCGCAAGAGCTCAACCTGCCACCGGCCGATGAGCTCTTCACCGACATCATCGATGCGCTCAGTGCCTTGGGGCGGACGGTCACGACCAGTGTCCGGGCGACGCGCGACTTCCGCCAGCGCATGAGAACAGCCCTGGGGCTGCGCGACTACGCCCAGGTCCGCGCCTGCCTGCAACGTGTGCCGCCGGATCGGGCCGTTACGCTACGGCGACAGCTCGAGCGTCTCGATGGCATCGGCGACAACGCCCGCTTGCGCATGCTCAACATGCTGCGCGAAGCACACCCCACGCTGTGGGAGACGTCCCTCAAGCGGCTGGAAGCGTGGGAGGATCCCGAGGTGCTCTGGACCACGCCGGAAGGTCTGCGCCGCAAGACCGAGGAGCGCGACCATCTCGTCAACGTGACCATGCGGGAGAACGCTCGGCGGATCGGCGAGGCGGCCTCGCACGGTGATCTGAGCGAGAATTCCGAGTACAGGTTTGCCCTGGAGGAGCGTGACCTGCTGCGTGCCCGGCTGGCGCAGATCAACACCGAGCTGGCCAAGGCTCGCACGCTCGAGCCGCATCAGCTGCCGACCAATCACGTGGGCGTCGGCTCGCGGGTGACGCTGCGCAATCTGACAGACGGGGCCCGGCGCGTGATGACCTTCCTGGGGCCGTTCGACGTGGATGTTGATCGCGGCGTCTACAACTACCTGGCGCCGGTTGCCCAAAAGCTGATGGGGACCGCCGTCGGCCGACGCGTGACACTGAACGTAGACGGCTGCGACGTCGAGTTCGAGGTTGTCACCGTCGCGAATGGCCTCCTGGCTGGCAACCCGCCGTAGCGGCCTCGGATCATTGCCACGCGGGAATGCTCAGCCGCCGTCCCGCGCCACGTGCGGCATAGACTGAGTGGCGCTATACCGTCGCGACGTTGACCAGCAGCGGGGCGAGCACGTTCAGCTTGCGTTGCCGCAGGTGCGTGAAGCCGGTTTCGAGGATCATCCGGCGCATTTTGGACCAACTGGCATGATGGACGTGCCGCTCGACCGTCGCCACCGCTACGTCGAAGACCACCCAGCCGATTACGTTGTCGCGGAAGCCGTCGATCAGCACTAGCAAGCCGCCGGGTCGCAGCACCCGCCGAAACCCATGCACCACCTTCGCCTGGTGCGGGTAGTGGTGGAACGAGTGGCAACAGGCGACCACGTCGAACGAGCCGTCCGCGAACGGGAGCATCTCGGCGTCGGCGCGAAGCGCACGCGGAGCAGCCGGCTGCTCAAGGTGGGCGAACTTCTGCGTGCTGCGCTGGACCATGGCGGCGGCGTAGTCCAGCCCGACCAGCAACTCCGCCTGCGGGTCGCGGGCGAGCAGGCTGACCAGCGTGCCCGTGCCGCAGCCGACGTCGAGCAGACGGTAGGGCTTGGGGCCGCGGGCGGTTTGCCAACGGGCGATTTCCTCCTGGCAGGCGCGCACGGCCGGATAGAAAACCAGCTCGTTGAGCCGCGAGCGGTCGTACGACAACGCCCACTTCTCGAACTGCGTGCGGGCGTGCTCCTTGGCGTGGGCACGCTGCCGCGCCGCGCCGCCGGTCGAGCTCCCGTCGGATTCCGGGCCTGTGCTCATGGCTTGGTCCGTTGGCCTGGCAGTATCGCGTCTAAACCACCGGCCGCAACGCTCAACAAAGCGCTTTTCCACGATCTCGCCCGACGCCATGTCCAGGTACAATGCCCGGTACAGCCGAATGGCAGCGAACGGCGTGGTCTGGAATTGCTGCGGGGCGCGGGAAAACGACGAGACTATTAGTGCGCGGCGTGTTGCGGTACCCGCTTGACCATTTGAGCGCTTGACGCGCCAGCGTAGGCTTCGGAGACATAGCCCTTGGGTTGGGAAGCGTGGTTTACACTCGCGGTGATCGCGGTCGTGTTCGTCGGCCTCACCCGCGGGGTCGCACCGCCCGACATGCTGCTGTTGGCCGGCATGGTGGCGGTCGCGCTGGCCGGCATCGTCACGCCGCAGGAGCTCTTCAGCGGGTTCTCCAACCCGGGGATGTTGACCGTGGCGGCGTTGTTCGTAGTCGCCGCAGCGTTGCGCGAGACGGGTGGTCTGGACCGCCTGGCTGGGCGCATGTTCGGTGCCGCCCGCACCGAAGGCAACCTGGTGCTGCGCATGGTGCCGCAGGTGGGGCTGCTGTCGGCGTTCCTGAACAACACCGCGGTGGTCGCGATGTTGCTCAGCCCGGTGAGCGACTGGTGCCGCAAACACCGCGTTTCGCCCTCACGCCTGCTGCTCCCGCTGTCGTATTTGTCGATTCTGGGCGGGATGTGCACGCTGATCGGCACCAGCACGAACCTGGTTGTACACGGGCTCATGCTCGAGAGCGCACAGTCGCACACGGATCCGCAGGTGCAGCACTCGCTCGCCGGGGGAATCTCGTTCTTCGAGCTCGCCCCGCTTGGCCTCGCCTGTGTGCTGCTGGGATCGGCTTACCTGCTGCTGGCCGGGCGGCGCATGCTTCCGGACCGCAAGGACCTGCTCGAGCAACTGGGAGAGTCTTCGCGCGAGTACCTGACGGACATGCTCCTGCAACCGGGGTGCCCGCTGGTCGGCCAACGCATCGAGCAGGCCGGCCTTCGCCATCTGCCCGGACTGTTCTTGATCGAGATCCTGCGCGAGGGGCGCATTATCGCCCCGGTGGAGCCGGACGAGGTGCTGCGGGCCGGCGACCGCCTCACGTTTACCGGTGTCGTCGGCACGATCGTGGATCTCGAGCGGATTCCGGGCTTCGTGCCGGCCGCCGCCGATGAGTCCTTTGAGGCAGACATCCCGCCGCGCGGCGAGCGGCGTTACTCCGAAGCCGTGGTGTCCGCGACCTCGCCGTTGCTGGGCAAGACCATCCGCGCCGGGAACTTTCGGGCACTGTACAACGCGGCCGTCGTGGCGGTGCACCGCGGCGGGGCGCGCCTGGCCGGACGGATCGGCGACATCGTGCTGCGCCCCGGCGACACGTTGCTGATGCAAACCGGGGCGCACTTCGCCGAGGCACACCGCAACAATCCCGACTTCTACCTGGTCAGCGGCGTCGAGGAGGCCCGCCCGGTGCGGCACGAACGGGCCCTGGCGTCGCTGCTCATGCTGGGGCTGCTGATCGTGCTGATGGTCTTCCACCTGATGCCGGTCGTCGTGTCGGCCTTCCTCGTGGCCGGCTTGATGATCGCGATACGCTGCATCTCGGCGGCCGACGCGCGCCGCAGCATCCGCTGGGACGTGCTCTTGACGATCGCGGCGGCGTTCGGGCTGGGCAAGGCCCTGCTGAACTCGGGGGCGGCCGGGGCCATCGGGCAGCTCGTCGTCGAGTCCACGCACGCCTGGGGCGACCAGGCCGCCCTCGCGGCAATATACGCCGTGACCATGGTGCTGACGGGCTTGCTTACCAACAACGCCTCGGCCGTGCTGGTATACCCGCTGGCGCTGGCCGTCTCGGCGCAACTCGGCGTCGATCCGCGGCCGTTCGTGATGGCGGTGGTCTTCGCGGCCTCGGCCAGCTTCGCCACGCCGATCGCGTACCAGACGAACATGCTGGTGTTCGGCCCGGGCGGATATCGCTTCACCGACTTCATGCGCGTGGGGTTGCCGCTGAACCTGCTGCTATGGGTGCTGGCGGTGTTGTTGATCCCGCTGCTCTGGCCGTTTGCGGTCAACCTGTAGCGCCGGGCCGGAGCCTGCCCTGAGCGCAGCCGAAGGGTGCCCGGCGTGTCTGCTGTTAGCCGAAAGCTGTAAGCTCCGTGTGTGCCCGTGCGTGCATGCGCGATGGTACGCAGCGGGTTTTCGGTTTTCAGTGGTCAGTTTTCAGTTGGTGGGGAATGGGGGCGGCTGGCGCCGAATGCTCAATTCAAAACGCAAAATGCAGAATGCAAAATGGGGGCGGAGAGGGTTCGGGGTTCAGAGCGGATCGCCGGAGGAGGTGCAGAAGGGCACTGGTGTGTAAGCCACCTGTGCCACCCGGCCGTCTGAGCTAGCGGAGATGGTGTGTCAAGGCGCAGCCTACGAGCTTCAAGACTCCTCATCGCTAATAACCCCATGCCCACATTCGGCACAGTACCGCCCCGGTCTGTTGATGGGTGCCTTGCATTTGGGGCAGTATACGGCACGCGACGCACGGACGGCGTTGACGACCTGTGCCAGGACAATTAGCGCAAATAGGATCAGCACCAACCAGAAAACGTATGGGCCGGCTTGAAGAAATCGGGCGAGCCAACTGCCGACAACCGCGCCAACACTCGCCAGCACGATGCCCCAGATTCGCTGTCTGAGGGTCAGTCGGCGACTCCGGTCGTCGGCGTGCCCCGAGGAAGCACGAGGCCCCCCTCGGCGTAATCTAATGTCGCACGTTGGACAGCGTAGCACTGCCAACACCTTCCCTTCGCCGCATGTCAGGCAAACCGGGAGCCCAATAAAGACCACGCCCAGCGTCGTCATTGTGATAGCCATCGCGAGCTCTGGACCGTCGATACACAGTGCCTCTGCGACGATCGCGCACGCGAGCGCCGTTCCGAACGCTACTAGAGAGATCACGACGCTCGGCACGACGTCCTTTCGTGCCTGCTCCCTGGTAACTCGCTTTTGGCAACTGTCGCACCACATCGATCGTAGTGCGTAGGATACCTTCCCGAGGCACCGCCCATCTACCCCCCCCAATCGTCGCGCTGGCGGTCTGGCTGAGCAGCAGGAACGTCAGCTCGCTCGGATCGACCGGCGGCGGGTCGCCCGGCATAACTCAGTCCTTCCTTCCGCAAATAACATGGGTCGCGGCCTGCGGCGCCTTGTGTGTCGTAGGCGCCCATCTGCCGCAGGATTACAATAGGTGGTCAGATATGTGCTGTAAAGTCGGTTTCTGCTGATTTCCCGCCCGGCGTGGCCGGCTGGCGGCCGTGCGGCAGCCGCTGCCGGGCCTCCCGGGACGAGTCCGGGACCTCCCGGAATGAGTGCGGGACCTCCGGGAACGAGTCCGGGACCTCCGGGAGGGAGTCCGCGACCTGCGGGAGCGAGTCCGGGACGTCCGGGGACCAGCTCCGGAGCCCCGGGAAGCGTCGCCAGCCCCCCGGTAAGCTCCGCCGGGCCCCCGGGAGCCGTCGCCGGCGCCGCGGGAAGCTCGGCTGGGCCCGGCGGAAGCGTCGCTGGCGCCCCGGGAAGCTCCGCCGGCGCCCCGAGAACCGTCGCCGGCCCCCCGGGAAGCTCCGCCGGCCCCCCGGGAACCGTCGCTGGCGCCCTAGGAAGCTCCGCCGGCCCCCCGGGAAGCGCCGCTGGGACCAGCGGAAGCGTCGCCGGACGGCTTGTTGGCCTTCCCGGACGGTGCGGGGCATCGCCAGATGCGCCGGGGCTGTGGTCCACCGGGTCGCCGAAAGCGGCGCGCCCTGCTCAAGAGCAGTGGCACCCCGTCAGCGTCACCCCCTCGCTTCGACCTTCAAACCCTGCCGCGCGCCAGGGAAAGTCACTCCTTGGGCGGCGGTTGGACGGAAGGCTTGGCCTTGGTCATCGCCGGTTTTTGACTGAACGCGACGATGTGGGGCGTGTCAACGAGGTCGCTCGGGCTCAGGCTCGCGGCAGGCTGCGATCCGGGCTCCTCGCTCGGGCCCGAGGTTGGCGGAGTCGGGCTCGTCGCAGGCTGGGTCGAAGGCGGGGCGACCACTGGCTGATTCGGTTCTGCTTCGGTCATTTGTGATACCTTTCCATTGATGGCTGAGTCTTCTGAGGGCTGACCGGATCGAGTGACGTATCCTATGCGAAGGAACATGACGCAACTGACAAAAAGGACGGATCCCAGGTAGCCCCCCATTAGAAACGTATTCAGCCCCAAGTGCCAGCGCCTCGTCCGCGTGTGGTGCTTGATCTCCCCATCGCACGCCAATGTGACGCACTTCCCGAGGGCCGCCCAAACTTCCCCCTCGTCGAACTTCAGCAATTCCGGGTTTTGAATGTGCTGGGCCAGTTTTGCCGTTCCGGGCACTGATACCGAATCGATGCGAAGAAGGCGGAGAGCGCAGAAGAATGCCGCTCCAAGCAAAAGACCCGCGAGGGCGCCAAGAACCTTGGAAGACCAGGTCAGCCACGCGGGTGTGGCGTCGGCAATAGGAAGCAATTGAGCCATGCCATAGGATAGCGCCGTGAACAGGATCACCGTGCAGAGGAGGAGCTTATGCACCCGCTCAAGAATCTGCACACGAGTCTGTAGGAGCGTATCGTACGACTTTTGTACATATTCATATGCGATCTGTGCGTTGCTCATTGCATCTCCGAATGCGCGGTCGACCTGCAGTGGAAAGGGAACCGTTCGCCGCGCTTGGAGCCGTCGCACCTCAAGCCAGCTTCCGCGCGATCTCCTCGTCCAGAATCTCGCGGAGCGTCAGGGCGATTATAACGTTGCCGCTCTTGCGGAAGAAGCCGTCGATCTCGCGCAGCGCGTCGCAGTTACAATCGAAGGCGACGCGGCGGGCTCTGCTTTCTTCGACGGACGTTTGCCGGACATGGCGGACAGTGTACGCAACCAGGCCGCAAGACGGCAAGCCGACACACCGGTTGCAAACCGGTGCCACACAGGAATCACCGGCAGGATGCCGGTGCCACAAAGGGATAGGTTAGGCGCTCTTAGAACTTGTTGTCGCCGTCGAGGAGGTTGCCGAGGCCGCCGAGGATGCTGCCCTCGCCTCTGCGTTTGGTCGTGCCGCGGGCGGTGGCGTGAATGCGGTCGGCCAGACGGGCGAACGGCAACGATTGCAGCCACACGTCGCCCGGTCCGGTCAACGCGGCGAAGAACAGCCCCTCGCCGCCGAAGAGCGTGTTCCTAAAGCCGCCCACGAACTTGATGTCGTACTCGATCGACGATTGGAACGCGACGATGCAGCCGGTATCGACGCGCAGCAGCTCGCCGGGGCCGAGCCGGCGGTGATGGAGCGTCCCGCCGGCGTGGACGAAGGCCAGCCCGTCGCCGGTCAGCTTCTGGAGGATGAACCCTTCCCCGCCGAACAGTCCCGCCCCGATGCGCTTGGTGAAGGCGATGCCGATGCTGACGCCGCGGGCCGCACACAGGAACGAGTCCTTCTGACAGAGCAGGTCGCCGCCGAGCTGGGCCAGGTCCATCGGCACGATTCTGCCGGGATAGGGGGCGGCGAAGGCCACGCGCTGCTTGCCCGGCCCGGTGCCGGTGAAGGTGGTCATGAACAGCGATTCGCCGGTGAGCACGCGCTTGCCGGCGGTGAAGACCTTGCCGAGCAGGCCTTCGTCCTGCTTGCTGGGGTCGCCGAAGCTGGTCTGCATCCCGACGCCGGGCGTCATGTACATCATGGCGCCGGCCTCGGCGATGACCATCTCGTTGGGGTCGAGCTCGATCTCGACGAACTGCATGTCGTCGCCGGTGATCTCGTAGTCGATCTCGTCCGCGCGCCGGCCATCGGCGGGTGCGGGGGGCAGGTCGGCCGGTCCGGCCGCGGCCACCCGCAGCCCCGGCACGTGCCGGGCCGCCGTCCACGAGCTCAGCCCCGGCCCGAACACCAGCGTGTCGTCGCCCTGCAACGCGGGCAGCCGGGCCAACAGCTCGTGCTTGGCCAGCGGTCCCACGGATTGGCCGTTGTCAACGCAATACCACTCTGCTTGTGCCATCTCGATTTCCCTCAGCGCCCCGTTCGTTGTCTGTCGCCCGGTCGGCAATCCGCGAGCCCGGGGAGGGCGAGGATAACCGCTGGCCGAGATGGTCGGAACCCCGTCGCAGGCGCTTTGCGCGTCGCTGCCGCCGTTCCATACCGCCCCGTGGGGCGCGTCCCGGCGTCGGATTCCCCCCGCGCGGCCGATATTCGCCCCCAGGCGAATCTTGTGGAATAAACGAGGCGGGCGGGTGGTTCGTGGTAGACAGACAGGCCGGTTGTGGGCCGGTCCGGACGCGAGAATTCGAGGAGACAACAATGAAGAAAGTGGCAGTGCTCTCATTTGCGGTCGCGGCGCTTGTTATAGCGGGGGCGCCGGCGTACGCCGGGTGCGATTCGTGCAAGCTCGCCAAAACCGAGGACGGCTGGTGCGACGGGTGTAAGGTCGGGTTCTTCGACGGCGTTGCGATTAAGTCGAAGAAGCTGTTTGACGCGCTGGCCGGCAAGAAGGTTGACCCTGAGGCGATGAAGTGTGGCGGCTGCGCGAAGGCCGCCAAGCAGGACGGCGCTTGCGATCACTGCGGGGTCGCGTTCGCGGGCGGCAAGGTCTACAAGTCGAAGGTGGCTCAGACGCTGACGCGCGGCAAGGCCGCGAAGCCCGACAAGCTCGTCTGCAGCATGTGCCAGAAGAACTTCAAAGACCACGGCTGGTGCGACGGTTGCAAGGTGGGCCTGGTAGGCAACCGGGCCTTCACGGACAAGCAAGCCTACACCCACGCGGTCGCGGCGCGCAAGGTTTTGCTGGTTGCCGCCAAGACGGCAGAAAAATGCCCCGCCTGCGCCGTGGCGATGGTGAGCGACGGAGCCTGTGATACGTGCAAGGTCTCTTTCAAGGATGGCAAGAAGGTCTCTGACAAGAGCAAGGACGATAAGTAGGTGGTGAAACCTCTCCTCTGTACTCCATCTGCCCTCGCTCCTCCTGTTGCCCGGATTGCGGCCCAGGCCGCATGAAAGGCAAGACTGGAGCCCCGTTCGGCCGGCTCGTCACCACGTGTGCGAGCCGGTCGGCGTTTGCGCCAAGACGGGCCGGGACGCCGGCCTACGGCTCGGCGGTCTCCCCGGTGTTGCCGGCGGGTGTGCTGCGAGGCGGCTCGGGCTCGGTGTCGGCCGCGACCTTCCAGCCCATGGGGCGGCGAATGACCTGGTTTCCCTTGCCCAAGATCGACTCGCGGATGACCAGGTTTTCCGGCACGCTGATCGTGTTGTTTTCGCCGCAGATCTCGATTTTTGCGAGGGTCGCGTCATCCTGGACGACGATCGTGTTGGCGTCGCCGATCACGGACAGCCGCGTGAGCTGCGACTCGCCCAGCACGGTCAGTTTGTTGAGATGTCCGGTGACGCCCAACTCACCGTACCAGTGGTTTTCCTGTGCAAGCTGACTGCCGATGATCGCGTTAGAGGCGCAACCCGCGAGCATCAGCAGCGCAACCGGTACAATCGTAGTAGCCAATACCCTGCTCATAGAATCGACCTCGCTTCGAAAGCCATCCCTCTCCACCGGAGCTCCCTAGTGCTCAACAGCGTACACGCCGGCCACACCGTTTGTCCAGTGCGATCACCCGGGCACAGCGGGCTGGGCAGATATCACACGCTGCTGAAACCGTATTACTTGGCCGACGAGCCGGCCACTGAGACGTCCTCGCTCTTGCGCAGGCGGCTGAGCGTGCGTCGGCGCAGGTAGGTGAGCGGCCGGGTCAACCACCGGTGAATGCGGATCCACGCGCTTAACCGCTCGAGGCGGGCCCGCTCCGCGACCGTGAGCAGGTCCGGCCGCAAGCGCCGCTTGTGCTTCAGACAATGATACCAGTCGGCTTGCTGGAAGCGGCCCAGCAGCGAGCGCACCGGCGGCAAGCGCCGCCAGCCGGTCGGCGGCAGAAACAGCGAAATCTGAAAGTCGATCAGGTACGGCTTGCCGTCCTCGCCCACCAGGATGTTCTGGCGTTTGTTGAGGTCCACATAGGCGATGTGGCGGGCGTGCATGGCTTGCAGCAGGGCGAACAGCTCGTCGAAGAACGTGTTGGATACCTGCTCATAGCGGCCCAGTGGATGGCCGGGGACAAAGGCGTGCAGGAACCCGGCGGTGCCAACCGGGCCGATCAGACGCGGAACGCCCGGCACGCCCTGCATCTGTGCGTAGACGCGAACCTCCCGCCGCGTCAGATACGAACCGAGCCATCTCATTGGTACGGTCAGAAAGTCGTTCTGACGTCCGAGCTTGAGCACCGCCAGCCCGTCGGGGCCGCGGTACAGTCCGGTGGCGGCGAAGAAGTCGTGCTTGAACGTTTCCTCGCGTTGATAACGCAGGCCGGCATGCGTCGCGCAGGCGGGCAATCCCGGCTCGGGCAGCGCGTAGAGCCAACCATGACGCGGACGGGTGCGGCGAGCGTGAGCAGGTTTCTTGGGCACGCGGAGATTATAGCGTCGTCAGGGGACCTGACAGCGCCGGCTGCGAAGGGTCCATGACAGAATCGGCGGGATCTTGGCGCCGGTGGTCCGGCAGAATCCGCCCCGGAGGGGCATAGGAACGTTGCCACGGGTGGAGCGCAGCGCAACCCGTGGACACGGCCTGCTCCCCCACAACTCTTCGCCCTGAAGGGGCGCAGGCACGCTGCCCCCGCCCCTTCAGGGCGGCATGATGAAGCTACACGCATCCCGCCCACGGGTTCCACTGCGCTCCACCCGTGGCTATGCGCCTGCGCTCCTCCGGAGCGGAATGCTCGTGCCCTAGATGCTGGCACGGATGACGGCACGCCGCCGATTCTGTCACGGACCCGGCTGCGAGCGCCAACTGTGCCGAGCGGCAGGGCGTGTGGGTGCTGGCCGATGGTGCTCGCCCGCGTGTGGTAGGTTCATGGGCTACGCCGAATCGGCGGGCGCGCGAGTGAGTCGGCCGAGAAAAAACAGAGCGGATATAAAAAGGCGTGCGGCACCCTGTGGGTATTGGCGCGGTCTGAGGGTGCCGCAGCGAGTGGAAGCAAATTCTTAAAGACCAGGCACTTACAGTCGCCCAGCCTTATCTTTTTCCGCGTTCTGCTCCTTATCCACTTTCCAGTATAGCAGGTTAGATGCGAGTTTCAACCCCTCCGAACGCGCAAATCGTACAAATTCTGTCCAGAAATCGTCTTAGGGCCTCGGTTCACCGCCCGCAGCCTCCCCCCGCAACCGCTCCACCTGCTCCCGCCAACGCGAGTCTGGGGAGTGTTCGAGGTACTCGTCCAGCAGGTCGCCGGCTTTGGCGCTGTTGCCTCGAGCGAGGCGCAGGGCTGCTTCGGCGATCACGGCTTCCGGCGGCAGTTCCTTGCGCTCGGCCATCAGGTGCAGCGTTTCCGCCGCACGCAGCAGCTCCCGTGCCTGGGGCAGGGCGGTGCCGGCGCGGGCGGATCGAATCCAGACCAAGGCCTGCTCGACGTCGTTCGCCCGGATTGCCAGCAGCATCCGGGCCAGGCAGGCAAAGCGGTTGTTGGGGTCGATCTCCAGCAGGGCATCTGCCATTCGCGGCGCCGATTCCTCGCCGGCCAACGCCGCGCTCCACACGAGGTAGGCCTGGAACGGGCGGAACTCGGGGGCGTACTCCAGCGCTGCGTCCCAGGCGAGCGCCGCATTCCGATAGCGCCCGGTCTGCACGCACACCTCGTGGAATCCGCGCAGCGCGTTGTAGTGCGTGGGAGATCGCCGGAGGATGGCGGCGTACGCCAGGGCGGCATCCTCCCAATGGTGGCTGCGCAGGTGATACAGCGCGATGACCTCCCAGGACTCCAGGTTGCCGGGCTGGTCGCGCAGCACACCCTCGGCCAGTTGGAGCCCGCGCAGGCCTTTTCCTGCGAGTACCTCACAGCGAGCCAGCCCGAGCGTCGCCAAAGTCCGGACCTGTGGGGCGATCTCCGAGTTCGCAAGGGCTTGGCGGTACTTCTCCAGGGCTTGGCCCGGATCGTTGAACCGGTGGAGCAAGAGGTGTCCGAACTCGACCAGGCGCATCGCGCGGTCCGGATCGTCTTCGGTCAGCACGGACTCCAGCTTCTGATAGGCCTGGCGCGCCTCGTCCCAGCGCTGCAGTGAGCGGTAGGCGTGGGCCAACCTCAACCACGTTAGCCGGGCGTCCGGCTCGAAACCCTGCGCCTGGCGCGCCTGCTCGAGCGAGTCCTCGAAGAACCCGGCCAGCCAGAGCTGGTAGGAGATGCGCCGATGAAATGCCGCCCGATCGGCCGGACCGAGGAAATACTCCGGCCAGGTGTTCGACAGCGCTGCGGCTTGCAGCAGTGTCTGTCGGAATCGTGCGAGCAGGTCATCCTGTTGTGCGTCCTCTTGCCGCGGCGCATCGTGCGTGTAGTCAAAACTGTGTGCGATCGCCAGGTTTTCGGTCGCCCGTGGGTCGTCCGGATTTAGCCGGGCGACGCGCTCTGCGCGGCGGAGCGTGTCGCGCGCGTCGTGGCACAGGCGGCGATCGTGGATGAGCATGGCCAGGCAGATCGGCATTGCGAGGCCCAGGAAGATGCCCGTTCGCACGCGGGCGATGCCGGGCCGGCCGCCGGCAATCCAGCGGGCGACGACGATGCCCACCGCGAGCATGAGACCCATGAGTGGTTGGTATAAGTAGCGGTCCTGGGCCGCCGCTGCTCGTCCGCCTACGACGCCGATCACCGGCAACAGCAGTGCGGCGAACCACACCAGCCCCACGGCCACGCCGCGGCTTGACGGCTTGCGCGCCGTCCAGAGTGTGACGGCAACGCCGGCCGCGGTCAGCAGGACGCCGACCCACACCAGCGGATAGCTCCAGGACGTGCGGATGTCGGACAGGTACCAGGTAGACAGTTGCCATAGCGGAGCGACCACGTTGCGCACATAGATCCACACGGCCAGCAGGCTGCGCGAGATGGGATCGCCGAAAAGGGCCAGTTGCGAGTCCGCGATCAAGCCCGCTTCTTTGCTCGTCTGGAGTGTGAGCAAGGCGAAGAACAGACAGATGGCGGCGACGACGTAAACCCGGGGCGAGCGCAGCGTGGCTCGCAGGCCGAGCAAGGCCCACTCCACGACGAGTATCAGCCCGATCCAGCCCACGACCGCCTTGCTCATCATGGCGAGCATCAGAGCGACGACGGCGGCAATGAACAGTGGCCAACCCCGAGTGTCGAGCGCTCTGAGGTGCAGCAGCAGCGACGCGAGCGCGAACGTGCCCGAGAGAAGGTGCGTGCGCCCCATGTCGGCGGCATAGGCGATGACCAATGTGGGGTGGAGCGTCCATAGCATGGCCAAGCCCCAGGCCAGCACGGTGGGCACGCGGCCGGCCGACGAGCGCAGCCGGCGCAGCAGTTGACGCATAACCGCCCACAGCAGCAGCCCGTTCAAAGCGTGCAGCAGCAGGTCGGTCTGGCGCATGAAGAACACGCGCTGCTCGCCCCACAACGCCCATTCCAGCGCGTACGTGAAGATGGGGACCGGCTGGTAGAGATCCCCGTGGACGTGCCCGAAGATCTGCACGCAGCGCCACAACAGCGGCTCGCGACGCCCCGCACCCGTTACGTCCGAGTTGTCGGCGATAAACAGGTACTCGTCGCCGACGATCCAGGGGGCGTCGAGCGATGGCGACCCGGCGACGTATGCCGCCAGGACCAGCACTACGGCTAGGGCGACCACCCCGTAGCGGCGACGTGGGTCGGTACCGGGCGCATCCAGCACCGGGACCTGCGTTGGGTTCGGCTCATCATCCGCCATGCGAGACGTTATCGCACGCTGAGCCCCGGGCCGCAAGTCGTCGGCCGGGCGGGTGAGCGTCGGTTCCGTCGGTAACTCGTCATTCCGAGAAGCGCAGCGCCGAGGAATCTTGCCCAATCGCACGTTCGGGCCAGATCCCTCCGCGCCTCCGCCGTTGGCGGACGCGGTCGGGATGACAACTGAGCCCACCCACTCTCCGGACGCTCATCCCGGCCGGGTGCGGGGACCGCTCGCGATATGCGGTTGAACTCGGCGTGATTTGAAGATAAGGTTGCTATAATCTAGTGGTGGAACCGGTTTCACGGGTTTCGATGCCTGGGATGGAACATGCTGGCTGAATCGCCATCGTTATCTTCGAGCGTCCTGTTACTCAATCGCCTGTATATGGCGGTTCGGGTGATTAGCGCGCGGCGGGCGATGTCGCTGGTGTACCAGGACACGGCGGAAGTGGTCTCCGTCGAAGACGGGAAGTTCCTCTCCTATGACTTCGACGATTGGGTTGAGGTCAGCGAGGCCAAGGCCGCCTTCGAGCCCGAGGAGCATGATTGGATCCGCACGGTTCGTTTTCAGATCGCCGTGCCGAGGATTATCCGGTTGCTGGTGTTCGACAAGTTCCCGCGGGTGACTGTCAAGCTGAACCGCAGGAACATCTTCGCGCGCGACCACAATCGCTGTCAGTATTGCGGGCGGCGGTTTGCGACCAGTGAACTGAGCCTCGATCACGTCATCCCGCGTTCACGCGGCGGGACGACCTCCTGGGAGAACATGGTCTGCGCGTGTATGCAGTGCAACGTGCGCAAGGGCGGGCGTGTGCCCAAGCAGGCGGGCATGAAGCTGATTACCCCGCCGCGGCGTCCGCATCGCTCGCCGGTGCTGACCTTCAAACTCTCGGACTCAAAGTACGCCAGTTGGAAGCAGTTCCTCGACTACGCCTACTGGAACGTGGAACTGAAGTAAGCCGGGTTGACAGGCGCGGCCCCGGCGGCGTATGGTTCCCCGCGGGTATGCTTTCGGCTCAATGGGAATGGCTTCGGCCTGTGGCGTAGGGTGTCTTCATGGCGGTTGAACAGTGGTCCGAAACCGTGCTGCTGGGGAATCTGGCCGATGATCCGCAGGTTACCGACGATCTGACCGCCATCGCGGAGCAGTGCACCGAAAACACCAAACTCGACGTCCTGCTGAACTTTGCGAACATCAACTATCTGAACTCGTCCAACATCGCCAAGCTGCTCAAACTGCGGAAGCTGGTGGCGATCACGAACGAGCGGCGCCTGAAGCTGTGCGGTATTAACCGACACGTGTGGGGGGTCTTCCTGGTCACGGGGCTCGACCGCATCTTCGACATCGCCGACGACGTCTCCAGCGGGCTGGCCGGCCTGCAAATGGGCCAGTAACCGCCGGCGTCCCGGGGATGCCCCCGCAGCGAGAAAGAGGGTTAGCCCGCGGACGAAGCTCACGCCGGCAACGCGCGCCGCGAATCACGGATCAGCACGTTCTGCCGGGTGTGATAGCCCAGGCAGACCAGCGGGCAGACCGTGCGACCGAGCCGTGCCAGCCCCCGGCACACCAGACGTTCCCAGGCGCTGCCGGCCGCACTGATCCGCCGTTCGGCGGTCTTGTGCATCGTGATCCAGACGTCCTCACGCAGCTTCTCGGGTGTTCCGAAGGAGCCGCACAGCCCCGACTTCCCGGCCTGGATGCCGGCGAGCAGCTCGGCCCTGGTGCTGCCGGCGCTGAGAGTATAGGTCGTCCCGACGCGGTGCGTGTGCGAGTCGCTGCCGGCGACCAGAACCTTGCCGCGTCCGCGCGTGGCGTGGCAGGCGAACGCGTTGTGGGCATAACTCCGCGAACCGTTGAGCCCCTCAAACACGTCGAACAGCCCCAGCATGGCCTCGACATGCCGACGCTCCAAAGCGCGGTGCTGGGCGGTCCAGGTCGGGTGGTTGAGCACGAAGAGCTTGTCGATTTCACGCAGATACGCGACCAGCTCGTGGACGTTGCCGCGCAGCCGCTGGATCTCGGCGTGCTGGGCCTCGTCGATGTCGAAGACGTTGACGTGCACGATCGTGCCGTCTTCCGGCAGACGCGTCGTCACCTCCTCGCCGAAGATGAAGTCGGCCAGCTCGCCGCGGCGATCGAGCAGCGCCTTGCACCCGTCGATGGTGTCGTGGTCGGTGATGGTGACGAAGTCCATGCCGCGGGCCTTGGCCAGGTCGTAGATCTCCTCCGGCTCCAGCAGAGGGCAATAGACCAGGCCTGGCACCCAGCGGATGTGCTCGACGGAGAACGTCGAGTGGCAGTGCAGGTCGATCCGCGCTGCCTGCCGGCGGACGTGAAGCGGGCGCGCGTCTCGGCCGGCACGCGTCTCATATTCCAGAATCGGGGTCAGCAACTCGTTCATGCGGTAGTTGTCCTGCCCAATACGTACGACGCCATTGTAAACGCTTTACCGCGGCTGCGCAAGGCCGGTATCTCTCATGCATTCGGGCGGGGTGAGCGTCAGGAGAGTGGGTAACGTCCAGATGTCATTCCGACCGCGTCCGCCGATGGCGGACGCGCGGAGGAATCTGGCTCAATCGCGCGACCGAGGCCAGATTCCTCGGCGCGTCGCTTCTCGGAATGACACGCTACCCACGCAAGTAACGCTCACCCATCCGGGCGGCTGGGCGTCGCCCGCGCGCGGCCTGCGGTTACCTGGGTACCACGGCCAACGTGACGGCGTGGCCCTCGATCTTCTTCTCGTAGGTCTTGCCGCTCGGCGGGGCGGCGAGCTCGAGTTGCTCCGCGAGGCACTCATGCTTGACCGTGTCGCCGAAGCGGCGGACTATCGTCAGGAACTCCTCCGGCCCGGCGACGTAGAGCGTGATGCGGGCCTCATAGGCCAGGTCCTGCTGCTTGCGCAGCCCCTGCACGTGGTGGATCAGCTCGCGCACCAATCCTTCTTCGCGCAGCTCGGGCGAGAGCTCGGTCTTGATCACGACCACGCCGGCCCGGCCCTGCGCCGCCGCCCAGCCGGGCCTGGCCTCCAGCCGCACATGCACGTCGTGTGTCGTCAGATGAACGCGCTGGCCCTCGACCTCGAGCCACAGCTCGCCGGTCGAGCTGAGCGCTTTGCGGGCCTCGGCGGCGTCGAGCTTCTCCAAAGCGGCGGCGATCTTGGGGGCCAGCTTGCCGAACTTCGGCCCGATCGCCTTGAACTCCGGCTTGATCTGGTACGTCACGTAGTGGTCGGCCTCGCTGGTGCACCCGACGCGCTTGATGTTGAGCTCGTCGGCGATCAGGTCGCTGTGCGTCTCCAGCCATCCGGTGTGTTCGCGCTTGGCCAGGATGATCTCGGCCTCGGCCAGCGGCTGGCGCACCTTGAGCTTGGCGGTTGTCCGCGCCGCCCGCCCGAGCGAGACGATCTGCCGCACCAGGTCCATCTCCTCCGCCAGCCGCTCGTCGATCAGTGCCTCGTCGGCTTCGGGATAGTCGCAAAGATGGACGCTGAGCGGGCAAAGAGGATCTTTGCCCTCCCCTTCGTCGCTTCGTCGCTCCGTCGCTCCGTCGCTCCGGCACAGATTCTGATACATCGTCTCGGCGATAAACGGCGTGAACGGCGCGATCAGCTTGCTGACCGTGACCAGCATCTCATAGAGCGTGTTGTACGCGTCCCACTTGTCCTGGTTCGCGGCCGACGAGGCGTCAGGCGCTACGGCTCGCCAGAAGCGGTCCCGCGAGCGACGCACATACCAGTTGGACAGAGCGTCCACGAAGTCGTTCAGTCGGCCGGCCGCGGGGTAGTTCTCGAAACGGTCCATCTTCTCGCGGACGAACTGGACCGCGCGGTGCAGCTCGCTGCTGATCCATCGATCCAGCTCGCTGCGCTCGGGCACCGGGCGGTACCCCGTGCCCAACCCTTCGTGGCTCCGTGGCTCCGTGGCTTCGTGGCTATTGCCCGGGTCAAACCTGTCGATATTCGCGTAGATATTGAAGAAGCTGAACACGTTATAGAGCCGAACGAGGAACTCCCGCTGCGCGTCGCGGATGTTCGCTTCCAGGAACCGCACGGATGTCCACGGCGTCTGGGCGCTGAAGAAGTACCAGCGCATCGCGTCGGCCCCGTAGTGGTCGAAGATGTAGCCGGGCTCCTTGTAGTTCTTGGCCCGCTTGGACATCTTCAACCCGTCCTCGCCCATCATGTGCCCGAGAACGACGCAGGTCTTGTAGGGATGTGGAAAGGGAACCGCTAGCTGGGTGGCACGGGCGTCCCGCCCGTGGTCAGGCGATTCCCCGTAGGGCTCCACCCATACCCAGGCATAGTCCTTTGGTAACCCGCGTCGGTTGGGGTTGGTGACAATGTAGTTCCATTTCTCGTCGAAGTCCTCCGCGTTTCGGATGATGCGGTCGTAGTATTCGTCCAGCCATAGCGAACCCGTAGCAGCGCGCAACTTGAGGACTTCCTTGGAGGAGTACCCTTTGATGCTGTGCATCAACTCCGCAAGAGACCACCAATTGCCAGGCTCTTTCTCCAGCGGCGTAAACAGCAGATGGGCGTGATCGGGCATTACGACCGCGGCGTGCAGCAGGATCCGCCGACCGTCCCAGTACCGGCATGCATCGAGCACGACGGTTCGCTCGGTCGGCGAGAGTTCGTCCGTCCGAAGGCGAAACGTGGCGAAATACGTACTTCCCCCGGCTTCCCAATGCGGCAAGTTCCGGCGCCGGATTCGCAATTCCTCCGTCACGGGCGGGACGCCCGTGCCACCCTTACGATGTGGACTCTCTCTGCTCCGGAACAGCAGCGTGCTGATGGCCAGCAGGCCGTAGAACCAGCCGCGGGTCTGGTCGATCGCCTCGCTGATGAAGTCGCACGGGAAGCGCTCGGCAAACGTCTGCACGCTGCCCTCGACGTGCGGGAAGCCCCACTGAGCAAACGGCATGCTGCCGGCGTCCCACCAGCAGTCGATTACCTCCGGCACACGCCGCATGCGTGGCTTCGCGGACGAGACGTCCGCACTCCCCTCGCCGAACGGGCTTGCGTACGTGATCTCGTCGATGTACGGCTTATGCACGCGCAGGTGGTCGGGCAGGTCTGGGTTTTCTTTCTTGGCCAGCTCCCAGACCTCCAGGCCCTGCACGTCCGGCTTGGCCAGCAGCTCGGCATACGAGCCGATCGCCTCCATCTTGCCGGTCTGCTCGCAGACCCAGATCGGCAGCGGGGTACCCCAATAGCGTTCGCGCGACAGGGCCCAATCCACGTTGTTACGCAGGAAGTCGCCGAAGCGGCCCTCCTTGATGTGGTCGGGCAGCCAGTAGATGCGGTCGTTGTTCTTGAGAAACTCGTCGCGGAACTGGCTGGTGCGGACGAACCAGCTCTTGCGGGCGTACTGGATCAGCGGGTCGTCCTCCGACCGTGGGCAGAACGGGTACTCGTGCTCGATCGTCTCGCGGTGATAGAGGATGCCGCGCTCGTCCATCTCCTGCATGATCTCTTCGTCGCAGTCCTTGACCCAGCGGCCGCGATACCGCTGCGGCGCCTCCTCAGTGAATGTACCATCGGGTGCGACGGCGTTGATCAGCGGGACGGCGAGGGTTGTTGCGCCGAATCGTGCCTGTTCCGCCTGGAGCAAGGCAAAGTCAACCTCGCCATAAGCTGGGGCTTGATGGACTATTCCCGTACCGGTGTCGAGTGTGACGAACTCGGCAGGTGTAACCCGCCATCCAACATGTTCATACACAGCGACGGACGAGGGAACAGTCGTCTGACTCCAGGCCAGCCGTGACTGACGCTCTCCGAGAGGAAGTCTTAGATCTTCCCCCAGAAACAGAGACTGAATTCGAGCTGAACTCCAACCGGAGAGCTTCGTTAGGATTTCAATCGACGGTCGGTCGTAGTAGCACGCTCGAAACGGCGGCTCGTAGCGTAGGCCGACCAGGTCGGTGCCCTTGCAGGTGGAGACGACATCGAATTCGTGCTTGACCTTCTCGGCGGTGGCGCTGACTAGGGCTGCGGCGATGTAGAGGTACTCGTCGGTGGTCTTGTCGTGGACGAGCGCGTAGTCGATGTCGGGGCCGACGGCGGCAAAGTGGTTGCTGATCAGCGTCCAGGGGGTGGTGGTCCAGATCAGTAGGGAGACCTTGGCGTCGGACGGGAGGTTATCCCTCGCTTGCGCTTCGGGCTCGGACAGAGTTTCCCTTGCTGGCGCTTCGGGCTCGGACAGAAGCGGGAAGCGGACGTAGACGGCGGGGTCTTTGACGGTGCGGTAGCCCTCGCCGACCTCGCCGGCCGACAGGGCCGTCCCGCCCTGGGCCCACCACCAGACGACCTTGTGTCCCTGGTACAGCAGCCCGCGCTCGAACAGCGTCTTGAGTCCCCACCAGACGCTCTCGACGTAGCTCTGGTGGTAGGTGATGTAAGCATCCTCGAGGTTGACCCAGAAGCCCAGCCGGCGGGTCATCTCCTCCCATTCCTTCACGTAGCGGAAGACGCTCCGGACGCAGCGCTGCACGAAGCGGTCGAGCCCATACTGCTCGATTTCCTCTTTGCTGTGGATGCCGAGTTCGTTGCAGACCTCGATCTCGACCGGCAGCCCGTGCGTGTCCCAGCCGGCCTTGCGCTCGACCAGGTACCCGCACATGGTGCGGTAGCGTGGGAACAGGTCCTTGATGGCCCGGGTCAGGCAGTGTCCGGGGTGTGGGACGCCGTTGGCGGTCGGCGGCCCCTCGTAGAACACGAAGCGCGGAGCATCCCGGCGCAGCTCCAGCGAGCGCTGGAAGACGTTGTGCCGCTCCCAGAACTCCAGCACTTGCTGTTCGGCCTTGGGGAAGTCGGATCTGGCCGGCAGAGGCTCAAACATCGGTTGCTCCGTGCATTCGTCTCTCTTTATTCTGGACAAACCCTGAAAGATACTGCCGCCGTGCGTTTCTGGCTACTCCGTCGGCGCCGCCGTCGGGGTGGACGGCACGCCCTGGGTAGCCTCGCTCGGCGCCGGGAGTTCCGCAACGAGCGGAGCCCCGTCTTGTTTCTTATCGTCAAACAGCCGGATCTTCCGCCAGGCTCCGCCGCGCCAGCGCCACCGCAGCAACAGCCCCAGCACGACGATGTACAGCGTGCACATCAGCCAGGGCCCGTTCAAGCCCCACTGCGGCAGCGCGCGGCTCACAGCGTACCCGCCGCCGATGAAGATGCCCCAGGAGGTTGTGCTGATCACGACGGCCGGCCAGCGCGTATCGCCCGCCCCGCGCAGGGCGTTCATGTATGTAATGCCCATCGCGTCGAACACCTGAAAGATGGCCGCCCAGATCAGCACCCACGAGCCGGCGTCGATGACCGCCGGGTCATCGTTGAACAGCCACATCAGCGGCCCTCGGAGCAGCAGTAGCGCCAGTCCCACGGCCCCCATGTAGGCGCCGTTCAGTCGCATGGCGATTCGCGTATATTGCACCGCGTCCTGGGGTCTGCCTTCGCCGATAGCGAACCCGACCTTCGAGCACACCGCCATCCCCAGCCCAATCGCCGGCATGAACGAAAGGTGGATGTACTGGATGCCGACGTTGCTGGCCGCCAGGGCCGCCGTGCCGAACGGCGGCATGATCAGGACGATGAACACCGTCCAGGAGCCCATGTCGATCAGCCACTGGACGGCCGTGGGACCACCGACGCGGAGCAGTCCGGCCATCTTCCCGGCGTCGAAGGCGAACGAGTAGCGCGTGCGGTAGCGCTCGTCGTAGCCGCGCGCCAGCATGGCCCCGGTCAGCACGGCGGCCCGCACGCACCAGGCGATCACGGTGGCCACCGCGGCCCCGGCAACCTCCATTCGGGGGAAACCAAGGTTGCCGTAGATCAGCAGCCAGTTGCCCACGAGATTGACCGCCAGCGAGGCCAGCACGGCGATCAGCGTGATCCGCGGGCGTTGTACGCCGTTGAAGAACCCGTTCAACCCGATGCACACCACCGAGGGGACCACGGTCCACAGGGCGATCTCGACGTATTGGACCTCCATGGCCGCGACCTCGGGGGCGTGTTCGCCCAGCGCGGCGATCCAGCCGAACCACGTCCCCGTCGTAGCCGTCAGCGGTAACACGACAAGTGCCATGACGCCGGCGATGTAAAAGCTCTGCCAGGCGTACGCCCCGGCCTGCTGCGGCTCGCCGCGGCCGTCCGCCTGCGAGACGAACGTCTGCACGGCGTGGGCGATGCCCATGCCCACGCAGCCGACCACGAAGACGAAGATCGTGGCAGGCGAGATGGCCGCCTGGGCCTCAGTCCCGAGCACGGAGACCATCGCGAAGTCAATGAAGGTCATCAGCAGCCGCGAGACCATCATCCCGATCATGGGCAGGGCCAGGCGCAGCAGGGCCAGCGTCTGGTTCTGCGGATCTCGGATGTGTGGGAGCGTCTGCGGCACGGCGTTGTCTTACGTTATCTTGTAGCTCTAAGGGACACGAAAAAACCCTGGGAGTCTAGCGCTCGCCAGGGTACTCAGGCTCCGGTCCCCGTGTTTGGCGGAGGGCCTAGGGCGGCGCGGGGAAACCTCCCTTAATGAATACCGGGGAATTCCAGATTGTCCGCGGGACCATAAGGGCAGCTCCTGCTCAGGCACCTCGCTCTGCGGCACGCCGCTGATCGGCGCCCCTCCACGCGTCGCTTCCGTTTATAATGGATTTTCGGCATCGGTCAAGCGTCCTACGGTTCTAACGACAGTCCCTTAATATAATGGACGTATCGGCCCGCATCGCTAGAGTGCGCTTAAACCGACTGGCTACGGCCGCGTATAAGGAGTGGTGCCGGATGCCCAGGTGGCTGATCGGAGGGTGGCTGTTCGTCATGGCGGGGGCCGGCCTCGCCCAGGCGCAGCCAGTGCAGGGCGACATTCGGGCCGTGGGCTTCCGCACTCCGGGGCAAACCGGGTTTGTGCTCCGCGAGGGCCAATGGTTCCCCATCCTGGTCGCGCTGAACGCCCAGAGCAGCGAGCACCAGGAGGTCGTGCTGCGCTGCGAGTGCCCCGACCTGGATGGCGATCGCGTCGCCTACCTGAGCGAGCGGGTGACGCTGACCGGCGGGGGCCCGTCGCGCTCCGTCTGGTGCTACGCGGTCAGCCTGACCGGGCAGTCGTGGCAGCCGACGCTGGACGTGCTCAGCGCGGACGGCGTGCTGATCACCCGTCTCGACCTGCCAACGTTTGAACTGATCAGCAACGATGAGATGTTGATTCTCGACATCAGCGCGCGGCCGGTGACCGAGCTGCGCGCCATGGGTGGCCAGCCCGGCCTCCCTGATCGTCGCTACTATCGCAGCATCATCGTGGGCCAGATGCCCGCGGCCGAGCTGCCTGACCGTTGGTGGGGGCTGGAGGCCGTGGACGTAATCGTCTGGGACGAGCCCAGCTTCGACCCCAAGACCATCAGCCCCAACCAGCTCGAGGCGCTGATCGAGTGGGTCCGCAACGGTGGGGAGCTGGTGGTCGGCCTCGGGGCGAGCTGGCCGCGGATCCAGAAAAGCCGCCTGGCCGAGATCATACCGCTGCGCGGTGACGCCCCGCCGGTGACGACTACGGTGCTGCCGACCTTCCTTGCGCGTTTGGCAGGAAACGTAACCGAGTTCAAGGCCCCGATCCCGGTTGCCGTCGCCCGGCCGACAAGCGGTGCTTTGGCGACGTTCACGGATCGGCTGCCGACGGGTCAAAGCGTCAATCTGATCGTCACGGACCTGGTCGGTTCCGGGCGTGTGACGGCGGTGGCGGCCAGCCTTCGCGATCTGAACGGCGTTCAGCCGCGGCTGATCCCGCCCGCCGGGACGCGGGCGCTGTTCCTCAAGCTCTTCGACCTCAACCCGAACACCACCGCGTTCCGCGACAACGAGGCGCGTAGCAGCGTTGGCCTGATGGGTTCACGGAAGCTGTACGGCGAGCTCACCAAGCCGATCGAGTTTCGGCAGATTGGCGGGCTGCTGATGCTGGCGGCGGTGGGGTTCGTCACGATCTACATCGGGCTATCGACGCTGGCGAGCTGGGGCTGGCTGCGCCGGCGTGAGCTCACGCGCCTGAGCTGGACGGTGTTCGCCGCCTTCGCCGTACTGGCCAGCGTGGTAAGTGTGGGGGCAGTCGGCCTGAGCCGCGGGGTCTTCGGGCGGGTCGACGCGCTGAGCCTGATTGACCTGGAAGGGGGGTCGAGTCAGGCGCGGGCCATGTGTCTGTTCGGCTACCGCAGCCCGCGGCGCCAACGCGTCGATCTCTCCCTGCCGGGCGAGGGCAACTACCTACGCGCGTTGACCCCGGTCCCGGAAGATCCGAGCTGGTATGCCACGCCGGAGCGCTACACGGCCGTCACGCGCGAGGCGTTGCTACGCGACACGCTCATGCGGGCTACGCTGAAGCAGTTCGAGGGTTTCTGGCAAGGACAGCTCGACGGAACCGTCCGCGCCCAGCTCGTGGCTGACCGCCGCAGCGGCAAGATCACTGAGAACAGTTGGATCCAGAACGACCTGGACGTTGACCTGGCCGGCGGTTACCTGCTTTATCTCGACTCACGCCTGGTACGCCGGGACAGCAGTGTGGACCGCGCCGCGGGACACACGAGCGCCTATCGCCTGGATTATCGCGGCGGCGGCCCGGTCCCGCCGGCAATCAACGTCCTAGCCGTGCGCCTGCCGCCGATCAAGGCCGGCCAGCAGATTCGCCAACTGGGTGCCCAGGAATACGCCGACTACGAGAAGGCCTGGAACGGGCCCCGTGGGTGGAATACGCGCCAGAACCCCGACCCCAGCAAGGAACCCGACGATCTGATCACCCTCTGGCACTGTCAGCAGCAGTGGGCCGGGGACCTGACCGCGCTGGGGCTCAGTCGCAGCGGGTTTGACAAGACCGCGGCAGCAGGCTTCCTCGCCGCAACCCGCAACTTCTATCTGCATAACAGCAGCAGGAAGTTCGACTCCTGCGGAACGCCGCTCACCACCGACGGCCTGGTGGACCGCGACATCTCGCACTGGCTGCTGCGCGAGCAGGCCGTGCTGTTGCTGATGGCCGACGATCCCGGACCGGCTGTACTGCACGGCGACGGCAAGGCAATGAAGTCCAAACGCGGCCGCAGCCTCTACCGCGTGCGGGTTCCCATCCGTTACGAACAAACGCGGCGGGGGACGACGCCATGATTATCCAGACCATCAACCTGACCAAGCGCTACGGGAAGCTCGTGGCCCTGAACAATCTCCATCTGAACATCGAGGAGGGCGAGTGCTTCGGGTACATCGGGCCGAACGGGGCCGGCAAGACCACGACGATCCGCATTCTGGCGACGCTCTTGCAGCCGACCTGGGGCGAGGCCCGCGTCTGCGACCACGTGGTGGGCTACGAGAGCCGCAAGATCCGCCCGCTGATCGGCTACGTGCCCGACTTCTTCGGGGCCTACGAGGACATGGTCGTCCAGGAGTATCTGGAGTTCTTCGCCAGCGCCTACAACATCACCGGCAAGAAGCGTACGCAGATCGTCGGGGACGTGCTGGAGCTCACCGATCTGAGCTACAAGCACGACGCGTTGGTCGATGGGCTCTCGCGCGGGATGAAACAGCGGCTCAGCATCGCGCGGGTGTTGCTGCACGATCCGAAGGTGCTGCTGCTGGACGAACCGGCCAGCGGCCTCGACCCGCGCGCCCGCATCGAAATCCGCGCCCTGCTCAAAGAGCTGCACCGCATGGGCAAGACCATCCTGATCAGCTCGCACATCCTGCCGGAACTGGCCGATTTGTGCACCAGCCTCGGGATCATCGAGCAGGGGGAGCTGATTTATCAGGGTTCGGTGGCCGAGGCCCTGCGGCGGGCGCGCGTCGGCACCGTTGTGCACGTCATCACGCCGGACGACCAGGAACGGGCTCGGCTCGTCTTGTCCGAGCTGCCGGGCGTGCATGTGGCCCAGATGCAGGATGGGATGCTGGTGTTGAATCTGGACGCCGAGACGTCGGACTTCAGCTTCATCGCCCGGGCCATGCTCGAGAACAAGCTTCGTGTCCAGGAGATCAAGCAGGAAGAGGTGAACCTGGAGACGGCCTTCATGCGGTTGACGAAGGGAATCGTGCAGTGACGGGGGTGTTTACTTGCATTTGATGTATGTGGACGAGTCCGGTGACCCCGGGTACCCACCGCCAGGGGATGCGTTCCCTACGACAGGTGGCCCGACACGGTATTTCGTACGGACGGGGCTTGTGCTGCACGGCTGGAAGTGGATGCAGGTCCACCAGATGGTTACCGATTTCAAGCGCTCCCGTGGTGTGGCTTGGGATGCCGAAATCAAAGCGACGGACCTTCGGAGAGGAGCGGGGGCATTTTCTGGCCGGTCCCGTGCCGAGCGCCGGCAATTCCTGTTGGACCTGCTGGATTCGATTGGTCGCGAGCTGGACGTTCATCTGTTGGTAGTAGCCATCGACAAGGAACGCGTCGATCGCGGCGCGCGAGCGCGTTTCGCGAATCCCGCCGTGAGATCACTCGAGCTACTCTTGGAGAGGTACAGCGGGTTTCTGGCCGAGCAGCGAGACAAGTCGGGGATGGTCATTTTGGACGCCGTCGAGTCCAGCAATGACGAGAACCTGCGGTACTTCCAGAGCTATCTGCTGCGGTTCTCCAATCACATTGAAGTGCGCCGTATCGTCGAGGGAACCCTGTTCATGCCTTCTCACACGAGCAATTTGCTGCAGTTGACGGACATCTGCACGAACGTTGCCTATCGGCGGTACGCCAGAAAAGACTCCAATGAGGACGAATACGGCCGGATCCGGGCACGCGTGTATGCGGAGAAGATCTGGCCATAAAAAGAGCGGCCAAGGAGGACTAATCCTCATCAGTCGCCGAAGCGGCTGTCTTGGTCGCACTAACAAGTATCGTGGATCTTGAGGCGGAGTCAAACGAAATTGGCAAGAAAGTCGCAGAAAAGTGCCACCAAACTGGCAGCCAAAATCCAGCGGAGTCGGCGATCTCTGCCTAGGCATTGGGCACTGGCGGGGCATGGACTGTGTAACCATTTGCGTGATAAAGGGTTGCGCTCTATTCGCGTTGGGCGTTTCTGAAAGTTAGGCCCTATGGGGGTTTTGCGAGATATCGGACTCTGGCTCTGGCGGCTGCTGCCCGCCAACCCGATCCTGGTGCGCGTGGTCGGCGGCGGCGGCAAGCGGACCCGCCACCTGTGGGCCCGCTGCCTGTACCTGGCCATCCTCTTCGTCGTCATGATCATCATGGGGACCGGCCTGCTGAGTAGCGGCTCGCTGGCCACGCTGGCCAAGAATTCCACCAAGACCTTCATGGCGGTCAGCCTGGTGCAGCTCTTCTTGATGGCGTTTATCGCCCCAGTCTTCACGGCCGCCGCCATCACTCAGGAAAAGGACGCCAACACCTACCATATCCTGCTGACCACCCCGCTGACCAATGGGCAGATCGTGCTCGGCTCGCTCATGAGCCGGCTTTACTTCGTATGGGTCCTGCTGCTGTCCGGGTTGCCGATCTTCTGCATCACGATGATCTACGGGGGAGTGACCACGGCCGAGGTTTTCCAGAGCTTCGCCCTGGCTGCGTGTACGGGACTGATCACCGGGGCGCTGGCGATCACGATCAGTGTTTTGAGGGTGGGCACGCGACGGACGATCTTCGCCTTCTTCCTGGGCGTGGCGGTGTATCTGCTGGCCATCGGTGCGTTTGGGTACTCCTCGTATGGGTGGCTGTCGGAAGCGCCGCTGGGCACCGGCTTGCAGCGTAGGATGAGTTGGCTGGCGACGGTCCATCCTTTCCTGGCGCTGCTGGTGGTCACCGGCCAGACGCCGGCCCCGCCGCCCTCCGACGTCTATCACTACGGCTGGCCCTGGCGTTGGCTGCTGGCGTATCCGCAGTACGGCTACCTGACGCTCACGACGCTGGCATCAGCCGTCATGATCTTGATCAGCCTGCTCTTCGTCCGCCGGGGTGCCAAGGAGGGCGAGTCGACCGTCTTCACCCGGATCCGGGACTTCTTTGTACGGCGGCCGGCCGACAGTGAACTCCGCCACAAGCCGCGCCGCGTGTGGCGTAACCCGATCGCGTGGCGCGAGGCGGCCACGCGGGCCTCGGCCGGCGGTCGCTCAACCTTGCGCTGGGCCGTGGCCGGGGCCGGGATGTTGGCCGGTATCATCCTGCTGATTACCTACCTGACGAACTGGTGGGGCCTTCAGCCCGCCCCGCTGGCCGGGCAGGTTCGCCTGTGGTTACTGGTGGTGGTGTGGATCGAGTTGGCCGTGATCCTGCTGCTGGTGACCAACACCGCGGCTACCACCCTGACCCGCGAGAGGGAATCGCTGACCATGGAGCTGCTCTTGTCTACGCCGCTGACCAGCCAATACATCATCGCCGGGATGCTCCAGGGGCTGGTCCGCTTCGTGGTGCCGCTGATTGCCGTGCCGACGTTCACGCTGGTGTTGTTCGTGGTGGCGGATTTTCTCCGCGGGCAAGGGCAGATGGCGGTGACGTCGCTCGAGGCTGCCTTGCTGGCGCCGCTGTTGATGATCGCCTTCGCCGCTCTGGCCGCGATGGTCGGCCTGCAATTCTCGCTATTGTCGCGGAAGACGGTGCAGGCGGTGATGATCAGCACGGCGATCGTCATGGGAGCGGCGGGGTTGCTGTGGGGCTGCGGCGCGGTAATGGGCAACGCCGGTCATTACGTGGCGGGCGTGGTCTGGCCGTTCACGCCGTTTCCGGCCGTTCAGGCCTTGATCGATCCGGGGTCATTGTTCGAAACCGGCAGTACCCCGTCGGCGACGGAGATGCTCAGTGTTCGTATAACCCGGCTGCTTTTCAGCCTGATCTCGATGGCGGTCTACGCGGCGGTGACGTACAGCCTATACAAGAACATGGTGCGTAGCTTCGATATGACCGTCCGGCGGCAATCGGCGTAGGGGCGGTGAATCGCGCAGACGCGTGCTGTCACGACGAAGCAGATGCGGCGTCGGAGAGCTTCGGCAGCTTGTTTTCCATCCGCACACACGTAACCCGAACGGCGAAGCGGTCAGCCGTTGCTGCCAGCGCCCGCTCAACGCAGTGCCGCAGCGCCCGCAATCCCGCCTCGACGCGCGCGTTGAGCGTCAGTTCCCCCTGATTCACGGACGCGCCCGCGGCCTGAGACAGCTCCGCTGGGCGGTCGCTGCCGACGAGGTTCGCGAGCGCCAACGTGTCGGCGGATTGCAGCGTCATCTTGACGTGAGCGGGTTCGGCATCGATCGTCCGCAACTCCGTCTGGAGGGAATGGGCCAGATCGAGCAGCAGTGCATCGGGGTCGAACGGGCTCGCAGCGGTGAGGCGCCAGGTCGCGTTCAGCCAGGCCAGGCGGGCGTCGCCGGCGGCCGACGCTGCGGTACCCCGGGTGCCTGGCCGGATGGGATTGCGTCCGGCAGGCTGGTCGGCTTCGAGCAGCGCGGCCAGACGGTCGAACCCCAAGCCCGTGCGGGCCGAGACCACGATGATCTCTGCTTGGGGGAGGTTCCGACCGACCAGTTCCTCGAGCGTGCGGACCTCGTCCGGCCTGAGCGTGTCCGCCTTGTTGATGGCGACGACGTCGGCCTCGTTCTGCTGCATCTTGTACAGGTATGTTACCTTGGCTGAAAACCGCGCCGGTCCCTTGCCCCCCAGCGCTTCCAGTGCCCGCTGCGGATCGAGCAGCGTGACATACGGTGCCATATGGAATCGGTCGGCATAGAGTTCTTTGAGCGGCACGACCACCCGGCTGACGATGTCGGTGCAACTGCCGGCCGGCTCGGCCAGCAACACGTCCGGCTGGTGGCCGTCCTGTAAGCGTCCCGCGGCGGCAATCAGGTCGTCGAAGCGGCAGGCGAAGCACACCCCGGCCATCTCTTCGACCGGCAACCCATGCGCCAGGTACGTCTGCGTGTCCACCAGCCCTTTGCCGAGGTCGTTGGCGATAATCCCCACGCGGCGCCCGGCCGCGACATGCCCCTGCGCCAGTCGCAGGATCGCCGTGGTCTTTCCGGAGCCAAGGAAGCCACCCAGCACCAAAAAACGAACTACGGACACTTGACTAGATCCCTTCAATGTACAAGGTGTCAACCGCAGGATGCCAGGGTCCGGCCTTCGGTCCCTACCACCGAGACTGACGGCGTCGTCCACCTTGCGTGCCTGCAATACTTTGTCGAGCGGCTCCACAAGCAACGTCTGACATAGCCTTCTTCATCTCCGGACGCCAAGTGGATCACGGGTTAATTGCGATTCGGATGCCCACCCCCCCAAATCGGTCACTGCTCATCAGCCTCGTGGCGGCACGACAGTGTTCCGCCCCGTGCATCCACCCGCCACCGCGCATCGCGCCCTTGCGCTCGTTCACGGTTCCCCGGGGGTCGCGGTCGGCAGCCACTTCCAGGGACGGCAAATGGTCCAGGCAATGCTCACACACATTGCCATGCATGTCGTACAGTCCCCAAGCGTTCGGTGCTTTCCTGCCCACTTCGTGCACCGTCTCACCCGAGTTCCCCCGATACCATCCCACGCGGTCAAGATCCTCGCTCCGATCGCCGGCGCAGAACCGTGAGGTCGTTCCCGCTCTGCAGGCGTACTCCCACTGGGCCTCGGTGGGGAGAGTGACTTCTACATTCATCCGCCGGGACAGTTCTCGACAGAATTCGAACGCCATGGCATGCGAGATTTGATCGATTGCCAAATCGTCGCCGCGAAACTCACTGGGGTTGGTGCCCATGACTTCTTCGTATTGTGCTTGCGTGATCTCATGGCGGCCGAGATAGAATGGGCGCGAGATCGTAATCTGCCGGACCGGTCCCTCCGAAGGCCGGTGTCCCTCTTCCGTCGGCGGCGAACCCATGTTAAACTGCCCGGCGGGAATCAGTATCATTTCGACGTTCCGAGACTGCATCGGCAATTCGATCTCACTGGCTCCGCTCGCGATAGCTTGCTGCAATTTTGCGTGCATCAAATGCCTCCCAGAACTCGTGAAACGACAACCTGGTGCTACCAGTATGACAAACGCAATCGTAGCTTTCAGCCACATGAAAGCGCTAGAGACCAATGGGCCGACCACGTCGCCGGCACGGGGAGTTCCGAACGGTTCCGCACCCAACCCCACTTTGGCTACTTCTTGGGAGGATGCTTTTTCTCATATGCCGCCTTGTAATTCCGGTCCCATACATTCCGGTAATAGTCCTTATGAGACTTGGCCAGGTAGTTCTTATAGTAATCTTCGAAATTCTTCGCTCCGGAAAAGGCCTCGAGATCGAACGTGTGCCGGTCACAACCCCAGGCCTTCTTGCAGGCGTTGACGGCCTTAATCGTCGTCTGTATGTTGTCGTATTCGATGCGTTCCATCGCTCGGGTGTAGTCTTCCCTGGAAAGATCCCCTGCCTTCGCCTCCTTGGTAACCCGCTCAAACTCTGCCTTCTTGGACAGGTTGGCGAGCTCGAAGACGAGCGTTTCCATCTGCGTACACTTGGGGCTGTTCTTGTTGATGACAACCTTGCCATTCTGGAGGTCGGCGTGCCCGTCGAACCCGCCGGCTGGGGTGCCCAGCTCGATACCGGGATCCTTGCCGCCGATCGCCGCTTTCGCCTTGGCGTAGATGTCGGTACCGCCGTCGCACTTTTGAAGATTCTTCTTGAGATCCCCGGCGGGTCCAGCGCACCCCACGGCAGCGCCGCCGGAACTCGGTGTGTCAGGGTCTGTGCAGCCGCTCAGACACATGGGTGACTACCTTGGCTCCAGGTGTTGGAGGACGTGATCCAGGTAGGTCATGGTCTTGGAATAGAGCCTCTCCACGCGTTTGTCGGGATCGGTTATCGCGGGGTTGGTCAGGGTGTTTGCGACCCAGGGGTACTTCGGGTCGCCGACAAAGCCGTGACCGACGGCAAACATGAGACCCACGAAGAGACACACTCCCGCGTCGTTTGAAACGGCGTGTTTCTTCGCCTCCTTGATCGCGCGCGGGATAAGACGCCGGAGCACCGGTTCGCCGAGATAGGCGACCTTCTCCGGATGATTCTCTTTCATGCGCTCGATCATTTGGCTGTCGAAGGTCGGGCTGGAGACGGGGATCGTTTCATACGGGATTTGCCTGGCGCGCTGCAATGCCCGCCGGGCGTACTGCCGGTCGGGACCCCCTGCCGCGCCGAGAAACACCATCAGCCACGCGTGGACCCGGTCGGCCCGCTCGGTCTGGTCGGGGATCGACCGATCGGCGAGGATTTTGGCCGCCTGCGGGTATTGAGGATCCGTGTCGAAGTCGATGCCCAAGAGGATTGTGGTCTCGATGTAAAACTTGACCGGACCTCGTCGCGTGAATCCATGCTTCTGGGCTCGCTGCATGGCCGTCCGGATCAAGGCGCGGATTCCCTTTTCGCCAAGAGATTTGGAGTGCAGCGGACTGCACTCCGCGAGATGCTCGACCATGTGGTCTTCAAACTCGGGCAACCGGACTTCTTCGAAGGCCTGCATCTGTTCGTTACGAATTCTCACGACTATTTGTCCTGCAGTTTATTGCCGGAGGCGACCGCAGTGTGCTCCGGGAAGAACCTGTGCAGATGCACGGCGATACGGTCCCGGAAGTCCTGTACGACGGCCTCGGAGAAGGCCTTCATCTGTTCGTCGCGGATTCTCATCGCGCGGTCCTCCCCGGGGCCGAGGCGGACAGCGCCCGCTCGGCGGTTTTGACGCCGCTTCCCTCGGGGCGGCAGGAAAGTATTCTTCCCGCCGTCGCGGCCTCCACCAGGATGCGGCGGATCGGACCGAAGAACTCGGCGGCCTCCGGACCGGTGCACGTGGGCAGGTACACACGCAGCACACGGGGGTCATAGTAGCGGAACGAGAACTCCTCGCCTTCTTCGTCCGTCACCACGAAGATCCGCCGTAGGTGCGCCCGCAGCGCACTCGTATCCGCATTCGTCAGCAGGAGGATACCGGCGCTGCGGCCCAGGTGCTCTCCCCACAACTCGACGTACCCGCAGTCTAGCTCCACCGGAATTAGCTGTGGGGCCACGTGGTCGAGGTATTGAGCGAGTTCACCCTCGAAGAGGGTATGGAGTCGCAGGCCGAAGCGCCTGCGGGCGGCGAACGCCAGCTCCTTGTCTCGGGCGGCATCGACCACGGCGTACAAGCGGTCCTTCGCGCCCATGACATGGCGGAGATACCCTCGCATGGGCGAGTCGGACGTAGGACGCCTGCCTGCCATCGCCACCGTTGCTCCTCGTTAGACGCCCTCACAGGCCTCGCATCGTTCGACGAGCGCTGTGCCCGCCCGAGCCGCCTGGCTGAACGCGGCTGCGACCGTGTCGGCTTCCGCTTGGGCATCGGCGGCGGCCGCCGGACCACCCG
>CAZNFA010000030.1:0-53038 GCA_964572345.1 uncultured Planctomycetales bacterium
GGAGGTCCGACGCTACAGGAGTGGCGCGTTCGAGGGGTTTTGCACCGGACTGTTAACGCTCGCGCTCGCCATTTGCGCGTGCTGTCTCACCGCGTGCCAGTCGAGTCAACCATGTAAACCACAGCCGGTCGCGCCGACCGAGACCCGTGCCGGCGACGATACGGCCCCGCCGTCGCACTACCGGGCGGAGCTGCTCCGCCAGGCGATGCGCGGCTTGCGCTACGACAGCGGGCGGGTCGAGATTGACGAGCCGGTCGCGGCCACGGTCGCCGAGCGGGGAACGCTCGCGCAGGCCATGGCCGAGTACGAGCGTGGCCAGGAACTGCTGCGGCAAAACAGGCGCATTCAGGCCATCGAGGCGCATACCCGCGCGGTCCTGATCGCGCCGCAGGCGGCTGTGCTCTACGAAGGCTTGGGTACGGCGTTGTTGGCCAAGCAGAAGGGGCCGGAGGCGATCGCCGCCTATCGGTCGGCGTTGGATCTCGACCCAGACTCGGTGACGGCCCGCTTCAATCTGGCCCGGGCGTTGCAGCGGGCGGGCCAATTCGACGAAGCGGTTGACAGGCTGAACGAGGTGCTTGGTCTCGAGCCCGACCACGCCGGCGCACACGGCCGCTTGGCCATTCTGCTGTACTACCTCCAGCGTGACGCCGAGGCCTGGGTGCACGTGCACAGGGCCGAGTCATTGGGGGCCACGGTCCCGCCGCAGTTTCGCGAGCTGCTGGCGCGGCGTACGGCTGAGCCGGTTGATTAGACGGACTTCGAGTGCGGGGCTGGTAGGGCGGTAGGTACCGTGACCGGGCAAGAGCTCGCCGCCCGAGGCCTGGCCGCATTTGTCAGAAGAGAGGTTTGAAATGAGCCGGAGCGTATCGAATTCGTTCGGTTTGCATGGCGTTTTGGGTTTGGCTGTGGCGGGCGTTCTGCTGGCTGGGGTGGCCAGCGCGCAGCCGCTGGTCGGGCCGCAAATCCGGATCGACAACGACGGCGCGACGTTCGCTGCCAACGAGACGACACTGTCCTCCACCGACCTATACCCGTCGGAGGTAGTGGCCGGGTGGAACGATTACCGCGACGGCCCGGGCACGGTGCGCGTTGGGGTGGCGCTCAGTCTCGACGGTGGCCGAACCTGGAACGACTTTCTGTTGCGGCCTCCGCCGCCGTATCGGACTTATGTCGAAGGCGACCCGATGACGGTGTATGATAACCGCACCGGCACGCTGTGGGCCGGGGGGATTGCGTTCGCCGGCAACGGCGGCGTGTTCGCCGCCCGTAAGGACCCGGGGCAACCCACGTTCGAGCCAGCGGTCATGGCGCACGTCAGCGGCTATGCCGACAAGGGCTGGATGGCGGCGGGCGTCGCCCCCGGGGATCCGAACGCGACCCGCGTCTACGTTGCTTTCAACGAAGGTTTGCAGGTCTCGACCGACATGGGCGATACCTGGAGCAGCCCCCTGTATCTGGCCTACGGTCTCGGCTTTCTGCCGCGTGTGGGACCCAACGGCGAGGTGTACGTCGCCTATTGGGATATCGGCAACGGCATGATGCTGCGGCGTAGCTTCAATGGGGGCGGTTCCTTCGGTAGCCCCATCCGCATCGCCACGCGGATGGACACCTGGAACATGTACGATCCGCCCGTGCCGGGCACGTTCCGCCTGCCGATTCTGTGCTATCTGGCCGTCGATCCGAACAACGGCAACGTGTACTCGGTGTACTTCGACACGACCGACATGGATGGCGGGAATCGCAACGTCGATCTGTACTTCACCCGCTCCTACGATCAGGGGGCTTCGTGGGCCACGCCGTGGGTGATCAACGGCGATTCCGACCCGCCGGGTGACCAGTTCTTCCCCTGGATCGAGGTCGATCGGCGCGGCCGGATTCACCTGCTGTTTTACGACACGCGCAACACGCCGCAGAACGATTGGGATGACGAGGCCTTCATCGATGCGTACTACGCCTACAGCGACGACGAGGGCGATACCTGGACCGAGTACCGCCTGACGCCGAACGCCTTCAACAGCGAGGACGACGGACGGCCGAGCAGCCCGCCGGCCTTCATCGGCGACTACAGCGGCTTGGGCGTTGGCGGGAGCTCCGCGTTCCCGTGCTACCTGTCGAACCAGAACGGCGACTCGGACATCTTCATCCACCGCATCGTCGATCCGCCCGGCGACCTCAACGGCGACTGTGTCGTGGATCAGTCCGACCTCGGCATCCTGCTGGCCGACTGGGGCTGCAGCGGTGCCGGCTGCCCTGGCGATGCCGATGGCGACGGCGACACCGACCAGTCCGACCTCGGCGTCCTCTTGGCGAACTGGGGCCAGAGCTGCTGGTAGCAGCTAGGGTGAGCCCCGCCGATCCGCTCCGACGCATCGCCGACGTACCCTAATCGGCCGGCGGTGCGCACTGTCATTCTGAGGAAGCGCAGCGACCGAAGAATCCGGTCTCAGGCCGCGGAGATCCCCCCGATTCGAGAACAGCCCTTTCCCTTCGGCCGGCGTGACCATGAGTGATCCGGACTGACGCAATCCATTAGAATCCGCCCCCGTATGGACCCCTACGTCTATCAGTACGCCATCGGTGGCGCGGTCTTTGTGGTCGGCCTGATCTATGCCGCGCGGCAAGGGTATGTCGGCTTCACCGGGCGCAAGGCGGTTAACCTAGCGATCCTGGTCGGCGGGCTGTTGGTGTTCGCCGGCGTGCAAGCCTACTTGCAGTACGCCCCGATGAGCAGCGCCGTCGAGGTCCCCTACAAAGGCGGCGTCGAACAGAAGCCGACGCTCGGCGCGCCGCTCGACTACGGGATCGTCGTCGCATACTTCCTCGCCATTCTCGCGGTGGGGACCTGGTTCGGCCGACGGCAGAAGACCACGCGGGACTTTTTCTTCGGCGGCCAGCGTTTCAGTTGGTGGCTGATCGCGTTCAGCCTGATCGCGACGACGGTCGGCTCGTACAGCTTCGTCAAGTACAGCCGCGTCGCGTTCGACTACGGGCTTTCGAGCAGCCAAACCTATTTGAACGACTGGTTCTGGATTCCGCTGCTGATCTTCGGCTGGCTGCCGATCCTGTACTTCTCGCGAATCACGTCGATCCCGGAGTACTTCGAGCGCCGTTTCGGACGCAGCGTGCGCACCTGGGCGACCGTGTTCATCCTGCTCTACCTGGTCGGGTATGTCGGCGTGAACCTGTTCACCATGGGCAAGGTCTTCAACATCCTGCTCGGCTGGCCGATCTTCTGGTCCGCCGTCATCGTCGCCACCGTCTCGGCCTGCTACGTCACCGTCGGCGGACAAACCAGCGTGATCATGACCGACCTGTTTCAGGGGGTGATGCTGCTCGGCGTGGGGCTGCTGATTCTGGTGCTGGGGATCGACTACCTGGGCGGCTTCGACCTGTTCTGGCACTACCTGCCGCGCGGCCACCGCCAAGCCTTCCCTAATTTCAACAGTGATGCGTCGTTCAGCGGCGTGGGCATTTTCTGGCAGGACGCGATGGCCAACTCGGCCATGTTCTACTTCCTCAACCAGGGCATGGTCATGCGCTTCATGGCCGCCAAGTCGGTCAACGAGGCGCGCAAGGCGGTGCTGTTCATGCCGTTGGTGCTGATGCCGCTGGCGGCGTGCGTGGTCGCCTCGGGCGGCTGGGTCGGCAAGGCGCTCGTCCAGGCCGGCATCCTGCCGCCGGACATGCAGGCCGACGAAGCCTTCTTCGTCACGGCCGAGTTTCTCAGCCGACCGGGCGTGTTCGGGCTGATCATGGCGGCGCTCACCGCGGCCCTGATGTCAACGGTGGACACGTTGATCACGGCGGTCTCAGCCATCGTGGTGAACGATTTCTACAAACCCTACGTTCGCCAAGAGGCGGGCGAAAAGGAGCTGCTGGGCGTCGCCCGGGTCAGCGCGCTGGGCGTGGCGGTCCTGGGCGTCGGGTTGGTGCCGGTGTTCGCGAATTTCAAGACGATCTATGCGGCGCATGCAGCGTTCACCGCCGCCGTCACACCGCCGCTGGTCGTGACGCTGTTGCTGAGCGTGTTCTGGCGGCGCTTCACCGCCCCCGCCGCGCTGGCGACGCTGGTGGGCGGCATGGCCGCGATCGGCTTTTCCATGTTTGTTCCTCAGGTGATCGCGCCCTTCGCGCATGGCGTGCCGATGGGTGATGCCGGCGAGGGTCTCTTTGCCGGCATGCGGCAATACAAGTTCATGCGCGCCCTGTATGGCCTGTCGGTCAGCGGTGTGATTGCGGTCGTCGTTACCGTCCTGACGCGTCCCGAATCAAACGAGCGCTGTCGGGGATTGGTTTGGGGCACCGTGGCCGACGCGATCAGACGCTACAAGGGCTCGCCCGGCGAGGAACGACCCGTGCGGCGCGCAACGGCCAGGCCCCGTCAGGCAGACGATGACCGCCTGCATGAATCAACCGGGTTGGCGCTGGTCCGCGTTTCGCGGCTGCTGGCAGGCACCCTCGACGCCCAGGTTGGCGACCTGTTGTACATCACTGATCGGCGTGCCTGGCTCGGCGGTCTCCATTCCACACACGCCATCATCGGCGACGTGATCGATGAGGCTGACGAGGCGTTCGTTGAGCTGGGCCCGTCGGCATGGCGTGCCGTCGTTACGCCGCGACGGTCGAAAGAACCGGTCGCCGTGGAGCGGCTCTACTGACCGACGGGGCCGCGCCTGGTGCTCTGTCAACCATCAAACGGTGGGTAGTGCGGGCGGGACGCCCGCACTACGCGTCAATCGTCGGCTGACAGAACACTACTCGTCATGGTTGCCGGCCAGTCTCCGCTCGCAGCGCCTCAGCTCGACCTGGATTTCCGCGGCGAAGTCGGCTCTTTCGGCGGCGTGGGCCGCGGCCAGCGCTTGGCGCAGAAGGTCGATTGCCTCCGCGTATCGCCCGCGCTCGGCAAGCACGAGTCCCAGCTCGAAGCGCGCCTCGGACGAGTCGGGTTGCAGCTCGAGTGCCTTATGGCATTGCTCCGCCGCCTCGTCGAGCCGACCGGTCAGGCGCAGGAAGGCGGCGTAAAAGGTGCGGGGCTCCGCATGGTCGGGCTCTATCCGCAGGGCGAGGGCGAACTGCTCCTCGGATTTCTCCGGTTGGCCCGCGTCGTGGAAGTGGACGGCCAGGCGCATGTGCGTCATAGCAAGGCTCAGGCGCGCACGGTCCCGGAGAAACCCATCCTCTGGTCGCAGGTGGAGAGCCCGCTCCAGGTGCGCGATGCCCTTCTCCCATCCCTCAGGTTGTGCCCTTTCGGGCTGCAAATAGTGCATCGCCAGGTTGTAGTGGGCCATGCCCTCCATCTGGCGCGCGTCGGCTTCGCGATCCTCCGGCGGATTGGCGGCCAGGAACAGCGCGGCCAGACAACCCACACCGGCGTACGCTCCCAGGGGCGCGAGCTTCCGCGACTGCCATAACCGCGGCAGTTGAGCCAAGCCCTGGGCGGAGAGCAGGATAAGCACCGGGACAACCGGCAGGCGGTAACGTGCCGTGCAGAAAAACGCCACCACCGTGGCCATGTAGATCAGCAGGAACATCAGCGGCAAGGACCAGGTGCGCCACTCGCGGCCGACCAGCACCAGGCCCGCGATTCCCAGGCAGGCCACGACCGGAAAGCCCACCCGGTACAGGATCGACACCTCCGACATGCGCGCGTAAAACCAGATGGCATCGTTGTTGGCGATCTCGATCGGGCTCCAGAACAGACGCAGCTTGTGCAACGTGAGCCTCATCCACGCGATTGGGTCTGAGCGGATCCAATCAAGGCCTTTGCCAAACCAGTAGGCGGACACCTCGCCTTCGGTGAGCTCGCGCCCGAGCTCGCGCTGTGGGATGCGGTGCGTATCCTCGTAGCCGCCCTGCCAGTCGGCACGCGTGCCGGGTACGACCGCGGTCATCCCGTCGGTGCAGGGGTTGTTGCCGATGTAGAAGTTGACGCCGCCGTTCGTGGCGATCAGCACCCACTCGCCGCCTACGACCCGGTTACGAATCGTCACCGGCAGCACCGCCAGCGCCGCCCCGGCAAACACCAGCGCCGCGGCCGGCAGGCGGCGCCGCGGCCGGTCGGACAGCCGTGACCCGATCCAGATCCACGCCAGGATGCCCGGTGCGAAGGCGAGCACGTTGGGTCGGGTGATCGCGGACAGCCCCCAGACCACGCCGGCCAGCAGAAACAGCGGCAGCGAAGCGCGTCGCACCGCGGCCAAGAGCAGCAGCAGCATGAGCACGTTGAGGAACACTTCGAGCCCCACCGTCAGCAACAGGGCGTCGAAGTAAACGAAGGGCCAGTACAGCGCCGCGATTAGCCCGGCCAGGAGTCCCACGCCCACCCCGCCCAGGGCGATCCCCAGTCGCGCGAGCAGGCAGCACGTCACGGCGCCCAGCACACACCACAGAGCGCGGGCAAACGCGACCTTGGGGCCGATGGCCGCATACAGCCCGCCCAGCAGGTGGTAATACAGCGGCGCGCGGAAGTAGGGCCGCGGGCCCAGCCCCTCCCCGGAGACGATGAGCTGGGCCCATTCGTGGTGCTTGCCCTCGTCCATGCGTGGTGCGTGGAAAATCGGGTTGTGCCGCGCTTGCCCTGACCAGTGCGCGCCACGCATGCCCAACGCCACCAGGAATACCAGCCCCAGCATCACACGTCGGCGACGGGCTTGGTCAGACGGGCGCGCGACGCCGCGCTGTCCCAGAGACGTCTGACGTTCCTCGTGCTCGCTTGCCACGCGAAGCTCTCCGATACGCGCGCATTCGTACCTGCTGCCGTATTCTCATGGGTCGTGCGATTGTGCGTCCAGGGCTGCCGTGTGGGTTTTCCAGCCGGTCGCCGCCCGCGGACGTTTCAAATCCGTCGCGTTAGCCGGTAAGCTGCGATGCCAGGCGTCGGAAGCCGGGCGTAGGCTTGAAGGTAGCCCCGCATGAAGAAAAGACCGTACTCCGCGGCGACGGCGGGAATCCTGACCGTCGCGGCGGTCGCTCTGGCAGCCGGACAGCAGCAGACCACGCGACCCACCGGCAATGACTGGCCGATGTGGGGCGGCTCGCCGGACCGAAACACCGTCTCCGCCGAGAGGGGCATCCCCCACCAGTGGGACCTCAAGACGAACAAAAACGTCAAGTGGGTGGCACCGCTGGGAAGCTACAGCTACGGGGGTCCGGTTGTCGCGGGTGGCAGGGTTTACGTCAGCACCAACAACGGCGGTGAGTTCCGTCCAGGCATTGAAGGCGACAAGGGTTGTCTGCTCTGCTTCGACGAGCGGACGGGCAAGCTGCTGTGGCAGGCCACGCATGACAAGCTGGACAAACCCTATGATTGGCCCGAGCAGGGCGTCGCATCGACACCCTTCGTCGACGGTGAGCGCCTCTACTACGTCAGCAATCGCGGCGAGCTAGTCTGCGCCGACGTGAGCGGTTTTGGCGACGGCGAGAACGACGGACCGTTCAAGGCCGAGAAGTACAAGGATCGTCTGGACGCTGACTTCATCTGGATCCTGGACATGATCGGCGAGCTGGGGGTCATTCCGCACGCCTTGGCGGCGAGCTCGCCGGTCGGGGCGGGCGAACTGATCTTCGTGTGCACGTCCAATGGCGTGGACGAGCATTACGAAAAGGTGCCCGCTCCGCAGGCCCCTTCCTTCATCGCCGTCAACAAGAAGACCGGCACGGTCGTTTGGAAACGCAACGATCCGGGTGCGAACATCCTGCATGGGCAGTGGTCGTCGCCGGCGTATGGGACGATCGGCAACCAGCCGCAGGTCATCTTCGGCGGTGGTGATGGGTGGTGCTATGCGTTCGAGCCACTGACGGGCAAGCTGCTCTGGAAGTTCGACCTGAATCCTAAAGGCGCCGTTTGGAAACCCGAGGGGGCCGGCACGAAGCTGTTCGCCGTTGCCACGCCGGTCATCTACGACAGCAAGGTGTTCCTGGGGGGCGGTGTGGATCCGGCAAGTGCACCCGGCGATGGTCACCTGTATGCGATCGACGCTGTCAAGCGCGGCGACATTACGGAGGTTGGCCGGCTCTGGCACGTCGGCGGCGAGGAGTTCGGCCGCACGGTATCCAGCGTGGCGATCGCCGATGGGTTGCTCTACGCCGTTGATCTCGACGGCTTTCTCTCGTGCCGCGACGTCAAGACTGGCAAGCAGTATTGGCGTTACGATATGCAAGCCGGCGTTTGGGGTTCCCCGTGCGTTGTAGACGGCAAGCTCATGCTGGGCAGCACCGATGGTGAGCTCGTCGTCCTGCAACACGGGCGCACGCTGAAAGAGCTCGCCCGCAATGACATGCGCCACGCGGTTTACACGACGCCGGTGGTCGCCAACGGCGTCCTGTACGTCGCGACGCGGCGGTTCCTGTACGCGATCCGCGGCCCTGGTGAGGGGCCGAACGCCACCGGTGTGGCGGCTCCCGGAGGGCAGTAACTCGGTGAGTGTGTGAGGCGCGCCGCGGTCGGACGGCGCCAATATGTATGTATGACAGAGAGGCAGCGACGGAGACGGATATGCCGAGACAATCATCAAGTAGGCGGCTGTGGGTGCTGAAGCGGGCAGCGGTGGTGAGCCTGGCGTTCATGACCGGCGGAGGTGTTGCACCGGCGTTCGCCCAATGGCTCCAGTGGGGCGGGCCTAATCGGGACTTCTCCTGTGACGCTACCGGGCTCGCTGACAAATGGCCTGAAGGCGGTCCCCCGACGATCTGGAGCAGCGAGATCGGTCCGGGGCACTCTTCAATCGTTGTGGACGGGGACACGCTCTACACGATGTGTCGGCGCGACGAGAAGGATGCCGTCCTCGCGTACAACGCCGATACGGGTGCTAAGGCTTGGGAAACGCCGTACGACGCGCCGACCAAACCGGGCATGCTGCTGGATTACGTCCCTGGACCGCATTCGACGCCGTTGATTGCCGGCGATCGCATCTTCACGGTCGGCGGGATGGTGCACTTCCATTGCCTGAACAAGAAGACCGGCGAGGTTGTGTGGTCGCACGATCTGATGGAGGAGCTGGGGGCCAGCCACGTTGGTCGGGGCTACGGTGCCAGCCCGATCGCTTACCAGGACATGGTCATTCTCAACACCGGCCCCAACCGCGGGCAGGATGGCCCCGGTCTGACCGCCTTCAAGCAGGACACCGGCGAGCTGGCGTGGAAAAGTGAGCAGTTCGGTGCCGGATACGCCTCGCCAATTCTGGCCCGGCTCAACGGCGAAGATCACTTGATCGTTGCGCTCGGGGCCGACCGTGCCGGGCTCGATCCTGCCACGGGTAAGGTCAGGTGGCGTACGCAAGTAGACTTCCAGTCGTACGGGATCATGGCCACGCCGTTGTGGATAGCGCCGGACAAGCTATTCTGCAGTGCCGGCTACGGTGGTGGGACGCGGCTGTTTGAAATCAGTGTTGAAGGCGGCCAGTACGTTGCGAAGGAATTGTGGTACTACCGCAAGATGCAGATCGTGCATGGGACCTTCGCGCGCATCGGCAACGTCGTCTACGGCTCCAGCCATGGCAGCTTTGGTCCGGCGTTCCTGATGGCCATCGATCTGAAGACCGGCAAACCCCTTTGGCGGAAACGTGGGTTCGCCAAGGCGCACGTGTTGTACGCTGACGGCAAGCTCATCATCCTGGACGAGGAGGGCACCCTCGCGCTGGCCACGGCCACGCCGGAGGGCCTTGAGGTCCATTCGAAGGCCAAAGTGCTTGAAAGGCTGTCGTGGACGGCGCCGACGCTGGTCGGGACGACCCTCTACGTACGCGATCACCACACGATCAAGGCCCTTGACCTGAGTGCGGCGGGCAGTTCCTAGCCGCCCCGGAGGTGTGTTCATGGCAAGCTTCGCAACGGCATCTCGAGCGTTGCTCACGCTCCCGGTGCTACTCGCCGGGCTCACGTGTTTAGCGGACGACAGAGTGCCCCCGCGTAGCGACGGCGGCCAGGCCCTGGCGATACCCGCCGAACACCTCGAACTGGGCGAGGTGTATCACATCACGCCGGGTACGGGCACGCAGTTGATGTGGCACGGTGAGACACCCCTGCTGCGGGCCACGGCGACGTGCAACCGTATTGTGGGGTATTTCGTTGCGCCGTTTGATGTCGAGGAGGGGCAGACGCCGCTGCTCGCCGGTGCGTTCCGTCTTCCGGTTGCCTCGTTGAGCGCGGGGATCGCACAGTATGACGCGCAGCTCCACGGTCCGCAGGCGCTCAACAAGGCGGCGTATCCGGAGATCACGTTTCGCATGACCGGCGTGACCAACGTGAAACCGACCGGCGAGAAGAGCACCCGCGAGAGCTACACGCTCGAGCTTGCCGGCGAGCTAGCAGTCAAGGACAAGACCGTCACGCTGCAAATCCCCATGCAACTGAGCTTTCAGCCGTTCACCTGGGGCACGATGCGGCTTGGCATGGGTGACAAGCTCATTCTCCGTGGTCGCTGCGAGGTTAAGCTGGCGGACATCGGGCTCGTCCCGCCGGGGCCGCCGAATCCCGACATGAGCTTTTTGGTCGGCGAATTCGATTTCTACTTGCTATGCAGCACGATGTCGCCGGAACGGAACCTCTTCCCCGACATCACACACGAGCAATACCGCAAGCAGCTTCGCTTCGTGACGCTGCTGCGCGATTTCGACGATCCGGAGAAGGGCTACGAATTCGGCCGCACCTTCATGCACGAGAGCTGGGACGACGCCCAGGTGCTCAATCGTCTGTCCTGGGCGGTGCTCACCGAGGACGGCATCAAGACGCGCGACCTGGCCTTCGCGCTGAAGGCCGCCCAGCGTGCCAACGAGCTTACCGGGTCGAAGGACGCCGACGTGCTTAACACGCTCGCGCGGGCGTACTACGAGCGCGGCGACTTGGACGCCGCTCTCAAGTGGCAGCGACAGGCGGCTGAACAATTGGAAGGTGCCGCCCCGCAGGTCACCGCGCAGGTGCGGAGCGCGCTGGAGCGCTACGAAGCCCGGGTCAAGAAAAGCCAAGAGTGACGCGACGCCGCCACGTGGGGGACGGCAGACGCGCGGCCAGGCTGAGTCAGTTGCTCAGGAGCCGTCGCTGAGCTCGACGGTGATCCGACACAGGTCTTGGACCCAGTAATTGGCCGTCAGCTTTGGGGGGATTAACCGCAGCGTGCCGGCCGCGTCGAGATCGGTCAGCCAGCGGCCTTCACCGTCTTGCAGTGCTACAATCGCGGATTCGAGATCCTCACGCGTGCAGGTCATTTGGTAGCCGTCCGTCGCCTCGAGCGTAAGGGTCATGGGGCCCGGCTTGATTCGCGCCTCCGCCAGCAGCAATTCCAATGTCGGCCCGCGCCAACTGGTCACCTGGTCCGCGACCGTCTTCCTGCACATGACCACACTGTCAAGTCGCGTGAACGGCATAACGCGTAATTGCTCCAGCGTGAAGATGGTTGGCCGTCCCAGGCCCGAGCCCGTCAATTCGATTGTGAGCCCTTCGGGCCGTACTTCCGGTGGAGGATCCGCCTTGCCTTCGCGACTTCCCGGCGCGACAGCCTTGCCTGGTTGTGTGCAGCCACAGAGGGTCAACAAGCACGCGCTCGCGATCACGTATACCGTCTGTAGTCGAGTGCTCATGTGTTCTGCCTCTAACGCCCACTTGCGGAGTGGGCACCGTAGTTGGTGACGCCCGCTGTGTGAATCTGAAGCACCGACCGGCATTATCCTCCCGTCGGACGGGCCACCGTCAGCGGCTGACGCCGACACACTCGGCAATTGCATCCGCGTCCGTGGGTAAGTCCCCTGAGAGGACTTCCGGGTCGCCGGTATCACGGACGCAGATCGTATCCTCGAGGCGGATGCCGCCTATGTGGTCTTTCAACAGGGCGTCCACCTTCGGGCGGTTTACTATGTCGGTCAGCGGCTTGACCAGATCGTCCCGCGCCCAGATCGCCGGCACCAGGTAGATCCCCGGCTCGATCGTCACGGTCATTCCCGGTTCGAGGTCACGGTCGAGCCGCAGCGACTTGTTGCCGAACTCCGGCCGACGCGTGCGCCCCGGGGCGTAGCCGGCCAGGTCGCCGAAGTCCTCCATATCGTGCGCGTCCAGACCGATCAGATGCCCGACGCCATGCGGGTAGAACAACGCGTGCGCCGTGCGAGCGACCAGTTCGGCTGGGTTGCCACGGAGCAGCTCCGCTTCGACCAACCCCTGGCAGATCGCGCGTGCTGACAAATCGTGCACGTCGCGATAGCGCCTGCCGGACACGCAGGCTGCCGTCGCCTCGTTCAACGCTCGCAGCGTTGTGTCGTAGAGGTGCCGCTGGATCGGCGTCCACTTGCCGCTGACCGGCCAGGTGCGCGTGATGTCGCTGGCGTACCCGCCGGGTTCTTCCGGGCCGGCGTCACAGAGCAGCAACGCCCCGTTGGGCATGAGGTTGGGATGCCCGTGACCGTGGAGCACCTCGCCGCGGACGGTGATGATCGGGTTGAATGACGGCTCGCACCCGTTGGCGACCAGCACGGCCAGGAACGCGGCGGCCACGTCGGCTTCCCGGAGGCCCCGCCCCGTCGCCGCCAAAGCGGCTCGGTGGCCTTCCATGCAGATCTCGGCTGCCTGCCGCATCGCCGCCAGCTCGTGCTCGTCCTTGATCAGCCGTTGGCGGATGATCGCCAGCAGCTCGTCGTCGTCGGCTTTGGCCAGTCCGAGTTGCGCGGCCCACGCCAGCGTGTCCGGGTAGGGCGGGACGACCGAGGCCGCTTCGCGTCCGGCGAGCAGCGCTCCGAGCCGATCTGAATCCGCCACCCCGTCCCGCCGCAAGCCCGCCGCCTCGCCTAGGGCTTCATCTGACGACACCTCGCCGAACCACAACGCATCGTCCGGCCCGACCGGTGGCCGCAACAGCGTGCAGCCGTGGTCGCCGTCGCTGCCGTGTTCGATCAGCAGCGCGGCATTCTCCAGCGGCGGCCCACCGAAGTACAGGTACGAGCTCCCCGCCCGAAACGGGTGCGGGTTCGTGGGGTAGTTCCGGGCCGGCGCGTGCCCGGCGAATATCACCAGGGGCCGTCTGATCGCCCCCGCTAACCGCGCCCGCCGCTGTCGATACACGTTCGGCGGTGCGGTCATTTCGATTGCGGTTTCGTTGGCCATGTGAATCACTCCTCGGCGTCGCTACAAACCGAGCTTGATCGCCGCGCCGCAGGCCGTGAGTGCGAAACCGGCGACGGCGTGCGAATAGCGCGCGAGGCCGGTCATCCGCAGTTTCATCAACCCGACGTATGCCAGCACGACGATGGCCGTCATCGTGCCGATCGTAAACACACCGAACACCAGCGCGACCAGCGCGATGCCCGCTACGTTCAACTTGGCGGCTGGGTACATCAGGATTGGGATCAGCGGTTCACACGGGCCGAAAACGAAGATGGTGAACAGGATCCAGGGCGTCATGCTGCCCGCTCGCGCTTCATCGCGTGAGGCGGGCGCGTATTGGAGCGTGTGCACATGCGTATGTTCATCTGTGTGGGCATGTTCGTGCGCGTGGACGTCGCCGTCGGCGTGCACGTGCAGGTGCGTATGCGGTTGTTTGCGGATCGCCCGGCGGATGCCCCAGACCATGTATGCCAACCCAAACCCCAGCAGGAGCCAGCCGGCCAGTCCGCCACGCGTGCCTTCAAAGGCCTCAAGGCCACTGACGGCCCACCCAAGCCCAATCCCGAGTGTGCCCAGCACAACTGAGCTGAGAACATGGCCCACGCCGCAAACGAGCGTGATGAGGATCGTTTTCGTCAGCGACCAGCGTCCGACGCGGGACATGGCAATGAAGGGGATGTAGTGGTCCGGACCAGTGATGGTATGCACCACGCCGATCGTCGCGGCGGTGGCGAGCAGGATTCCCAACGTTGTTTCTTCCATCCTGTCAGTCTCCCGTTCGGTGCGGTCTGTCCAGCGGATTCGTTCTTACTGGTGTAATCATCGTAGCCAAATCGGCGAACTATGCGAGCCCGTAAGCGGGCGCAGCCATGAGTGTCCCGGTTAGGTTAATCGGCGGAGCAGGGCTTTCACACGAGCGGCGTCAGCGGGCTGGGTCACGGCGCCATCGCGTTTCAGGGCGGTGCCGACGATGAAGCCATCGGCGTGGGGCAGGTAGGTGTGGATCGTTTCGGCGGTGACGCCGCTGCCGACGAATACGGGTGTGTCGCCGGCCACGGCCTTGGCCCGCCAAACCTCGTCCACGTCTGTTGTCTGCCCGGTGCCGCTGCCCGAAACGATGATCGCGTCCGCCCCACCGCGCTGGATTGTGTCGGTGACCTCCTCTTCGATCGGCCGCGGCGGCCCGAGCGCGGCGGAGTGCTTGACGCTGACGTCGGCAAAGATCTTCACGTGCGTCGCACCGAATGCCGCGCGGTCGCGCAATAGCTCGTGAGCAATGCCCGGGATAAGCCCCTGATCGGTGACGCGGGCGCCGCAGAGGACATTGACACGAATGAAGTCCGCCCCGGCCGCCTGCGCGATCGTCAGGGCGCTGCGGCCGTCGTTGCGCAGCACGTTGATCCCGAGCGGCACGTCAAACCGCGTGCGGACCTCGATGGCCAGTTTGGTCATATGGGCCACGACTTCGGGCGGCACCCGCTGGGGGTGGAACGGGGCGTCGCCAAAGTTCTCGAGAATCAACCCATGCACGCCGCCCTCAACCAACGCCTCCGCGTCGCTTAGCAACCGTTCGAGGATCGCTGCTATCTGGCCGCCGAAGCGTGGTGACCCCGGCGACGGTAACAGGTGCAGCATGCCGATCAGCGGCTTGGGGATGGACGACCAGGCTGGCAGTAGCGGCGTTGCCATGCTCGCAAGTTACCCGAACCGGCACTGGCCCGATAGCGGTAGCCGGCGGGCCGCATCAGCCAAACTGCCGGGCGCGTCAGTCGTGGCCAGTCGCCGTGGACCGCCTGGGGCAAGACTGGCTCAGCGGCGCGCGACTATGGCGATTCCGGAGGCGCAGTGGGCATCGTCTCTGCGGCGCGCTGGGCCTCTTCGGCCACCTGCTGGAGCTCTTCTGCCAGTTCCGCCGCCGTTAGCCCGGTGATCCCGAGGAACGCCAGGCAACCGGCGATGGCCAGGACGAAGAGAGCCAGCGCGATCAAGCCGCACACCAGGCCGGCGGTCGCCATGCCGCCCCTAGGCGCACCTTTTGTGGCCGCGTTTCGCCCGACAACGCCGAAGATGATCCCCAGGACTGCACATGGAATCGAGATGTACCAGAAGCAGACCGTGGGGATCGCGACGATCCCGAGCACCAGCGCGGCAACGGCGATGCCGTTGCCACTCGGCGGGGCCCCTGGAGGCGGGGCGCCCGCAGGCGGAGGCGGTGGAGTTTGGGCTTCAAAATCGGTCACGGCTTCGTCCCTTCGTGACGTAGTGATTTGGCCAGAGGGCCGAAAGCGAATCCAGACAGCGCCACAATTCCCACGCATGTTACGCGACTGCCGGCGCAGGTCCAGTCGAGAATCGCGGTTGCTGGCACGCGGGGGTCGTGGGCGCCCGGCGGGCGGGGCGAATCGGGCTCTGGAGATGGCCGGCACCGGTGTGCTGCCGATGGGTTTTCGTACCAGGCCACCTGCTGCCGGACTCGGTTGCCGAATCGCCGCGGTCCCCGATTGACAGTGGCGCGCTTGGAACGTAACGTGCCGGGTTTCTCATTTGGGCACGCCTGCTCTGGACGGGCCGAGGAACGTGCCAGGGGAAACGCGATGAGCATAAGCCTGATTGCTAAATCCATCGGTGAATCGGCCACCCTGAAGTTGAACGAGATCGCGGCGATCCTGCGCGACAAGGGGGACCCGGTCATCCATCTGGGCGGCGGCGAACCCAAGAGCAGGTCGCCCATCGACGCCCTGGTCGCTGCCTCGGGACTGCTCAACTCCGGCGAAATCCGCTACACGCCGGCCGACGGCATTCCGGCTCTGAAGAAAGCCATCATCCGCTACACCGAAGAGTTCTACGGCCGCGTGCCCGAGCCGGAGAACGTGATGGCCTCGGGCGGGGCCAAGCAGGCGATCATGGTTGCCCTCCAGGCGGTTCTGAACCCGCAGGAAGAGGTGATCTTCCCGGCGCCGTACTGGGTGAGCTACCCCGAGATGGCCAAGCTCTGTGGTGCGATCCCGGTGCCGGTCCTGCCCGAAGACGGAACGTTCTACCCGCGGCTCCAGGACATCGAGGAGAAGGTCGGCTCGTACACCAAGGCCGTTATCATCAACAGCCCCAACAACCCGTCCGGAGCGATGTACTCTGAGGAGTTCATCGCCGACATCGTGGACTTCTGCGAGCGGCGCGACCTCTACCTGATCATGGACGACATCTACCACCGCCTCATCTTCGACGGCCGCAGGCCGATCAACTGCTACAACTACGCCAAGGATAAAAGTGAGAACTCCAGGCTCATCGTCGTCAACGGGGTCTCGAAGCAGTACGCCATGACCGGCTTCCGCATCGGCTGGGCCGTCGCCAACAAGAAGCTCATCGAGGTCATGACCAACATTCAGGGGCACCAGACCTCGGGCCCGTCGGCTTTGCTGCAATGGGCCGCGGTCGGCGCGCTGAACGGCATCCAGTCCAGCGTCGAGAGCCTGCGCGTCACGCTCGAGAACAACCGCAACGTCATGATCGCGCAGCTCAACGCGTTCGACGGCGTGCGCGTCACCAAACCTGATGGAACCTTCTACTGCTTTGCCGACTTCAGCGTATACGGCAAAGACTCGACCAAGCTCGCCAATTTCCTCATCAACAAAGTGCAGGTCGTGGCCGTGCCCGGCGTCGAGTTCGGCATGGAGGGCTACCTCCGCCTCAGCTATTGCGGCTCGATCAAAGACATCATCGACGGCGTCGAGCGGATGAAGTGGGCCCTCGATCTCAACTCGCCGAACGAGCTCTACATCGGCGACCGCAAGCTGGTGAGGGACTGGACGTGAGGGAGTTTTCAGTTTTCGGTTTTCAGTTTTCAGGTTGCAGCTTCGCCGTCGCAATGCGGTTCTGTCCGGCGGCCCCCGTCGCGAGGCCCGAGAGCTGGAGACTGAACACTGAAAACCGAGCACTGAAAACTGAACACTGAAAACTCGCTACGGAGTAGCGCGATGAAATACCTCGAATTCGACACTCCGGCTACCAAGCAGGCGCTGGACCTGGCCAGCGACTACGGCCTGGAAAACCACGGGCTCGTTCACCTCGAACGCGTCTTCTGGAACCTGCCCGAGCCGGCGCTTTACGAAGAGGCCGTCTTCCGCAACGAGGGCAAGGTAGTCTACGGGGGGCCGCTGCTCGTGAATACGGGGGAGAGCACCGCCCGGGCCGCGGCCGACAAGTACATCGTCCGCGAGCACACCACCGAGGACAAGATCGACTGGGGCGAGTACAACCGCCCGTGCAGCCCGCAGCAGTTCAGCGGCCTGCTCTCCCGCTTGCAGGCCTTCCTGCACGACGAGGAGCTTTTCGTCCAGGACTGTTACGTCGGTGGCGATCCGCAGTACCGCATGCCCATCCGCATCATCGCCGACAAGGCCTGGCACAGCCTCTTCGCCCGCAACATGTTCATAACGACTGAGAATCGCGACGAGCTCAAGCGCTTCGTCCCCGAGTTCACGTTGATCTCCGCCCCGTCGTTCTATGCCAAACCCGAGGTGGACGGGACGCGCTCCGAGACGGCCATCATGCTCAACTTCGCCGAGCGGCTGGCCTTCATCTGCAAGGCGAGCTACGGCGGGGAGATCAAGAAGACGATTTTCACCATCCTGAACTTCCTGTTGCCGCTCCAAGGCGTCCTGGCGATGCACTGCTCGGCCAACGTCGGCGCCGCCGGCGACGTGGCCCTGTTCTTCGGCCTGTCCGGCACCGGCAAGACCACGCTCTCGGCCGACCCGAAGCGCCGGCTGATCGGCGACGACGAGCACGGCTGGAGTGACGAGGGCATCTTCAACTTTGAGGGCGGCTGCTACGCCAAGGTCATCCGCCTCTCCGCCGAGCACGAACCGCAAATCTACGCTTGCACGCGGCGGTTCGGGACAATCCTTGAGAACGTGGTCTTTGATCCCACCTCACGGCGGATCGACCTGGACGACGACATGCTGACCGAGAACACGCGCTCGTCGTACCCGCTCGAGTTCATCCCTAACGTGATCCCCGAGCGGATGGTCCGCACGCACCCGAAGAACATCATCTTCCTGACCTGCGATGCCCAGGGGGTCATGCCGCCCGTCGCCCGGCTGACGCCGAACGAGGCCATGTACCACTTCATCAGCGGTTACACGTCCAAGATCGCCGGCACGGAGATCGGCCTGGGCATCGAGCCGGAGATCACCTTCAGCGCGTGCTTCGGCGCGCCGTTCATGGTGCACCACCCCTTCAAGTACGCGAACATGCTCAAGGAAAAGATGCTCCGGTACGGGGCCCAGTGCTGGCTGGTGAATACCGGCTGGGTCGGCGGAAAGTTCGGCATCGGCCGACGCATCAGCATCCGCCACACGCGGAACATGCTCAACGCCGCCCTGGAGGGCAAGCTCCAGGACGTTGAGTGCCGCCAGGACAAGCTTTTCCGCTTCGACGTGCCGACCGCCTGCCCCGACGTGCCGCCGGACGTGCTCGATCCCTCCAACAGTTGGGGCAACAAGGACGAGTACTGGAAGAAGTACGACGCGATGGCGGCCCGCTACATCGAAAACTTCAAGCTCTTCAAGAGCGGCTGCCCGGACGAGGTGCTCGCCGCCGGCCCGAAACGGCTGTAGGCCATCCTGAAGGCGGTCCTATATGTAGCACAGGCTTCCTGGAGTCCCTGACAGAACCCCGAGCGCGAGCGAGGGGCCGCGTAGACATGCGGGTGGCAGAGGCAGCCGGTCGCTTGCGCTCCCGGTTCTGTTAGCCGGTCCTAGCCCGTGGTTGGGGCTGCCCTGCAAAAGAGAGGCGTGTCCGTGTCGCGCGGGCTCTCAGCCAAAGTCAGACGCCTGCTGTATCGCCCGCTCTTCGGAACGTTCGTGGTTCCGAAGGACGCGCGCGTCGATCCGGCGCTGTTCTCTGAGGAAGAGTTTCCGGTTTTTTGCCCGAAATGTCGCTACTCACTGCGCGGTCTCCGAGACGGTCTGTGTCCGGAGTGCGGCCGGCCGTTCGAGCGCGGGGCGCTGCTCGTTCAGCAGTACGTTTTCGGAAAGCAGCTTTGGAGACTAACGTTATTGGGCAGAGTTGGACGGTGGTGCGTGGTCGGCGGACTGGTGTGCGTGCTCACTTTCTTTCTGGGCGCGTCGGTGCTTGTGGTCTTACAGAGACTGGGCTTGGTGGATTTGGAGGCGGTGTCCGCGAACATATCCGTCACGTGGACGATGCGATTGGTCCTTGCCGGTTTGCTTGTCTTGGCTGTGGGGTACGGACTGATATTGACCAGTGCTCTTTGCAGCCTCGTCGACGCTCAGCGCTCGCAGTACAGGCGAAAGCGCCGGGCGGTCATCGCAGCTCTCCGTGCGGCCGCGAGTGCTGATGAAGGCGATTCGGGCGAGTGAAGCCACTGCCTTCGGCGCCGCCGTCCGGCGCGGGCCAGTTGCTGGGCTGCTCACGTGATTCGTTACCTTCGATGCGTCGCGAATCCGCTTAGCCGCCCATGGCCATTTCGGCTTCAGTCTTCTCCTCCGTATTCGCGATGAACTCACCCGTGTTGGGGTTGTACGCCCAGCCCTCGCCGCCAGAGGTATTGACTTTCGGCGGGGTGTTGCCGTTGTCGATCAGAATGTCGCTGCTGCCGGCGTTCTCGCCGAAGGGGCAGGGCGGAATGGCGACCAGGTACGGTCCGAAAACGTAAGCGCCCGTTCTCTTGGTGGACGTGCTCCCCAACCGGTTGCTGTACTGCGTTAGCTGGGCGACGACGCGGTCGGCAGTCGGCCCTGGAAACGTGTTGCTGTGTTCTGCCGCGTACAGGATGATCGCTTGACGGATGATGCGCAAATCGCCTTCAAGGGCCGCCTCCGCCGAGCCTTTGGAGCCGCGGCTGATGCGCGGGATTGCCATCGAAGCCAGCAGACCGATAATCACCATCACCACGATCAATTCGACGAGGGAGAAGCCGCGGTAGTAATTACGCTGACTCATCGGCTGCTCTGTTTGCGGCAAGCGCGCAACGGTGCCTGAGCCAGCCCGGCGGCGGCCGGCCCGGGGCGGCGACCCCCGTTACAAGCAGTTTGCAAATACTTCGGCGGCAGGGCCAAGTCGGCTTCCACCCTTCCTGGCATTCTGCGTACGGGTGGCGTCGGCGGCGGCTGTTGCACCCCCAACCTCAGCACGCCCACTGGCGAGCCCTCACGTAGCTGACCAGTGGCGCGGGTTTTGGTATGCTGCCGGCGTGGAAGCAACGGTGCCTCATGTGATCATCGCCGGTTTCGGCCCCGGTGGCCGCTTCGTGGCCGAATGTCTGAATAAGGCCGGCATCCCTTTCGTCTTGGTGGAGAAAAACCCGGAGACGGTCCGCACACAGGCCGCCCTTGGTATCCAGGTCATCCAAGGCGATGTCACCGACGCCGACGTATTGCGACGGGCCGGGATCAAAACAGCCAGCGTGCTGGCGTTGGCGATCCCCGACGAGCAGGCGGCTATCCGAGCGGCGGCGGCCGCGCACGCCATCCGGCCGGAAGTGCACATCATCGCGGCCACGCGCTACACGTCCACGGGCTTCAAGGCCCTTCAGGCCGGAGCCGACGACGTGATCGTTGCCGAGCAGGCCGTGGCCCGCGAGTTCCGCGAGCGGATCAGGGCGTTCATGGCCCGAAACTCGCAGCGCGCCGCCGGCTCGTGCTGATTGTCCGTGTCCGCGCCGGCCCCGGAGGCCTGGTGCTGCCGTTCTTGCCCCTTGGCACGCGCTGCCGGGGCTATTTCAGCTTCTGCTCGACGCTGCGGATCTTGTCGTCCATGGTTTGCGGCCGGTCGGTGCGCGTTCCCAGTTTGATCGTCGTGGAGATCCGCGGCGCGCCCATCTCGTGCACGACCTCGTGGCAGCGCTTGATGGCGGCGAAGACCGTGTCCCAGTCGCCCTCGATGTTCGTTCCGTACGCGTGCAAGCGCGTGCTCAGCCCTGCGGCGGAGAGCACCTTCTCGCAGGCGGCGACGTACTTGGAGACTGACACACCGACGCCGATCGGCACCACGCACAGGTCCACGATCACCTTCACGATGCAGACCTCCTTTCGCAACCGCTCATTTCGAAGGTTGCCACCTCCGAGCGGGCCTCGTTATGGTAGCATGTGACCGGCTTTCTTGGCCACGGGAGCAATGCCGGCGGATCGATATGAGCAGGAGATTCATGATGAAAACTTGGAGCTGCTACAGTGCGTATCTGGTCACAGGGCTGGTCCTCGCAGTGTTTGCGAGCCCGCTCTCAGCCGCCCCCGGGGACGTGAAGACTGCGCTTGATGCCCCCTGCAAGTATCCGGCCGGACTGGCTTCGGACGGCAAGCACCTGTTTCTGCTGGATTGGCGCGAGGCCAAGATCTACCAGATCAATCCGGCTGACGGGCCGGTCGTCAAGTCTTGGGACGCGCCGACGCTGAAGCCACACGGCCTGGCGTATGGCAAAGGCCATCTCTACATCTCGGACGGCCATACCGGAAGTGTATACGTGTTCTCTCTTGACACGGGGATTGTACAAAACAGCTTTGAGGCGCCTGGTTCGGGGGCTGTCGGACTGGCGTACAGTGAGGAGGGCCTCTTCGTCCTCGAGAAGAGGAGTCGCCGCATTTACAAGGTCGATCCCGAAGACGGGACGATTTTCGCGTACTTCGCGGTGCCTGACAGGAACTGCGCGTGTCTGACCCACGACGGGAAGTACCTGTGGGTTTCCAACCGGGTCGGAGACGAGCTCTACATGGTCATGCCCGATAGCGGCATGGTTGTGGGCATACTCGACGCGCCCGGGCCGTACGCGGCCGGACTGGCTTGGGTTGACGGCCATTTATGGAATGTGGATTTTCAGACGCGCAAGCTGTACCAGCTCGCGGTCAAGGACAAGCCCATGTACCGGCTGTCGGACACGCGCGAGGCGCGCGTGGAGTACCTCTGGGCGTTGAACAACTACGGGCCGGGTGAGGTCAGGGAGCTGGTGGTCAACCTTGCGGTCCCCGAGCAACTGGCGAACCAAGAGCTATTGTCGGAGATTCGCTTTGCCACTTCGCCTACGCGGATCGCACAGGACCGGTGGGGGCAGCCCTGCGCGGTGTTCGAGCTCGGCTTGTTGCCGGCCGGGCACAAACGGGTCCTGACCTATTCGGTGAATGCCCGGGTCTCGGCCATCCGCTATCTGATCATGCCGGAGGAGACCGGCACGCTGGACGACATTCCCGCGGAGATTCGTGCCAAATACACGGCCGACGGGGCGCGCTATCGAATCTCCAGCGATTACATTCAGAACACGGCCAGGAAGATCGTCGGGGACGAGCGCAATCCATATTGGATCGCCCGGAGGATCTACAACTACCTGATCGACCATGTGGAATACGAGATGATCGGCGGGTGGGACGTTCCGGAGGTGGTGTTGAAGCGCGGCAGCGGGTCGTGCTCGGAGTATACATTCTGTTTTGTGGCGTTGTGCCGGGCGGCCGGTCTGCCCGCGCGCTACCAGGGTAGTGTGGTGGTCCGTGGTGACGACGCCAGCGTGGACGAAGCGTTCCACCGCTGGGCACAGATCTATCTGCCCAACTATGGCTGGGTTCCGGTGGATGCCAGCCGCGGCGACTCGAAATCCCCCGTGGCGCAGGCCAAAGGCATCGGCGAGCTGGCCAATCGGTTCCTGATCACCACGCACAGCGGGGGCGGCTCGCTGTACCTGGGCTGGGGCTACAACTCCGAGGCGCACTACAAGGCCAGTGGGTACTGCAAGATCGAGGAGGACGTTCTCGGATTCTGGGAGCCGCTCGAACCGAAAGAGTCTGCCGAAAGCGGTGCCGGGTTGGAGTCGGCGGGCCGCTAGCGCCGCCAGGGCAAGTAGCAGCCGGGGCGGGTCCGGCCGGCGGAGCTTGACAGCGGACCGGGCAGAACTAGAATTCCGCTTCTCTAGCGCTGACGTTGCGGCGGAGGGGGTAGGGTACGCCGGCGTAGCCGGGCCGCACGACTCGGCGGCAGGGCCGTCCCCCAGGGAATAGTGAGCGGATTGCGCCGCGTCGGCGGTCTGGAAGGTTTTGCGGGAGGATCACGGTGTGATTGAGGTTCGCAACCTGGCGAAGTATTACGGGAGCGTTCGCGCCGTTGATAACGTCTCCTTCACGATTGCGGAAGGTGAGATTGTCGGGTTCCTCGGCCCGAACGGGGCCGGCAAGACCACCACCCTGCGCGTGCTGACCTGTTACCAACCCGCTACGTCCGGATCGGCCAAGGTCGCCGGTCACGACGTCTTCACCGAGTCGATGGCCGTTCGCCGCGAGGTCGGCTATCTGCCGGAGTCGGTGCCGCTCTACCCGGAGATGCGCGTGCGCGAGTACTTGCATTTCCGGGGCAAGTTGCGCGGGCTGGATCGCCCGCGGCGCAACGCGGCCATCGCGCGCGTCAGCGAACGCTGCTGGCTGCCTGAGGTGATCAATCGTCCCATCAGCCAATTGTCCAAGGGGTTTCGCCAACGGGTCGGGTTGGCGGATGCCCTTTTGCACAACCCGCGCGTGCTCATCATGGATGAGCCGACGATCGGGCTCGACCCGGCCCAGATTCGCGAGACGCGCTCGCTGATCCGCGAGCTGGCTCAGCAGCACACCGTCCTGCTCTCCAGCCACATTCTGCCCGAGGTCGAGGTGACCTGCCGGCGGATCATCATCATCCACCGGGGCAAGATTGTGGCCTCCGGCACGCCGGCCGAGCTGCGCCAACGCATCAGCGCTGGGTCGCAGTTGATCGCCGAGCTGAAGGGCCCCGAAGCGGAGGTCACCGCCGGCATCCGCAAGCTGGACGGCGTCAAGGACGTGCACAGCGAGCCGGCCGACGGCTGGACGCGCGTCGCCGTCTCCGCCCGACACGATCTGCGCGAGGCGATCTACAAGCTTTCGGCCGAGAAGGGTTGGCCGCTGCGCGAGCTGCGGCGGGACGTGGCCACGCTCGAGGACTTCTTCGTCAAGATCGTCGCCGGCGCCCACGAGTCGCAAGGGTAATCGGCGCATCCGAGGGAACGGTTCATGAGGAACACAGTCGCGATCATGCAGCGCGAATTGCTCTCGCTCTTCTTCTCGCCCATCGGCTACATCGTCGTCACCGGCTTTCTGCTCATTACGGGCGTGCTGGTGATGGACAGCTTCGGTCCGGGAAAGCCGGCGACGCTGCGCAACGTGTTCGGCTTCACCCCCTACGTACTCACCTTCATTGTTCCCGCCATCGCCATGCGGACCATCAGCGAGGAGTACCGCAGCGGCACGATCGAGACGTTGATGACCGCCCCGGTCTCCGACGTGCAGATGGTGGTCGGCAAGTACGTGGCGGCACTGGTCTTCTACGTGATCATGCTGGCGGGCACGCTCATTTACCTGATTCTCATGATGATTTTCGGATCGCCGGACATGGGTGCGTCGCTCTGCTCGTACTTGGGACTGCTGCTGGTGGGCATGGCGTTCATGGCGTTCGGCGTGTTCGCCAGCAGCCTGACGCGCAACCAGATCGTGGCCTGGATCGTCGGGGCCGTGCCGCTGATCCTGTTCGTGTGGTTCGCCGGTTTCATTGTTGACCGCACGGAGGGCTGGGTGCGCGACGCGTTCCAGCAGGTCAACGTCGTGCGCCATCTGGACCAGTTCAACCGTGGTCTGGTGACGCTGGAAGGCGTGGTGTTTTTCGTCGGGGCCGCAGCCTTGTTCCTGTTCTTGACCACAAAGGTCGTGGAGTCGCACCGATGGCGGTAAGCACACCTATGACTGCAACGCGGCGTCGCCTGCTCTACGGAGCCAATGTTGCCGTCGCCGCGGTCCTCGTGGTGGCGGTGGTGGGCATCGCCGTGTGGCTGGCCGGGCAGTATGGCGGCCGGGCCGACCTGACCAGCAGTCGCGTCAACAGCCTCAGTTCCCGGACAGTCGGGTTGCTGGGGGGCCTCGATCAGGACATTGCCATCACCGGGCTCTACACGGTCCTGAGCGAGTATCAGCAGTACGCCCAGAAGCGCCAGGACCACGTGCGAGACCTGCTCGATCTGTACGAGTCGTTCGGCCGCGGGCGGGTCGCCACCGCGATGATCGATCCAATGAAGGAGCAGGACAAGGTCGCTTCGCTGCTCCAACGGCTGCGCGAGAAGCCCGCGTACAAGGATGAGGCCGCCCCGCACGAGGAAGCCCTCAACAAGTTCCCCGATCTGAACACGGCTGTCAGCGGGCTTGCCGACGGTGATCTGGCGCAGTTCAAGAGCTTCGCGGAGGCCGACGCGCGTATGCGACGCGTGCGCGAGTTCATCATCGTGGCCAACAACCTGGCCTTGCTCGGCCGGGAGGCGCAGAGTGTCGCCGCGGACGTTGAGGAACTGCTGGCCGGCGACGTGCCGCGCTACGGCCGGGCGGTGAGCGCGGTGCGTGAGTATCTAGCGCAGGTGCAGACTTACTTGCAGGACGCGCAACGGTGGATGAGCGGCGACGGCGCCGCGCTGCCGGATCTGATGCCAGATGTGCAGGCCTTCTTCCAGACGGCTCAGGAGCGCTATCAGCCCGTCCTGGACCAGGTGGCCGCGTTGCTGAAAGAGACGGAGGACCTCAAACAGGTCAAGCTCGAAGAGGTGTACGACACGCTCAGCCAGTGGGGGACCCAGCCGCCGATCCTGGTCGAGACCGAAACGGAGGCCCGCGTGTGCTCGCTGAACGACGTGTGGCCGTATCGGGCCGGTGGCGGTCCGGCGCCGCCCGACGGCGACCCACGCGACTTCGCCGGTGAGCAGGCGGTCTCCTCGGCCATCTTGCAGCTTACGCAAACGGAGAAGACCGCGATTGTCTTCACGCGTTTCGGCGGCGAGTCGCCCATCCGCCCGGACTTCTCGCAGATGAACCGCATGATGATGAGCATGCCGCGGGCGCCGTATCAGGTGCTCAACGCGCAGCTTGAGAAGGCCAACTTCGTCACCGAGGACTGGGACGTCGCCACACAGAACGAACCGCCGGACGTCGAGGATGCCGGGCACACGATCTATGTCGTGTTCCCGCCGCAGCCCCCGCCGCAGCCCAATCCGATGCAGCCTTCTCCGCAGGCCGGCATCACACCTATGCAGAAGCAGGCGATTCTGGATGCGGTGAACGAGTCCGGGTTGGCGGTTTTCCTGGCCGGCTGGTCGCAGCCGACGGTTCGTTTCATGAGGACCGGTCCGCCTTATGAGTTTGCCGACTACCTCAAGTCCACTTGGGGGATCGACGTACACTATGATTACTTGGCCATGGAGTTTGCGCCGTCAAGGCGCAACTATGAACTCAAGCAGCCAGCGTACGGCGACCCGGCCATGTGGGGGTTCTTGCGCCCGGAGGCAATCGAGTTGGCTGATCACGATGTCACGCGGCCGATTCAGGCACTGGGCACCGCATTCTTCAACGCCGCTCCGCTCGGGATAACCAAGGGGAACGGCGAGCCCGGCGCTGTTGAAAGGGCTGCGCTCGTCAGAGTGCGGGATACCGAAGACATTTGGGCCGTCGCCGACCTGCTGCAACTGCAAGCGGACCTGGAGAAGGGTCTCGGCACGCGTCCGCGCGAAGGAGACATGGCCGCCCCCTTCCCACTCGCAGTCGCGGCGACCACCGAAAAGGGCCAGAAGGTGATCGTGTTTTCCAGCGTGATGTTCGCCGCGGATGCCATCGCCCAATCGCGGAGTGTCACGTTGACAGGCTCCGGACTGCAAGCGGTTCAGAACTTCCCTGCTAATACGGATCTGTTTATCAATGCGTTGCACTGGCTGACGGGGGAGGCGGATCGGATTGCCGTTGGGCCGCGCCAGAGCGACGTACCGCGGCTGGACAAGCTGACCGAGGGTGGGATGGCCCAGTTTTGCCGCGTGCTGCTGGTGGGGATCTGGCCCGGGCTGGCGTTACTGGCCGGAGCGGGTGTCTGGCTGCTGCGTCGGAGGTAGGTTGGGATGAATTTCAAGACCACGCTCGTCTTGCTCGTGATCGTGGTGATCGGCGCGTTTGTACTGTTCTTCGCGCCGTCCAGGGAGACTCCCACTGAGGAGGATCAAGACCAGCCCCTGTCGCCGGTCCGCGAGACGAAATACGTCTTCGACCCCCAGCCCGAGACCAACGACGTCGTCCGCCTTGAGGTGGAGCGGCTCGACCAGCCCCGCCTGGTCTTTGAGCGCTCGCCCAAGGCCGACCAACCGGAGCAGATGGAGCCGTGGGAGATGCGCGAACCGCTCAGCACGCCCACGGAGACTTACGTGGTGGATGGCCTGGTGCGCACGTTTGCTTCCTTGCAGTCGCGGAAAGAGTTTGAGCCCGGGTCGGAGGGGGCGGTGAGCGCGGCGGACGCCGGCTTGGAACCCCCGGCTGCTACCGTCACGTTCGCGGACAAGGACGGCAAGGAGTACAAGCTGGAGGTGGGCAAGAAGGCTGCGATGAGCCAGGACACCTACGTGCGCATCGCGGGTCGCCAGGCGATCCATATCGCGGCACGCGATCTCGCACAGGAACTCAGGAAGGAGACCAAAGACTACCGGGCCAAGAGCCTGGTGAAGCTGACCGCTGATGATGCCGTACGCGTCGAGCTCGAGCACGATGGCCAGGCGTACGACCTGTCTCGGGGTGAGGACGGCGAGTGGATCATCAACTCGCCGGTCAAGGCCTACGCCGACGGTGAGAAGGTCCGCGGGCTGGTCGAAGAGCTGAACCGCGTCCGCGTGGACGAGTTCATCGAGGACGAACCCGAAGCGCTCACGCCATACGGGCTGGATGAGCCGTTCCTAACGATGAAAGTGACGACCGAGACGAAGCGCCAGTTACCCGTCGAGGGTGACGAGGAGCCGGCCACGCAGCCGGCCGAACCGCAATATGAAACCGTGACGAACACTTACGGATTGGCGGTCGGCGGCTTCGCCGACATGAAGTCGGAGTACCGCTACGTAAAGTTGTCTGACCGGCCCTGGGTGGTGCGCGTGTCCGACTCCACCCTCGAGGACCTCGTCCCGAACTTGCCTGACTGGCGCGACCCGCGTGTGACCCGCGTGAAGGCCGCCGACGCGACCCGCATCGAGCTTACAGTCGGCGCTGATTCGGCGACGCTCAACAAGGTGGACGGCCAGTGGCAGGGTAGCGGCGATCTGGCCGAGCTCGAGCAGCCGGCTCTCACCAACCTGCTCGAGGCGTTCGAGGACGTCAACGCAATCGACTATGTCGAAGACGCAGAGGGTCCAGCGAAGTACGGGCTGGATGCACCGCGGGCGGTTGTCAAGGTCACGACCAGCGGCGCGGTGACACCGGTCGAGCTCAAGATCGGTGCGAACACATCCAGCGGCCGCAATACCTATGTGCAGCTCGTGGGTCAGCCGACGGTCATGGTGATCAGCGCCAGGCAGGCCGACCGGTTAGCAGTGGCGCCGCTGTCGCTCCGCTCGCGGGAGATCTTCAGCGGTCAGCCGAAGGATATCCGGGAGATCGACGTCACCCGCGGCGAGACTCATTACGCCCTGGCGAAGGAGGGCAACGAGTGGAAGATGACCGTCCCGGCCGACGCCCCGCCCGACCCGGCCAGCATGCGCGAGCTCAGCAACGATCTGGTGCGCTTACGCGCCAAACGCGTGGTCGCCAAGGGGAATGACGCGGCGTTCGGGCTGGCCGAGCCGGCGGCGATCGTGCGCTTCAAGATGGAGGAGCCGGCCCCGCCACCGCCAACCACGACGCAGGCCAGTCAGCCCAGCACCGAACCCGTGCTGGTGGAGTACACGTTGCGCGTTGGCCGCAAGGGCAAGACTACGTACTGCCGAAAGGACGATGACCCGTACATCTTCGAGCTGGACGAGACCGTATATCGTGTGCTGACGGCCGAGCTGATCCGGCGTTCGCTGTTGGACTTCAAGGGCGAGGACGTGGTGGGCCTGACGATCGAAGCGCCCGGCGGAACACTCGAGTTCGGCAAAGCGGACGACGAGTGGCGCTACCTCCCCGACCCGACCGTCGAACTGTCGCAGAAGAAGCTGAAGGATTTTGCCGGCGAGCTCGCCAAGCTGCGTGTGGAAGCCTATCTGGCTTACGGCGACGGTGACCTGGAGGCGGCCGGTCTGGCCGACGCCCCGGTGACCGTCACGCTTCGCCTCGAGGATGACCGGCAGGTCACGCTGAAGATCGACCAGGTGCGTCGTGGCGAGTTGCCGCGCAAAGCCGTGTGGGTGGAGGCCGGGCACATCTTCCTCTTGCGGCAAGCGGAGGCCGAAAAGCTCATGCGCGGGCTGGACTACTACGCCAAGCCGGAGGCCGAAGACTCCGGGAAAGAAACGAACGACTGACCTGCGGGCCGTCGATGGCGCGCCGCACGGACGCTGCCCGGCCCCGCGTCAGGTCACGTTTATGGTGATCGACATCCACGGACAACTTGGGCGGTCGGGGCAGCGTGAATCCGTTGCTGCCCTGCTGAATGAGTACATCGAAGCCTGCGGGATCGATCGGCTGTTGGTCTCCAATCTCGAGGCGGCCTCCGTCGGTCCGGACGCGGCCAACCTGGACGAAGCCATCGCCAACGTGGCCTGCCTCCAGGCCTGTCGCCAGCACAAGTGCTGGGTGCCGCTCTATTGGGTCCGACCCGGACAGGTGGACAGCAACATCCACGCCTTCGCGGGAGCCTTGTCTACCGAGCCCTTTGCCGGCGTGGTTTTCTCGCCGGTGCTCAACGGTTTCTCCGCGGACGCCGGGCTGTTGGACCCTTATCTTTTGGTGATGGAGCAGCTTCGCGTGCCCGGTCTTTTTCACGTCGGATCCGCCGACGACTCCCGGCCCGCCAGCGTGTATCGGCTGGCCAAACGTCACCCGAGCGTGCCGCTGGTACTCTACGATCCTGCCGCGCACGGGCTGTGGGCCGAAGCGCTCGACGTCATCCGCCGGGCAGTAGACCACGAGGACGCTGATCTCTATGTCGGGACCGCCCACGCCTCGATCGGCGAGATCCTGGCGGCGGTCGGCGGCGTCGGACTCGAACGCGTGCTCTACGGAACCGACGCCCCCTGCCATGGCTCACAGCACGCCGCACGCTGTGGATCGTTGCTGGACGAGCTGCGCGCCGCTCTGCCGGACGAGAGCGTGCGTAGGATCATCGGTGGGAACGCGGCCGCCGTGTTCGGCCATGCCGGTTCAGCGGATGCCGGTCAGTCGTGATCACGGCCGGAAGACATGTCCGCTCAGAAGCGGACATGCCACCCGGCAACCCCTGACGTAGAGTCACGCACGGCGGTTTAGCCGCCACCCTTGTTGCGCGGCGCCGGTGCCTACTCGGGCGCGTGCTTGGCGGGCACGTCCAGCTTGGCGATGATCGTCTTCAGGTGCGCGTGTGCGGCGGGCGTCGCATAGGCGATCAGCGTCCCCGACGCCTCGTCCGCCACCACGGCCGCCTCGAGGTCCATCGCACGGCCGATCTGCGTCACGGTTTCGGCCAGCGCTTCCGCCTCGGCGTGCGCCAACGTGTAGAACTGCAGTTCCGGCTCGCCTTCGTCTCCCGGCAAGCCGGCATTCGCCGCGTTTTCGTCCATTTGCCGCGCGAGCTGCGCCAGCCCGGCGACTTCGGCCTCTGTGCCGGCGATCCAAACGGTGTTGGCGCGCTTGTCGCCTACGATGCGCACGGGCGATCGTCCCCGCGGCGGGGCCAATTCCTGCAAGTAGTTTTCCACCTCGGGCGCATAGGTGTGCTTCAGCGTGACGGCCTTGCACACGCTAGCCTTGGGGGCGCCGTGAGCCGCTTGCGGCCCGTCGAGCTGCGCGGCGAGTTCACGCACCTTCTCCAACACCTTCTCGTCCTCGGCGGCAACTACCAACGAGTTCGTGCCGCCTTCGACAGCCAGCAGGACGTGCCGGCCGAGGGCCGGCCGCATGGTTGCCAACACGTTCATCAATTCCCACACGCTTGTGTGCTTCACCGGGATCACGGCGATCGGAGCGTTCGGCATGAACTTTTCCGGACGAGATGCGGGCCTGGCCTCGACCTGTGCGATGGCGGCCGGCTTCTCGCGCGTCCGCTGGGGCCGTTGGGCCTGCCGACCGCCACGACCGCGGCCCGGTCCTTCCTGCCCACAAGCGAGCAGGCTGCCTGCCATTGCGATCACTATGAGCGCACCCACTCTGCGTCGGAATGCTGCCATGATCAGCTCCTTTCGGTGAAATCCCGGGTTTTTCGCTGTTTCCAGTGCTTTTACACGGGCAAAGCACCCGGGTTGCAGGGGCTTACGCGGGCAACGGCCGCCAGCGGGCCGTGGGCCCGCCCGGGCATTCGGGCGTCACTGAGCGAAAAAAGGGCAAATTGTTTGACGGACGGCTCCAGGGCCGGTAGTTTGGTGAAGTGAGCGGGTCCAGTTCGCGCTGGCGCCAGACGGCTAGCGAGGATCGCGACCTACGGAAAGGAGTAGTTGGCGCCTCCGCTTTTTCCTGTCGGCTTTGCGCCGCGCTTATGCGCGCGCGTCCGGCGCGGAGAGGGGTCACTGGGTAACCCTGGAGTTGGCGACGCACGACAGGCGTGTGTCGTTTTCCGCTGTTCAAAAACACGAGGAGGATGAGATGAGAAAGTTGCTGGGAGCGGCACTGCTGCTCGTGCTGTGGGCACCGGTGGCCGCGTTTGGGTCGATTGTCATCGATTTCGATGACTTGATTGGTTCGGGGCAGGTGCCTGACGGCTACGGCGGCGTCGGCGACTGGGGAGGCTGGACGTACTACGATGCGCCCCAGCCCCCGTATAACCCCCACTCGCCGCCATGCCGGGTGTACGACAACACCAACGGCATCTTCGATTTCGGCTCCGATGTCGTTTTTGAAGGTGCCTGGTTCGCCGGACACGGACAGCACGACGGCTTCCTCAACGTGTACTTTGAGCTCTACGACAACAATGCGCTCGTGCACACCAGTGGGGAAGTCGATCCCGACGGGACACCGCAGTGGCTCGGTTCGGGCTACGCCGGCTTGGTGGATGAGGTCAAGGTTATCGGGTCCTACGGTTTCTTCGTGATGGACGACGTGCAGTACGTACCCGAGCCGGCGACGCTCGCTCTGCTGGCGTTCGGCGGCCTGGCGCTGCTGCGTCGGCGCTAGAGGTCGGGCTTCTCCTGACCCAGACAGTGGGAATGAAAAGAGAGGGCGGCTTATGCTTGAGCCGCCCTCTTCTTAGGCTGCCAGCGCGGCTTCCCGCGACCTCGTCGGGAGCGGGTTCCCGCTGGTGGCGAGCGCGCGCCGTACGTTGCTGGTCCCGCTCGCCCGCGGAACCCGGGGCCGCGGCCCGCGGCCCGCGGCGATCGGCTTGCCGCGGCCCCAGCAGCCGCGCGTGCCCGACCGGCCTGAGCAGGTTCCGCGGCGCGGCGGCCACGCTATGGTACAATTGCTCGGGTGGGGTCGGGTTGCCCGCTGGTCGTTGCTCCGAGGAGTATGATCGACATGGGTCAGTCCGCAGACGATAGCAAGGCAGCCAAGAAAACGGCCAAGGCCGCGGTCAAAATCGCCAAGAAACAACGCGCAACCGTTGTGCCGCCGTCCGGCGGAGCGTCCGGGTTATCTCCGACCAAGGCTGAATCGTCCTCTGAATCCACGGCAGCGGAGCGCTCTGCCCGCGCTGCCGAGCGCAAGGTCATTTGGGAGCGACGCCGCTTCTGGCTTACCGTCATCAGCGTGCTGGTCGCGTTGGCGGCCCTGGTGGTAACGCTGTTCAGCAAGTGGAGCTGGTGAATCGGTGGTTGGGGGCTTTCCCGTTCCGGGTTCTCGGACCCGGTTGGGCAGTGACCTTCGCCTGACGCAGGGGCGGTAGACTTTTCCTGTAAGTATCCGGCGGCCAGTGCGTCTAAACGGGGTGGTCATGGCGGACAGCCTAGCAACGGTACGGGCGAGTGTTTCGGCGCCCGATGGCCATGCGGATGGGCACTCGGCCGTGCGGGCGATGCGTCCGGATGCGGCTGAGTTCGACCGGATCGTGGCAGACCACCGTGAGCGCATCGCCAGATTGGCTTACCGACTGCTTGGCTGGCGTGACGAGGTCGAAGACGTGGTTCAAGAGGTTTTCCTGGCTGCATTCCGTAATCGGGAGGCCTTCCGAGCGGAGAGCAGCCTCACGACCTGGCTCACGACCATCGCCGTCAACAAGTGCCGCAGCCATTTGCGGAAGCGTTTGCTGCGGTTGTTGTTTTTCGAGCGTTCCCGGCAGAGGCTCGCTGGTTCGGTTGACGGAGCTGAAGGGGCCGCCTTGGAGCGCGAGTCGTTCGAGCAGGTTCGCCGCGCGTTGCAGAAGTTACCGACGCGCCACCGGGAGGTCGTCGTGCTGCGGTACTTGGAGGAGATGCCCATCGCCGAGATTACCGAGGTGCTGGGAATCTCTCGGAACGCGGTCGAGGTTCGCCTGAACCGGGCACGGGCTCGATTGAAGGCCGACTTGCGTGCGATCATTGAGCAGTGAGCTATGACCACAGACCCGCTAGAAGACATCTTGCGTTTGGCCGATGCTGCGGCTGGTTCCCCGTCGCCGTTGCCGGCTGATTTGCCGCGTCGTGTTCGTCATCTGGCAGAGCGACGTCGGCAGGTGAGGATCGGGGGCACCGCGGCGGCGGTGTGCGTCGCAACTTTCCTGCTCCTGTACAGCATTCCGGCCCCACGACCTGACGGCCGTGGCGGCGTCGTCCGGGTGACCCCACAGCCGGAGGTTCAACCCGGCGAAGCGCTTGCCGATGGGGAGCGCGTACGTGCCGAAATCGCCCGCCTGCGAGCGGAGGGCGATCTGCGCATGGAAATCATCAGGCGGACATTGGCGATCCAGCAGCGCGAACTGCGATTGGCCCAGCTCGAACGCGAGGCGGCTCAGCCTGACCCGCTTCGCCTGGCTCAGGCGCAGGTGGAGGAAGCTGCCTCGATCCTGGTCCATCATGCGGACCGCCTGCATCGCACGTTTGATTTACAGGCGTCCGCCATCGATAGCTATCGTCGCGCGATCGACCTGTTTCCACAGACGCGCTCGGCTCAGACTGCCCGCGCGCGGCTTGTGGAACTACAAGCCAAGCAAGGAGACTCGTCATGAGAAAAGCCGCGTTCCTCATCACACTTGCCTGCGCTTTCGTCGCAGCGCCCCTGTTGGCCATGGGCCCCCTGACCGCGCAGGATCGGCCCCAGAGCGATGCCAAGCCGCTCTCCGGCAGCTATGCCGCCAGTTGCCTGGTGCGAATCAGCTCGGTGGGTTCGCTGACGCTCGATGACGATACAGTGAGCGCTTTGCTGAACAGCACCGGCGTACTCAGTGAAGCGGTTCGAGAAGTCCTCGGGCGACCGGCCTCACGCATCGACGACGTGTTGAACGTCAGTTTCTCGCGCGTGGGGCGCGTCGCGGGGCCCACGCGTGTGGGGGGCGCCTCCGGCATGCCTGGAGGGATGTTCGGTATGCCGTTTGCTGCGGGGCCCACGCGTGTGGGGGCCGGCTCCGGCAGAGCAGGGCCGGTATTCGAGCACACGATCCTCGGCCGGATCGAGGTGGAGATATTCGAGGACGAGGGTGCCAAGGCGGTGGCGGAGGAGCTACTGGCGAGAATCTGCATGCGCCTCTCCATGGCGGTGCGAACGATGGCCGATCCGGAGCACGAGCAGCTTGAAGATGAGTTTGCGTTCGCCGAGCGCGGGCTGGGGCGTGCTCAGCATCGGCTGGAGGAACTGCGCGCGGTGCAACAACGGCTATGGGAGCAAGCCGGGGCAGCCGGTCTGCCACGCACCGACATCCTGGACAAGATCCGCGATTACGAGGGAGAGTTGCAGTCGATCGAGTACGATCTGGCTGGCCTGAAAGCGCGCGGCGAAGCGCTGACGGGGCAGATCGCCAAGATCGCCCAGCAGATGGAAGCAGCCCCGAAGACTGATGAGGTGACCGCGGAGCTGAAGAAAGTCGTCGCACTCCGCGAGAAGGAGTTGAATCGGATTCAAAGTCTGGTGGACAAGCAGCTTGCCTCTGACCAGGAGATTAGCCAGGCTCTGGAACCGGTTGCGTTGGCGAGAGCTGAGCTGGCGAAACAACGCCAGGCGATAGCACAAGCGGCCGGCGGAGACCTGCTGGCCGAGTTCAACAGGGATCTGATCAGGCTCTCGATCGAGACCGCCGAAATGGAAGCCCGGCGGGAGTTCCTCCAGAGCAAGCTGGCGATGGTCAAGGAACGGAACCTGCTCGAGCTGGCTGACCGGTATGAGGAGGAGGTTGCCGCGCAGCTTCCGGATGCCCTGAAGGCGGTCGCCGAGGCGACGCAGCGCCACGACGCGCTGGAACACGAGTTACGCACGTTTCGCGCGCCGACGGTGACCGTCATCGGCGGCAAGTGAGTGTCGGAATCACCCGGGGGCGGGCCGCGCGTCGCATATCGACGCGCACCGCCCCCCAATTCGAGCCATTTCTGCTAGAATACAGCTCAGAGCAACGACGGCCGCAGAGGGCACGGCGCCGAGAGCTGTTACGCTAACCCCATGTGGCCTGGGAGCTTAGACCTTGTCAGGTGGGCCGCGCCCACCCATGGCGTGTTTGCTGGAGCGTTCGCATGAGTACACCTGTCTCTTCGTGCAAGCCGAGAAAGGCCGGCCCAGGGGTTCCCGCTGCGGGCAACCGCGAAACAGCCGGTGAGCTCACCACCATCTCTGGCATCCCCATCAAACGCGTCTACACGCCGGACGATGTCGGCGGGATCGAGTTCCTCGACGACGTGGGCGAGCCGGGCAAGTTCCCATTCACGCGCGGGATGCACCCGGATATGTACCGCGGCCGCGTCTGGACCATGCGCCAGTTCGCCGGCATGGGCAGCGCCCGTCAGACCAACGAGCGCTTCAAGTATCTGCTCGAACACGGCCAGACCGGGCTGAGCACCGCCTTCGACCTGCCCACGCTCATGGGCCGCGATTCCGACGACCCGCTGGCGCTCGGCGAGGTCGGCAAGTGCGGCGTGGCCATCGCTTCGCTCGACGACATGAAGATCCTCTTCGATGGCATCAACCTGGGCGACGTCAGCACGAGCATGACCATCAACGCGCCGGCGGCGATCCTGCTGGCCTTCTACGCCTGCGTGGGTAAGGAGCAGGGCGTCCCGCTGGACAAGCTGCGCGGCACGCTCCAGAACGACATCCTCAAAGAGTTCCACGCCCAGAATGAGTTCGTCTTTCCGCCCGGCCCAAGTGTCAAGCTCGTCGTGGACACCATCGAGTACTGCACCCAGCAAATGCCCCAATGGAACACCGTCAGCATCAGCGGCTACCACATCCGCGAGGCCGGCGCGACCGGCCCGCAGGAGCTCGCCTTCACCCTCGCCGACGGCATGTGCTATACCGAAGAGTCGCTCAAGCGCGGGCTGGACATCGACGCGTTCGCCCAGCGGCTGAGCTTCTTCTGGGACGTACATAACGAGTTCTTCGAGGAGATCGCCAAGCTGCGGGCCGCCCGCCGCATGTGGGCCCGCATCATGCGCGACCGCTTCAAGGCCAAGGAGGAGCGGAGCTGGTGGCTGCGCTGCCACTGCCAGACCGCCGGCGTCTCACTCACCGAGCAGCAGCCGATGGTCAATATCATCCGCGTCGCCTATCAGGCGCTGGCGGCGGTGCTGGGCGGCACGCAATCGCTCCACACCAACAGCATGGACGAAACCCTCGCCCTGCCCACCGAGCACGCCGTAAAGATCGCCCTGCGCACCCAGCAGGTCATCGCCGACGAGACCGGCGTCGCCGGCACCGTTGATCCGCTCGGTGGCAGCTACTTCATCGAGAGCCTGACCAACGAGGTCGAACGCCGGGCACAGGAGATCATCGACCACATCTACGATCACTTCGGCGGCGTGCTGCCGGCGACGGAGCAAGGGTACTTCCGGCGGGCGATCGCCGATTCGTCCGCGAAGTTCGGGGCCGAGTTCGACCGCGGCGAGCGGGTGATGGTCGGCGTGAACAAGTACCACGAGGACGACTACGAGCGCATCCCGACGCTCGTGATCGACGAAAACGTCGAGAAGGAGCAGGTCGCCCGGCTGAAGGAAATGAAGCGCCGCCGCGACAAGCAGCGCCACAAGCAGGCCTTGGACAAGCTCCGCGACGCCGCCGCGGCCGGTGAGAACGTCATGCCGCACCTGGTGGACGCTTCCGAAGCCCAGGCCACCGTGGGCGAAATGATGAACACGCTCAAAACCGTCTACGGCCATTACGACGGCGGCCCGGAGCTGTAGCCGTCATGATTGATGTGATCGAAACACATCGCGAAGAACTCATGGGCTTGTGCCGCAAGTACCATGTTGCGCGGCTGGAGGTGTTTGGCTCGGCCGCCACCGGACGATTCGAGCCCCAACGAAGCGACCTGGACTTCCTGGTCGAGTTTCTCCCGGAGAGTCCGATGGGGCCATTTCGGCAGTACATCGACTTTCTGCTCGAGTTGCAGAGCCTGTTCGGGCGCGATGTGGACCTCGTTGAAGCGCGTGCCATGAAGAACCCGTACTTCATCCGTTCGGCGAACGCGTCCCGAAGGGTGCTCTATGCAGCCTGAGTCGCCCAAATTGTTGGAGGACATCCGCGTCTCCGTTGCGTTCATCGTCAACCAGACGCGCGGCAAGGCCTTGGAGGATTACTTGGCCGACGACGTGCTGCGACCTGCGGTCGAACGGCACTTCGAGATCATCGGGGAGGCCCTGAACCGACTCTACCGTCGCGATCCCGAGATCACCGCACGTATCGACGATCACGCGCGGATCATCGCCTTCCGCAACATCCTGATCCACGGGTACGATGCGATCGACGATCGGCGGGTCTGGGATGCGATCGAGAACAGCGTGCCGAAACTGCTGCAACAGGTCGAAGAGCTGCTCAGCGAAGCCGGTGGACCATGACGCCAACCACGTCATGCCCGCCCTCGTTGAGGGGGCCGAAGCCCAGGCTGCCGTCGGCGAGATGATGGACACGCTCAAAACCGTCTACGGCCAATACGACGGCGGCCCGGAGCTGTAGCGGCCCGCGCCCGCGCGTGGCCGTATATGCGTAGCGGCCCGCGCCCTCGCGCGGCCGTTTGTGTGTGGCGGCCCGCGCCCTCGCGCGGCCGTTTGTGTGTGGCGGCCCGCGCCCTCGCGCGGCCGCCGGAGGTGAGCATGCGACCGCCCCGCCAGCACACCAGCCTGGACCATTTGACCACCCACGGCCGCAGTCGCGCCGTGCGCCTGCCGGAATGCGACTACGCGGGTGACGAGATCATCCACGTCACCGTCTGCGCCCGGTGTGGCGAACCGTTTCGCGATCACCACCTCGCTCAACTGGTCTCCGAAAGCGTAGAGTTCTACTGCCCCAAGCTGGGCTATCGATTATTCGGTTACTGCCTGATGCCGGATCACCTGCATGCGTTGCTCTCGCCCGACGACTCGGGCCGGCCGCTCGCGAAGTGGCTGCTGGCCTTCAAGAACTACACGGGGCGGATGTTCGCGAATGGCGGCGGCACGCCGCCGCTGTGGCAGCGTTCAGCGCATGACCACGTGTGTCGCGACGACGAGACACCGGAGCTGGTTCTCGCGTACATTGCCAACAACCCGGTGCGCGCGGGGCTCGTGGACTCCTGGCAGGACTGGCCTTGGACGCGGGTCTTCGTCGAACTCTAAGCGGCCGCGCGAGGGCGCGGGCCGCTACGCGTAACCGGCCGCGCGAGGGCGCGGGCCGCTACGCGTAACCGGCCGCGCGAGGGCGTGGGCCGCTACGCGTGAACGGCCGCGCGAGGGCGCGGGCCACTACGCGTGAACGGCCGCGCGCGGGCGCGGGCCGCTACGCGTGAACGGCCGCGCGCGGGCGCGGGCCGCTACGCGTAACCGGCTGCGCGAGGGCGCGGGCCGCTACGCGTGAACGGCCGCGCGAGGGCGTGGGCCGCTACGCGTGAACGGCCGCGCGAGGGCGTGGGCCGCTACGCGTGAACGGCCGCGCGGGGGCGCGGGCCGCTACGCGTAACCGGCCGCGCGAGGGCGCGGGCCGCTACGCGTGAACGGCCGGGCGCGGGCCGCTACGATTGCCGCCTCGACCAGTTGCCGGCTGACGCCCGGGAAGGACACGAGATGAATCACATCTTCCGGCCGCACAGCCTGACACGGCTTACCGTTGCCGTTCTGCTGATCCTCGGCTGCCAAACATCGCCCCGATCGACTCCACCCGGCATGGACGCTTCCGACGCGGCTGAGAAGCGTGACCAGGCGTCCACCCGCCCCTCGTCCCTCCCCACGGTCGCGATCATCACCACCGGTGGGACGATCGCGATGGGTCCGGACGAGAAGGCCGGTGGGGCGGTGCCGACGCTGTCGGGCGAGGCGCTGGTGGCCGCGGTTCCGGAGCTGCGCGAGCTGGCCAACCTGCGCGTTCTTCCGCTGTGCAATATCGACAGCCGCGACATGACGCCGGAGCTCTGGCTCGCCCAGGCGCGGCTCATGAACAAGACGCTGGCTGAGCCGGAGGTCGTCGGCGTGGTGATTACGCACGGTACCGACACGATGGAGGAATCGGCCTACTTTCTCGATCGTACGGTCACGAGCGACAAGCCGGTGGTGCTGACCGGTGCCCAGCGTGACGCGACGGCCCGCGACGCCGACGGCCCGCGCAACCTGCTCAACGCCGTCCGCCAGGTCCTCAATCCGCAGGCCGGCGGCCGCGGTGTGACGATCACGCTTAACGGCCGCATCCTCGCCGCGCGCAACGTGACGAAGATCCACGCCAGCAACGTCGCCGCGTTCGGGGCTGGGCACTACGGCCGGCTCGGCGAAATCGACGCCGAGGGCGTCACCTGGTTCAACCGTCCCGAGCGACCCAGGCCTCTCCCGCTGCCGGAGGCGCTACCCAGGGTTGACCTTGTTGCGTGCTACCCTGGGGCCGACGGCAGTCTGATCGATGCCGCTGTAGAAACCGGCGCTCGCGGCATCGTCGTGGCCGGCTACGGCCTGGGCAACGTCAACCGACCGACATTCGAGGCGATCAAGCGTGCCCGGCAGCGCGGCATCGCGGTCGTGCTAACCACACGCGTCGCGGCCGGGCGGGTTTACCCGGCCTACGGCGGCGAGGGCGGCGGCTCCAGCATGCGCCAGCTCGGCGTGGTCTTTGCCAACGATCTCTCCCCCTGGAAGGCTCGCATCATGTTGATGTTGACTCTTCCTCTCAGCGACGATCCGAACCGGTTGCAGCGCTATTTCGACTGGTAGACCAAGCATGGTCCCGATGCCCGGCTTCCAAACGGCGGTTTCCGCAGCAATGGCGGCAAGCCGGCCCCACAACTACAATGCGCCGTACTGACGTAGCAGGAGAGTCACAACATGTCAGAGCTACCGGAAGCCTATCAGCGCGTGCAACAGCAGTACCCCGAGTTGATGAAGCACTACGAGGCCCTTGGCGAGACGGCGGCTAAGGCCGGCCCTCTGGACGCCAAGACCGTCGCGCTCGTCAAGGTGGCCATGTGCGTCGCGGCCGGACTGGAGGGCGGCGCGCACTCCGCCGTCCGCAAGGCCCTCGACGCCGGTTGCACGCCGGACGAGTTGCGGCACGTGGCCATCGTGGCGGTGACGACGCTGGGGTTCCCGTCGATGGCCCGCGCGCGAGCCTGGATTGAAGACCTCTTGCCCTGATTTGGCTGGTACGCATTCCTTAAGCGGTTGCCCCGGGGCCAGAGGGAAGGGGGACGCCGCATGTCCGACATCAGGTCATGCAGAAGCCCCATCGTCCCGTAAGGCCGGTTTGGAAGGACGCGTTGACCTGACTGGATGGTGAGCACGCAAATCCTGCCGGATCAGGCAAACCACAAGCGCTAGAGAGGCAGGCTTCTCCGCCTTCCACGCGCACGAGGTCAATGCGGTGCGGCCGAACCCACCTTGGATAGGAAACTGACGGGTAGCTGTAGCCGCGGTTGGCGGTTGACGCACATGGCGCGCCTGTGGTGATCAGTGGCCCGGCGACATCGGGGCGGCGTGCCGCGGCTTTCGCAGCAGCAGCAACCCCAGAATGAGCACCGCCATCAGTACTCCCATCAGCCAGAAGTCATCCAGGATCGCCTGCATCGCGGACTGTCGCTGCACCTCGCCGTACAGCAGCGCGATCGGCGACGGGGACGCGACCACGGGTGCGGGTGGCCCTGCCGCTTGCAGCAGCTCCTCCGATCTTTGCAGCATTTCGTGCACCTGGGGGTTGTAGGGGGTCACGTGAGCGGCGAGGACGGTCTGATGGAATTGTGATCGGCGGGCCAGCAGGGTAGTTACCGCGGCGATGCCGGCGCTGCCGCCGATGTTCCGCATGAGGTTGAAGATGCCGGTGGCGTTGCCCATGGCCTCCCGTGGGATGGCGGCGAAGGTCACGGTGGTGAGCGGCACGAACGTGAAGGCGAGGCCAACGCCAAGCACGACACGCGGCCACATGACGGTGGCGAAATCCACATGCAGGTTGAAGCCCGACATCATGAACAGGCCGATCGAGCAAACGCCGAAGCCGAAGACAATCAGTTTGCGCGGATCGACGACGCCGACCAGTCGGCCGCAGATGGGCATGAAGAGCAGCGTGGCCAGGCCGCCGGGCGAGAGGGCAAACCCGCTGAGCAGAGCCGTATAGTGCAGTAAGGTTTGCAGGAGGATGGGATAGAGCACGGTGCTGCCGTAGAGCGCGGCCCCGAATCCGAACATCATCAGCGTGCCGAGTGTCAGGTTGCGGTCGCGCAGGGCACGCAGGTTAATGACGGGGTGCTCCACGTGGAGTTCCCAGACGACCAGCAGGACCAGCGCGATGGCACTGGTAATGGCCACCTTCGTCAGCCAGGCGGACTCGAACCAGTCTTCGCGTTGGCCCTTGTCCAGCGTGATTTGCAGAGCACCCAGCCCGACCGCGAGCAGACCCAGCCCTATGTAATCGATGCGCCCGCCCTTGTGCTTGCGAATGTAGTCGGGGTCGAAGACAAGGGCTTGGATCAGCAGTAAGGCCAGTATGCCCACCGGCAGGTTGATGTAGAAGCACCAGCGCCAGGAGTAATTGTCTGTCAACCAGCCGCCCAGAGTTGGGCCGATGATCGGCGCGATCACCACGCCGATGCCGAACGCGGCCATCGCTAGACCGTGCTTTCGGCGCGGGAAACTCTCCAGCAGGATGGCTTGGGAGATCGGCTGCATGGCCCCGCCGCCCAGCCCTTGCAGGATGCGGCAGACCACGAGCATGCTGAGGTTCTGGGCCAATCCGCACGCGAGTGAACTCAGCGTGAACAGGGTAATGCACACCATGAACAGACGCTTGCGCCCGAAGCGCAGGGCCAACCACCCCGCGGCCGGCAGCACGATGGCGTTGGAAACCAGGTAGCTGGTGAGGACCCACGTGCTCTCGTCCACGCCGGCCGAGAGGTTGCCGGCGATGTGCGGCAGAGCAACATTGATGATGGTGGTGTCCAGCACCTCCATGAAGGTGCCCAGCATCACGGCCGGGGCCACCAGCCACGGATTGACGCCACCGGGGGCGAGTTCGCCGGTCATATCCCGCGCGTCAGGTATGTGGGCAGGTGCGTCGCTCATGACCGAAATGGATCTCCCAGGCGCTGGTGGTCACGGGGCTAAGGCCGAGGGACTGCCCTGTTCGCCCGTGTTGACGGTGACGACGACGTTCATCCCCGGCCGCAGCGGACGCTGCGGGTCCCGCTCCCCCGCGCGCAGCACGATCTTGACCGGCACCCGCTGGACCACCTTGACGTAGTTTCCGGTGGCGTTTTCCGGCGGGAGGAGGCTGAAACGGGCCCCAGTGCCGGCGGCAAAACCGTCGATATCTCCGTGGAACGGGTGGTCCGGGTAGGCGTCCACTTCCAGCAGCGCGGGCTGGCCGGTACGCATCTCCCGCAACTGCGTCTCCTTGAAATTGGCGACCACCCAGGTGTCCTCAAGCGGGACGACCGCCAGGCACGGTTGGCCCGGCTGAAGGTACTGCCCGGCCTCGACTGATCGTTTGCTGATCACACCGCCGGCCGCTGCCGTGATGGTGCAGTACTCCAGTTCCAGCCGGGCGGAGTCGAGCTGCGCCCGCGCGGCCTGCATGCCGGCCTGGGCGAGCTCGACCCTGGCCTGTGCCACGCGCACCTGGTCCGGACCGGTCAGCTCTTCTTGCAGCTTGCCATTTTGCTCCTCGACCCATGCCTCGGCGGCGAGGACTGCCGCCTGGGCCGCAGCCAAGGCATTGCGGGCGGCCTTGATCTGAGCCGCGGACAGATTCACCGACTCGTTGGCCGCGGCTAATCTGGCTTCGGTCGAGCGATAGTTCGCCTCGGCCAACTGGGCCTCGTCTTCGGCAGCTTGGCTCTGCGCGCGCAGTGTGGAAACGCGCCGCAGGTTGTAACTCGCGTAATTGAAATCGGCCTGCGCGGCCTGAACCTGGGCCTGGGCCTGCTGCCGCGCGGCGATGGCGGCCGCGAGCTTCGCCGCGGCGCTCTCGGCATCCTTGCGGGCCGCTTCGAGTTGTGCTTCCGCCCGCCGGACGCCCGCCCGGGCTTGTGCGATGGCCGCCACGGTCGTGCCCTGCAGAACCGAGGCGTTATGCTCGGCGACATTCAAATCAGCTTCCGCCTGCGCCAAGCGCGCTTCGGCCAATCTTGCCCGGGCTTGGTAGTCCTCCGGTCGAATGCGCACCAACACGTCACCTTTCGCGACGACCTGGTTGTCCTTGACACAGACCTCGGCCACATAACCGGGGACCTTGCTGGAGACCGGGTGAATGTGCCCCTCGGCTTGCGCGTCGTCCGTCCTCTCGTGGCTCAGACTCCAGATGTACCGGTAGCCGCCGTAGCTCCCACCGGCGGCGATCAGAAGCGCAGCCAGCAGCACCAGGCGTCGCCGCTTCATGGGAGGTCGTCCGGAGCTTCCCGGGCTGCTTTCACCGCGGCCTTCGACCGCTCCAACTGGTTTTGGTTGATCAGGCTTCTCGGTACTCATCTGCGAGCTCCTCTCAACTGGTTGGTGGCTCCGATGAAGGAAGCATTTTGTGCAATAGGTCTCGAAGTCGGTTTTGCTCGTCGGCTGACAGGTCCCGGCAAACCCGCTCCACGGCACGCCGCTGGAGGGGAATGCACCCCTCGAACATTCGCCGGCCCTTCGTGGTGATCCGCACGAGGTGCGCTCGCCGGTCCTTGGGGTCGCGGCGCCGCCGAACCAAGCCGGCGGCCTCTAGCCGATCGACGATGCCAACCATGGTATTGGGGTCAACGGCTCCGCGTTCACAAAGGGCCGCTTGGCTTTGGCCGTCCTGACGGTACAGCAAGGCCAGAACACCGAACTGCGGTGGCGTCAGCTCCGTCGGCTCGAGCAGGTGGCGGAACTCCGCGAACGCCCGCTGGTGCACCTTGTGCAGCAGGAAACCGATGGACGACTCGAGATCGAACGGCTCGTGTCGGGATGCTTTCGTCGGCGGCATAGAGCTCCTAAAGAAGTAACTGTACGTATTGTACGCATACATATGTGATGCGGCAACTGGTTCTCTCCGAGAATTCTGCAACTCTGTCGGGGTATCCAGTCGCGAGCGGATGGGGTCCGAGCTGGGAGCAATGCTGTGCAACCTTGGCACCAGGTACGCGCCGAGCGGATCGCGGCACGGTGCTGTCTTGGCGGTTACGAGGCTCGCCTTCCCCTCGATGGCCCGCGCGCGGGCCTGGGTCGCGGACGTTCTGTCAAAGCTCGCTTGATGATGTGACCCGGGAGGAACTCACAAACGAGGGCTGACCGCGTTTGATTCCCTACCGCTTGCTCACGATCCACCGATCGGGAGCGCGCTCGTAGCTGAGGATCTCCTCCGGCTGGAAGAACAGGTCGATCTCGAACCGGGCGGTGTCGAGGCCGTCGCTGGCGTGCACCAGGTTGTAGCGGTGGTCGAGGCCGAAGTCGCCGCGGATCGTACCCGCAGCAGCCTCACGCCCATCTGTGGCCCCAAGTAGGTTGCGGGCTACCGCGATCGCGGCGGGGCCCTCCAAGACGGCGAGAATCACCGGCCCGCTGGTCATAAACGCCACCAACGACTCGTAAAAGGGTTTGCCCCGGTGGACCTGGTAGAGCTTCTCGACCTGGGCGGGCGGCGGCTGCTGGAGCTTGAGCGCGGCGACGCGCAAGCCCTTGTCCTCGAAGCGGGCCAGGATGCGGCCGACGAGCAGGCGGTTGAGCGCATCCGGCTTAAAGATGATCAGCGTCTGTTCCATGCGTGTTTCCCAGCGATTGCCTGGTTATCATGGGGAGGGGATTGTATTCGATGCGGCGGATGCGACCAACCAACCGATTGTTGTCCTGCCTGGCGGTAGCGGCGTGGCTGCTTGTGGCCGCTGGGACGGGGTGTGTTGCGCCGGGCGTTCCGCTGACGGCGGCGGAGCGGGCCGCCGAAGCCGCCGCCCGCCCCATCCTCCAGATGGACCCCGAGGCCAACTGGACCGCGTGCTTCAATCGGCTGATCGAGTTGGGGCCGGCGAGCGTGACCTACCTGGCCCGTCAGCCGCTCATGCACCGCCGCACCGCCCCGGATGACCTCCGCCTGGCGCTGCACGTTTCGCTGCTGCGGCTGCTGGCCAACCCGAGCACGGCCCCGCGGCTGAGCATGAGCTGTCTGGAAACGACGCTCGACGTGCTGCACTTCGATCCGAAGGTCCGCGGTCGGCGGCTGGGAACGCCGCATCTGGCGGACGGCCGCCTGCCACGAGCCTGGCACGACCTGTATCCCGCCGACTTCAACCACGCCGCCGCCATGGAGATTGACCTCGAGGCCGACCGCCGCGCGATCCGCCATTGGTGGCGGGCACATGCTGCCCAGCCGAGCACGCTGATCACTGCGCGGCGGCTGAGCCCGCGGCCGGAAAGGCTTTGGCGCTTGCTGTCGCGCCGTTACGCCGATCGTTGGACTTACCAGCCGGAGCTCGGCGTGATCCTCTGTGGCGCTCAGGAGCGTGGGCCGGAGATGATTCGGCTGGTCGCCTGCGACTATAACCTCGTGCGGGCCACTTGCATCTGGCTCGGCTCATCGTCTGATCCGGCGATTCAGGGGCGGCTGATCGAGTTGGTGGGCAGCTCGTCGCCGGTGGCCGCCCACAACGCGCGCTTCGCGCTGCGTTACTGTCCGGACCAGCGTGTCCGGGCGACGCTGCGGCGGTTCGGGGATTCCGGTCCGCCAGGCGACCGGACGCGCCCGGCCCGGCCGAAGACCGAACGGCCGCTGAAGCTGTAGGCGGCAGCGGGCCGGGGTGATTCCGGGGCGGGCGGTGAATAAGAAGACGGGCGGATGTCGGTGGGCGCCGGGGGGAAACGCCACAGCCGAGCATACCGCCCGTTGTTCGTCGATGGCTTGATCGCTAGATTGCTGCTTTGTCAGGCTGTTCGGCCCAAACAACGGCCCTTCTCAGTTTTATTCTAAGCGATTCCCGGGCGAAGGCAAGGCGATCCGGCGGAGGTCGTCGCTTTTTTTCTGCGCCTCCCGGTCGGTCCGCTGCGGGGCCGCGGGCGTGCGGCAGTATTTCCCAACCCGGTGAGGGTCCCGGCCTCCGACTGGTAAACCGGGTTCCGGCGGCGTCGCGTGCGGGGTCTGCTAGTCCTACACGAGCGACAGAGTCCCGCCGGCCCGCCATCATCCGCGCAGCGCTGAGCGAACCACCGAAGTTGTCATGCCCGCCGCCTGGCTCAAGTCCGATGGGCCTTGAAGTCGAACAGTAAGGTGACTATGCTTTCAGCCATCAGCGATCGGGCGTGTGTCCGAGTGGCCAAAGGAGACGGGCTGTAAACCCGTTGGCGTTAGCCTACGCTGGTTCGAATCCAGCCGCGCCCAGTTCCCTTTTGTGCATGCTGGTTCGTCAGAATCCCCTGTAGAAATAGAGGTTTCCGTGCGTCTCCGGCTCGCGTGTAGCGCGTCGCCGTCGCGCACCTCCGCGAACGACGGCGCCCCGCTACGAGCCGCGTTTCCACCAGTATGTCCACCAGTAGCTCGACCGTCCGCCGCTGGCGCTTCCGTCCCGGTCGCGCGGAGAGCAGCGCGCCCAAGCCGTGAGGAATCAGCTAGCCGAATCACGGCGTGCGCTTCCGAGCCGTGCACCGTCCGGGTGCAGGTGTTCATCGGCAGCACCGGCGCCAGTCACGCCCCCACCCGCCTGCGCTGCGTCAGTTGTTCGGCTTCTCGTCCCATCGATTTAGCCACAGCGTGACCCGGCCGATCCGGTCGAAGGGTGGATAGAGGTTCATGCTCCCCGTGACGATGTCGATCTTGCCGTCCCCGTTCATATCGGCCACGTCACACGTGATCAGGTGTGTCGGCTCTTCGGCCAGCTCGTGGCCGAGGAACTCCTTGGCCCCCAGATTCTCCCACCACATCATGCTCTGGCTGCCCAGGCGATCCCAGTAGTTGAACCCGCTCACGGCCAGGACGTCCAAGTCACCGTCGCCGTCCAGGTCTGCCGCACACGGGTCGTACGCCCCGGGGAAATTGCCCAGGCGGTGAAACTTGAATCTCGTCGGCCCGACGTTTTCAAGCCATTGCACGCCGTGGCTGGGAACCGGACGGTAATCGGTGGCCACGAAGGCGTCGCCGTTGGCCCAGATGATGTCGGTGTCGCCGTCCTCATCCAGATCTGCCAAGCCGATGCCGGAGCTGCCGTAGTCGGCATCGGCAATGCCGTACAGCAGGCGCGTGGTGAAGCTCCCCTGCCCGTTGTTCTCGAAGGCGTAGACTTCCTCCCATTCCTGTGAGACGAGGGCGACGATGTCGAGGTCCCCGTCCTGGTCGAGGTCAACGATCGGAGTGTGGATCGTGCCGGAGAGCTTCAGCAGAATATGGCTCTCGAACTGCCAGTTCCGTTTGTTTTCCATCCAACGGATCTCACCCTGGTCGTAGCCGAACTGGCCCACCGCCAGATCGACATCACCATCCCCATCCAGGTCGCCGGCCTGGATGTCGTTTACCCGGGCGATCTTCTCGGCCAGGACATGGATGATGAACTTTTGCGCGCCGTCGTTCTCGAGGATGAGCACTCGGCCGATGCGGTCGTTGTTCGGCAGGATCACGCCCATCGCAGCCACCGTGACGTCCAGGTCGCCATCCAGATCGACGTCATATGCCTCGACATGCGCCGGCCCGGCGATCTCCTCGGCGATCTGTTGTTCGGTGTACACGTTCTGCGGATGTTGGCGGATCCAGGTGACCCGCCGATGAAGGACGTCACAAACGAGTACGTCTTTCAGCCCGTCCTGGTCAAGGTCATGAATCGCCACGTGCGCGATCGTGGACTTCTCGTCCGGCGTATCGCCGATCGGGCGCCAGTCGAGGAAGTCGATCCTCTCGCCCATGCGCGTTGGGCCGACCAGCTCGGGCACCGCGCCTTCCCGGCTCTGCCGGGCCACGCGCGCCAGCACGTCCGCCCACGAGAGCCCCGTCCGTTGAGACTCGTACGCCAGGAGCATCAGCGGCACGCCCACCAGAATGAGCGGTATGATCACTAGTGGCGAGAGTAACCGTCGCCGCTTGGCCACCTGTTCGTCCTCAGCACGCGTGAAACGAAGCGATCGTCACCCTATCGCTCGCCCTTGGCCTTTGCCAGGGCGGCCTGCGCCTGCTGCCAATCCGGCCGGAGCCGCAGGGCCGCCTCGTAATGCTCGATGGCCTCCGCTCGCCGTCCCGCGCGCAGCAGCGCGTTGCCCAGATGGTAGTGCGCCAGCACGTACTTGGGGTCGATGCGCACCGCCGCCTGCAAGTGTTCGATCGCGGCGGCCACGTTGTTCGACTCCAGTTCTGCAAATCCGATCGCGGCCAGTGTTTTGGGTTCCTGCGGCCGGAGCCGCAGCGCGAAGCGCAATTGCAGCAGCGCTTCCGGGAAACGCTTGGCCTGCACGAGGAAGCTGCCGAGACCCTGCCGCAGCCTGAAATCGCCGGGATTCGCCGATACGCCCTGTCGGCAGACATCCAGCGCTTCGTCGCCGCGACCCATCTCCCGGAGCAGCCGGGCATGCTCGATGTAGACGTCGCAGAGGCGCGGGTCGTGTCGTACCGCCTGGCGGAACGCCTCCAGGGCCTCTTCGTGAAACCCGGCCCCCTTGCTGGCGATGCCGAACCGGTAGTACATCAAGCCCGGATTCCCGAGATTGAACGCCGTATCGGGCGGTGTATCCAAACCTCGGCGATAGAAGTCGCGAGCACGCTGGTAGTCTTTCCGTCGCAGCCAGAGTTGTCCCAGGCTGCAAAGCACCACGGCGTGCTTAGGTTCCTCCTGAAGGATCTGCTCCCACTGGGCTTGGGCCGCCGCGAGCTCTCCGAGCGCGTAGAGTACCGCGGCATACTCGTGCCGCGTATGCACGTAGGTTGGATCGATTTTGAGGCCGGCTTCGAAGTGCCGCTTGGCCTGCTGGAGCAACTGCGGATTCGCGGGCCCCGCCGACGCCAGAAAACGCCCGATCGCCAAACGAACATCCTTGTCCGCGGGGGCCACCTCCACCGCCCGGCGCAACAACGCCCCCGCCCGCTCGAGCGCCCCCTGGTTCTGCGCGATCTGCGCCCGCGTGACCAGAATCGAGCCCGTGCTGGACAGCTCATACAATTCCTGCAACAACGAATCGTCCATCTGAAAGCCCGCGTCGGCACCGCGCCCCTCGTGACGCCGCGCCTCCTCAGCCCGGCCCAAATGACCGTACGCCACCGCCAAAACCCCGTGCGCCGGCCCGAAGCTCGGGTTGACCCGCACCGCGTCTTCCAGCAGCCGTACCACCTCGCCCCACTCCTGGCGCAGCCCCGCCAGCCGCGCCAGCCCGAGCGTCGCATGTGGATGGTTCGGCGACAGCGCCAGCGCCCTGTGGAACGCTTCTTCCGCCTCGGCGACCGCTCCGCGGTGAAACATGATCTGCCCCAGTCGGGCCCACGCGTGCGGATAGTCCGCGTCGAGCTCCAACGCCTGCGTCAGGAACGCCAGCGCCCGCTCATTCTCCCCGCTGGTCATGTCCAGAATGGCCAGGCAATACAGCCACCGGAAGCTCTCGGGATTCACGCGCCGCGCCAACTGGTAGGCAATCCGCGCGCGCTGATCAAAACTGTTTGCGTGATATACCATGCCGAGCCGGCCCAACGCCGCCCCGGAGCGCGGATCACGCCGCGCCGCCGCATCGGCCGCCGTGATCTGCGCTTCGATCGCCGGCGTGCTCCGGCTGAAGTCCGGCAGGGCGGGGATCTCACTGTGGAGGGCCCCGGCGGAAAGCCGCGTGAATCCGTACCACACGACCGCCACCAGCACGACCAGCCCCAGCACGGGTATCACCCAACCGCCGCGCCGGCCCGGCGACCCTGCGGTTGCCTCCCGTTGTCGGTCCACTGATTCAGCCACGACGCCACCCGGCCGATCCGATGAGACGGGAGGACGAGGTCAACGGCATGCGGTTCAGCGCTGAGAGCACCAACTGCCCTTTGGTCATCGCAACATCCTCATGCGGTGAAGAACCAGAGCAGCCCGTAAGTCAGGCCGAAGAGCAACGTAGCGCTGGGGAGCATACCATAAAGCGCCTGGGAGGGCTCCGGGGTCGCCGCCGACCACACGCGGCGCAGCGCTCGCAGCGCGAGCGCGTAGCCGATCAGTGCGAAACCCGCCTGAATCCAGGGCGTTGCCTCCGGACAGACCTGCCACCATGGCGCCCCCGCCGTGCCGAACAAGTCCCACCCCCAGTTGAACGGGTCGGACAGCGTCGACAGCACGAACGACCAGCTCACGGTCAACATCGGAATCGCAAACGCGATCCAGACGAACAGCCCCATCGGTACGAGCGCCGACGCGTCGCGCGCGAACATTTCCCGCGCCGGCCGGTCCGTCCCGCTTAGCGCCGTGCCTACGCGCGTCAGCAGTAGCAAAAGCAGCGGCATCACCCCCAGGGTCACGAGCCACAGCATCGCGGAATACACGACGAACAAATCCCAATTGTTCTCGTCGACAATGTTCACCATGTCGCGGATGTTGTGCCACGGTCCCTGAAAGGTGATGCAGTACACCACCCCTAACGTCAGCATCACGATGGCCTGCAACGCCTCGTCCGCTCCGGCCAGGCCGCGCTGGAGACCGAACCGCCGCCAGTAGACACTGACGTTGTTGAACGAGCAGCTTCGCAGGCACTCCAGGCACAGGCCGCAGTCGTTGTTGCGATCGATCGTGCTCACCGACAGCCCATACGGGCACGCCCAGCCCCGATCGTTCCCCTTGCGGCAGGTCTCCACGTCGCGTTGTAGGCAGCGCTGGCACACCGGGGCGTGCCGGGCCCGCAAGGCCAGCTTGCCCATCACCGAATACAGGCTGACGAAGCTGTTGATTGGGCAGAGATACCGGCAGAATGCCCGCAACTCGAAGACCAGCGGCATGAGCGTGGCCAGGACCACCAGAATGATGATCGCCCAGGCCGTCCAGCGCGGCTGACTCAGGATCAGAATGCTGACCGTCGCAAAGCACAGGAAACTGAGCGTCCTCGGCACCGCGTTGGCCAGACGCTGTGGCCAGGGCAGCATCAGACCGCGAAAGACGCTGTTGTAGCGCCCGGACGCGCCGCTGCGAACGCCCAGCGCAGTCCCGCGCTGCAGCGCGTCACCGAACATCGGGAGCGGGCAGAGCAGGCACCAGAGTCGGCCAAAGATCGGCACGAGAATGGCGATCAGGACGACGAGCCAAACCACCCAAACCAGCATGACGCCCAGGTTGCCCCCGGCCATCTTCGTCCCCACCAGCGAGGTGAGAATCACAATGTACAATAACACGCCCGCCAAAGTCATTAGCCAGTACTGCAACCCCGGCAACTCCAGCACCCGCTTGAGTCGCGGCCACTTTGCCAGCAAATCGACTCCCTCCGGCGCGCCGGGCTGCGGCCTCGGCGGTCCGTCGTCCGCGGCCGGTCCGTCCACCGCGGCTGGGTTTGCCCGCACCCGGCCCCACCGCCACCGCAACAGACCGACCAATGGCAGGGCGAACAACACGCCGGTCGCACCCGCGTGGAGATAGTTCGGGTGCACCACGAAAAACCCCTGCTCAAACGCGTGCATCTGCCCGCACCACACGTGGCACCGGTAGCGCGACTTCGTGTTGAAGAACCCCATCAGCCCCGGTCGCCCGGCCCGGAACACAACCTCGCGCGTCAGCTGCGGCTCATCCTCAGGGCGCGACGGGTGGGCCACCGCCACCTGTCCCGTCTGCTGCGGGATCTTCACGTCCAGATCGTATTCCTGCAGAAAGAAGCTGTGCGCCGTGTCCCGCGCCGAAAACGTCAGGATCACCGTGTCGCCGCGGTTCACGTGGATCACTTCCGGCTGCATGCCGTAGCGGAAGTGCTCGACGTGGATGCGCCGGGTGCGCGGCTCCGCGGCCGTGAGATGCGCGATCACCACCGGCAGGGCGAAGGCGAGAACCAGGATTCCGAACGTGATGGCGCGCTGGCGACCTCTGCTCAAGCCCGGCTTGACCTCCTGTCTCTCGCGGCAGCTCGCGCGGCCTTGTGCGCGTCGCTCAACTCCGCTTCGCCCCCCGATGAACCGACCACGACCAGCCCATCCGCCAAGACGCCATAGGCGTGGCTGCCTTCCGCGCCGGGCAGGTGGCCGAGTCCCACGAAGAGCACTTCATCCCCCCTTGCCCAAGGCGTGGCCCACGCAAGCAACGCGACCGCGATGACTCCACGAATGCCGCTGGCTCGCACGGTCTGCCCTCTCACGTTGAACCGAAGTGACTAACAGCCAACGTATCACACGTAGCGTACCGCGGCGCATGCTGACACACAAGCGAAAGTAACCTGCCCCCACTCATGGTACCAGATCCAGGGTTAGTCCTTCACGATTTCCGGTGACAGCCGCGGGCGGGCTGCCCCGCTACCTACCGGTTGGGGCTTTGCGGCCAGGGTCCAGGGCAGAGCCCCGGCTCTCTCTGCTCGCCTGGCGAGATCTCAACCCCCCCTATTTGTCCTCTCGTAGCTGTCAAATGGACTGGTAGAACAGTAGCGGGT
>CAZNFA010000031.1:0-52484 GCA_964572345.1 uncultured Planctomycetales bacterium
AGGCCGAGACTGTGGACCCCGCCCGCCGCGACCGCCACGAAGTCCGTGTTCGGCGCCGGCACGTCGCATTGGCCGTCGTCGTTGTCTCCCCAGGCCACGACCGTGCCGTCGGCTTTCAAGCCGAGACTGTGCTTGTAGCCCGCCGCGACCGCCACGAAGTCCGTGTTCGGGTCCGGCACGTCGCATTGGCCGTAGTCGTTCCATCCCCACGCCACGATCGATCCGTCGGCCTTCAGGCCGACACTGTGCAAGTCGCCCGCCGCGATGCCGATGAAATCGGCATTCGGCTCCGGCACGTCGCATTGGCCGTACTCGTTGAATCCCCACGCCACGATCAAGCCGTCGGCCTTCAGGCCGAGACTGTGCCAGCCGCCCGCTGCAACCAGCACGAAGTCCGCGCTCAGGTCCGCACCGAACACTTGCTGGCCCCAGCCCACAATCGAGCCGTGACCGTACTGAGCCTCAGCAAGCCCCATGCCCAGGACCGCCACCATTGCGCAAGCGATTACGACGCGGGGCGTGACGGCAATGGATTCACTGTACATGACATCTTCCTTGTTCTATAGCCGCGCAGTTATCGACTTGATGAGCCTGCAACATGCTTCCTCGACGCACCGCCGTCCTTTCGAGCGACGCGGAGACGTGCGTCTGGGACGGACCCACCATCTCTATCGGCAGCCTTCGCCCCAGTGGGCGAGGAGGATGCCGAGGTCGGCCTGGTCGGTATCGCCGTCGTTGTCGCAGTCACCGGGGCAATCCCCGCCGGTGCAGCCCCAATCCGCCAATAGGATGCCCAGGTCAGCCTGATCGACGCAGCCGTCGCCGTTCAGGTCACCGGGAACCCGGGCGTAGAAGACCTTTACCGACGGCTCGCCCGAGTTGCCGACGATCAGATCGGGCCAGCCGTTGCCGGTGATGTCGCCGAAGGCGATCGCGGTCCCGACGTCCGGCGAGTCGTACGTCCAGGACGGCATCGTCTCGAGCGTTCCGTCGTGGTTCAGGTAAATGTGCACCTTACCGTCAGAGAAATGCGTCTCGGCGAGGTCCGGATCGCCGTCACAGTCAACGTCGCAGAAACGAATGTCACTGTGGCCGAAGTAACTGGCCCCGGAGGACCAGGTCACCGAGAGTGTGCCGCCCTCATTGCCGTACAGCAGCGTCGGATCATGCCCGAGCACGAGATCCGGCCAGTCGTTATCGTCCACGTCCGCCCAGGCGACGCCCTTGTCGCTGTCGTCATCGCCGGTGGTCCAGACGGGTGAGGTCTGGAGCGTGCCGCCCGCGTTCTTGTAGATGCCGCTTTCGAAGTTGACCCATTTCGAAACGGCCAGGTCCTCCCAACCGTCGCCGTCGTAGTCAGCTATCGCCAGAAATCCCTGGATCGACCACTCGTCCGACTGCCAGCTCGGTACGGTCTCAACCACGCCGTCGTGGTTGCGGAAGATGTAGATCGGGCGGTAGGGATCTGGTGAGACGCCCTGATTGGCCGTAATCACGTCGATGTCGTCGTCGTGATCGAAGTCAAACAGGATGGCATAGTTGTTCCAGGTCGGTCCGGGCTCGACGCTGAACCAGCCGGGCGAGTTGCTCGGGCCGGTCGGTCCGCCCCAGTAAATCACCGAAGGGTCCATCGTGTAGTAGCCGGTGGCCGCGAAGATGTCGGGATAGGTGTCGCCGTTGATGTCCGCGACCTGGACATCGCCGGTCGAGACCTCGTCGGTGGAGACCCACGAGGGGCTGGCTTCGAGCTCGCCGCCGATGTTGTAGTAGATGTAGTTCTCCCAATCCGTATACGGCGGGTAGCTATCGGAGTGGTAGCAGCCGACGACGACATCGATTAAACCGTCGCCGTTCATGTCCTCCACCTGGAGGCCGCCGACCTGCCGGCGCAGGTCGTTCTGCCAGTCGGGGCTTGTGCCATACGGGACGCCCGAGCCGCGGACGGTGACGGTGTCATCGGTCTGTGATTCCTGGACGACCACAACCTGGTGCCCGTCCTCGGAAACCTCAACGCGGAGCTTCTGGGCATAGGCCGGCAACGCCAGGATGCCGGACAACGCCAGTGCAACAACGCCTGACGCCAAGTTGAATCTCACGTTTCTCTCCCTCAGAGCTTGCTAACGGCCTGTCGGCCGCACATGCGCATTATACATATTCGGATTAATTCGTGGCCGGCCGCGTCCGAACCGGGAGCGCAAGCGACCGGCCGGATGCCCCTCGCTTGCGCTCGGGGTTCCGGATTCTGGGGCACGCCAACTAATCGGAATGCCTATTATACCCGACCGCATTCGCATAACCGCACAGAAAAACGCGCCGGCCGTGCCGAAATGCGATAGAGCGGCGGATCGAATCCTGCGCTAGGCGGCCAATTCGCCGCTCATGCCTCGACCGCGGGGCTGGTGACGCTCTCGAAGCGGCGCAGGCACTCGGGCTTGAAGCGGTGCCGCTCGAATCCCAGCTTGTCGTAGGGTACCCCTTGGGCAAAAGCCAGGAGCTGGAAGTAGTAGATCGGCGGCGTGTGGAAATCCACACCAAACCGCTTGGACACCTTCATCTGGCCGTGATCGAACTGGCCGAAACAGGTGGGGCAGATCATGCCCAGGATCTCGGCCTGTTCGTCGTTCACCGTGCTCAACAGGTCGCGCATCATGTTGAGGGGGATCTCGTCCGTCTGGCAGGCCTTGCCGCAGCAGAGGTACCAGTTACGGTGGCGCACCGGCGTGGCCCCCAGGGCGGTCACCAGATTCTCCATCACGTCCGGGTCGTTGGGATCATCCACCTGCATGATTCGGCTAGGTTTCAGCAGGTGGCAGCCGTAGTGGATGGCGACCTTGAGGCCCTCCAGCGGGCGCACCACCGACTGCTGAACCGCCTCGTAGCCGGCCTCGTCCCGCACGACGGTAGCGATGTGGCGTACGCGACTCGTCCCCTTATACTCCCGACCAATCCGCTTCAGACGGCGGTTAATCCTGGCCCGCAGCGCCTCATCCCGGAGCAAGTGGTACGCTTCCGAAAGGGTTGCGGTGCACCCCGAACAATTGGTGAAGACGTCCAGCCCCAGGTCTTCGGCGAGCGTGAGGTTCCGCGCGGCGACCGAGAGCCAGGAGATCTTGTCCTTGGACTTGAAGTAGATTGGGTCGGGACAGCACGAAGCGCCGTCGAGGTCCACAATCTCGATGCCCAGCTTCGGCAACGTATACCGGATGGCGAACTCCATCGCGGGATGCCGGGCCGGAATCAGACAGCCGGGGAAGAACGCGAACCGCTTCATGACTCCCCTCCTTCGGATGAGGGCGATGCCTCGGCCGGCGCGGCCTCTGCAGTTGGGGAATCGTCTGGCTCAAGCAGCTTGCGTATCTCGTCCATCGGGACCGGCGGCATCGGCGGCAACCCGAACTTGGCGCGCTGGCGATCGACCGCGGGGCTGAGCGGGGTCGTCCGACCGGTTTCCTCAAACGTCTTGATGACTCTTTTCACGGCGTCCGGGTAGATCCCCAGATCGGCCAACATGTTCTTGAGGGAGATGATTACCTCAACCGGCTTGACCTCCTGCGGGCAGCGCTCGTGGCAGTTGTAGCAATTGGTGCACTGCCAAAGAATCGAGTCCTCTACGAGGAGCTCTTCCCCAAGGCCGTAGAGTACCTTGAGCATGATCTCGCGTGGGTTGAAGTCGTCGCTGTAGGTGGTCGCCGGGCAATCGCCCACGCAGGCACCGCACTGGTAGCAGAAGCTCGCCAGGTTGCCCTCGATCTTCTCGGCCAGCTCGCGCCGGAAGTCGAAGTTGACGCGCACGATGTCGTTCTTGTCGTCCGACGGTTTGGACATCCGCGTTACTCCTGCTTGGGCGGCTTCTTCTTCAGATGCCGGATGCTGTTGGAGCGACACTTGGGACAGGAGCGTTCCTTGTCCTCGTCTTTCTCGACCGGCACCTGATACTCGTGGCCGCACATCATGCAGCGGAAGGTTTCCAGCGTTGTCGTGGCCATATCGGAACGTCCAGTTGTCAGTTTTCAGTCATCAGTTTTCAGTCATCAGTTTTCAGTCATCAGTTTTCAGTCATCAGTTTTCAGTTCTCACTTTTCGGTTCCCAGTCTGGTGCTGCTGTCACTGATGACTGAAAACTGAGAACTAACGACTCCGCCTCAGCTCGCGACTGCGGCGGCCGTCTCCTCCTCCTCCTTCTTCTTCTTCTTCTTGACCGCCTTCTTGGGCTTTGGTCTCAGCGCCTCACGCGCCTGCTCAATCTCTTCCATCGTAACCGTCTTGCGCAGCTCTTCCATCTGATACATGACCTTGGCGAACTTCTGGCCCTCGGCGGCGCTGATCCACTCCAGTTGCAGCCGCTCGGGCCGCACGCCGGCCTTCTCCAGCTTGTCCCACAGCCGCTGCACCCGGACGACCGTCTGCCGGTTGGCGTTGATGTAGTGGCAGTCGGCGTAGTGGCAGCCGGAGACCAGCACAATGGGTGCGCCGCAGCGGAAGGCTTCGAGCACCATCTCCTCGGAGACGCGCGCCGAGCACATCGTCCGCACCACACGGTTGCTCGAGGGGTACTTGATGCGGGAGATTCCGGCCATATCGGCGCCGGAGTAAGAGCACCAGTTGCAGGCGAAGCAGAAGATCTTGTCCTGTGGGCGGTCGGCCAGCGTGGCCCGCACTTGGGCGATGTACTGGTCGTCGGTGAAGTGCCGCATGGTGATGGCGCCGAACTGGCAAGCGGCCCCGCAATTGCCGCAACCGGCGCAGGCCGCCTCGATCACCACGGCCACCTCGCCCTTCTTCCACATGATCGCCCCGTACGGACACACCGAGGCGCACACGCCACACTTCTTGCAGGCCTGCTCGTCGATGCGGCTGGTAATGGCCTCGATTTGAATCTGGCCGGCGTTGAGCAGGGCGCCGACCCGTGAGGCGGCGGCGCCGGCCTGGCAGACCGAGTCCTTGATGTCCTTGGGGGCTTCGCAGAAGCCGGCGAAGAACACGCCGCGCGTCGGTGCGTCCACCGGCTTCAGCTTCGGATGCGACTCCATGAAGAAGCCGTCGGAGGTCTTGGAGAGCGTCAGCAACCTGGAGATCTTGGCGAGGTCCTTGGGCGACCCGACGCCCACCGACAGCACCACCATCTCGAGCTCGTGGCGTTCCAGCTTCCCGCTGGTCGTGTTCTCCACGGTCACGATCAGGTTGTGTGTCTCGGGGTCTTCCTCGACATCGCCGGGCAAGCCGCGGACATAGCGCGTGCCGGCCTCCTTCGAGCGCTGGAACATGTCCTCGAACGACTTTCCGAAAGCCCGGATGTCCTGGTAGAAAACGACGTTCTCGACATCGGGGTAGTGGTCGGCCAGCAACAGCGTGTCCTTGATCGTGTTCATGCAGCAGATGTTGGAACAATAGGGCCGACCGATCTTCGGGTTGCGCGACCCGACGCACTGGATGAACCCGATCCGCTTGGGCCGCTCGTGATCGCTGGGGCGTACGAAGTGGCCGGCCGTCGGGCCGCCGGCACAGATCAGCCGCTCGAACTCCATCGTGGTGACGACGTTATCGAAACGGGTGTAGCCGTACTCGTCCATCTCGGTCGGGTCGTAGACGTCCAGACCGATGGCCACGATGACCGCCCCGACCTCGCGCACGACGATCTCGTCGTGGTCGTCGTAGTTGATGGCATTCTGCTCGCAGGCCTCGGCGCACTTACCACAGGCGATCGGGTTGTTGCCGAGACAGTCGTCCATGTTGAGGACATAGGAGCAGGGCACGGCCTGCGGAAAAGGAATATAGATGGCCTTGCGGGTGGAGAGGCCCATCTGGTACTCGTCCGGCTTGGCGACCGGGCAGACCTTGGCGCACTCGTCGCAGGCGTTGCACACGGCGGGATCGACGTAGCGGGCTTTCTTGCGGATCTTCACGGTGAAGTTTCCGATGTAGCCCGAGACTTCCTCGACCTCGCTGAAGGTGAGCAGCTCAATGTTGGGATGCCGACCGACATCAATGGCCTTGGGGCCGAGAATTCATATCGAGCAGTCCATGGTGGGGAAGGTTTTGTCCAGTTGGGCCATGATCCCACCGATGGAGGCTTCCTTTTCGACGAGCACGACCCGGTGGCCGGCGTCGCCGAGCTGGATGGCGGCCTCCATGCCCGCCACGCCGCCGCCGATTACCAGGGCCCGCTTGGTGACCGGGACGGTCATCTCCTCCTGCGGTTCCAAAAAACGCGCCCGAGCGACGGCGCTGGCGACCAGGTCCTTGGCCTTCTGCGTGGCGCCGTCCCAATCGCCGGGGTGCACCCAGGAGCAGTGCTCGCGGAGGTTAGCCATCTCCATCAGGTAGGGATTCAGCCCGGCCTCCTTGACGCACTGCCGGAAGGTCGGCTCGTGCTGGAGGGGCGTGCAGGAGGCGACCACCACGCGGTTCAGCCGGTGCTGGCGGATCGCCTTCTTGATCTCGTTCTGCCCCGGGTCCGCGCAGGTGTACCTGTTACGGACCGCGCAGATCACGTCGGGCAGCGTCTCGGCGTATGCAGCCACGTCCGCGCAGTCCACCGCACCGGCGATGTTCAGTCCGCAATCGCAGACGAAGACGCCGATGCGAAGATCACCGTTCGTCGTTTTCGCAACCATCAGGCGCCTATCCTCCTTCGAGAGTGTTTCCCGTGGCTCGTTTTCCTCGGCTTCGGCTTACTAGGCCAGCGCGTCGGCCACCAGCTCGGCCACATCGCGCATCTCGATCTCGATCTCACTTCCCAGGTTGGGATCCTTCATGGCACAGCGGAAGTGGATCTGACACTTCGGGCAGGCCGTGGCCAACACCTCCGCTCCGGTCGCGCGGGCCTCGCGCAGACGCCCGACCTGGAGCTGCTTGGCGAAGCGATCGCAATTTGACCAGGTTCCGCCCGCGCAGCACATTGCCGCGACCCCGGAGCGGCGCATCTCGGTCAACTCGATCCCGGGCACTGCTGCCAGCATCTGCCGCGGGGAATCGTAGATCCCCAGATGGCGGCCTAAACGGCACGGGTCCTGGTAGGTGACGCGCTTCACCGGCTGGGAGCCGGTGCCACCGTTCGCCTTGAACTTCAGCTCCGGCACATGCTCGGCGAGGAACTCGGTAATGTGCATGATCCGCGGCGGTTTGCCCTCAAAAAACGGCTCGTAGTCAAGCTTCCAGGTCCGCAAGCACTCGGCACAAGAGACAACCAGCGTCTCGGCCCCGCTATCGGCCACCAGCTTGACGTTGTGCCTAGCGAGCAGCTCAAAGTTCTTGCGGTCGCCATTCCACAGCAGGTCGTGCCCGCAACAGCGCTCGTCCGGCGACACCACCGGCGTCAGTCCCAGTTTGTTCAAGAGGCGCACGGCCGCTCGGGTTCCATTGAGCGTCGTGACCTCGAAGTCCGGGAAGAACGCGTCGTAGTACATGGCGCAGCCGGTCCAGTAGAAAACCGTGCCTTGCTTGGGCTCGGTCTTCAGGTCCTCGCTCAGCCAGTCCATGCGGTTCTGTTGCGTGCCGCCGGTCGCCATCATCCGCATGACCGATTGCAGCGCTCCGCCGTGCGGGCAGTCCGGCTCGACGCCTTCGCGATGGGAAAGTTCACGGAGCTTCTGGACCAACTGGGTGTATTGAACCTCGGCCGGGCAACGCCGATCACACAAGCTGCACGTCAGGCAACTGAAGAGCGTGCCGTTATTGACGATCTCGCCGTGGTCGTGCAGGTTGGTCGCCAACACGTGGCGGCGCGGGCTATATTCCCCACCCACGCGCGAGATAGGACAGGTGGCGGTGCACTTTCCGCAGTCATAGCAGGCCCAGGCCCTGGTCGTTTTGGCGACGTCCACAAGTTCCGGCATATACGTCAACTCCGTTGTCAGTTTTCGGTTGTCAGTGCACCAGTTCTGCCGCACCCTCCTTGTTGATGACTGACGACTGAGAACTGATGACTCGCTTGTTGGTCAATGGGCTCGGGCCGAGCCCGCGCACCTGGTCGGTGAACTCGTTGATCACCTCCGCAAAGCGTGCCCCCTCGGCAGCACTGATCCATTCCAGGCGCAAACGCCCCTCCTCCAAGCCCAGAAGCCTCACCACATTCTTGGTCTTCTCGAACTGCTCGACGGCGCGCTCGTTGCCGAAGACGTAATGACAGTCTCCAAAATGGCAACCCGAGACCAGCACGCCATCGGCCCCCTTCTCGAACGCCCGCAGCACGAACCCTGGCTGGATGCGCCCGGAGCACATCACCCGGATCATGCGGAAGTGCGGCTGGTGCTGGATGCGCGACACGCCGGCGGTGTCGGCCCCCGCGTACGAGCACCAGTTGCAGGCGAAGACGACGATGCTGGGGTCCCACTGCTCTGGCACGGGCAGCTGGCCTATGGACTCTGGCGGCCGGGTGCGGCCACGGCTGCGGGAAGAAACCCCGCGCTTACGCTTGGGGCTCGGACCGGTCGCCGTCATGACACGACCTCCTCGGTGAAGAACGCGTCAATCATGGCATGCACCTGGTGCTCGGTGAAGTGCTTGGACGTAATAGCGCCCGAGGGGCACCAGCTCGTGCAGGTGCCGCAGCCCTTGCACAACGCGGCGTTGATGCGAGCCACATGAATCCCCGGCTCAAGCTCGACCAATTGCGGCGCCTGAAACTGGCAGATCTCGACGCAACGGCCGCAGGCGCGGCACTTCACCTCGTCCACCACCGAGACGGCGGGGTCCTGCTTCACCTTGTCGTAGGCCAGGAACACGGAGGCCTTGGCGGCCGCAGCCGACGCCTGGGCCACGGTGTCCACGATGTCCTTCGGCCCCTGAACGGTGCCGGCCAGCAGCACGCCCGCAACCGCAGTCTCGACCGGCGCCAACTCTGGGTGGCGTTCCAGGAAGAAACCATCCAGCCCGACGCTGGCCTTGAGCAGGTTGTGGAACTTGTGCGTGTCCGGCTGACGCGGGCGCATGCCGACGCTCAGAACCACGAGGTCGGTCGGGACCTCCAGCCGTCGGCCCAGCAGGTCGTCGAAGCAACGCACGCCTTCGGCCCGCTCTTTGCCGACCACTTCCACCTTCTCGCTGGGCGGGATGCGCACGAAAAGCACGCCCATGCCACGTGCCTGGCGGTACATCTCCTCGGCTCCGGTGGAGATCGTGCGAATGTCGCGGTAGAAAATGGTCGTGTCGATTCCCTGGCGACAGAGGTGGATGGCCTGCTTGATCGCGGTCGGACAGCAATAACGCGAGCAGCCGGTGAAACCCTCCAGTTCGCGCGAGCCAACGCACAAGATGAACGAGGCTTGCTTGGGGCGCTGCCCGGCGATGGTCACAGTCGACTCGTCCTCGAAAAGCCTTCGCTCCAGTTCGGCGCTGGTAATCACGTTCGGCAATTTGCCGTAGCCGTATTCACCCTGCGGATCGTGCAGGTCGGCACCCAGGGCGAGGATGATCGCTCCAACCGGCAGCACCTCCTCGGTCGTGCCCTTAAGCGTCGCCTCGAAGTTGCCCACAAAGCCGGTGATGTTCTCGACCTCGGTGTTGAGCAGGACGCGCGCGCCGCTGTCTCTGAGGCGCTTGATCTTCTCCTCCAGCACGTCCGCGGCCGGACGCAGGTTGGGATAGAGGTACTTCAAGTTCGGCGGCGCTAGGCGACCGCCTAGCCGATCGGACTTTTCGACCAGCGTGACGGGTAGGCCCTGCACGGCCAGGTCGGTGGCCGCTTCGATGCCGCCGATACCCCCACCAATGACCAGCGCCGCGCGCGTCATCGGCGCCTCACCCTCCTGCAGGGGCTCCAGGTGGCGGGCCCGAGCGACACCCATGCGGATCAGCGTGCGGGCCTTCTCCTGAGCTTCGGCAGGTTGCTTGGCGTGTACCCACGAGCACTGGTCGCGGATGTTGACCATCTCGAACAAGTACGGATTGAAGCCGATCTGCGCGCAGGTCTCACGGAAGATGGGCTCGTGCGTACGTGGGGTACACGCAGCCACTACCACGCGGTTCAGCTTGTGCTCGCGAATCAGTTCGACCACCTCCTCCTGCCCGGTCACGGAACAGGCGAACTGACTGTTGGTGGCGACGACCACGTCCGGGATCGCGGAGGCGTGCCGGACCAGATCGTCGATATCCAACACGCCGGCGATGTTGATGCCGCAATGGCAGACCATCACGCCGATGCGCGGCGGACCGGACACGTCGAGCGGCTCGATGGTTTCCTCTTCCTCCTCGACGCGATGTCCGGTGAGGAACAATTGGGCCCGGGCCGCGACCGCCGACGCCTGCGCGACGCAGTCGGGGATCACCTGCGGCCCCACGGCGCTGCCACAGACGAAGATGCCTTCGCGCGTGGACTCCACCGCGGAGATGGCCGGATCCCTTCGAGCGATGAAGCCGTACTGGTCGGTCTCGATACCAAGTATCGAAGCCAGTTGGATGGCGCCGTCGTTGGGAGCGGCGGCAACCGAGAGCACGACCAGGTCGGCGGGAATGCGTTGTTGCCGGTGCCCGAGAGTGTCTTCCACGAAGACCTCGAGCGTGTCGTCCTCGGGAAAGTGGTCGATCTTGGCAGGACGGCCGCGAACGTACGTGGCGCTCTTTTCATCGCGCGAGCGTTGTACGAAATCGTCAAAGCCCTTGCCGAACGCGCGCAGGTCGGTGTAGAGGATCGTCACCTCCTCGACCTCGGGATCGTGTTGCCGCAGCAGCATCGAGTCCTTAACGGCGTTCATGCAGCAGAAGCGGCTGCAATAGGGCCGGCCGCCCTCGCCACGCGCCCCGACGCACTGAATGAACACGATCCGCTTGGGGGTCTCCAAGTCCGAGGGGCGCACCACGTGCCCCAGCGTCACGCCCGAAGCGTTGAGCATCCGCTCGAGCTCCAGGCTGGTGACCACATTGGGGAAGCGGCCGTAGCCGTAGTTGCCGAGCTTGCGCGCGTCGAACTCCTGGAAGCCGACGGCGACCAGGATCGCCCCGACGTCCAGCTGGAACTCCTCCGCCACCATGTCGAAGTCAACCGCGTCCACCTCGCAGGCGCTGCTGCAGTGGCCGCAAGCCAGGAAGGTGCTGACGTAGTCCGGCTGCTTCTTCTGCTTGATCTTCTGGACGCGCTCGAGCTGCTTACGCTGCTTCTCGCTGAGGTAGCCGCCCAGGTTGAGGCAGGCCTCGGGCTCGATCACGTAGGCCGCCGGCACCGATTGCGGGAACGGTCGATAGATCGCCTTGCGGGCCTTGAGACCGACGTCGAACTCGTTTCCGCCTACCTGCGGGCAGACGTCCACGCATTGCCCACAGGCCACGCATAGGTCCTCATGCACGTAGCGTGGGTTCTTGCGCACGCGGACACGGAAGTTGCCCGCCTCGCCCTTGCAGCCGACGACCTCCGCCGTGGTGACCACCTCGATCAGGGGATGCCGACCGGCATCCATGGCCTTCGGCCCGAGGATTCATATCGAGCAATCCATGGTGGGGAAGGTCTTGTCGAGCTGGGCCATGCGGCCACCGAGCGTGGGCGACTTCTCCACCAGGGTCACGCGGACGCGGGCGTTGGCCAGGTCCAAGGCGGCCTGGATGCCGGCAATCCCCCCACCAATCACCAGGGCCCGCTTCTCGCTTACCGGCTCGGACGAATCTCGCGTTTGTCTACGCTGAGCGTTCACGCGCTCCATCCTTTATGGGCTATTAGCTGCCGGCGTGGGTCCGCCAGCCCTCGGCCGTCGCGCTCTCTGTCGCAGCCTCTTCACCGGCCGCGGACGGCTTCTTCTCGCCGTACTCTTCCTCGAAATAGGCGTAGCCGGCGTCGAAGGCCCGCAGGTTAAGCTCCTCAGTCCCGGGCGGCACAGACGCTTTGACCGCCGCGCGCATCTGCTCGCGCGAGACGATCTGCGTTACCGCGGTGAAGAACCCCAACATCACGATATTCTGGACGATGGTTCTCCCCAACGATTCCGCGATTCGGGTGGAGGGTACGCCGAAGGCCGGTTGCCCGTCTTTGAACGTCGGGTGAATCAGGTCTCCCTCATAAACCAGGGTCCCCTCATCCTTGAGCTCGTCGTGATACTTCTCGTAGCCCTCGGCGGACATCACCACGAAGATGTCTGGGCGACGGGTGTAGGGATAGAGCACCTCCGTGTCCATCACCGCCAATGTCGAGCTGCACGCCGAGCCGCGCGCCTCCGGACCGAAGCTCTGCGTCATGGTGGCGTGCAGGCCGGCGTTGATCGAGCAGGCCCGGCCGATGATGTAGCCCGAGAGCACGACCCCCTGACCGCCGTAACCGGTGATGCGAATCTCAGTCCTACTCATTAGTCATCCCTCCCCGCGACGACCGCTTCCTCAGGCTCGGGGCTGCCGGCCGGCTCACGAAGCAAGCCGCCTTCCGGCGGCATAGGCACGTATTTGTCGCCGAGCGTCTTGGTGTAGTGTTCGTTCATCTGTTCGGTGAAGGTGGGGCGTTCCTCGTCCACGAACTTTCCGCAGATGATCTTGTCCTGGAAGCCGATGTCCGCGTCGGCGGGATCGGCTCCGTGGCGGATCTCGGAGTGGTCGTGGTAGAAGCGCATCAGGTCGAAGCCCGTGCCCAGGCGGTTCAGCCGCGCGTACAACGTCGAGCACGGAGCGATGGCTTCAATGAAGCGGAAGCCCTTGCGCTGGATGGCTTCCTTGAAAGCCTTGGTCAAGCGGCGGGTGTGCAGGCTGGTCCAGCGGGCCACGTAGGTCGCCCCGCAACTGGCCGCCAGGTGCGGCAGGTTGAAGGGCCGCTCGAAATTGCCGAACGGCATGGTCGAGGTTCGCGCCCCCAGCGGGGTGGTCGGGGCGTTCTGGCCGCCGGTCATGCCGTAGATGAAGTTGTTGACCAGGATGACCAGCATGTCCATGTTCCGCCGGGCGGCGTGGATAAAGTGGTTTCCGCCGATTCCCACCAGATCCCCGTCACCCGAGAAGACGGTCACCAGCAGCTCGGGTCGGCCGAGCTTCAGCCCGGTAGCGAAGGGGACAGCCCGTCCGTGCGTGGTGTGGAAGGCATCCAGCTTCATGTAGCCCGCTGCCCGCCCCGTGCAGCCGATGCCGGAGACAATGATGGTCTTGTTCAGATCGACTTTCGTCTCCTCCAGCGCGGTGGCATAGCACTTGACCACCGTTCCGATGCCGCAGGTTGGGCACCAGATGTGCGGAATGCGATCCATGCGCAGAAACGGCGCGATGGGGTGTTCCTCGGTCTCGATTTCGGGTTGTGCTATGGTTGTGGTCATTTCGCTACCCCCAAGATGGCTTGGCAGATGTCATCGGGCTCGTGCACGCTCCCGCCGCCGTGGGGCACGCTCACCGTGGCACACTTCCCTGCGGCGCAGCGTTCGACCTCAAGGACGATCTGGCCGTAGTTGATCTCCGGCACCACAAAGCCCTTGATCTTCCCGGCCAGCTCGCGAATGAGCTTCTCAGCGAACGGCCAGACCACGATCAAACGGATGACACCGACCTTTACGCCCCGCTCCCGCGCCATGTCGATGCCCATGCGGGCCACGCGGGCGGTGATTCCGTACGTGACCACGACCACATCGGCACCGTCCGTCTCTTCCTCGTTAAAGCGGACGATCTTGTCGGCGTTCTTCGTGATCTTCTCGATCAGCCGGTGGACGCATATCTCCTGGCACTCGGCGCTCATCACTGGGTAGCCGCGCTCGTCGTGCGTCAGCCCGGTGGTATGGAAGCGATAGCCGTCGCCGGCGCGCGCGAATTCCGGAATGTAGCTGCCATCAACGCGATACGGCAGGAATTCCTCCGGCGACTGGGCCGTGAGCTGGCGGGGTACGATCTCGATCTCCTCCGCCGGCGGAATGACGACCTTCTCGGTCATGTGCCCGACACACTCGTCGGTCATGAGCATGACCGGAACGCGGTAGAGCTCCGAGAGGTTGAAAGCTTCGATCATCAAATCGAAGGCCTCTTGCGGCGATTGCGGGCACAGGGCAATCAGCTCGTAGTCGCCGTGCGAGCCCCAACGGGCCTGCATCATGTCGGCCTGTCCGACCATGGTGGGCAGCCCGGTGGAGGGACCGCCGCGCTGCACGTTCACCACGACACAGGGGGTTTCCATCATCGCGGCCAGGCCGATGTTCTCCATCATCAGGCTGAACCCGGGCCCGCTGGTGACGGTCAGGGCTTTGATTCCGGTCCAGGAAGCCCCCACAACGGCGGCCATGCTGGCCAACTCATCCTCCATCTGGATGAACGTCCCGCCGATCATGGGGAACCGGCGCGAGATGCGCTCGACGACCTCCGTGGAGGGGGTGATCGGGTAACCGGCCACGAAGCGGCACCCGGCCGCCATCGCGCCTTCGCCACACGCGAAGTCGCCGTCCAGATAGTGGGCGCCGGTCAGGACGCCCGCAGGGTCAGTTTTCAATTGCCGTCCTCCTTATCGTGCTGGGCCCAGACGGTGCTCAGGTGGCCTCGGCTGGTCGCAGTGACTCAGCGGTTTCCGCCTCGGCCTCGCCGTCCTCTATAGCTACGCTGAAGATCGCAAAATCGGGGCAGATCATCTCGCAGAGGTTGCAGTTGACGCATTCGCCTTGCTTGACGACCTCCGGCGGATGATAGCCCTTGCGATTGAATTCCTTGGACATGACCAACACGTCCTTGGGACAGTACTCGACGCAGAATCCGCAGCCCTTGCAGCGGTCCTTGATGATGCGTACTTCGCCGCGCGGGATCTTGACCTGGTCGAGGTCCAACGGTTTTCGCCAGTATTTCATGAGACGTTCCCTACAAGCAGGGCTTCCATCGAAACCTTCAGGTTATCGGCATGCCTCTGCGAAGTCATCACCTCTCTACGTCGGCAGACTGAGTCGGGCGTGCCCCTGAGACCTTCTGATACGGGCAGCCGCCGCGGACACGACCCACTGGACAATCATCCTCAAGGTAGGCACCGCAGCGCAGGCAGAAGCTGGGCCCGGGCTGCTCCAGTTCGAGCAGCGAAATCGAGAACCGCTGGAGCAACTCAGACAGTTGCGTCAGTTCGGCCGCACGGTATCGATCGAGCAGCGGTGCCAAGCGGGTCACCTTGAGTCCCTCGTATTTCCGCACCAGGCGGCGTCCCTTGGGGCTGACCGACAGCAGCGTCGCCCGGCGGTCGCCCTTGGAGGGGGTCCGCACCACCAGGCCCAGCCGCTCGAGCTTGTCGATGTTCTTGGTGGCAGCGGGCGGGCTGACGCCCAGGAAGTCGGCCACCTGACCGAGCTGGTGCTGTCCATCGACGGACATCAGCTTGAGCAGATGGAATTGCGAGACGGTGAGCGGGAGCGGGCTGGCCTCGCGGAGCAGTTGCACTTCCAGGATTTCGCGTACCAGGGAGGCAAAGATGTGGCTGGAGCGCACCAGGTCAAAAAGACGGTCCTTCGGGGCAGCTCCGCGTGAACTCGCCGGGCTCCGCGCCGGACCACACTCATCTACACTCCGGGGCACTTGCTTAACCGCGTTCCTATTTAACCCGCTTAACAAAAGTGTAGCGAAAAAGCACCCGGTCGTCAAATCCCCGACGGAAAATAGACCAAGGCTGCGGCCGGCCAGGAAGCCGTGCCCGGCCGGTCGGGCCAACCTGCGCCAGGCGGCGACCGCAGCGGGCCGAGGGCTACGCGATCCCCTCGCCCGGCACCCGAAACTGCGGCAGCATCGAATCCTGGATCCAGTCCTCCATGATCTGGCTGAGGTTCGCCACCTCGTTGGTCATGATAGCCAGGTTGCGCCGGTAACCCCTCTGGTCCTTAACCAGGTCCTTGAGGACGGCCTCCATCTTGAACCCGACCCGCTCGCACATCTTGACCGAGCCGATGTTGTCCTCGATGACCTGCACTTGCAGCTTCTCAAGCTCGCGCTCCTCCGCCAGCGCCACCAGCTCCCGGGCGATTACGGTACCCAGTCCCAGGCCGCGGTGCGTGCGGGCCGTCACCAGGCGGATATGGCCCACGTGCCGCGACCAGCCGTGGTTGGCCAGATGGAGCGTGCCATCCGCCACGATCTTGCCCCCGTCCTCGGCGACCAGCGGGATCGCGCGGTCGAAATCGATTTGTCCCACCCACTTGTGCACAGTCTCCGGACTGGTCACGTCGTGCCGCAGGAAGAGGCGGTCCTCCTCGGGTAAGGTCTGGAAGAAGGCGTACAGCTTGTCGAAGTCGCCGTTGTTCAGGGGACGGATCACGATGCGGTGCCCGTCCTTCAGGCTGGCCTCCTTAGGATACGCGCGCGTTAGCATAACGTGACTCCCTTTGTCCCGGTGCCGCTAGATGCACCCGGGGCCGAAGGCTGATGCACGATGCTGAAGACGTACCCGCACACGCTTCCCGTCTCACGCACCGACAAACGCCCCGTCTTCATCCCAGGATGCGTAAGAACCCATTACTCCTCGCAGGGTTACGCAGTGGACGTCCGCAACAAGACAGCCAAGGACTGACCAACGCTAACGCCTGCACTCCGCTACTGCCGTTACTCTACCAGCTCGCGGATACCCACGCAAGCGGGGCCGAACAAGGGTAGCGTCAACCTTCGTGTGTAATTGCCGGGCTGCAAAGAAGGGCTCCTCAGGCCACCTGTCCCAGTTGCTTGAATTCGCGACAGATCCGCGTGGCGTACTTATGGTTGTGGTACGCCACCAGGCCATAGACGATCCGCTCGATGCTCGCGTCGTTGACAAACGTGCCGATCGAACGCGTGCGACGCCGCACCTCCCGGAAACAACGCTCGATGCCATTGGTCGTCCGCACCATTCGCCGATGAGCGGCCGGCACGTCGAACACCGCCAGCAGCTCCTCCAGATCACGATCGACGCACTCCACTACCGCCGGATAACGCGCGTGGCAACGCCGCGCCCAAGCGTGATAGGCCCGCACGGCCGCCCGGCGGGTCGGGGCTGAATAGACGCCTCGCAGCCCATCCAGCACTTGCGACCGGTCCTTCTTGCGTAGCCTGGCGGACACGTTCTGCATCTTGTGGAACCAGCAACGTTGCCGAGCCACATGCGGATAGGCCGCCTCCACACCAGCAATCACCCCGCCGTCGCCGTCGGTGGTGATCAGACGCAGCTCGCGGCCCTGCAAGCCACGCCGATACAGGCGGGTCAGGAAGTTCTCCCAGGCCGCCCGCGTTTCGCCCGGCGCTAGACGGAACAAGTTCTGCTTCTACGAGTCTCATGGGCGTGTCCTCCTAGCTCGTGAACCCATGTGGGCCGGAGGATACGCTCTTCCTTGTCCCCCCCGCCAGATTACACACAACAGGATACGTCACCGCCCCCGGCTCACCCGCTTTCGCCCCGCCCGCGGCGCGGCTACACTGACACGCCGAGGCTGCGGAAACGCGCGTATGAAGATCAACCTGCCCAACCAGATCACCCTCGCCCGGCTGGGGCTGGCGATCGTGTTCTTCGGCTTCCTGTCGTGGTTTCGGGCCGAGGACCTGGAGAGCTCGCGCTGGATGCTGACGGTCTGTTTCTGGGTATTCCTGGTCGCCGCCCTGACCGACATCCTCGACGGGTTTCTGGCCCGGATGATGAAGCAGGTCACGTCGTTCGGGCGCATCGTCGATCCGGTCGTGGACAAGGTGATGGTCTGCGGAGCGTTCATCTTCTTCGCCAGCGAGCACTTCTGGGAAGGCGGGCGCAACATCAGCGGCGTCGCCCCGTGGATGGTGATCGTGGTTCTCCTGCGCGAGCTGCTCGTGTCGGCCATCCGCTCACACAGCGAGGGGCTGGGCCAGGACTTCGCCGCCACCTGGTCCGGCAAGCTCAAGATGTTCGTGCAGTCGGCGACGGTGTGCGTCGTGCTCGGGCAACTGGCCTGGTTCCACGAACGGCGACCCGACGAACTCGCCTGGATACGCGTCGGCTGCATCTGGCTGATGCTGGTTGTCACGACGCTGTCGATGGTGATGTACATCCGGCGGGCGTACTCGTTTCTGCTGTCCAGTGCCGCGCTGGGGGCCGGGGGCGGTGCGGAGGAGTCGCCGCCGCCCACGTCGGAGAAGCCCGGCCCGCCGCCTAAGGATGCCCCGCCAGGCGGGGACGCGGGAGGGGCCGCGGGTTGAACGGGCGACGGGGAGACACGCTCAAGCTAGCCGGCATTACCGTGCTGGGCAGCGGATACCTCTGGCCGGCACCGGCCACCTGGGCGTCGGCGTTGGTCACGCTGCTCTGGGCGGCGCTGTGGTGGCTGCTCCACCAGGTATCGCCGGTACGCTGGCCGATCGAGTGCGTCACTGCGGTCGGAATTGTGATCGCGAGCTGGTTGTCGGTGCGCTGGGGCGAGTGGGCCATCGCCCATTTCGGTAAGAAGGATCCCAGCCCGTTCGTGCTGGACGAGTTCGCCGGCATGTGGGTGGCCCTACTGGGCTTGCCGCTGATCGCGGGCGGCGATTTCGCTACGTTCGCCTGGGTCGTCGGCGGACAGTTCATCCTCTTTCGCATCATGGACATCGCCAAACCCCCACCGGTCTACCAGATCCAGCGCCTGCCCGCCGGCTGGGGCATCCTGACCGACGACCTCATCGCCGGCCTGTTCGCGAACGTCGTCGGCCAGCTCATCTGGCGCCTAACCCCGGCCAGCACCTGGCTGGGGCTTGGGTTCTCCGGCGGCTGACGCCCCGGCTACCCACCGTCGCTCCTGCGGGGCTGGAAGGCAGCCCGGCAAAAGCGTCATGCACCCCGGCCCAGCGGGCCGGGAATGCCGTCATTGTGGCTGCAAGCACCTCGGGCTATGCTATCCTATCGATATGTCCAGCAACTCAGCCCGGAAGCTCGTCCGTGCGTAGGAGTCTTGGCGGTGCAACAAGCCCATGGCAACCTGGAAGCCCCTGAAGACGGGAGACCCGTCATGGAACATCATGGATCCACACTCCTCAACGATGAGAAGCTCAGCAGGCTCATAAACAGGGAAACGGGCCGACTTTGCCAGTTTAGGCGGGCTGCATGATCACTGCTGAGCCTAAAGAGGCAAGGAGAGTCTGCATGAAAAGGCCGACCTGGGCGACGGTAGTTGGGATCATCGGCATAATCATGGGGGGCTTTGGCATACTTGGGGGAGGACAACTCATGATAATGCCCAAGATGATGGAAATGCAGAAAGAGATATGGTCTGCCGTGCAGGAGTCTATAGAGAAGCAAGAAGCCACGAGTCCCCAACAAGTGCCCCCCAAGGAGATGTTCCAGGCATTCGAGAAGATGTGGGATGCCCCCGAGTGGTTTGGCACGTGGTGCGTTGCGGCGGGGCTCATTGCGCTGTTGGTCTCCGGGTTCTACCTCTTTGCATCAATCCACATACTCCAGGTCAAGCGCACAGCAGTCAGGTTGTTCTATTGCGCGGCTAGTCTTTCTATAGCCTTCACCCTCGTGAAAGCGGTTGTCGCACTGGGAGCCACGTCGTTCATCGGGATGAGCATGATGTTTGGAGGGATCCTCAGCCTCGTCATAAACGTTGTTCTGCTAGTCGTCGTTGCGACCGGCAACAAAGATGCGTTTGGCATACGGGAACCCCAACCAACGAATGCACTCGACAAACGTGCGGGCCTTTGAGCACGATCAAGCCCTGTCGTTGGTCCCGACGGGGTTGCAGATTGTAGGGTGCGTCCCGGACGCGCCAATCCCGGCCCAACATTCGAACGGTGCGTCAAAGGACGCACCTACGCGCCTGTCACCTGAGTGACAAAGCAACGCGAATCTCTTGAACTGCGGACGACGGATGAGCGACGCACATAGGACCGATACAGCCACCCAGGTTATCCGCGACACGGCGCACGATCTCTTGATCACAGGTGATGAACCACGACGCACCCATCGCCGCAGCGGTAGCGAGCTGCCGGCGATCAGCTCGCGAAAGGCCCAGCCCGATCAAGCAAGCAGAAACGCTATCTACTCTCCGCCGATCAGGCTCCGGGGTCATTCTGACACGCTCGAGAATCGGGTAAGTCTCTCCCTGCTCGCGTGTTGGGCGGCCGCGGTGCAGTTCGCGGAGTAGTTCCTCGGGCGCCGCGAAGTCCCAGTGACCGTGCTGGTCGAGTTCAATCAACTGGCGAAGCCCCTCGAGTTGACCGCGCAGCCAGGAATGAACGACTGGGCACTCCCGGCTGTCGCCAGAAAGGTAGCCGTCGAAGTCCGCGCAGTACTGCACGATGTTGGCGTCTAGGTATACCAGCATGGCTCAAGCCGACCTAACTTCTGTTTACATCGTTCCCTGACGAATCGGGTTTCTGCCTCTGCTTCCACATAACACCCGCTGCTGCGAGGCCCGATGCATATCGGGATTCTCGCACTTGTTCAGCGTCCCGCTAGTCCCGGAGGGACGTCCTGATGGTAGCCCAGCACGTAGTGCTGGGGTGCGCGACACGCCAAGCATCCCGAGTCCCGAAGGGACGACTGAGTCTTGATCCGTCCCTCCGGGACTCACGCTCACGTACCGGCCACGCGATCCCAGCGTTTCACGCTGGGCTACGTTCATCCTGTCCCTCCGGGACGCTAGACGCATACGCAATCCCGCTGGTGCGAGAATCCGTTCTCGCACCCACGCCCGCGGGAATCCCTTCCCGCGACCTCGCAGGATGGGAATCCTGCGAACAGTGCGTGCGAGATAGGAATCTCGCACGAGCGAGTCTCGCACGAGCGATCGTTACCGACACGGGCAGAGCTTCGATCTGCCCGTGGCACGCGACTTCCTGGCCCCAGGGCACTGATGTACTGCGCTATTATGATAGCCCTCACGCCATGTGCTGTAAAGTGGGCTCTTGGTGACGTTTGGCCCCGCTTGGCCCACTCGGGCCCGTCCGTGAGCCGCGGCCGGGGACGACCCGCCGGCGTCAGCGAACGACCCGCCGCCGACTGGCGCAAGCCCTTTGACGGCAAGGTGCTAGCAGCTATCGACTCGTAGTGGCCGCTCTGAGCGACACGGTAGAGTTTTCACCATTTCGCGCTTGACTTCTGGCGCGAGGCGGCCCAAAATTGCTTTCGCTGACGCAGGAGGAGGGAGATTGACAGCTTTCCGGGTCGTACCGGGTTGCATCTCCTTCGTATTCCCGCGAGGAGAAGAGACATGAGTATTCAGAGGCTGGGACGAGTTCTGACCTGCGCGCCCTTGGCGCTCGCGTTGCTGGTGCTTACGCCCGCGCAGGCGCCGGCGGACATGCTGATGTTCACGCACACGGGCAGCGGCAGCGGCTCGCTGGATGGTGAACCCTTCCCGTTATCGGACTTCATCATCACGGCGTTCGCGGACACGGACGATCGGCAGTCTTTCGGGACTGGGTATTGGATCGACCACCTGTCGGCGTCCATCTCGATCGAGGGCGTGGCCGATGTGGACTTCCTGACCGCCACGCGCCATTTCGTGAACAACAGCGGTCAGCTTGTCGGCTTCTCCCGGGCCGGCAGCTCCGGAGCGGACCTGTTCAATGGTCCGAGCCATGCGGAGTTTGGCACCTGGGACATGCTGGGCCCGATCGGGCCGATCAGCGGGACCGGATACCTCCTCCAGTGGACCAACTACGATGTCCACACCACCGGAGGCATTCTGGTCTTCGCCGACGGCAGTTCTGACGCGGTCTTCACGGCAGTCCCGGAACCGGCCACGCTCGGCATGCTCGTAGTCGGCGGCCTGGCCCTCATGCTGCGGCGCCGGTAGGCAGCGCGGGGCTGCGCACAGTCCCGCAATACGAATCGCGATCTGAGAGGAAACGGTGGTCTGAAAGGCCACCGTTCTTCTTTTGGTCCTGGGGCGGATGCTACGCCTACGTCGGCCACCCTTCGGCTGCGCTCAGGGCAGGCTGGGGGCCGACGCTACCATTCCACCGGTTGGAAGCCGCTGCTACACTGGGTTCGACCGACGGGCCGTCGCCGAGATTCTTGGCTGCGCTCAGAATGACGGCCGGTACGGGGCCCGGCCGCTACATTGCGGCTGTCGGGCCGCTACTGCGCGAGGTGCAGTTTTGTAGGGTGGGCAATGCCCACCGTGTTTGTCCGCGATGATACCAGAATGGTGGCCAGTGCCCACCCTACTCCTGCTTACATGCTTATCCCCCATCCCCCTTTCTGCACTTTGCATCTTCCATTTCCCCCTCATCCCGCCGCGCCCTCAACGCTCTCTGCCCCCTGTCGGTTCTCCGCCATCCGGCGCCAGCCCGCACCATTCCCCACCAACTGAAAACTGAACACTGAAAACCGAAAACCCGCGGCGTACCATCGTGCATGTCCGCGCCTCTTCTCCGGCGACCTTCGTTGCTCCGTCCCTTGTTCCCTCGGTCCCTACGGGCCCGCCGCGGGCCCGATGACGAAGGTGCTCCATTAAGGGGGCGCACAAATGAGCACCTTGAGCGCCTTCACCTCAGAATTCCGTAGGGTGGGCAATACCCACCGTTTCTGTCCGCGATGATGCCGAAATGGTGGGCAATGCCCACCCTACTCTGAACCCTGAACCCCGACCCCTGAACCCTTTTTGTCAGGCCGCCAAGCGCAGGTACAGCGTGTAGACCAGCAGCGCCAGCAGAATGACCGCGAGTACCGCGCGGGTGATCCAGACATGTGGGCGGACGCCGATGTCACGTTTGACCGACAGCGGCAGGTTGAAGAACAGGTCAAACACGGCGTGTTCGAGCAGTCCGCCGCGCTCGCCGAAGACGGGCACAAAGCGCACGGCGTTCTTGGCCCAGCGGCCGGCCAGAAACCGGGCCAAAGCCGGGTCGTGCGCGACCATTTGCAGCGGGAACCCCAGGTACCCGATGTACTTCCAGAAGGAAATCAAGCCCGCCACCCAATAGTTGCGCAGGTTGCGCTCCCTGACCACGAGATAGACCACGTACGAACCGCGCACGATCGATCCCGGTGAGATCGGCGTCACCTGGAAGATGGCCAGCGCGCCAATGGCGTAGACCAGCGACTGCTGCCAGGACTCGCCGGTGACCAGGAAGTAAAGGGCCACGCACAGCGAGACCACCTGTGTAACCGGGAGCGTACATAGATGGACGGCCACGCTCTTGAGGTACTTCTGAATGTAGGGGTCCTTGATTTGCCGGGAGATGTTGTCGGCTTCGCCCTCGGTGAGCATGCCCTCCTCGCGGCCGAGCCGAACCTGCTCAAGCAGCCACTCCTCGCGGAACGGCGGATCGCGAAGGAATTGCACGCTGAAGCGGACCGTCTCGCGCACGCGCTCCCACGCGTAGGCGCGATCGGTCAGGAAGCGCTGCCAGCCGGCCGGCAGCCAGCCGAAGATGATGCGCTGCGTCCAGTAGCGTACCGGCCGGTGAACGAGCTTAAGGGCGCGCTGGTCGCCGACGCGTCCCCGGCGGTGCCAGGTGATGAGCGTTTCGATCCGTGCCCCGCGCATGGCCCGACAAAGGTAATCCCAGCTCGTCAGGCTGCGCTCGAGGTGCGCCCGCCGCCGGGCGCTGCCCCACAGCTTCAGGACGACCCCGCCCAGCAGGGGCAGCAGCGAGATCACGAACATCAGCAGGAACGGCCCGCGGGGTCGCGCGAGGCGCTGGGCGTGCTCGGCATCCACGTGCCCGAGGTTGCGCCAAGCGGTGATGGCTCCCTGCTTGACGGACTGTCGCAGTCTCGCGTCGCTCTGGAGGCTGAAGAGATGGTGTGTAACATCCGGCAGCGAGCGGCGGTAGCGCGGCTCCTGCTGTCGCAGCTCGTCGATCGCCGGTTGCAGGTCGGTGAAGTCGTCGCGGTGCGTGCCGACAAACCGTCCGAACGTGCGCGGGTCACTGCGGTCGAACTGCACCAACCGCCCGCGGGTCAGCCCGCGCGCGATGAGGCCGAAGTCAACCGGGCTCATCGGCAGAAAGGGTAACAGTGCCAGCCCGGCCCGGAAGTCGATCGCGGTGAGGCCCGCACGGGGCGAGTCCGCGGCGCTGAGCCGCTTAAGGGCGTTCGGCTGGCTCTTGCAGGTCCACCATTCGTACTGGCGGGCCAGCTCGGGCGCACCCATCTCGTGCAGCAGCCCGACCAGCTCCCGCATGAAGATCTTTTTGTGGACGTATTCGGGGCAATTGTGGTCGGCGGGCGGCGGACCCGAGTACTCCCACCGGTCGAACAGCCGATCGTCAACCTCGAACTTCCAGTTCCGCCCGGAAACCCACTCGTTGAGTTCGCCGAAGCTGTGCAGGTTCTCGTCGAAGAAGGTCGCGTAGGTATCGCAGACGGCCGTTTCGGTCCCGAGCCGGTGGGCGGCCGCCCGGCGAATCAGCTTCTGCCACAGCACCCCGACGCGCACGGCGGCGGGGTTCACCTGGGCACTGAACGCGCCCTGGTAAGCCAGGAAGTAAAGGAAGTTGCGAAAGCGGCGGGCAAAGCCCGAGGACGGTCGGAGAATCTTGAGCGCGTAGCCCTGGCCGACGGACAGGCCGGCGATCGGACCGTTGGCGGCGTCAATGTGCAGCAGCTTGACGCGATAGACCTGCCCGGCGAAGCCGCCACCGACGAACCGCTCGACCCCGAGCACGATTCGGCCGGTGTTGGCGGGCACGACGCCGGTAACCGACAACTCAAGGCGATCGCCCGGGTCGTAACAGGCCCGGTGGAACGGGCGCAGCAGGGCGCAAGCGTCGTATTGGCGTTCCAGATCCTTGCGCAGTGCCACGGCGGGGTCGGCGCGGGCGTCCGCAAGCAGGTTCTGGACAAGCGTCTGGCCCATTCAGCTCACCCGGATCGGTCGGTCGGCCATTGTATCGGTCAGCTTGGCGGCTGCATCGTGGGCCCCGTCGACGATACGCCTCGGGTGCATGAGTTTTCGGCGGGGGTCCGCCTCGCCACCGTAGCGCCGGACCTCCGAGTCCGGCGTCCGTGCGTGCTGCGTAGGGGTGATCGTCGGACTCGGAGGTCCGACGCTACAGGTCTCCGTCGCCTGCCGATCATGTCATGCACGCACCCACCTCGATTACCCGCGGTTCGCCGGGTCACGACCCCCCTACCGCGGACGCCAACGGTGCCAAACGGGTCCAGAAGAACCAGGCGGCCGGTGCGGCCAGCAGCGGCGAATCCAGCAGGTCGAGCACGCCGCCCATGCCCGGGACGGCGTCGCCGGAGTCTTTCACGGCGGCGTCGCGTTTGAGCAGTGAGGCGCACAGGTCACCGGCGACGGAGAAGGCCGCCATCAGCAAGCCGAAGATCAGCAGTCCCCAAGGGTAGGCCAGGGTGCCGTGGGGGAGCGGGGCCAGGCCAGCAAAATGCAGGTAGCTGCCGACGGCCAGGGCGCAGGCGACCGCCAGCAACACACCGCCGAGGAGGCCTTCCCAGGTTTTCTTAGGGCTAAGCCACGCGAGCAGCTTGTGGCGGCCAAAGAGGCTGCCGGCGAAGAACGCCCCGACGTCGGTCATTTTGACCACCAGCATGGAAAACAACAGCAGGACCGCCCCGGCCGACCCGCCGATCTCCATCCGCAGCCGGGTCAGGTAACCCGCCAACACGCCGGCATAGATGATGATGAAGATGGTGGTGGCGAGGTTGACCATGGCGTGTTGGGTGCCGCGGCGTATGGCCTGCATCAGGAACGCCGCGCACACCGCGACCGCCAGCCAGGTCATCCCCCAGGACTCGTCGTAGTAGCCGAGGTCGTGCTCGAGGTTGAAGGCCAGGTAGGGGCCGAGCACGAAGCCGGCGGCGAAGAACTGGGCCGCCAGCCCGGAGGCCCGGTAGCTGGCCGCGCGGAAGAAGCGTACCAGTTCGCGTGCGGTCAGGACGGCGAAGACCAACACGACCAGCGTGGACAACGCACCGTTGAGCAGCCAGGCCGCCAAGTCGAGCTGGCGCCCGAACGGCAGCGGCAAGCGCCACCCGGGCGACTCGAGCGTCGCCAGATAGGCGTCGATGAGCAGAAGCCCGATAAGTGTTACGGTCAGCAGGCTACCGGAGATCAGGCGTTGACGTAACACGGGGATCGCGTCTTCCGGAGCGAACGGTCTCACGAGGCCGCCGACGGTGGGCTCGACGCCTCCGGCGGCTCGACGTCGCCGTAGCGTCTCTCGCGGCGGGCGTAAGTGCGAATCGCGTCATACAGGTGTTCGGCGCGGAACTCGGGCCACAAGACGGGCGTCACATACAGTTCGGCGTAGCTGATCTGCCACAGCAGGAAGTTGCTCAGGCGCATTTCGCCGGCGGTGCGAACGACCAGGTCGGGATCGGGCAGGCCGGCGGTGTCCAGGGCGCCCGAGATCGCGGCTTCATCGACGTCTGCGGCGGCGAGCTCGCCATCCTGCACACGCCGGGCCAACCGACGGACCGCATCCACCATCTCGGCGCGGGCCCCGTAGTTCAGGGCTAGGCAAACTGTCAGGCCGGTGTTGTCACGGCTGAGGTTCTCGGTGGTTTCCAGCTCGCGGCGGACAGGCTCCGGCAACGCGTCGCGGCGGCCGATCTGCCGCAGGCGGACGTTGTTCTCCATGATTTCCTGGCGCTCGGCCACCAAGTGGTGCGCGCACAGGGCCATGAGCGCGTCAACCTCCTCCTTGGGCCGCTTCCAGTTCTCCACGCTGAAGCTGTAAAGGGTCAGGCACTCGATGCCCAGGCGGGCACACTGTGTGACAACCTCGCGGACCGTCTTGGCACCGGCCCGATGCCCCTCGATGCGCTCGAGCTCGCGTTGGCGCGCCCAGCGACCGTTGCCGTCCATGATGATGGCGATGTGGCGTGGCAGCGCGGTGCGCGGCAAACCGAGCACCTCTTGTGGGTCCAACGCCGTCATGGTGGCCATGGCTACGCCCCGTTCTCGACCAGAATCACTTGCTCCCGCCCCGGGCCGACGCCGACCACACCGATGGGCGTGGCGAGTCGCATGCTGATGAACTCGAGGTAGTCGCGGGCGGCCGCAGGCAGGTCCGCCAGCCGCCGACAACCGCTCAACTCCGCGTCCCAGCCGGGGAGTGTCTCGTAGAGCGGCTGAGCCGCCTGCAGTTCATACGCATCAGCGGGGAAGTGGTTCGAGATGGTCGGCCCGTAACGGTAGCCGACACAGACCTTCAGCTCGTCGAGCCCGGAAAGCGTGTCCAGGTGCATGACGGCCAGGCAGGTCGGGCGGGCAATCATGGTGGCGTAGCCGACGGCCACTGCGTCGAACCATCCGCAGCGTCGCGGGCGGCCGGTGGTCGTGCCGTATTCGCCGCCGCGCTCGCGGAGGGTGTCACCCAGCGCGCCGCTCAACTCGGTCGGAAAGGGTCCCGAGCCGACCCGCGTGGTGTAGGCCTTGATCACGCCGACGGTGGAGTGAATGGCGGCGGGGGGCACACCGGCACCGTTGACCACCGCCCCGACGCCGGTGCTCGTGCTGGTGACGTAGGGATAGGTGCCGTGGTCGATGTCCAACAGCGTGCCCTGGGCCCCTTCGAACAGCACGCGCGCGCCGGCCTTCATGCGCTCGTGCAACAACAGGGCGGTATCGCAAACGAAGGGGCGCATCTGCTCGGCGAAATCGAGGTATTCCTCGGTGATGGCCAGCGCGTCGAAGGGCTCGCGGAAATCGTAAAGCGCGGCGAGATAAGCGTTCTTGTGGGCCACGATGGTCGCCAGCCGCTCGCGGAAGCGCTGGGCGTGGTAGAGCTCGCAGACGCGGATGCCCCAGCGGCGGGAAACCTTGTCGGCATAGCAGGGACCGATGCCGCGGGCGGTGGTGCCCAGCTTGCCGCCGGGCAGGGCGGCCTGCTCGGCCAGCATGTCCTGGCGGCGATGATAGGGAAAAACGAGCTGGGCCCGGTGACTGATGCGCAGCCGATCGCCGATGTCCACGCCCCGCTCGCGCAGCGACTGGATCTCACCGAGCAACACGGCGGGGTCGATGACCGATCCGCAAGTGATCATGCCGGTCACGTGCTCGTGCAGAACCCCGCTGGGAAGCTGGTGGAGCGCGAACGTTTCACCGTCGGCCACGATGGTATGTCCGGCGTTGGGTCCGCCGCTGAAGCGCACGACCAGGTCGAAGTGCCGGACGAGCACATCGACCAGCTTGCCCTTGCCCTCGTCGCCCCACTGGAGCCCGACGACACACGTGTTGCCCAAACCATCGAAACGCATAACGGCTCGTCTCAGAAACTCGTTTGTACTCCCCGCACCTGGGCGACACAGGCCCCTCCGCTCGGCGCAGGATTGCCGTCGCCGTTTTGTAGCACCTGCCGACCGGCGCGGCAAATGGCACGTGTGGGCGGGGCAGGGCCGGGAGCGGCCTCGGCCGGGTCAGCGACTGCGGCGCTCGATCAGCTCGCGCAGGCGGCCGGTCAGCTCCGACTGGAACGCCAGCGAACCATCGCCGAACACGCCGACGTCCTCGGCCAGGATCAGCTCTGCCGGTGCATCGGCGATTCGGGCATCGGTGGCGGCCGGCTCCGCCGCACTGCGGGTACTCAGGCAAACCACCGTCTCGCGGCCGGCGGTGCCGATCTCCGCGGCGGATGCGTAACTCACGACATAGCGCAACCCGGCTGCAGAGTCAAACTGCCAGGTGACCCGCAGGCGCGTGAGATAACGGGCGGCCCAGGCGGTTCGTTCGGCGGCCTCGCGCGCGAGCCACTTCATAAAGATTATCATCGGCTCGGACGACAGACCGTCGTGAGGAGTCCGGTTATCGATGCGTCCAGTGCGGATCGTCAGGTGGCGATCGCAGCCGTGCGCGTCGGCCGGCGCCAACGTGACCCCCAGGTGGGCCAGCCCCCGGTCCGGCGACACCCAACGGACCGGCCGCAGCAACGAACAACGCCGCTGCAAGTCGGCAATGTCACGCACGATCACCTGGTCATCGTCCCAGCGATTCCAGTACTGCACGTAGTCCTCGATCGGGCCGCCGAGGTGCATCCGCAACAGGTGTCGGGCCAGGCGCGGGGCCAGCAGCCGGCCATGCTGTCCTGCGACGAGCCACGGCAGATCGGTCGCCAGCAACTCGCCCCGCTCGAACGGTCGGGCCGCCGACACGATGTCGCCGCACTTGCTCTCCCACGGCGTCTCGCTGGCCAGGAGGGTGGCGAAGGCGGCGTGGCCGGCGTAGCGCTTCCACGAGCGGGTCGCCGCCAGCACACGCATGCGGAAGTCGCCCGCCGCGTCGAGCGTGGAGTAGGGAACTACGTCTTGCAGGGCAAAGCCGCGGGTGGCAACGTCGGCATACTCGACGCGGGCGGACATGATGTCGTGTCGGGCCGCGTGGGATACGACTCGCGTGGTGGCCGCCCCGGCTCGGTTGACCAGGGTCGCCAGGGTCTGAAGGTCGATGATCAGCCAGCTCTGGGCGGCCAGGCGCTCCACGTCGGCCAGGGTCAGCTTCAGCCGGCGGACCCAGTCCGGATCGAGCACGCCGGCCGCCCCGCGCAGCCGGTCAGCCAGTTGGCGAGCCGAGCGCGGCAAGGTAATCCGCTCCACCTTCGCCGGCGCGACCACGGCCGCCAGCGATTCCAAGTCGGCCGGCAACACGACGCGCTCGATCGGGAAGGGCGGGGGATAGGTTCTCCAGCGGGGCACGTTCGCCGCCGGGTGACACTTCGGGTCGCGCTCCGCCACGGGATGGAACATGACCTCCTCGAACAGTGTAGCGCAGCTCGTATCGGGCAGACATAGTTGCAGGTGCGTCGTGTCCTCGGGCGCCTGGACCCAGCCGAGCAGCTCACGGCAGGGATCAACCTCGGCGATCGCTTCGAAACGGATGCTCCGCTCGTTGACAGGCTCGTCATCGCGGAGGAAGAGGGCGTGCAATCTGGCGCTGCGGGCGGCCTCCGTCCGCGAGAGGCGGCCGCGCGCCAGGTACCACTGCTCGCGCTTGCAACGCACCGGCTCTGACAAGAGCCGACGGTCGCCGTCCCAACGCCAGCGGCGTAAGCCACCCGCATGGGCCTGCAATCCGCCTTGCGGTCCTATTGGCTGCTGCTTCACGTTCACGTGCGTATCGCCCTCATACCGAGGCAAGAGTCCGGCCGGCGCTCGACCGGCTGCGGCGACACTTCGCAGGTCTTTCGCCCGACCCGCCATTATCGTACCGAAATGGGCTGCGCCAACACCGGGCTGGCGTTGGGTAGCGCCCGGGGGGTACACTCCGGGCAAGTAATGAGGCGGCGTTCCGCGCGCCGCGTGGTTCCATCCGAGGCCCGGAATGCCTGAGCAACCGCCGCTGCCCGCCGAGCCCGACAAGATCGTCCTGGCCCGCCCGGTGCGGGCACTAGCATACGCCACCGCGCCATATAAGCCGCCCGCACCGATCGAGCTGCCCGGCGTTCATTGGCGCGACGGCTACCTCGACCTGGTGTTGATCTTCATCGTAGCTGTGTACGTCCCGTTCGTCCCCCACCTCGCCACGCTGCTGCTGGTCGAAGGTGCCGAACTGGCGGAGATTGGACCGCTCACCATCTTTTTCAAGTGGGTCGATCTTCTGCTGGTCGCCAGCATCGCCGTGTACCTGCTGCTGCGGCATCGGCTGCCGTCGGCATCGTTCGGGTTGCGCTCCGGCAGCCTGGGACTCCAGGTGCTCTGGAGCCTGGGTGCGCTGATCGCCGGTTATGCCTACATTGCCGGCAGCGTCGTGATCATCCTGAGCGTGATCGCGCTCGCTCCCGGCCTACAAAAGGACCTACTCCACCGGGTGGACTTCGTGCAACAGATGCCGGTGACAAACCTGATCGATTCGATCCTGCTGCTGATCCCGGTGGCGATCCACGAAGAGCTGCTTTTCCGCGGCATGCTCCTGCCGTACTTGCGGCGGGTGGTCGGTCGTTGGTGGCTGGCGATCCTGATCTCGTCGGCGATTTTCGGCGGGCTGCACTTCACGCAGGGGTGGCTCGGGGCACTGCAAATAACCGGGCTGGGAGCCGTGCTGGCCATCTGCTTCGTGCTGTCACGCAGCCTGCTGGCGGTGACGCTCGCGCACTTCGTGTTCGACCTGCTGCAGTTCCAGATCGTGCGCCTGTTGCCGGACATGCAGGATCTGTTGCAGAACGGTTGAATGGGTGCACAGGGGCGAGGCTGAGCGCGGTTGGTCGTCGGATCGGCGTTCTCACGCCCCCAGCCAACGGACCAACGCGAGGAATAGTGCCAGCGCCAGAATGCCCGCGGCGGCAAGCCGGGCGCTCATCCGTGACCCGCGGGTTGACCGACCCGACGAAGCGCGCTCACGTACCAGGTTGATCTGCTTGTCCCCAAACTGCACTTGCGCGATCAACAGTTGCGTCTGGAAGTCGGAGAGCCCGAGCTTGCGACCCTCCTCAAGGATGCTCGCGCGGCGTGAATGACGCAGCAAACCGTCCTCCAGCGAGGCGGTGATCAACCAGCGGAGACGCGTCACGTTGGCTTTGCGCCCGCTCGCAAGATACTCGGCTTGGCGACGCGGATCGCGTAACGATTTGTACGCTAAGTGTAACTCGTCGAGTTGCTGCCGCGACGCACTGTGGGTGGCGGGGTCGTCCAACGCGGCCAGCAGCCGTTCCCGCACCGCGCGAAACCGACGCGTGATCTCCGCCGGATCGTGGCGTCCAGGTGTCAATCCCAGAATGGCAAAATAGTCTCGGGACATCCTCTTGTCCCCTCCACCACAACCATAGCGCGCCCAGGCCAAAAGACAATCCGCCGGCCGCAAATTGGGTGGGTAAAAGTATTGATTGTGCGGGCGAGTATATGCAGGGGAAGGCGATGGGAGGCTTTATGAGACTTAGCACTCCCGCGTTGCCGCTACTATCGCGTGCAGGGTCTCGTCGGGAACCGCGTCGGGATCGTACGTGCAGCCCGGAGCGATTATCAGCGGGTGTCCGCGGGCGGCGGCCCGGGCGTCACGCACCTCGGCGGCCACGTCCGCCGGCGTCCCGTGCGGCAGGGTCCGCAAATTGTTGACGCCACAAGCCAGCGCCTTTGGCCCGCCTGCTACCGCGCCGGACACCTGTAGCACCTGGCGGGCGGCGGCGATGCTCGGACCGGTGATGCGATCGGCCCAGTGGATCACGTGCACGTGCGGGTTGTCAACCTGCCGCTCGAAGCACAGCGGTCGCCCGCAAAGGTGCAACATGTTAAACCACCCCCCTGCCGCGCCCGAGAGGATCATCCGATCCGTTTGGGCAACCAGCTCGTCGTAGATGCTGAGCCCGGGGGCGTCTGACGGCTGATTTGGTCTCGACGCGATCACGGCCAGATTGGCCGGCGTGTCCACCCAGTCGTCGCGCAGCGCCAGGTAGATGCCGTCGGCGCTGGCTTCGATGCAGGCCCGGGCGAAGTTCGCCAGCGTGCGGCCGATCGCGGCCAACGCCACCGCCACCGCCGAGCCGCTCTGCCAGAAGCCGGATGATCTCGAGCTGTCGATCGAACGGCGGTGCGTCGCCGGGCAGCTCGCGCAACTTGCTCAGGTCATCGACCGCCCGCGCTACAGCCGACGGACCGAACGCCTCGCGTGCGTAGCCGACCTCGTTCATGACCTTGACGAAGTCGAGGTCAAACGTCTCCAGGTGGTGGAGGTGCGCTTCGACGGCCCGTTCGGGCGCAGGAAACGCCGGCGGGAAGTGATACCAACAGCTCACCGCCGGGCTGACGGCGGGATCGCCAGCCAGGAGTTGTCTCAGGTGTTCGCTCTTGGTCACGCCGTTTTGCCCTGGTCGCATTCCCAGCCCGGTCGCCCCGCAGGGCCAGGCAAAGACATGCCCGCTAAGAAGTGGGCACCCAGCGGGCATGGCACTCGGCGGGCATGGCACCCGGCGGGCATGGCACCCGGACGCCGGCACGCTTTGTCGAGGCTACGGCTTATCGCCGCCGCCGCCACCTGGTTTGTCCTTCGGTTTTTCGCCTTCCGGCGGTTCTTCTTTGCCGGGCTTCTCCTCGCCGGGCTCGGGCTTGTCCTGCTCGGCCGGCTTCTTCTCGCCCTCCTCTTCGGCTTTGGGCTTGGCCTCTTCGGCCGGCTGCTCCCCGGGCGGGGCCGGCTTCTTCAGCCATTCGGGGTACTTGTACTCCAACTCGTATTCCGGGTGCGGCACGTTCAGCGAGTTGAGCCAGTCCAGGACGACATCGAAGTTCGGGTCGCGGGTGCTCTTCAACACCGTGACGAGCCGGCCCTTCTCAACCGGCGGGTGCGCCTGGTCGTTGTCTTCATCAGCCGGCAACAAGAAACCCAACAGCGCGCTGTTGCCGGGAAGATCACGGTCAATCAGCGGCCCGTGGCGGGTCTCGAGCCGGTCCAGGATGAGAAAGCTGGTGTAGGCAACTTCGTCCTTGGCGCGCGGCCCGCTCGGCAGCCGGAAGAGCTGGGCCCCCCGCGTCCCGTGACAGCCGGACCTGGTGCAGCCTTTGGTCGCCAGCGGCAGAACCCGGCGCTTGAACGTCTTGAACACCTCGGTGTCGCCGCGGATTTCGATCTGGTCCGCGTACTTCACTCCCGTGGCACGCAGGATGAGTTGCAGCTTCTCGTGCGGCTGACCGCGTTGGAGGATGCGGTCGGCGTCGGGGTCGGGATCGTCCGAGCGGCGGATCTCCGCACGCACGATCCGTTCCAGGTCCGCGTAGCCCTTCTTCTTGACGAACCTGACGTGCACCTTTTCGGCCGGCCCGTCAAGCGGGTACTCGTAGAGCTTCAGCCGCTTGATGTCGCGCTCCGAAAGCAGCGGGGGCGCCGGGAGGCCGTCGGTCTCGGCGGCCTCTTCCTGCGGCTTCTCCGGCTGGCCGGCACCGGCCTCCACGTTGGCCTGTTCGACCAATTCGCGCTGGGCCAGCTCGAGCAGCAACTTGGCGTTGCGATGATCCGGGTCGAGGCCGAGAACGTAGTTGCACTGCTTCTTGAGCAAATCGAAACGGTTCTTCACCCGCAGCCATTCGGCCAACGCGTAGTGACCTTCAGCGTCGTCGGCGACGAGGACGTTGAAGCGGCGCAGGAAGTCCTCGTCTACCGTCTGGACGGCCGAGAGCCACTCCACGCGCTCAATGTCGGCCTTTTTCAGGCGCACCTCCCCGGCGGCGTTGCGGATAATGATTTCCGTGGCGGTGACGGTCACTTCGCCGCGCAGGGGACTGCCCTTCTTGGGATAGACGTTGGCCAGGTCGGCGAGCGTGGGGAGGGCCCCGAGCCAGAGTCCCAGTCCCAGACCGGCTACGATCCACGCTGTTCTGCTTGCCCTGCTCATGATTCGCTCCGTTTGGCCGGCGCGCCTGGCCGCCCCGCGTTAAACCTTGCGGTGCGCCGTGCGGGCCACCTCGGTGCCGTCCTTCAGCGACGTAATCTCGTAATCGCCGAGGATACTCGGTGCTTCCTGCTGCAACAACCGGAGTATGAGGATCGCGACGCGGCGGATTTCGGTCTCGGCGTGCTCGTTGGCGCGCAGCTCGATAAAGTGCCGCCACGCCCGCGCGTTGCCGGTAACGAATATCTTCGTTTCGGTCGCGTTAGGTAGCACGCTGCGGGCGGCCTGACGGGCCAGTTTCCGCCGCTGCGTGCCCGATGGCTCGTCGGCAAACTTGCGCTGGAGCCGCTCGGCGAGCCGACAATAGGCCTCGTGGGACTGACGGATCGATTCGAGCCAGATCGTGTGCAGCTCCCGGTCTTGGGCGATGCAGGCCGGCTCGATGAAGTCGGCGGTGCTCTCGTCCACGTAGCGCTGCGAGAGCTGCGAGTAGCCGAAACCCGCCCGGTGGCGCACCAGCTCGTGCGTGAACGACCGCGACACGCCGGTGATTAGCACGTTCCACACCGCGTGCTCAAGCACCGATCCGTGGGCGACGTCGATGATGTTGGCCAGGTATTCGGCGTTGGTCTTGCGGCCTTTGCCGAAGGACATGTAGCAGACGCGCCCGGCCATCTCGCAGAGGGCCTCGGCGCCGACCTCGGTGTCGGTGGACCAGGCGGTCTCGTGCTCGGCCAGGAAGCGCTCGACCGCGTCATCGTCGATGACCTGCCGGCCGACCAGATAGACGCGCGGCTGGTTGACGATCTTCACGTACGCACCTCCTGTGAGTCCGGTGGATTGTACCGGGCCGGGCTGCCGGCGACACGGGTTCGGCGGCGGCGATAGCGCCCGGCCGGGGATTCGCCGGCACCGGGGCGCTTGCAACGGGTGCCCACACGGCCTAAAAGTCCCTGGATGGCGTTGTGTCGGACAATCTGTGTCTGTGGGATCGTCGTCGTCGCGGCCGGCGCGTGGGCCCAGCCGGTGCTGCCGCCCGTGGAGGGCAACATCCCGCTGCGATACGCATTGCAGCCGGGCGAGCATCTGGTCTATGAGCGGCGGGCACTTGACTCGACGCTGGAGACGGGCCAAGAGCAGCAGCGCATCGTGGACCGGATCCGGCTCTGGTGCCTAGCGCGGGAGGGCGACGAGAACCTGCTGCTGCTGGAGCAGACGCGGTCGAGAGACGGCCGCGTCGAACCCGTCCGCGGAGCCATCTTCTACCTCGACCAGCGCGGCCGACGACGAGTGCCCGATGTCGTGCAAACGCGCCTGGCCGAACTCGAGCCCGCCTTCGAGCTCTTCCCCGAGCTGCGCCCGGCCCCGCAACCCGACCTTACCTGGACCACGACGCCGGACCTGTATGGACAGCTTTGGCGGTGTACGCGGATCGGACCCGACTCTCGTTTCGCCGGCCACGTGCGCGTGGAGTTTGTGGTGGAAGATCCCACCGGCGTCGCGGACTTTGTGGGTCAATCACAATCGGGCAGCATCTGGTTCGACCGGGAGGCCGGCATCGTTACGCGAGTGGAGTCGCGGCGGGACGATCGGCACACCGGCCTGCACACCAAAGCGATCACCGTGCTGCGGCTGCGCAAGCGGTGTGACAAGAGCTGGTGCGTTCGGCGTGCCGACGAGGTCCAACGATACCTACGTACACTCCGGCACGAAGACCGCTACTTGCAACAGATCGTCAATGAACCCACACGCCTGGAGCAGACGTTCCGGCAACTGAACCGGCTGTGGGAGGAGTTCATGGTCGATCTGAAGCGGGATGAGCCGTCGCCGCTGCGGCAACTGGGAGCCGTCGCTCCGCAACAGTTGGCGGCCCAGCGGGAGCGGCTGGAGGCGCGGGCCTGGCTCGGGCAGCGCTGGCTCGGCCAGACCGCGGCGGACTGGTCTTTGCAGGACCCGGCCGGGCAGACCATTAACAGCGAGGCGCTGCGTGATCGCTACGTGGTGGAGTGTTTCTGGAGCGCGGAATCGCTCGGGAGCCTGCGGGCTTTCGAGACGCTACGCCGCCTGCAGCGCGAGCTGGCTGACAAGCCGGTTCACGTGGTCTGCCTCAACCTGGACCGCGACGTTGAGCTGGCGCGGCGGGCGGCGCAGCGCTGCGGGAAGGATCTGACGACCGTGCTGGTCGGGCCGCCGGTAGTCGGCGAAGCCCCGCCGGAGTTGCCGGTGTTTCGCGTTGTCGATCGACGAGGAAAGATCCGGGGCGTGTTCATCGGCTGGCGGCGGTCGCTGGCAGACGAACTGGCAGCGCTGCTGGGTGAGTAGCTCGGTAGAGACGCAATTGCACCCGCGAAGCGGACACGACCGGCAAACTGACGGACTCGCCCAGCGACGACAAGACCGGTATTCGTCGCTATAATGCATCGGCCGAAGCGGGTTTCGGGGGGTTGTTTTCGCCAAGCTGGCGTGAGGAAGGAAAAGAAAACTGTGGATAGACACTCTGCAACACGGGGCCTGTGCGTTCTGGGGCTGCTGGCGACCGGCGCGCTATGGGCGCCCGGCTGCGCCGCTCGTGAGGTCGGCATCGAGCCGCGCCTTGGTCGGCCGACGGGCCTGCCCGCAGCGGAAGCCGACGCCCGCGCCGATGCGGTCCGGCGTGATCCGATCGGCTACCTGCGGAAGGTCGCTGACAACTGCCGGGCACTGGAGCAATACACGCTGACGTTCACGCGTCAGGAGCGTCGCGGGCTGTTCAAGCTGCTCTACGGCCCCGAGCGGATCGCCTGCTGGTTCCGCCGCCAGCCCTTCAGCATCCGCATGAAGTGGCTGGACCCGAAGGTGAAGTACGGCGAATCGACTTACGTCGAAGGCCGGAAAGGCAACAACGTCCGGTTTGTGCCACGGCACGGGTTGTTCGGCCTGCCGCCCCGGATCACCGCGGTGGATCTGCAAACGCCGGTCACCTGGGGCGAGGCGAAATACCCCTTGACCACCTTCGGACTGGAACGGCTGATGGAACGCTCGGTGCGGACGATGGAGACGGCCGGCGACGACGTCGTGGTCACCTACCACGGGCTGATGGCGCTGCGCGCCAGCGAGCGAACCGTGCACCATCTGCGGCTGGAGTATTCGCCGACGCGCTACAAGGTATCGATCCAGGACCTGTACATCGACGTCGAGACCGACCTGCCCGCCGCCACGGTCCTAAAGTACCCTTCGGGTCGCCTCGACGCCGCCTATCTCTACGAAGACCTGGACCGGAACGTCACGCTGACCGACGAGGATTTCCTGCTGGAAGCGGAACGCGAGCGCGGCGACGCGACGGCCGAACACGCCGCCCACACGCCGTGACGGGCTGACGGGAGGCCTGCGGTGACGGCGAGCATGCCCGCAGAGGCCGGCTTCATGCAACGGGCGTTGCACCTGGCCGCCCGTGGGCAGGGTCGCGTCGAGCCCAATCCCCTGGTCGGGTGTGTGGTCGTCCGCGGGGGCAAGATCATCGGCGAGGGCTACCATCGGCGCTTCGGCGGCCCACACGCCGAGGTGCAGGCACTGCGGCGGTGCAAGGGCTCTGCGAAGGGCGCCATTATCTACGTTACGCTTGAGCCGTGCTGCTTTGTGGGCAAGACGCCGCCCTGCAGCGACGCGTTGATCGAAGCCGGCGTAGGGCGGGTAGTGGCGGCGATGCGCGACCCGAACCCACGGGTCGCCGGCCGGGGCTTGCGGGTCCTGCGCGCGGCGGGGGTGCGGGTCGAGCTCGGCCTGCTCCAACGGCAAGCCACCGAGCTGAACGCGCCCTACATCAAGCTGACGCAGCGCGGTCGCCCGTGGGTGATTCTCAAATGGGCGCAGAGCCTGGACGGGAAGATCGCCACGCGGACGGGCGATTCGAAGTGGATCACCGACCGGCGGATGCGCGCTCACGCGCAGCGCACACGGGGGCGGGTGGATGCCGTGATCGCCGGGGTCGGGACGGTCGTGGCAGACGATCCGCTACTGACTTGCCGCGTCGGTCATCCACGCCGCGTCGCCACACGCGTCGTGCTCGACACCCGGCTGCGGACGCCGCCGCAAGCCCGGCTCGTCAAAACCGCCCGGCGCATCCCGACGTGGACTTTCTGCGGCCCGCGCGCCCCGCGTTCGCGCGCCAAGAGACTCGAGCAGGCCGGCTGCGTGATCCATCGCGTTCACAGTGACGGTGCGGGGCTCTCGCTGGACGCCGTACTGAAAACGTTGGGAGCCAGGGCGATGACGAACGTGCTTGTGGAAGGCGGTGGGCGCGTGCTGGGCCGCTTCTTCGACCAAGGCCTGGCCGACGAGTTTCACATTTACCAGGCCCCGCTATTGATCGGCGGGCGATCTGCGACGGGTGCGCTGGGTGGACTGGGCGTCCCATCCGTACGCGAAGCACTACGCCTGGGTGAACCGATTCGGGCCCGCCGGATCGGCGACGGGTGGTTTGTGCAGGCCAGATTGCGCTCGTAAGGAAACAGCCGAGACGCCTAAGCCGGGCGGTTCCGATGGGGGTTCTTCTGTGGCTATTCGCGGAGCTCATCACGTAGTTGTGAGAACTCCTGGCTCAAGCTGTTGCGGATGCGGCGCAGGCCCTCAGTGCTGACCCCGGCCGCCGCGGCCTCACGCAGCGCCGACTCGACGGCCGCGCCGTCACCCGCCTCGGCTTCCAGCCAAACCAGCCAACTCCAGGCGCGCCAGTGGTCCGGCTGAAGGCGGAGGGCGGCGCGCAGCCACAGGCGCACCGGCGGGCGTTCGTCAGGCGGCAAAGCGGCCGGCCCAACCATGAAGGTCTGTGCCAGCCCCACGTACGTATTGGCGAGCGCAGACACCACTGCCAACTCGTCGTCCAGCGTTCTGCGAAGCAGCTCGCCGGCCTCCTCCTCTCGGCCGGCCGCGAGCAGATAGCGCACCAAACGCACCCGAAACGGGCGTAGCAGCTCCTCGTATTTCTGCTCCTGAATGTGCGGCAGTGCGTCGATAGCGCGCTGCACGAGTCCGATGGCACGGGACGGATCACCGGGCGTCGAGAGGAACGCGTACTCGGCCTGATAGGCCAGGGCAACCGAAAACAGCCTGGGAAAGCGGGGCCGCATCGGCTCGTAGAGGTCAGCGGCCTGCTCGGCGTCACTCTGGGCACCGGCGAAATCGCCACACGCGTACTTGTATGCCGCCGACAGCCGATAGATCTCCGGCGCCATCGACGCGACCAGCGAGTTCAAGTCGGTCTGTGGGTCGAACGGTCTGGCGGCGCGGACAAACGCCTCCAGCGTCGGCTCGAAACCCGGCTTGCCCGCCAGTTTCCGCAGCGCGTCCAGCCAAGCGTACTGCTGCTCCGGCGTGAACCCGGCCCGTAGCGCGTCGCGCAGCAGGGCCAGATAGTCGGGGACGGTTCCAGAGTAGCTGGTCAACGCCAGCAAGGCTTCCACGTCATAGGGGCTCAGAAGACGCTGAAAGCGCCAGGCCTGCTCGGCCCGTTGGTGCCACTCGCGCGCCCGTTGCGGTTCGTCCGCCACGTGCAACTCCGCCAGCATTTCGGCGCAGCGCGCACCGATCGCCGTCATGCGGCCGAACGTCGGTGCGCGGCGATTGAGCGCGGCGGCCGCGAAGTACGCCGCCTGGCAGCGCGCGATGGCGCGCTCACCCGCGCTGGTGGACGGCAGGCTCGGCACGCTGGTGGGGCCGGGCAGGTCCGCGGCGGCATCCCGCTCGCGCGCTCGAAGCTCACGCCAATGCGCGAACTCGGCCCGGGCGAGCTCGAACCGGTACTGCACGGAGCCCAGATTCGCGCCCAGCTTGCGGACCGGATCGAGCAAGCGCGGCTCCGCCATCACCGCGTGCTGATCGGCGTCGCTGTAACGACCCTGACGGTAGGCAGCATCGGCCATCTGCTCGTGCCGCACGCCGCTCCAATTCCGCAATGTCAGCCACCCGCCCGCGATGGCGAAGATCAGGCATAGTGCCGCGATCCCAACGGTCTGCGGGGCGCTACGCGGCGGGCGCGGCCCGCTGGCCGGGGCCGCCTCCTCCTGCTCACGCGCGCCACAACGGCACGCCGCCCACAGCACGCCCAGCAGCGTATAGAAGATGGGCGGCATTCCCGGCAAGCGCAAGCCGACGCTGCCCATCGAGTCGGCCAGCAGAGCGGCCAGTCCCGCAATCAACGCGATGAGTAGCCAGCGTCGCTGCCGACCGAAGCGTGTGCGCGGCAGCCCGGCGGCGGCGACGAAGGTGGCAACGTAACCGCCCACGAAGGTGAGCCCGCCCAGCAAGCCGATCTCGGCCAGCACCTCGAAGAGCTCGTTATGGGCGTGCTCGACCAGCTCGCCCATGAACGCCCCGGGGTCGAGGACCCGGTCGGGCAGCGAGCGTGACGCCGCCAGCCGCGTGTAGGACCCGGCCCCGATCCCGCTGATGGGTCGCTGTTGCCACATTTCGGCGGCGTAGCGCCAGGCATAGAGGCGGAATCGCACAGTGGCGCCGCGGGCCATGGCCAGATCGAGCCGGGAGGAGTACAGCCACCACGATCCGCCGAGGCCCAACAAGGCCAGAGCGGCCACCATGGCAATAGCGACCCAGCGACCGGAGCGGCCGACGTGAACGAAAACCACGACGGCCAGTCCGACGGCCAACCCGACGGCCAGCCCGACCATGGCCGCCCGCGAGCCGGTCAGCTTGAAACACCAGCAGAGTGGGACCAAGGCGAGCGCCGCACCAAGCACCGCCGCCCACGACCAGCCCCTGCCCTCCCGCAGGCGGGACCACAGGCCTCCGGCGAGCATACAGAGAGCTGCCAGCGTGGCCGGCAGGGTGCACGCGGCCAGCGTAGCGGGGTTCCCGAGCGGAAACCCGGGGCGGTGGTAGGGGTTGCGCTCATAATAATACCACACGCACAGGGCGGCCCCCACGGCGGAAATAGCCACCAAGCCGCCGAGCAACCACGGAATGTCACGACTCTCGAGTGTCCAGGCCAGCGTCAGGGCCCAGCACAGGGCCAAGCCGTACAAGGCCGCCTGGGCGAGCGAGATCTCCGAGTCGTGCGACCAGAAGGCGCTAACAGCGGACAAGGCCACCCACCCGGCCAAGAGGAGCTGGGCGGCAAGCCAAGGTGACCGAAGCTGCTTGCGATCCGGTAGTCGCACGCCGAGCGCTATGACCCGCACGACCAGCAGTGCCAGGCCGGCCACGACGGCCAGGTGGAAGGCGAAGTCTTTGATCTCGACGCCGCGGATGGTTGCCGCCGCCCCACCCAGCGACATCGCCTCGGTTACCTTCTCCAGGAGCGAGCCGTCGCGCCAGGGGATGGCGCCGGGGTAGGTGCGGTCGGGGGGCGGGCTGATGAGCAGGTAGGTGGCCGCGATCAGCGCCAGGGAAAGCAGCAGGCTGATGCGTGAGAGGCGGCTGCGGACCCGTTGCACGATCGCGCGAGCATCCGCATTCACAGGCGTGTCGGACATTCGCCAAGGGCCCCGTTCAGCGCGTCGTCCGCCCGGGCCGAGCTGAGCGACCGCGGCGGCACACCAGCACTGCGTTGGTCTACCACGCCTACGAGCAAACTGCAAAGTTGTGCTCAAGAACTTTTGCCGGTCGGTCGATGAACCGACTGCGGGAAATTGGCGTTTGCCGACGCCGGTTGCCGCGCTCCCCTGAGATCGGTTACTTTTCCCGGCGGTGAGCATGGAATCCGCGGCAGTGTCATTGCGCACCGGCCCCGCGCCGAACCGTCCAGCCGAGCGCGGCTTCCGCAACGTGCCCATTCACATGGTGGGGATCGGCGGCAGCGGCATGGCCGGGCTCGCCGCGGTCTTGCAGCGCTGCGGGGCGCGCGTGAGCGGCTCAGACCGGTTCATGTCCGCGGCGCTGGCGCGCCTGCGACAAGGTGGCGCGCAGGTCTGGACGGAGCAACGCGCCGAGACGGTTCCCGCCGGGGCCGAGCTGGTCGTCGCGTCCGCCGCCATCCCGGCCGATCACCCCGAGCTGCGTGAGGCCGCTCGGCGCGGGCTGAACGTCTTGAAATACGCCGAGATGCTGGGGCTGCTGATGTCCCAGCGTGAGGGCGTCGCGATCAGCGGCACGCATGGCAAGAGCACCACCACCGCGTGGCTGGCGTTCGCCCTTCGTCAGGCCGGACGTGACCCCAGCTTCATCGTCGGCGCCGAATGCGAGCAGTTGGGCGGCGGCAGCGCAGTCGGCGACGGGCCTCACTTCGTTGCCGAAGCCTGCGAGTACGACCGCTCGTTCCTGAACCTGCACCCGCGGGCGGCGGCCATCCTCAACATCGAGGAGGATCACCTCGATTGCTACGCGGATCTGCCGGCGATCACGGCAGCCTTCGCCGACTTCGGTCGGCGGGTGCCGGCCGACGGTCTGATCGTCCTGAACGGCGGCGACCCGCGCTGCCGCACCATCAAGAACCAGCTCGCCGCCCCCGTGGAAACCTTCGGCCAAGACGAACGCGACACTTGGCGGGCGACGGAGCTGCGTGATGCCGGCGGATGTCACTCGTTCGTGGTGCAGCATCGCGGCAGCCCGCTGGGACGAGTGAAGCTGGGAATCCCGGGCCAACACAACGTGTTCAACGCGTTGGCGGTGGTCGCCCTGGCCCACGGCTGCGGCGTCGGGTGGGAGTCGATTCGGGCGGCGTTGGCGGATTTCCACGGGGCCAAGCGGCGGCTGGAACGACGCGGCGAGGTCGCCGGCGTAAACGTCGTGGACGACTACGCTCACCACCCCACCGAGATCCGCGCCACGCTGCAGGCCGCCCGGCAGCACTACCGCCCCAAGCGGCTCTGGTGTGTCTTCCAGCCGCACCAGCACTCGCGGACGCGCTTCCTGCTGGCGGATTTCGCCCGCAGCTTCGAGCTGGCGGACCGCGTGGTCGTGCCAAAGATCTTCTTCGTGCGCGACTCGGAGCGCGAGCGGGAAGCGGTTTGCGCGGACGACTTGGTCGGGCGCATCCGCGGCAACGGCGGTGACGCGGTCCACATCCCTCGATTCGACGACATCGTGGACGGCCTCGCTGGCGAACTGGCCAGCGGCGACTTGGTGATTACCATGGGGGCCGGCGATATCTGGAAAGTGGCTGATGAGCTGGTTCAGCGGCTTCGAGCGAATCTGCAAGCGTGACGTCCCCTTGCGGGACCACACCTGGTATCGCCTGGGCGGGCCGGCCCGCTGGTTCTTCACCCCACAGAACGAAGACGAACTGGCGGCGCTGCTCGCCCGCTGCCGTGAGCTGGGCATCGCCTGGCGGATCCTCGGGCAGGGAGCCAACGTGATCGCGCGTGACGAAGGCTTCGACGGCGCGGTGATCAAGTTGGGCGGCCCGGCCTTCGAAGAGGTGCGCTTCGACGAAGAGCTGGTCTACGCCGCCGCCGGCGCCGACTTCCCCCAGCTCATCAAAACCTGCCTGGAGCGTGGGCTGGTCGGGCTCGAAGGGTTAGCGGGCGTCCCGGGCTCGGTCGGCGGGCTGGTTCGGATGAACGCCGGCGGGAAGTACGGGCAGATCGCGGATTGCGTGGACGCCGTGCGACTGATCGACGCGCATGGGTGGCTCGACACGCGCGCGGCCGCCCAGATCGGTTTCGGCTATCGGCGGACCGGCTTGGCCGGGTGTACGATCCTGGGGGCCAAGTTCGCTCTGCGGCGTGGCGACGGCCAAGCGGCGCTCAAGAAGTACCAGGAGGTCTGGGCGCGCAAGCAGCAGAGCCAACCGCCGGTCGGTCAGCGCACGGCCGGCTGCATCTTCAAGAACCCGCCCGGGAAGCCGGCGGGCGCGCTGTTGGAGCAAGCGGGTCTGAAGGGGCAACGTCGCGGGGGCGCGGAAATCAGCGCGAAACACGCCAATTTCATCCTCGCCGGCGCTGACGCCACCGCCGCCGACGTGTTACACTTGATCGATCACGCGAAGGAACGCGTGCGGGCAACCACCGACGTCGAGCTGGAGCTCGAGGTCGATGTATGGTGAACGGATGCACACGACATGTCCGGTGATTGAAGAATCGCCAACGACCATGCGGCGGCTGCGAATCACAGTCCTGCGGGGCGGGCCGGGTGCCGAACGCGAGATCAGTCTCGCCTCGGGGCAGGCGGTGGCGGACGCGCTGCGTCGGCGCGGGCACGAGGTGTTCGTCTCCGACATCGGGCCCGATCACCTCGCCGCACTCGATCAACGCGCGGACGTGGTTTTTCCCGCTCTACACGGCACGTTCGGCGAAGACGGGGTCCTGCAAGAGATTCTCGAACGGCGCGGGATCCGCTTCGTCGGGTCCGGGTCGCGGGCCTGCGCCCTGGCAATGGACAAAGTGGCAGCGAAGCAGCGCGTGGCCGAGCTGGGGATAGACACCCCCGCGTTTGAGGTCGTCACGAACGAAAGCCTGGCGCGTGGCGCGCCGCGGCTGGCGCCGCCGGTGGTCGTGAAACCGGTCGCCGAGGGCAGCAGCGTCTTAACGACGATCGTGCGCGAGGCCGATGGGCTGCTGCCTAGCATCCAGGCGGTCGTGCAGCGATATGGCCGCGCGCTGCTGGAGCGCTTCATCGCCGGTGACGAAATTACGGTGGGTATTGTCGGGGACCGCGCGTTACCGCCCATTTGCGTTCGGCCGCAGCGCGACTTCTACGACTATCAAGCGAAATATCAGGATGACCGCACCGAATACCTGTTCGAGGCCGGCCACCCGCAGAGCCTGCTGGCGCGAGCACAGCGGCTCAGCCGGGAGGTGTTCGCGGGGCTGGGCTGCCGGCATTTGGCTCGGGTCGATTGGATGGCGGGCGCGGACGGGCGCCTGTGGTTCTTGGAGATCAACACGATTCCGGGTTTCACGAGCCATTCGCTGGTACCGAAAGCGGCCGCCCGCGTGGGTCTGCCGTTCGATGAGCTGGTCGAGCTGCTGGTGCATATGGCCGCGGAGGAAAGCGCGTGAGTCGCTTCAAGGCAAGCAGACGCTCGGCGCGGTCGGCCCGCAAGCGTAGCGGCGGTCTGGGGGTATCACGTGCCGCGCTCTGGCGGACGGGCGTGGTTTTGACGTGGGTCGGGACGTTCGCCGGCGCCGCCTTCGGGTTGCACCAGCTAGAATCCTATCAGCGCACGCTCGCCGCCCGGCAGCCGACGCAACTGAGATGGACCACCCTGCCCCCGTGGCTGGAAGACCCGCGCCAAGAGCGTCTGCTGGCAGAGATCGAAGCCCAGGCCGGTCTGAGAACCGACGATGGCCTCTTCGAACCCACATTGTGCGAGCGGGTCGCCCGCAACCTCGAACGCTCGCCCTGGGTCGGGGACGTGCACCGCGTCTGGAAGCAGCCCGGCGGCACCGTGCGGGTGGATGCGAGCTTCCGCAAACCGCTCACGATGGCCGCGAAAGACGGAATGGCGTACTTGGTGGACAGCAACGGCGTACGCCTGCCGCTCCAGCAGCGGGCCGCACACATCGAGCCCGGCAAGTGGATCATGGTCCGCGGCGTGGGTGGTTGTGTGCCGCCGGTCGGCGAGCAGTGGCAGGGTCAGGACCTGGCCGCCGGGTTGAAGCTGGCGAGCTTCCTCGAGCGGGCGGAGGTTGCGGGACGGCTGTCTTTCCGCACCTCGTTGCTGGCGGTTGACGTGGGGCATTTCGACTCGCGGACCGGCGGCGGACTGCGGGTCATTACGATAAATCCCCGAAGTTGTATCCACTGGGGCCTTCCGCCTGGGGAAGAATGCGGTATAGAAGCCAGCGCGGAAGAGAAGTTGGAGGCCCTCAACGGGCTCTACGCGAAAACGGGTTGTCTACCTGACCGAGGACCGATCGACGTTCGGCCGCAGGACCGGATCCTGATCGGCGAACCGCGCTAACGGTTGGTCGTACCGGCAAACGAAGACGCCAGCGGAGGCGACGCCATGAACGAGACCTTTCACATGGTTTTGGACGCATTCACGCAGCACATCCCGGCCACGGGCAACTGGTTGCCGCTGGGCGGCATGCTGGCAACGGTCCTGTTTGGGCTGATTCTGCTGTTGCGCGGGGCGAAGCTGGCGCCGCTGCTGGCGGCGTTGACGTTCCTGGGCCTGGGCGGGATCGGGGGATCATTCATAGGGACTTGGCTGAATGTGCCGGTCTGGCCCGCGATCGTAGTCGCCGCGGTGCTCGGGTTTGTTATCGGACTGGTGCTATTCCGGTTCTGGCTGGCACTGCTGCTGGCCGGGTGCTCCTGCGCCGCTGCCCTCTCGGTCTACTACGTGCGGATCCTGAACCCGTACGTGGCCAACTTCACGGCTGATAACTACGATGCCGAGACCCGCCTGGTCACGTTGCCGGTCGCCGACGCTGTCGCGGGGACAGCAGACACGCCGGGGCAGCAACTCGGCCAGCTCTGGGCCTACTTGGGGCAGAACGTCCCCAACTTCCACGCCAGTTTCGCGGCCATCGTGCTCTCGGCCGGGCTGGCGGGACTGGTCTTCGGGTTGCTACTGCCGAAGGTCTCACGTGCCCTCTGGGCCGCCAGCGCCGGGACGCTGTTCCTCCTGGGCGGTCTGGTCGCCCTGTTGGAGGTCACGGCTCCTTCAGCGCTGGGGTGGCTGGTTTCGCTGGGCGCGTGGGGCTGGGTGATCGTCGGCATCGCGTGGGCGGCATCGCTGGTCTACAACCTGCTCCTCAGCCGGGAGAAACGTCCTAAAAAACCGGCCACAGACGACGGAGAAGCTGAGCCAGCCCCGGCATAGCGCTGACGCTGTGGGGTCCACTCGCGACGACAACACCGTCTGACACCGAATCCGCTACGAGCCGCAGGCTTGAGGTTAGGCTGACGCGCCGCACGAGCCGAAGCCTGCGGCTCTTCAAGTGCTTCCCGGCTGCCGAGCCGGCCCACGTCGAATCTTATTTGCGACCCTTGGCAACGATTTTAACGATAAGAACATATCGGGGTGGATCGGTGCGCGCGCAATGGCGGAGCCACGATGAACTACCAGGACCTGATCTTCAGATGGGCATCGTTCCAGACCAGCGGGACGGGCGCCGCCATTTTCGCCATCGGCCTGCTATATGCGTTCTTCGGATTCCGCTTCGCGCGGTTTCTGCTGGCGGTATCCGCAGGCGGGTTTGGGGTCGTCGGCGGGTGGAAGCTGGCCGGACTAACCGGCCTGACGCCCGCACTGACGTCGTTCCTGCTGGCCGCCGGCATGGCGGCCGTCGCGCTGCGTTACGAGCGACTCGGCGTCGTGATTGCATCAGGGGGCACGCTAGGCGCCCTGGGGTACTACGTCGCGGCCCAAGTCACCTTCCATTCCGCCGCGTGGTGGACGTGCACCTTGGCAGGCGCCGGATTGGGTTTGGCCTTAGCCTGGTCGAACAAGCGGGCCATGCCACTGGTAGTGACCAGCGTGCAAGGGGTGGCCCTGATAATCGTGGGGTTTGTCGGGCTCAGCAACGCCCTGCTCCCGTCGCTGGGCATCACGTTTCTCGAGTGGGCGGCGGACTGGTCGCTGCTGGTCCCGGCTATGCTGGGCATGCTGTGGGTGACGGCGTACTCGTGCCAGACCAACACGCAGCAGGGCGACATACGCAGCGGGGCTTGACCGAGCGGGGTGGGTCGCCCGTCCCGCGTGTCTCCCACGGCTGAAGCCATGGGGCACCCGCCATGGCCCCCCCTCTCCCCGCCACAGGCGTAAACACCGACCGCCCGCCACGCCGATAACATATAGTTGACCCAATCCGGGTTGACTTCCGGCAGGGACCGGATAGATTGGTAACAGAAGGGTGGCACGAAGAGGGCGGTGCCGCCCCCTGGGTACTTGTGGATGGCGTTGCGCACGTTCAGAAGGCACGTAGAAGAATCTGAGGCCACGAGCGGAGGCGTCGCTCACGCGTAGCGTCATCCCGATGTCGCAGAGGTTCCCAACTCGCGATGCATTCATCTCCCGAATTCGCGACTGCCACCAGCAAACTGCCATGAGAGAAGCATTCGCATGGTAAAGGTGCAGTTGCCGGACGGCAGTGTGGTCGAGCATTCCCCCGGCGTGACCGCCGCGGACGTGATCCGGGACATCTGCCCGCGTGTGGCGCGTGAGGCCGTGGCCGCCAAGGTCAACGGGCGCGTGGTCGATCTGAGCACCCCGTTGGCGGAGGAGCCGGTCGAGTTCCAGGCCCTCACGCTGGAGGACGCGGAAGGGCTGAAGGTCGCCCGGCATAGCTGCGCGCACGTGATGGCCGAGGCGATCTGCACGCTCTGGCCCGAGACCAAGCTGGTTTACGGACCGCCGGTCGAGAACGGCTTCTACTACGACATCGACCTGGATCACAACCTAACGCCGGCCGACTTCCAGCAAATCGAAGCCAAGATGACCGAGATCGTCAAGGAGGATCGGCCCTTCGCGCGGTACGAGCTGCCGCGCGAGCAGGCCCTGGCCAAGCTGCGGGCGGAGGGCAACCGCTACAAGCTGGACAACGCCGAGCGGGCGGAGGGCGAGACGATCAGCTTCTACGTGAACGGCGAGCCGGGCTCGAACGGCTTTGAAGACCTCTGCCGCGGGCCGCACCTGCCCAGCACCGCGCACATCGGGGCGTTCAAGGTGATGCAGGTGGCCGGGGCGTATTATCGCGGCGACGCCCGTGAGAAGATGCTGCAGCGTGTCTACGGGACCACCTGGCCAAACAAGAAGGCGCTCCAGGCCCACCTCACGCGGCTCGAAGAGGCCAAGAAGCGCGATCACCGTAAGCTGGGCCCGGAGTTGGGCCTGTTCACGATCGACCCGCTGGTTGGCTCGGGGCTGGTACTCTGGAAGCCGCGCGGCGCGGTCGTCCGCCACACGCTCGAGACCTTCCTGCGTGAGGCGTTGCTCCAGGCGGGCTACCAGCCGGTCTACACGCCGCACATCGGCAGAACCGGACTCTATCGAACCAGCGGACACTACCCTTACTACGAAGATGACCAGTTCCCACAGATGATCTTCGTGCGACCGGCGGCCAGGCCGCTGATCAAGGCGCTGCGTGAAGCTCGCGACTCGGAAAAGCGGTTGGACCCGGATCTGGAAAAGGAGCTCGTCGTCGAAGCCGGGCTGCAAACAGCTTCTTATCCCTGGGACGAACAAGACGTTGGGCGGAAGTTCGCGCTGGCGCGCGCCTTGGCGCTAAGCGAAGAAGCCTATCTGCTCAAGCCGATGAACTGCCCGCACCACATCATGATCTACGGCTCCGAGCCGCGCAGCTACCGCGATTTGCCGGTGCGGCTGGCCGAGTTCGGCGCGGTGTATCGCTACGAGCAGTCGGGGGAGGTCAGCGGGCTGGTGCGCGTCCGCGGCTTCACCCAGGACGACGCGCACATCTTCTGCACGCCGCAGCAGTTGCCCGACGAAATCGGCGCCTGCGTCGAGCTGTCGCAGTTCGTGCTGCGGGCGTTGGGGCTGAACGAATTTCGCGTGCGCATCGGACTGCGCGACGTGGGGGGCAAGTACATCGGCTCGGACGACGTCTGGGCGCGGGCCGAAGCGGCCGTGACCGCCGCGGTCAAAGCGTCCGGCGTGCAATCCACCAGCGAGGCCGGCGAGGCCACGTTCTACGGACCGAAGATCGACTTCGTGGTCAAGGACTGCCTCGGGCGCGAGTGGCAACTCGGCACCGTGCAGGTCGATTACAACCTGCCCGAGCGGTTCGACCTCAAGTACGTCGGCGACGACAACCGGGAACACCGGCCGGTCATGGTGCACCGCACTCTGTTCGGCAGCATGGAACGCTTCTTCGGCATCCTGATCGAGCACTTCGCGGGCGCGTTCCCCCTGTGGCTGGCACCCGCGCAGGCGACGATCTGCACGGTGAGCGAGAAATCCGCGCCGTACGCCCGCGAAACTCACCGCTTCTGTGCCGAGGCGGGGCTACGCACGGAACTGGACGACGGCAGCGATCGGATCGGTGCCAAGATCCGCCGTGCGACCCTGATGAAGGTACCCTACATTCTGGTCGTCGGCGAACAGGAAGCCGCCAACCAGACGGTCAACGTTCGCACGCGTGAGGGGCAGCAGTTGGGCAACTGCACCGTGCCCGAATTCCTGGCGGCGTGTGCGTCGGAAATCGCGGAACGTGGCGCGCGGGCGTCCGGCGAAGCACGCCAGGCTTCGTCCCAACGTAGCGGAGAGGATGGCTAAGAGGGACACTCAGAATCTGCGCTGCAACGCGCAAATCCGCATCTCCCCGATCCGACTGGTCGACCAGCACAACGCGCAGGTCGGGATCGTCGAGACCGGCGAGGCCATGCGGATCGCCCGGGAGGCGGGCCTGGACCTGGTGGAGGTGGCTCCCAACGAACGGCCGCCGGTTTGCCGGATCATGGATTACGGCAAATGGAAGTACCACCAGAAGAAGCACGTTCGCAAGCACCACGAGCAGGCCATCAAAGAGGTGCGCCTGCGGCCCAAGACCGACGATCATGATCGTGAGATCAAGATGGAGCGCGCCATACGTTTCCTCAAAAAGGGAGACAAAGTTCAGTTCCGCATGCGCTTCCGAGGACGCGAGCGCGCCCACCGCGAGATCGGCCTGGAGATCCTGCGCAGTGTCGCCAGCCGGTTCGAGGAGCTGGTCAAGGTCGAGCGGCCGCCCAGCATGGACGGCCGCGACATGATCATGGTGCTGACCCCCAACAAGGCCGCCCTGGACAAGCTCGACCTCGAAAACAAGGCACCCGACACCAGCGCCGAGGTCCCGTCGGTCTAGGCGGCGCACCCGGGATCAGGCCCCGCACAGCCCCTGGCAGTCCGCGACGCGCGATGGCTGACGTGTCGGCGTGCTGCCGCTGGACCAGTTCACACTCGCCCCAGCGAGGCCGGTGGGGTAATCTCTCGCACGTTGGTCAGGGTCGAGCCAGTGAACTTCAGACAAGGGGCTCGTAGTGCACTGCGGACACTTCGACTGTTTCAGCGGTGCGGCCGGGGATATGATCCTCGGCGCGCTCGTCGATGCCGGCTGTCCCCTCGAAACACTCACCGAAGCCGTCGCCCAACTCGATCTGCCCGGCGTGAGACTTTCGGCCCAGAAGGTCACGCGACACGGGCTGGCGGCGACGCAGGCCGTCGTATCGATCGCGCCCGAAACACCCGCCAAGCACCGCCATCTGCCGGAGATTCTCAGCATCATCGATGCGGCCCGACTGGAGCCACTTGTCGCCGAGCGAGCCGCTACGATCTTCCGTCGGCTGGCCGAGGCGGAAGCGGCCGCCCACGGCACGGCGATCAAAGAGATCCACTTCCACGAGGTCGGCGCGGCCGACGCGATCGTGGACATCGTGTGCGCGTCTGTCGGCGTGGCGCAGCTCGGCTTGGAACGCATCACCTGCTCGCCCATCCCGACCGGGTCGGGCACGGTCAGCGGCGCTCACGGCGTCCTGCCGGTCCCCGCGCCCGCGACGGTAAACCTGCTCAAAGGCGTGCCGCTGGCCGCCTGTGACGAACCCGACGAACTGACCACGCCCACCGGGGCAGCCATCCTGACCACCCTCGCCAACGCCTACGGCCCGCTGCCGCCGATGCGTATCTCCTCCGTCGGCTGCGGAGCCGGGACGCGGGAAGGGCACGGGCGTGCCAACCTACTGCGGCTGATCGTGGGCGAAGCGGAGCCCGAGGTGGCCGGCGAGCGCGACCTGGTCTGCGTGCTGGAGGCCCAGTGCGACGACGCGACCGGCCAAGTGCTCGCCTACGCCTGCCAACGCCTGCTCGAAGCCGGTGCGCTCGACACCTTCATCGTGCCGATCATCATGAAGAAGGGTCGGCCGGGGCAGTTGCTGACGGTCCTGTGCCGGTGCGAGGACGTCGCCACGCTGGAAACGATCGTCTTCCGCGAGACGACGACACTGGGGATCCGGCGCCACGAGGCCCGGCGGAGCAAGCTGACGCGCGAGCACGTGGCCGTGCAAACGCGCTTCGGGACGATCCGGGTGAAGGTCGGGCGGCGCGGCGACGAGACCACCCGGGCCTGGCCGGAGTACGAAGACTGCGCAGAGATTGCGCGGCAGGCCGGCGTCCCGCTCCGCGAGGTCCAGCAGGAAGCGCTACGGATCTGGGCGAACGAGCATGATGCTTAGTGCGGACAGCTCGATGGTATCCGGCCTCTGGGTACCGCTGCTGGCGTTCCTGGGTGTTGCCCTGCTGCTGATTCAGCTCCGGCGTCACCAGTTCCGCACTACCACCGCACGCGACGTGACGCGTGACCAGTCCGCCCGGCTGCGCGACCAGCGGGGGATCCAACAGACGATGGACCAGTTGCTCATCCAGCTCGAGGAGCTATCGCGGCGGATCAACGCGCAGGTGGACACCAAGTTCCTCAAGCTCGAGACGGTGATCCGCGACGCCGACGACCGCATCGCCCGGCTCGAAGGCCTACTCGGAAAATCGAAGCAGCCGGGCACACGAACGACGGGCGCGGTCAAGGCACCGGAGGCGAAGCCCGTTTCCGAACCGGGGCGCGAGTCCCGCC
>CAZNFA010000032.1:0-50821 GCA_964572345.1 uncultured Planctomycetales bacterium
TGGCCAACTCCCGCCACTACCCGATGCCCTCACTGCAGACGGCTGAACTCATACGATTTCGGTGATCCGCTCCAGTAAATGGAAGCGCGGGTGCAGAAGGGGACTGACTGCAACCGCGCGCTTCCAGGGCACTTGGAGGACTGACGGCAGGTGTCAGCACCTGCTACTTGAGCTTGAACTGACCGCGGCCAACCTTCCGCACGTTCGGCATCTGCTTGAGGGCGATGCCGACACTCTTGGCCAGCGTCTTGTTCCGCGTCTTATAGCCCGCCCGCAGGACGCGGCTGGTGACGTCCTTGACTGCCATCGTGCCGCCGCCAGACGTGAGCACCTTGGCAACATACGTCTTGAGCGAGCCGCGACGACCTACGGCCCCGGCCACCCTTCGGCCTGTGCGACGCGCGGCGCGACGCCTGCCGGGAGCCGCGGCGCCCATGACCGACATGGCGGTCTCGAGCGCGGCGATCTTCTTGTCGATATCGTCGCGTTCGGCAACCAGGCGGTTGCGGTAGGCGCTCAGATTATATACCACGCCCGTGGGACCACGCTTAGCGGCGGTGGCGCGCGCCCGCTTTCTGGACTTCTTTACTTTTCTTCTCTTGCGGCGAGCGGCTTTAGCCATAACGTAACCTCCATGTACAGAGAACATGGGCGCGAATCCCCGTGACCGCGCCATTCGATCGTTCGCGATCGTACCGGCCAGTTCGCTACAAGTCAAGTTGTCATTTCATGATTGTGAAGAAAAATCGCGAATCGGTGAAAACCTGCTTTGTAGAAAAGGGCGAATTCACTGTCATCCCGACGACCATAGGGAGGAGGGATCTGGCCAGGAGTCTCGACGAATTCCGCATTTGCGGCTAGATTCCTCGTCGCTGCGCTCCTCGGAATGACATGCGACGCAGCCTTTTCTGCCGAGCAGTGAAAACCCCTTTGCCTTCGCCGCGCAAGAGCGGCCGTGCGCGATCGGGGATTGCAGAACCATATACACACACGCGCACAATGCCCCTTGATACCCTCAGCAGCGCGCTGCGAGCCTCCGCGCGGGCTGGCTCCCGTCACGTCGCAGGCCCCGGAGCCACGCTATACGAATTCGTGCGCGACGGAGTCCTGGCATGGGTTGCTACGCCCAAGGTGAATTCACGCGGTGTGCCCCGTTGTGCGCCCCGCCGCGACCGTTGCCGCCTGGAACGTCCCTGGGAGTCGGCAACGCCGCCGGGTGGCTCGGGCATCCCGCCCAAACTTCACGGGTGGGACGCCCGTGCTACCCTGTCGCGTGATCACCGGCGCACGACAGCGACGATGCGCGAACCGCTGAGGCGGTAGCGCGTGGAGCCCCACCGCACGCTCCCGCGCCCACTCAGCAGCCATACGCACCAGAACAGCACGCCGGCCACGACTGCGGAGCCGAACGGAAACCACACCAGCGAGCCGCGCTTGGCCAGCGAGATCTCGAACGCGCGGCGCAGCGTGAGCAACATCCCCAGCCAATGCAGAACGGCGAGCCCCAGGAACGCCAAGCAGAGCGTCCGATCCAACCCGGCCCACAGGCAGACGGCCGCGGCCGGCAGGATCCAGACGGGCGCGAAGCCGCCCGCCAGCAATACTTGCGTCCCGGCCAGGATGCGGGCCGGCTTTTGCAGGCTTCCGATCAGTACGCGGGCCAGTGCGTTCGCGGTCCGCCCGAAGCCTCCTTCGCGGTAGGTCACGAAGAGCCCTTTGCCCAATCCGGCCCAGCAGCGTTGGCCGGCCGCGTGCGCCCGGGCGGCCAGCACGGCGTCCTCGGCCAGCTCGGCCCCCACGCCCGCGTGACCCCCGATCGCGTCATAGGAACTCCGTTTGACCAACAGGAACTGCCCGTTGCCCAGCACGGTTTGGGAAGCGCCGTCTTCGGCCGAAGCCTGCGGCATGCCCCGCAGGCTGAGCACCGCCATAGCCGGCGGCGTCAGCAGCCGCTCGCAGACGCTGCGCAGCTCGAGGTGCGGCCAAAGGCTCAGGAAATCGAGGTTCTCGCGGCAAGCCTTGTCCATCACCGTGACAAGCGTGTGCGGCGAGAGTTGCACGTCGCTATCCGTGAAGAACAGGTAGTCGGCGTCGCAGCCGGCGACCGCCCGAACCAGCGCGTGCGTCTTGCCGATCCACCCGTCCGGGAGCTGGGTGATCTCGACGATCCGAATCCGGTCGTCCTCGGCGGCCAGTCGCGCCAGAATCTGTCCGGTGCGGTCGGTGCTGCGATCGTTGGCGATGACGACCCGCAGCTTGGGATAATCCTGCGCCAACAGCTTGCGAACGCAGGCCTCGATGCCATCTTCCTCGTTATGGCAGGCGATCACCACGGCCAGCGACGGTGCCGGGCGGTCGGCCGGCCACTGCGAAAGCGGTGTCAGGCGGAACTCGTTCAAGTCCAGTCCGGCGCGGTAGTACCAGAGGTGCCACCACCAGGCGGCCACGACCAGCAGATAGGACGCCGCCATAATCCACAGGAACACAATCATCAGTTCACCGCCGCGCTCGGTTGAAGCCATCCGTTGCCGCTCAGGCACCCTCAGCGTAGCATCGCCGCGTGTGCAAGAGCAAGACAAGACAGGCAGAGCAGCCGCAGACTTCATCCCGCGCGGAGGCGCGGCGCGGGCTGAGCCGCGGAGCTGACCCAGGTGACCTTGCCAACAGTTTCGCCGCTCAGGACACCAGCGGGAGAGCCGAGTGAGACGCCACCGCCGACTCAACCCCTGCGACTGCGGGTTCCACGCCTTCGACCATTTCATGAAACGGCGTGGCTACCCGGGCGCAACGGCGGTCTTCACGATGGATGCCGTCGGTCGCCTTGAATCCGCCGACGTCGTCAGTGCGCTCCAACGCGCGATGGAGGTGCATCCGACAACCGCCAGCGCGGCAGCGGTGTCATTCTGGCGTGGCTGGCCGATCTGGCGGCGTGACGGCGCGCCGGTGCGGCCGGATTACGTACACGAGGATCTGTCCGGCGAAGCGGACTGGACCGCAGCGGCGGACAGACTGTCTCAGGAACGCCTTTCCATCAGGTGGGATATCTCGCAACCCCCGCAGGTACACCTCGAGCATTACCGCGGCCCGAACTGGCAGCACCGCTTGTGCCTGCGCTGGCCCCACGCCCTGATGGACGCCGGGGGAGCCCAACATTTCATCACCGAGATGAATCGGCTGGCAAAGGACTCGTCCTCACCGCTGCCGGAGCACTTGTTGCCGGACGGCCAGGTGGTTGATCCGTTGGCCGGCTTCGGCCCCTTGCGGCGTTGCAGGCTGTTTGCGCAGTGGGTGCGGGAGAGGACTCCCGGAGTGCGGGTGCCGCACGCGTCGTTGTGCGACCATCTCCCGGAACGTCCGACCGGTTCCCGCCGGCTGCGCTGTCTGCGTCGATCCTGGTCGGTCGAGATGGTGGAGTTGCTGCGCCGCAACGCTCGCCGCGTCGCCCCGTCCGGCCCCGCGCTACACAGCCGCTATCTCGCTGGTTGTGTGCTGCGCGCGGTCCATCGGTTGCACTGCGAGCAGGGATGCGCGTTGCCCGTTTACGATCTGGTTTTTCCGATGCGTTTGCCCGATCTGCCACGCCGCCCTGTGGTCGGCAACTACCTGATATCAACCCTCCTGCGTGTTTCGGCGGAGCACATCGGGGACAAGCGGACCTTGGCCGCGGACATCGAGCGGCAGTTGCGGGGGTATCTGGAACGCCGTTCGTACCTGGCAGACTGGCTGCTGCATCGATTGACTGCGCAGCTCCGCACCTGGCAGTACCGACGGCTGGTGGAGCACCATCTGCGGGACCAGATCGTGGCCAGCGGGTTCGCGTTCGTCGGAGAGATCGACCCGCCCGTCCGGCGGTTCCTCGGCGCGGAGTTGACCAACCTCTGGGCGGCGGGGGTGTTCAACATCCCACCCGGCTGGAACCCAACCTTCACGAGGTTTCGCGGCCGGATCACCCTGGGGCTGGCCTGGCCCGACGGCGCGTTTCCGCCGGATGTCGTCCAGCGCTATGCCGACCTGATTGAGCAGGAAGTGTTCGACGGTTGACCCGGCGTGGCGCCGGGAACCACGCGCCAATCAATCGGCGACGCGTCGGCTGCGCACCGCGCGCGAGCCCCGCACCTGGTAGCGCACGTTGCCCCACCGAATCGTGCCGAGCCCGCCCATCAAGAACACACAGTACACCAGAAGTACGCTCACGCCCAACGAAGCCAGCGGAAAGAGGGAGACATAGGGACTACCGTCGAAAGCCAGCCCGAAATGACGATACACCACGCTGTACATGGCGATCAGGTGTATCGCCGCAATGATTACCCAGGCCCAGCCGAGTGAGGCGAGCCCGCCGCCGCTCGCCGAGACCACCACCGCCGCCAGCACCGCGAACGGCGGCAGGCATCCCAGCATCAGGGCGCCGACGCTGAATAGCAGCTTCCAGCGGGCCTGCAGCGCACCGATGTAAATCCGTGTCCAGCCCCGGATGATCTCCGGCAGGCTCTCGTACATCCGCGTCCGAAACAGCTTCACCCCCAGACCTACATAGCGGCGCAGCCCCGCCGCGTGCGCCCGCTGCGCCAGCGCGACGTCCTCGGCCATCTCGTCCGGCACGGCGCCGTGCCCGCCGATCCTCTCGTAGGCTTGTCTGTGGACCATCAGGAACTGTCCGTTGGCGAAGATGGGCGTCGATTCGATGCGGCCCGGCCGGGCGCCCGGAAACCACAGGTTCAACACCCACCCACAGGCCGGCAGCAACAGGCGCTCCCAGAAGCCCGCCACGATTACCTTGGGCCACAGGCTGAGGAAATCCAGGCGCTCGCGCTGCGCCAGGTCGATGACCGTCGCCAGCATGGCCGGGTGCCACTCCACGTCGCTGTCCGTGAAGACCAGGTATTCGCCCTGGGCGTGCGGTGCCGCCGTTGCCAGGGCGTGCGTCTTGCCCAGCCAGCCGTCCGGGAGCTCCTCGATATCGACGCACTGCACGTTCGCGTGGTCGCGGGCGATGTCACGCACGATCTGCCCGGTCGCGTCGGTGCTACGATCGTTGGCGACAATCACTTGCAGATTGGCGTAATCCTGGGCCAGCACCCGTTCGAGGCAGCGGCCGATCGTGTCCGCTTCGTTGTGGGCGGCGATGATGACCGTCACACGCGTGTGCGGCAGTTGCGGATCGACGTGGCTGGCAGGCTCGAGCAGGCCCGCCCGAACCGCGCGCGCAAGCTCCACGTGAACCCACAGCCAGCGCAGCGCGACAAACGCGTAAAGCGCCAGCAGTACCCACCAGACCATATCGGGGATCACGCCATACCTCCGGAAACCGCCGGCGGCATCGTAGCGGCCGGCCGGACCACGCGTCCACCGGCGAGCAGCGACGAGCATCACGCCACCGGTCACATCCTGGCAACTGGCCGCCGCAACCGCCGCACCACGCTGCGTGTATAAGGTACGGTTCCCCAGGAGTGCGGCGGTGCGAACGTCCGTAGGGTTGATTGGCTTGATCGGGATCGCGCTGTGCGGCGGGTGTCCCGTCCCGGCCGGCGATGCTCCAGGCCGCTACGACCCGCTGATCCAGACTGACTACGATGGGTTTTGGCAGATCACCAGCGAGACCGGGCTGATCAACAACTGCATCACGATCCTGGGCGACCGCGTCACCCAGGCGTCTGAGTGCGACGGCCCGGCCTATTCGATCGTCGATAGCGACCTGAGCGTCCGCAGCGCGAATCAGATCATCTGGACGTTCGTGACCAGCGACCCCGACGCCGGCCAGACACGCCACACCCTCAGCGTGTATATCCAGGCGGACGGCAGCCTGCGCGGCAGCTACTCCCTGCGTTTCCCGGATTCGCTCTTCGCCCTGACCGACAACGTCATCATGGTCCGCCGCACGGTGCGGATCTGAGACCGATCGCAACGACTGCGAGCAGCGTGTAGGTCGGGTCATCGACCCGACGATCTCTGATCGGACGGGCCGCCCACCAGACTCGATTGACCCGGACCAACGCGGTATGATCATCGTCATGCCGGATTTTCGTCGGTTCTTTGCGCCCGGCGGGACTTTCTTCTTCACGCTCGTCACACACGGCCGACAGCCACTTTTCCGCGCGCCGCTCTCCCGCCGGATCCTACACGACGCGATAGTGGAGACAAAACGGCTGCGGCCGTTCGACATGCCGGGGATCGTCCTACTGCCGGATCACCTGCACTGCCTGTGGACACTTCTGTCCGCCGACGCCGATTTCTCCACCCGCTGGCGGAAGATCAAAGAGGCATTCACGCGTGCGTACCTTCGGGCGGGTAGGCGCGAGGCTGCCATCTCGCCGGGCCAGCAACGCAAGGGCCTGCGCGGCGTGTGGCAGCCGCGGTTCTGGGAACACACGATCCGCGACCAAGAGGACTTTGGCCGGCACCTGGATTACATCCATTACAACCCGGTCAAGCATGGGGTGGCGCGTTGTGCGCACGAGTGGGCGTTCTCGTCGTTTCACCGGTGGGTGAGGGAGGGGATTTACGACGCGGATTGGTGTTGCTTCTGTCGAGGGCCAGCACGCGAACCGCCCGACTTCACCGAAATTGAGAACCGGGTTGGCGAATAAGGTGTCGGGTCGATGACCCGACCTACGCGCTTGCGACCGTACTTCCGTCGAATCTAGGCGCCTACGACGGCGTGCGGCTCGATCGGCTCCAGCGCAACCGGCGGCGGTGGGACCGGTTCCACCTCTTCCAGCGGCTTGGACTTGGCCTTCAGCGTGTGCGTTTCCAACGGCGGGAGGTCGTCCAGGGAGGCCAGGCCGAATACGTCCAGGAACCGGCGTGTTGTTCCGTAGAGCATGGGCCGCCCGACGACCTCGGCGCGCCCGACGACGCGAACCAGCCCCATCTCGCGCAGCCGGATCAGCAGGTCGCCGCAGGCCACGCCGCGAATCGCTTCGATCTCGGCCCGGATGACCGGCTGCTTGTACGCGACGATGGACAGCGTCTCCAGGGCGGCCGGGCTCAAGCGGGTCTGGCTGCGCTGCTTGTCCAACTTGTCCAGCCAGGGGCGGAATGCCGGCAGCGTCAGCATCTGGTACCCGCGGGCGATCGGCTCGATGCGGAACGAGAGCCCGGCCTCGGCGTACTTCTGGTTGAGCTGCTCGATGTGTATGCGAATCTCGGTCGGCGTCCCCGCCCGGGCCAATTCGGCCAACCGGGCGGCACTGAGCGGCGTGTCCGAGGCGAACAGCAACGCCTCGATGACCTGAGCCGTCTCGGTTTCCTCGGCCGGAGTCTCGGGCGGCGCGCAACGCAGCGCGGGGACAGCCATCGGCCCGTCGAGCGCTGCGGCGTAATCGCTCGACGGCGCAGCTCCCACTCCGTCCGTCAACATCGGCTCCTGGAACTCGAGCGGTGGGCAGGAGTTCTCCGAGACGTCGTGCCAGGCATCTTCGGCACAGGAGACCGGCGCGCGATCCGTCGCTACGATGGGATTGTCATCCATGACACACAGCTCCTCAGTCTCGAACCTGTAGGAATGATACCTTCCCGCGCTGGACCAGTCCAGCCCCGCCGCCACATCTTTGTTTGCCCAAGTCGCCCGGTCCCCGGTTTGCCACGCCGCGCCAAGTGTGGCAAACTGGCCGGCCGGTCGTGGCTTGACGCTGCGTACGGCGGTGCCCCGGGCGCCGCCTGGTCGGGGTTCGGCCACCGCTGGGAAAGATGGTTCCAGCGAGCTTCGAGTCCGCTCAAGATGCCTGACACAGACCGACTGGAAATCACCCACGCTCAGCTCCTGGTCGTGGACATGCAGGAGCGTATGCTGCGGCACGTCGCCGACCAGGAGACCGTCGTCAACCAAACCGTTCGCATGATTCGAGCGGCCCAGGAGATGGAGCTGCCGATCACCCTTACCGAGCAGTACCCCCAGGGGCTGGGCCCCACGGACCAGCGCGTCCTGACGGCGGCCGGCGCTGCCGAACGGCTTGGGAAGCAGACGTTCAGCGTTTGCGGCGACCCGCAGTGTAAGGAGCGCCTGGCCTCGCTGGGGCGACCACAGGTGCTGCTGGTCGGGGTGGAAACGCACGTTTGCGTGCGGCAAACCGCCCTGGACCTGCTGGCGGCCCGGATGCCGCCGGTCGTGTTGGCCGACGCGGTCGGCTCGCGCCGGCCCGACGACCGGCAGATCGCCCTCGACGGCCTGCGTGCCGCCGGGGTGGCGGTGACCACCGTGGAAGCCGCAATATTCGATTTACTGGTGCGATCCGGCACCGAATTGTTCAAGCGCATACTGCCGATTGTGCGTTGACCAGACCCATGCCTACCGACGACTGGCAAGACCGTTACCCGGGCGACGCCTCCGACCAGGATGAGCTCGACGAAGACGCGGAGGGACCGCAGGCGTGTGATCTGTCCGAGGATGACGAACACGACATAGTGGCGTGCCCGGCCTGCGGGGGCGGCATATCCGAGTTGGCCGACCGCTGCCCGCTGTGCGGCGAGTGGATCATCCCCGGCCCGCGGCCTTCCGGGCGTCGGCGGCTGTTCCTCGCGGTCGTCGCCGCACTGCTTATTGCGCTATTGCTCATCTGGCTGCTGTAAACGCGATTCGGCTCGTTGTATAATGTGGAGTTGCGTGACGGCGGGTCGGCCGCCAGGGCCGGATCGTGTGGGCGGGAGCCGTCGGCGTATTGGAGGTGTACGATGAGGACGACGCTGTTCACCGTCGTGCTGGTGGGGATGGTGCTCGCCAACGTGGTGCGGGCGGACCTGGAGGTCGGCAGCTACGCCCCCGACGTGGAAGCCAAGGAGTGGCTGGACGCCGAAAACACCTTAGCTGAGGAGGAGATCCCCTCGCTGAAGGAACTGCGTGGCATGGTGGTCGTGCTGTTCTTCTGGGTGTCGTTCCACTCCGGCGGCGAGAGCATCATGCCGTTCATCAACATCGTCGCGACCAACCCCAGGCTTGGGCGTACTCAGGGTATCACCGTGATCGGGTTGACCGAGGCGACGCGCAAAGCGGTCGAGCCGGCCATCAAGAGAGAGAAGCTGTTTTTCCCCATCGGGGTGGAGTCGGAGGCCGCCAAGGATTACGAGATCGAATCCTTCCCGCGGCTCGTCATCGTTGACCCGGACGGTAAGGTGGCCTGGTCCGGGGGGCCGGACAAATTCAATGAGGTGGTCAAGACCATCTTCGAGGTGATCGAGAAGACCCCCCCACGCATGACCCACCCCGAGGATGCCGAGCTCTGCCGCGAGGACCTCGCCACGGCCCGCGCGGCAATCCGCAAGGGGGAATGGCATGAGGCGTTCGATGCCGCCCGGAGCGCCTTCGAGCGTGCTGTCACCGGCGACCCGCTCAAAACGATCTGCCTGGACACGCTCGATCTGATCGAAGCACTTGGCCGCAACAAAATGGGACCGGTGGCTCAGCTTCTCGACGATGAGAAGTATCAAGAGGCGGTGGAGATCCTGCGGCAGGTGCGGCGGACGTTCCGCGGCCTGGACGTGAGCAGGAAGGCCAAGGAGCGGCTCAAGGCGCTGGAGGAGAGGTACGAGGAAATCGCCGAGATTCTCAAGGACCGGCAGGATGAGCACAAGGCGGCCGAGCTGTACCTCGAGGCCCGCGAATGGGTCGAGAAGCGTCGCTTCGGACCGGCCTGCGTGCAGCTCGAGCTGATTCTCAAGGACTATGACGAGACCGACGCCGCGGACTTCGCCGAGCGCATGCTCGAGCGGATGCAGGACAACGCCGCCGTCATGGTGTATGTCCGCGAGCACAAAGCGGCGCGGGATTGCCAGAGCTGGTTGTCGCAGGGTCGGGCCTTCAAGGCCGTCGGCCGCAGCGACAAAGCCCGAGAGCTGTTCCAACGCGTCATTGACAACTATCCCGATACCAGGTGGGCCCAGCAGGCGGAGCGCGAACTGATCAATCTGCGCTGACGCCCGCGGCGGTGCCTGGGACGCCGACGGAAGCACCTCGGGTGCGGCGTGGTGGGGGTGCCTGAACCGGCGGCGACCCATCTCTGTCTTCGTTGCCCGACACGCGCGCGGGCCCTAGAATCCCTGGGAGAGCCCGTTTGGGCCCAACGGCGGAGCCAGCGGGGATGAACCGGAAGGATCCCTATAAAATCCTCGGCGTGAGCCGCAGCGCGTCGCAAGAGCAGATCAAGCGCGCCTACCGCCGACTGGCCAAAGAGCACCACCCCGACCGCAATCCCGGTGACCAGGGCGCCGAACAACGCTTCAAGGAGGTCCAGGCTGCCTACGAGGTGCTCGGTGATACGCAGCGGCGCACGCAGTACGACCGCTTCGGGGCGGGCGGCCCGACGCCGAAGTTCCACACCTGGTCAACCGGCCGCGGATCGCCGTTTGCCGACGCGGACTTCGACTTCAGCTCGCTGGGCGATCTGACCGGCATCTTCGAGCAGTTTTTCAGCAGTGGGGCGGGGGCGCGGGGTCGCAGGCGCCGGACGGCAAGTCGAGCGCGCCCACGCGGGGCCGACATCGAGCACGCTGTCGAGCTGAGTTTCGAGGAGGCCGCCGGCGGGACCGTTCGTGAGGTGCTGCTGACCGCCCGCGGGGGCCGCGCGGCACGCCCCGAGCGCATCGAGTTCCGCGTGCCCGCCGGGGTGGGCGACGGACAGCGCATCCGCGTGAAGGGAAAAGGGCAGGACGGACCGGGCGGACGCGGCGACCTGATGATTCTGTGCCGCATTCGTTCCCATCCCTATTTCCGCCGCGACGAACTCAACGTCCTGCTCGACCTGCCGCTGACCATCCGCGAGGCCGCCTTGGGCACCAAGGTTGACATCCCCACGCTGGACGGCGTCACACGCGTGACGGTGCCGGCCGGCACATCCGGCGGCACCAAGCTGCGCTTGCGGGAGAAGGGGATCCGCGATCAGCGCACCGGGAAGACCGGCGACATGCTCGTAGCGGTGCGGATCCAGTCGCCCAAGAGCCTGTCGCCGAAGGCGCGCAAGTTGCTCGACGAGCTGGAGTCTGAATTGGACCTGCGACCCCGGGCCGACCTCGGCTGGCCCGTGTGAGGCCCCGCGATGGCTGGACCGGCCCAACCCACGCGAACGCTGACCATCGCCGTGCTGCTCCTGGCTGCTGCCTCGCCGGCCGTGATGTGTGCATCAACGGGGCTGTTGGCCCAAGCGGCACGACCGGGCGTCGCACAGGCCGAGGCGCAAGCGCCGGAACAAGCAGGCACGCAAGCCGCCGCCGCCCGACAAATGCGTTCGCTCTACACGACGCTGACGGTTACGCTGCTGTTGCTATTGGCGTTCGTGGTCGGCACGTACGTGATGGTTCGCGTGGGCCGGGCGATCGTACGCAGGCCGCGGCGGCGAGAACCGACCCGATACGTGGATGCCTGGACCGGCTACCGGCTTTCGGAACAAGAGATCGAACGCGCCACCGGCGAGACAAGTACGCCGGACTCGGGTTCCGACGACGACACGGATGAGCAACCAGACCAAGACATAGATGGACAAAGGTAACCGCATGTCTTCAACACCCCCGCATCCCCAGCCGCGCGGGCCGTCATCCGGCGTGATCGAACGCCTCTATGTCCTGTGCATCGCGAGCAGCGCGGCGCTACTTTTATTGATCATCGTGCTGACGTTGTTCGTCGCCGGTCTCCTGCGGAAGCAGTCCGACGCCCTCTCGCAGACCATCACCGAGTTGGACGAACGTCTCACCGCGGTCGAACAAACCCTCGCCGAGCAGGAGGCGCCCCAGCTCGCTGCCGTACCGGAGCCGGTGGAAACCACGCCGCCGGACGACGAGAGCGAGACCACCTTCGGCCCGCCGGCCAGCGGCCCGGCCACGGCCGAACCGGCCGAACAGGCGCTCGACGACGCGGCGGTCAATGCCCGGTTGGATCGCGTGCTGGTTGCCGGGGACGACTTGCCGGTTCTGCTGGCCGACCCGCGCGCCGCCGACGCCACGCTCCAGAGGGTCTTGCAGGACGCCGCGCAAGCCCGCTGGACCGGGGAGACATGGGCGCGGGTAGCGGTCCTGGCGCGACTACTGGAGCACAACGACGAGGCGGAGATGTACGCCCGGCAGGCGGCGGCCGACGGCGTCCTGCCCTGGGCATACAACGAACTGTCCGCCCGCCTCGCGCTGATGGGACGGCGTGGAGCCGAGGCGCTCACCTTTGCCCAACGCCTGGCGGAGCAAGCCCCTGGTCACCCGATCGCGTGTCTGCTACTGGCCCAGGCGTCCGCTTTGCAGGGGAACCTGGCCGCGGCGGACGACGCGCTGAACGAACTCGATAACCTCGACGACCTGCCACACCCGGACAAGCTGCGTTTGGGCTACTTGCTGATCGACCTGGAACGTTGGGAAGCGCTGGGCGTCGTGCTCGACGCGCTGGGGCCGCTGCCCGACGAGCTGATCCCCGAGCGGGACTACCTGCGGGCTGTCTGGCTGGTCCAGGAGGGACAACTGGCCGAAGCGCTGGCTATCCTGGATTACCTGCTTGAGCTGCACCCCGACGACTACGACGTGCAAACCTGGCGGGGTGTCGCCTTGCTTCAGGCGGGGCAGTTCGAAGCGGCCCGGGAAGCCCTGGCACACGCCGAGCAGACCCCGGGTCGGCCGGAGGCGTGGTACTGGCTGGGAGTGCTGGAGATCGAGGCCGGCCACCCCGAGGCGGCCCTGCCGCATTTGCAGAGGTGCTTTGCCGCCTCGGCTCGCTATGCCCCGGCCTGGGAAGCCCTGGGAACACTGGCCCTTAATCGGGGCGACCTGCCCACTGCGCTGGCCAACCTGGGTAATGCCGTGCAGCTCAATCCCCGCCGGGCCTCCGCCCACTTCCTGACCGCGATCGTGCACGCCAAGGCGTCGCGGCGTGAGGAGGCGGCCCAGGCCCTGCAAGAGGCCTTCTTCCTGGATGAGACGCTGCTGGAGACGGCCAAGCAGACCGAAGTGCTCACGCGGATGTTCGCGGAGCAGGAGCTGGAGAACCTTGCGCCCGCTGCGGGGCCGGTGCCTCCCGCCGAGCAGCCTGCGCCGCCGGCCGAGCAACCCGCGCCGCCCGCGGAGGATCAGCCGCCGGAGTCGCCCTGATGGCACGCCTGGTCCCCGTTCTCCTGGCCGCCGGCTTGGCGGGTTGTGCTGCCGATCCTGCCCGCGACGTCCTGAAGCGCGAGACGCAGGTGCTCGAGCCGGCAATGCTGCAAAGGATTCTGCGGCAGGCGCCGGTGGCGGCAGACGAAGACCTCCGTGCCGAGCCGCTTCTGGAAAGCGAGCAGTTCAGCGCCTATCTGCTTCAGTTTCGCACCGGTGAACCGCGTCATATCCACCGCGAGCACGACCTGACCTTCATCGTCCACCGCGGACGGGGCGAGATCTACATCAACGACCAGCGGCGGGTGTGTCGGCCGGGCGACGTCTTCCACATTCCCCGTGGAACGCCGCACTACTGCGTCAACACCGGCTCGGAGCCGCTGGTGGTGGTGAACCTCTTCACGCCTCCGTTCGACGTGGCCGACCGGATTCCGCTGCCGCGCGGCAGCCGCTCTTACGAACGAGTCCCACCGTAGGGCCGCCGTGCAGACGACCTTCGCGGCCGTCGCGCCACAACAGTCGCAGCGTTCAGGGTTGGGAGGCGGTTTCCGATTCGACTGCCGGGGCAGCGAGCTGTTCGGCGGGATGCTCACGTTCTCGGGCCAGCAGGCACAAGAGCACCCCGACCAGCGTCAGCGCGGCGGCGCCCACGATCCAGCCCGTCGGTGGAAGCCTGTCCTCACCGACGGCGTAGCCCAAACGCTCTACGAGCGGCTGGAGACCGTCCGGCCGCGTGACGGCAACGGCTATTCCGTTGTGCATGAAGTGTGCTAGCACCGCCGGCCACACCGAACGCCACTGCACGACCAGCAGCCCTAACAGAAGGCCCAGCGCGCCGCTGACGACCAGCCGGAACACACTCTGGTGATAGATGGCGAAAACGAGAGCCACCAGCAGGACTGCGGCGACCTTGCCCAATGCCCCGCGCACGCCGCTGAGAACATATCCGCGGAAGAACAGCTCCTCGCACACCGCCGGAACCAACGCCAGCAACAGTACGACGACAAGTACGTGGCTGCCATCCAGCCAACCGATTACGTGTTCCAGCATCTGTTTGATCTGCGGCGGCATGGGTAGCCACTGGTCCTGAACGACGAACCAGGCGCTGGCCAGGATCCAGGTGGAGCAGCCGAAGCACAGGGCCGCCACGATCGCCGCGGCCTTGGGGCGTTCGAGGCGGAACGCCGTTCGGACGTTGACGCGCATGTACTTCGCCGCGAGCCACGGCAGTGCGACGAAGAGGACGATCAGCACGGCGGCGAGTGCCCAGTAGTATCGTTCACTGCCCACCAGGTCCCCGGTCTGCATCAGACGCTGCTGGATGAAGAAGTTGAGCGGGTAGACCAACGCCAGGATCAGCAGGGCCTGAGCGATGGTGGGCGTGGCGAGCGGCTTGAAAAACTTGCGCTGGAAGACCGTCTTGATCGACGCGCTGTCGGCGAACTGCACCGACTCCTGGCCGAAGAGCTTGGCCGCCACGGCCACCGCGGCGCCCGCGTAGATGGTGGTGGTCAGGGTGACCCAGACGATCGCACCGGGGTCGATGTGCCCCAGAAACAACTCGCGCGTCAGGATGACGATGTTGGCCACCGGCATGACCAGCAGCGGGCCCTCCAAACGCGTCCCCGGCAAGACTCCCACCACCGCCGGGATCAACGCCGCGATCATGACCGGCATGATGTAGTTTTGGGCTTCCTTGAAGCTGCGGGCGAAGCTGCACACCGCCAACAGCATCGCGCTGAACATGACCGCCAACGGAATCAGCAGCAGCAGGATGCAGGGCAGGGACTCGAGCGGAAAGACGAAATCGCCGCCGCGGGTGAGCAGATCGCCCAGCCCGCCGAGGTAGATCGTGCCGCCCACCGCAAGCAGGTTGAGCACCGCGCTGAGCAGCCCGATGAGCGTGACGACGATGAACTTGCCGGCGATCAGGTCGGTCGTGGGCACCGGGGCGACCATCAGGGTTTCGAGGGTGCCGCGCTCGCGCTCGCCGGCGGTCAAGTCGATCGCCGGGTAGATCGCGCCGGTAATCGTCATCATGACCAGGATCAGCGGGACGATTTGCCCCAGGATGGAGCCGGCCATTTTCTCCGGTGAAGCAACGTTCTGCTCGTACACGGCCAAGGGCTGGATGAATTCCCAAGTGAGTTGCAGTTTTCGCAACCGCGACTCCACCCGCGTTATGTTGGCCCGCTTGAAGATCCCCTGGAGGCCAGCCGCTGCGATGTTGCTGCGCGTCTCGCTCTCGTCGAATACCAGCGCCACGGGCGTAGACCCCTCGGCGCCGACCGGCGGCGGATCGCCTTCAAGCAGCACTCCCACGTGAACCACCCCGTCGGTCACCATCTGCCGAACGTCGGGAACAATGTAGATCTCGTACGGCGGCGGTTTGTGGCGGACGCCGGAGCGCACGCTCTCCGCCTGGTCACCACGCTCCAGCGGCACGTCGGGTTGTGTCCCGGGTGCGGGCGGCTCGGGCGACTGGGCCCAATCGACGCGCTGCTCGGCGGTCATCCCCTCGGCGAGCTCTTGCCGCGCCGGGTCTTCGTCGATCAGCCGCCGCAGCCAGCGCTTGGCCTCGCCCGATTGCACGCCGACGTCGTAACACTCCTGGCGCAGAAGGCTGAACTGCAGCTCGAAGGCCTGCACCGACCCGAGCATCAGCGCGGGATAAAGCACGATCGGCACCAGCACCATCGCGATCAGCGTCCGCCGATCGCGGAGGATATCGACCAGCTCCTTACGCCAGATCGTGCTAATCCGCGAGTACCGACTCATCCGCTCCCACCAGGTGCAGGAACACCTCGCTCAGCCGCTGACAACCGGTTTCCTGCCTGAGGTCATCCAGGCGGCCCTCGGCGATCATCTTCCCGTTGTGGATCAACCCGATCCGCCGACACATGGTCTCGATCTCGTCCAGCGCATGCGTGGAGAGCAAGATCGCTTTCCCGGCGTCGGCCTGCGTGCGAACCATGCTCAGGATCAGCCGGTTGCTGAGCACGTCCAGCCCGAGGGTGGGCTCGTCCATGATCAGGATGGGCGGGTCGGCGATCAGCGCCCGCGCGATATTGGTGCGCTGCTTCTGGCCCATGGACAGGGCCCCGCAGCGGAGCTTCAGAAAATCGCCCATCCCCAGCCATTCCACCAGTTCGTCGATCCGCCGACGACCTGCTTCACGCGAAAGGCCGTAGAGTGTTGCGAAATAATCGAGGAACTCGGGCGGCGTGAGGCGGGCATACAAGCCGGTGTTGGCCGTGAGGTAGCCGATGCGGCGTTTGACCGATTCCGGGTGGTCGGTCACGTCGGCCCCGTCGATCCAGACGCGTCCCTCCGTCGGGCGCATCAGCCCGCTGATCATGCGCAGTGTGGTGGTCTTGCCCGCTCCGTTGGGGCCCAGCAGCCCGTAGATCTCACCGGGGACGACCTCAAAGCTAACGCGATCCACGGCCCGCTTGAGCGTCCCGTCCGGGTTAGGGAAGACCTTGGAAAGCTCCTCGACACGAATCATGCGTGTTCCAGGGTTGTCGCCGCTCGCCGGGCCGGTCTCCGCAGACGGATGAACCACCCGTTGCGGGTCACCGCTCGCCCGTCCGCGCGGATTCTGGGACCTCCGGAAGCCGAGCCTGTCTTATTCATCCATCGGGAACCGTGCACAGGCCCTTCGAAGTTTGTTCGAACACCGCGGTTGTTCCGCAGCCTTAGCCTATCGAATTGGGCTCCGCTTGGCGAGCCACGTCCGAGAACAGCGTCACCGGCGGCCTCAGATAAGCGATACGGGCAGAGGCTCGCGCGGTTCGGGTGCGGCTGTCGGCAGTTGCACCCAAAACGTGGCTCCCTGGCCGGGTTGGCTGTCCACGCCGATCTCGCCGCCCAGCAGGTAGGTCAGCTCTTTGGCAATCGCGAGCCCCAGCCCGGTCCCGCGATGCTCGCGCGTGGCCGACTGGTCGGTCTGCCGGAACTTGTCGAAGATGATCTGCTGGTTTTCGGGAGCGATCCCGGGGCCGGTGTCGCTGACCGCCAGACGGACCTGCCCCTGGTCGAGCCGGCGGGCGAGCAGACGCACCTGCCCCTGTTCCGGGGTGAACTTGATCGCGTTGGACAGGAGGTTGAAAAGAACCTGGCGGAGTCGCCCGCGGTCGGTGATCAGAATCGGGAACGATTCATCGGCCTGAAACTCGACGCGAATACTCTTCTTATCCGCCACCGGCCGGGTGAAATCGAGCAAGGTGGAACAGAGCTCCTCCACCCGCACGGGCTCGAGCTGCAACTCGACCTTGCCCGCTTCGATCTTGGCCAGATCGAGCAGGTCGTTGATGATTTCCAGCAGAATCCGGCCCGAGATGAGAATGTTCTCCGCGTAGCGCGCCGCCCGCCCGTCGCCCGCGCCCTGCGGCCCCTCGCGCAACAGCTCGGCGAAACCGATGATGCTGGTCAAGGGCGTGCGGAGCTCGTGCGAGACGTTGGCCAGGAACTCGCTTTTGACGCGGTTCGCCTCGTACAGGGCGACGTTGGTCTCGGCCATCTCGCCCAGCTTCACGTCCAGCAGCCGGTTGGCTTTCGTCAGCTCCTCTTGCGAAGCGCGCAGCCGATCGAGCATCGTGTTGAGGTTGTCGGAGAGCTGCTCGAACTCGTCGCCGGTCTGGACCGTGGAGCGGACGCCCAGGTCTCCGTCGGCGACGCGCAGGGCCATGCTGCGCAGATCGTCGATCGGCGAGAGAATGAACTTGTGTGAGATGACGTGGAAGACCAGGATGGCCAGTATGCCGGCCAACGCCCCGGCGGCGATGATCAGCCAACGGTTCAGCATCAGTTGCTGGTCGGTGTATTCGGTCGGCAGGCTGACGGCGATGATGCCGGCCAGCTCGTTCTCGCGGTAGGGGCGGGCCGTCTTGCCCTCATCGTGGCAGTTCAAGCAGCTCTGCGTGACGCGCACGGGATGGGCGTACGCGAAGTAGCGGTCCTGCTCGTCCGTCACCGTCCGGTATACGAAGTTACGCTTAGGGTCTTTCAGAAACGTCTTGAACGCCTTGGCGACGAAGGGATCCACGTTGGCCTCATTCAGCGCCGAGGCGGGGTCATTCGGGTCGAAGTTCAGCCGAAGGAAGCGGGGTTGATGGTGCAGGCGCTCGGGCAGGAGGCTGAATTGCCTGGCGTGGACGCCGCCGCTGGTGCCCGCCGCCGACCCCGGCTCAGCCAGCACCAGCCGGAAGTGATCGTCGGCGACACGCTGGGCTTCGAGGAAGGACTGTTCGAGCACCAGCCCCGCCATGAGCTTCCACGGAACGTAGAGGGCCGCCCCAATGATCAGGGCCACCGCTAACCCGAACAGGATGCGGTACTTCGTCGCCAGCGAAATCCGTACCAGGCGCATCGGCAACTTCCGAGCAAAAGCGTCCAGGGCAACTTCATTATACGACCGCGTGCCCGCTCCGCGAGATCGGACGCCGGGGGTCGCCCCGCCGCCTTCAGTTCCGCGTGAGCTTGGTCACGGACTGCGTCCTCGCGTATCATGCCGGCAATCGGGTAGTTCAAGATGCGCGGCGGCACCCACGGAAGGGTGCTAAGGGGAACTCCCGTTGGTTCTAGGCAGGATTGGCGCAAGATGAGGCGTACGGACGTTTTTCCAGATGTGCAGGCCGTGCTTGTCAGGTGTGTGCTCCGTCCGCGGTTGGAGAAGGACCACCCGGCGAGCAGCGCCGGGGCGGCCCGCCCGATCGGCGATGTACGCCGCCGGAAGCTGCCCCTACCAGGCGTGGCAGTCTGTGTCGGCCTGGCCGCGTGCTGGTCGGCTTTGCTGGGATGCCGACAGCTCGGGCACGCCACGGATCGCGAGGTTGCGGCGGCGATCGCCGCCCGACAGGCCGAGGTGCTCAGCTACTCCCGGCCGGTTCCGTTGGGCGATGCGGATGAGCCGCTGCCGACGCCGGGCCGCCAAGCATATGCCTACACCCCCAACCCTATCACCACGGAGGTGCCCGAAGGCTTCGAGCCGCTTCCCGAGAGCGAATCACAGCCGGCCACGATGCCGACCACGGCCCCGGCCACGACGCCGAGTACCGCCCCGGCCACCATGCCGAGCACCGGCCCAGCCACGATGCCGAGTACTGCCCCGGCCACCGCGCCGAGTACCGCCCCCACCACGATGCCGAGTACCGCCCCCACCACGATGCCGAGTACTGCCCCGCCTGCGATAGGGCCCGAGGGCGAGCTGGAATTCCCGCGCTATCGCGACAAGGTTTTCACGCTCACGGACGCGTTGGCCTACGCCCAGCAGCACCGACGTGAGTACCAAACCGCCAAGGAAGATCTCTACCTGGTCACTCTGGCGCTGACGCTGGAGCGGCACCTCTGGACGCCGATCTTCGCCGCCGACCTGCGGACGGTGTACGGCAACTACGGCGAGATCACCGACTTCGATCAGGCCATGCGCTTCGTGGCCGACTTGTCCGTTTCGCAGCGGCTGCCGTACGGCGGCGAATTCACGGCCGCGATGATCAGCACGCTGATCCGGGACGTGGAGAACAACATCACCGCTTCCGAAGGCAGCCAGATTCAGCTCGGGCTGAATGTGCCCTTCTTGCGCGGCGCCGGTCACGTGGCTCGCGAGGATCTCATCCAGCTCGAACGCGACCTGACCTATGCCGTGCGTGACTTCGAGCGCTTCCGTCGCCGACAACTCGTGCTTGTTGCCCAAGCCTACTTTGACTTGCTGCGCGTCAAGCAGCAGGTTCTGGACAGCGAGAAAACGCTCGAGGGCTATCGCAAGGACTTTGAGGGAGCCAAGGCCTTCGAGGAACTTGAGATTGGGACGCGCCTCGATACCCAACGCGCTCAACAGGCAATGCTTTCGGCAGAAAACGTCCTGGAGGACCAGCGGGAAGCGTTCCGCGCCGCGACTGATCAGTTCAAGCTGTTAATTGGGATGCCGGTTTCTGAACCGATGGGCATGGGTGACCTAGAGGACATCGAGTTAATCGAGCAGCAAGTGGAAGCAGGGCGCTGTCCACTTCTACAGCGCTCACCCGCCATGGAGGACGAGGAGCGGACCATCGACGTCGCCGTGCAGCATCGCTTGGACCTGCTCAATCGACGTGACCAGATCGACGATGCCAAGCGTGGCGTGGCGGTGGCGCGCAACGGGCTGCTGCCGGACCTCGACTGGAACTCGACCCTGACATTCGACACCGATCCGGAGCACTATAAACTAGGGGCCTTCGAGGTCGCCCGGGCAAACTGGCGTTCCGAGTTGATTCTTTCGCTGCCACTGGAGCGCACACGCGAGCGCAACCGCTATCGGGCCTCGCTCATTGACGTCCGCCGGGCGCAGCGGGCATATCAGGATCAGCTTGAGCGGATCCGCGCGGATGTCCGCCGGGCCGTCAACCGCATCCGCCTGGAGGAGACCTCGCTGGAGATTCAGCGTCGGAACTTGGAGGTCAGCGACTCACGCCTGGAGTTCGCCCAGATTCGATATGACGAAGGCCTCGCCAGCATCCGCGAGTTGATCGAGGCGAAAGACGAATGGACGGCCGCCCGTAATCGTCTGAATCTGGCCAAGACCTCGCGCTGGCGCGCGTTGCTCGACTTCCGGCTGGCGACCGGGACGCTGCGCGTGGGTGAAGACGGGACACAGCACGCGCCCGAAACGCCCTAGCCCGGGTCAGTCATAGTCACCCTGAGCGAAGCGAAGGGTCTCCTGTCGAGCCCGGAACGTCCTCGCAGTGGGTGGCGAGATTCTTTGGTCGCTGCGCTCCCTCAGAATGACAGGGTCTGCCGCGTTCACCGGCCCTGGTTGTTAATCTCCCCTACGTCGGCGGCTGGAAAGCCGCGGTGGGCGATCCTATCATGCCCGGCTATGAGCGATTTAGGATTCGAACAGCTCCTGGATCCCTGTGAGCGCGTCTACACCGATGTCGAGCTGCAACACAAGCTCGAGCGGGCCGCCAAAGACGGTCGGCCACTGCGCGTCAAGCTCGGGATGGACCCCACCGCCCCGGACATTCACCTGGGCCACTCGATCGTCTTGCGTGAGTTACGCCGCTTCCAGGACCTGGGGCACAAGGCCGTCCTGATCATCGGCGATTTCACCGCCCGCATCGGCGACCCCACCGGCCGCAGCAAGACCCGCCCCGTGCTGACCAAAGATGAGATCGAGCAGAACGCGCAGACCTACCTCGATCAGGCCGGCCGCATCCTCGAGATGTCGGACGACAAGCTGGAGGTCCGCCACAACTCCGAGTGGCTCGACCCGATGAACTTCGCCGACGTGATCCGGCTGGCCGGCAAGATGACCGTCGGGCAGATGCTCAAGCGGGAAGATTTCCGCAACCGGTATGAGGGCGAGATCCCGATCAGTGTCCACGAACTGCTCTACCCGCTCATGCAGGGCTGGGACTCGGTCAACATCGAGGCCGACGTGGAGCTGGGCGGGACCGACCAGACCTATAATAACCTCGTGGGCCGCGAGCTGCAGGTGGATGCCGGCCAGGAGCCCCAGGTCGTCATGATCCTGCCCATGCTGCGCGGGCTGGACGGCGAGAAGAAGATGTCCAAGAGCCTGGACAACTACATCGGCGTCACCGACCCGCCGCGCGACATGTTCGGCAAGACCATGAGCATCCCGGACGATCTGCTGCCCGAGTGGTTCACGCTGCTAACGACGCTGCCCGAGGCCGAGTGGCGGGCCGCGATCAAAGACCACCCCATGCAGGCCAAGGACCGCCTGGCCCGCAAGATCGGTGAATGGTTCTACACGCCCGACGAGATGGACGCGGCGGCCAAGTGGTGGCACGAGCACTTCGGCCGCGACCGGGCACTCGAGACGATCGACGTGTTGATCCCGGCCGAGGAGATCACCGACGGCGTCATCCCGGCCTGGAAGCTCGCTTGGCTGGCCCACGACCGCGAGATCGGCCGAGGCGAAGCCCGCCGCATGGTCGCCGGCGGCGCCTTCGCCTACGACGGCCGGAAGATCACCGACCCCAACCAGACCGTCCGCCCCGAATCCGGCAAAACCTTCCGCGCCGGCCGCTTCCGCAAAGGCGAACGCGTCAAACAGCCCTTGATCGGACGCGTCCTGCTCGGCTAAGCTTGTTCCGCGGTAACGGGTGTCCGCGACGCCGAGCAAGAAAGAGCGCCTGGAGGCGAGCAACGTGGCGCGCACACGTGTGGTAGACACGCTCAGAGAACTCGAAGAAGCGCCGGCTCAGAAGCGCCTGGATGCGATCAAGGCGCTTCGACACTCTTTCTACGTCTTCACCACGAATTACGAGGAGCTTGAGCGCGCGCTCACCTATCACGACGACACAGGTAATCTGCGCGAACTTTGGGAGGTGCGTAAACAGTACAGACTGCGCCAACTGCAGCGCGAGTTGCTGCGTCTACTCCACAACTTTGTTGCCGCTGCACTATCTCTCATCGATCATACGCGCGTTCTTTACCGGAAGCTGTACGAGCCGTATGGGCTGATGCCGCTTTACACGCAGCAGGTGGCGCACTCCTTTCACAAGGATGGTGCGTCCCAATTCGTCGTTGGGCTGCGCAAGTTCTGCCAACATTACAGGCTGCCGAATCTCACGTCCTTGGTCAGCTTTGAGCGCGAGAAAGCACTGGCGCTCTCCATCTATCTCCCGAAAGCAGATCTGGCGGGCTTCGATGGGTGGAGTTCCGTGGCCAAGGTATATCTGGATCAGAGCCCGGACCAGATCGACATACGACGCTGTCTGCGCGAGTACTATGTGAACGTTCGCCAGTTCTACGGATGGTTCGGCGAGCAACAGCAGGCCATCCACGCGCCCGACGTCGCTGAAGTAAACGAACTGGCCCGAGAGCTGCGCGACATAGTGTTTCGCGACATCCCCGGGCAAGCGCGTAGAAGGTGGAGGCAAAGGGAACCGCACACCCTGTCGTCCCTTGAAGAGCCCTTCATCGGGATCCTATCGGAACTGGAGTGGGCATCCCTGGACGCTGTCAGGGAAGGAACGACCGCACGTGGCGAGGCGATGCTCTCAATCCTGCAGCGAAAGGGCGTTCGGGAGGAATCGTTCGAGGACGAGCTACGCGCTTGGTACCGGTCGGTGCCGTCAGAGCAGCCGTAATCCGCCCTGAGCCCCTTCGCCGACTCTCCTCTGTCTGCTATCAGCGCCAGAACGGGGCACGTTCTTGCGCCCCCCCTAGCAGTGCCGTGCCAGACGCCCGCCCTCCGAAAGGGGAGGGCATCAATCAGCCGCTGGTGCAGACCGTGGTCGTGCATTAGCTGCGGGTGGCGCGTGCCCCCGGCCTTGCTCGTCAATGCCCCAGCGCGTGTCACTACCAATAGTGGAACCGGTGCGCGGGGGCTGGCGTAGCCCTCCGGCGGCCGGCGGATGCGATACCCAGGAGTGCTAGCCATGAGAAAGCTGTTGGTCGGCCTCGCAGCGGCGGCAGTGTTAGCGTCGGCGGCGATGGGGCAGACCGAAAAGGGGGAACGGTCTGAGCCGAGCGAGAACCGTCCGAAACCGCCGTCCGTGCAGGAAATGCTCGATTCGCCCGTGCCGGAAGCCGCCTTTCAGGACGTCCCGCTCGAACAGGTCATGGAGTGGCTCGCCGATTACGCGGACACGAACGTCTGGGTGCGTTGGCAAGTTCTCGAACAGAGCGGCGTCGAACGCGACAAGCCGATCAGCATCCGGGTTCGCGATCTGCCTCTCAGACAGGTTCTCTGGATTATCCTGACCGAGGCGGGCGGTCCCGAAGTCAAGCTGGGCTATGCCACGATGGAGAACCTGCTCATCATCTCGACCTGGAGCAACTTGAACGCGGAGCTGATCACCAAGGTCTATGAGACGCGCGACCTGGTCGCGCGCATCCCGCGCTTCAAAAACGCGGTACGCGTTGACGCGGCGCGGACCCTGCAGCCGGGCAATCCGGGGGTGTCAGAGGGGACCGCCCAGTCGCCACCCGGCGACTCTGACGACCCTAAACAGGCTGTTCAAGAATTGATCGAGATGATCGTGGAGACCGTCGAGCCCGATTCGTGGGTTGCGAACGGGGGGCTCGGTACCATCAAGGCTTGGCGTCGAAAGGTCGTTGTCCGCAACAGCCTGTACGTTCACCAACAGCTCGGCGGCACGTTGCGGGAGATCAACGGTCGCTAGCAGTTGACGGGCGGGTGGCATGCAACGCCGTCAACTAAGTCTGACGGTACAGTGGGGTTGCGCGCCGCGCTGCGTGACGACTACCACCGGCGGCGCTCCAAACGGGCCCGCGACTGGCCTCACAAGAAGAAAGACCCCCTTCCACGACCTCCCAATTTGCGCACCCCCGCACGACGTGAAAACGCCTTCATTCAAGCCGTGGAGTTATACTATGCACTCAGACTTGCTCGACGGCGTTGCATGGCACCCGGCGATCGACACGCGCCGGCCGCCGCAAGGCTATAATGTCCGCGGGGCGCGGTGTCTTCACGGGAGGCCGGCAGCGATGGAGCGATTGGCTTTTTCTGCAACGTGCGATACGCGAGGGGTGGCATGGGCAGGCCCCGACGCAGGCGCGGTTTGCCCGTGGCCTAGGCAACTGTTGCACGGGCAAGTCTTTGACCTGCCCATGGCACCGGGCGTCGTGCTGATTACTTTGCTCGGGCTGGGGCTGGCCGGTGGGTGTACGCACGTGGTCAGGGAGAATGCGGACTACTTCGTGGACGGCAAGCACCAGCTTGACCCGCCGAATGGGGTTATACCTGCCGGCAGCGGCATCTGGATCATCGGGAAGGACGAGGACTACAAGCGCGTTTGGACGCTGGACTTCGTGATCGGCTACGTGTGGGAAGACTCGATCGTGACCCAATCCGAGTGGAGGAAGATCGAGAAGCGGCGCAAAGAGAGGGAAGAGGCGGTCGAACGGCAGTCCGAGCAGAAGACCACCGCGCCGTTGGGGCAGCGCTAGGGCGCAGAGGGAAGCGGCGGTGCGAGAAGGGATTCTCGCACCAGCGTCGGTTTGGGGGCAGATTCCTCGGGCGCTGCGCTTCCTCGGAATGACAGGCGGGGCGGACCGTTACGTCAGGTTCATGGTCATGAGGAAGACGGCGTTGGCGTCGGTTTTCTCCAGCCGGGCGCGCAGCAGCTCGACCGATTCCACCGGGTTCATGTCGCTGAGCACGCGACGCAGCAGGTAGACCTTCTCCAGCTCCTGCGGGTCCATCAGCAGCTCCTCCTTACGCGTGCCGGAGGCGGAGATGTTGATGGCCGGCCAGATGCGCTTGTCCACCAGGCGGCGGTCGAGGGCCAACTCGGAGTTACCGGTGCCCTTGAACTCCTCGAAGATAACCTCGTCCATCTTCGAGCCGGTATCGACCAGGGCCGTGCCGATGATGGTCAGGCTGCCGCCCTCCTCGATGTTGCGGGCGGCTCCCGAAGAAACGCCCGTGAAGATTTGGTGAACGACAGCCGTCGCCCGACTGCGGCGCACAAGCGTCCGACCATTTCGCACGGCTCTTGCAGAACCTACGTCGCCTCTATTCCCATGCGCTTGGCTTCCTCCGTGGTAAGGCCCATCGCCACGGTCACGGGGGAATCGGCCGCCAAGCGATCCGCGCCCGGCAGGTTATCCACGACATCCATGATGATCTCGGATCGTTCCGTCTGATTCAGTTCGCCCCATTTGTCCCAGATCACGTAGATGTGCAGCGCCTCGCGTTTGTTCCCTTCAACGATGATCAAAGGCTGGCCGCTTTTCTTCGGTTTCGTCCACTCATTATGGAGCAATCGCGTCAGCTCGTCCGCACTCTCCGGACGCGTTCGCACTAGTCGTCGTTTGACTGGCATGTCTAGGCTACCAATTGAGACTGGTAATTGCGTATCCACGCTACGTCACCCAATAGCGTTTCGGCCTCCCGTTGCTGAGCTTCGTCGGGTTTGTACCTCATCTGCACAACCCAGATGCCGTGAATGCGACGAACTCGTTGCATGAACGGCGCGTCGGCGCCGCTCGGCAAGCGTCGGCCGAGCAACCGGCGTTTTCTTCGCAACACGTGAGCCCAGAACCACAGACTGTGATACTGCTCATCGCGAATCCGTGGCAACTGCAAGCGTGCCCAGCTTCGAATCGGGGCCAGCCGGGGTTGCACGGGGTCGTATGGGCGTGCCCCGTCCATCATAAAACAGGCCACTTTCAGTATCATCTCGACGGCATAACCAAGCAGGTAGATCCCTGCGCCCCGCCTCCCTGCCACCAACAGCTCGAGTCCTTCCCAGAATCTCTCGTCGCTCGCGAGAACGAGGTCTTGAACCGTTTCGGGTCTCGACAGAATGCGGTATCGAAGAGGCAATGGCGTAGATCACTCTCGTGCGTCGGTACGGTCCCAGTGGACGGCGCGACGGAGACGCGCTCCGACCTCTCCTCATCACGTCAGGTTCATGGTCATGAGGAAGACGGCGTTGGCGTCGGTCTTCTCCAGCCGGGCGCGCAGCAGCTCGACCGATTCGACCGGGTTCATGTCGCTGAGCACGCGACGCAGCAGGTAGACCTTCTCCAGCTCCTGCGGGTCCATCAGCAGCTCCTCCTTACGCGTGCCGGAGGCGGAGATGTTGATGGCCGGCCAGATGCGCTTGTCCACCAGGCGGCGGTCGAGGGCCAACTCGGAGTTACCGGTGCCCTTGAACTCCTCGAAGATAACCTCGTCCATCTTCGAGCCGGTATCGACCAGGGCCGTGCCGATGATGGTCAGGCTGCCGCCCTCCTCGATGTTGCGGGCGGCCCCGAAGAAGCGCTTGGGCTTCTGCAAGGCGTTGGCATCCACGCCGCCGGTGAGGATCTTGCCCGAGTGCGGCACCTCGGTGTTGTAGGCCCGGGCCAGGCGGGTGATGGAGTCGAGCAGGATGACCACGTCGTTGCCGAACTCGACCAGGCGCTTGGCCTTGTCGATGACCATTTCGGCGACCTGGACGTGACGGCTGGCAGGCTCGTCGAAGGTGGAGCTGATGACCTCGGCCTTGGTGGCCCGCTGCATCTCGGTGACCTCCTCGGGCCGCTCGTCGATGAGCAGGATGATCACCTTGGTGTCGGGGTGATTGTCGGTGATGGCGTTCGCCATTTTTCGCAACAGGACGGTTTTGCCCGTGCGCGGCGGGGCGACGATCAACATGCGCTGGCCTTTGCCGATCGGCGTGACCAGATCGACGATGCGCATATTGAGCTCTTCCTTGGTCGTCTCGAGGAAGAAGCGGTCGTCCGGGTGCAGCGGGGTGAGGTCCTCGAAGTTGGCCTTCTCCGTCACCGCCTCGGGGTTCTCATAGTTGATGGCTTCCACGCGCAGTAGGGCGAAGTAACGTTCGGACTCCTTGGGCGGGCGGATCTGGCCGGCGACGATGTGCCCGTTGCGCAGGCCGAAACGGCGAATCTGCGAGGGGCTGACGTAAATGTCGTCGGGGCACGGCAGATAGTTGTATTCCGGGCTGCGCAGGAACCCGAAGCTGTCCGGCAAGACCTCGAGCACACCCTCGCCGTACAAGAGCCCATCGTGGCTGATCCGCCGCTTGAGAATCTGGAAAATCAGATCCTGCTTGGGCAGGCCGACGTAGTCCTCGATGCCTTCGGTCTTGGCGACCTCGTGCAGCTCGACGACGGTCATCTTCTGCAAATCGGTGATATGCAGCTCGCCGCGCTTGACGCGCTCATACTTCTCATGCGTCTCTCGGTCGATGGGCGAGGTGTCGTCGGGTTCGGGGCGCTTGCGGCGACCGCCCTTCTTCTTGGGTCTCTCCTCGGCCACAGCGGTTTTGGCCGGGGCGTCCTTGGCGGCGGTCTCTTCGTCGGCGTCGGTTTCGACGAACTTCGAGGTCGACTTGTCCTCTTGCTCGGCTTCTTCGGTTTGGGTTAAGACGCTCTCCCCATCCTCCGGGATGCTTTCGATGACGTCTTCAAGCTTCTTCTTGCGCGAGCGCGTTGTTGTCTTGGCCATGAGTCAAGCTCCAGAACCTAACACTCGATGAGCCCGGAGGGTCGTACGGGGGTGATACAGACTACGCGAAGGGATCACCGGGCCGACGACGGCCGGGAAACGACTTTTCCAAAGATGTCAGCGACCTGCGGGCATAGCTGCCCGACCGGGCCGTCATTGTTGATCACGAAGTCGGACCTCGAACGCTTGGCGGCTAGCGGCTTCTGACACCGTTGCCGCCGATCCAACTCATCCCGACCCCAGTTACGCTCCCGCTGCAATCGGTGCAATCGTCGTGTCTCGCTGGCTTCCACGAAGACGATGCTATCGCAAAGACGATCGAGGTTACTCTCGAGCAGGAGCGGGGAGTCTAGAATGATGGCTTCGACCGCTGGGTCCTCATCACCTGCTTTAATCATATCCTCTCGCAGCCGGGCGATCAAGGGGTGTACCAGGGATTCTAGCCGCCGTTTCTCGTCCGGATTCGAGAAGACAATCTCGGCGATCCGGCGGTGGTCGGGTCGTCCGTCAGCGGCAACCACCTGATCACCCCACCAAGCCCGCAGGGTCTGCAACACGTCGGGCCGGCGTAAGACCTCATGGTTCAGGCGGTCCGAGTCGATGACCAGGCAGCCGAGGCGTTCGAACTCCTTGGCCACCATGGACTTGCCGGCTCCGACGCCGCCGCACAGACCGACGATCGGCTTCCTCCGGCTCATGGAATCCGTCCCGGGTCGAGGCCCGGCGGTTGCGCATGTGCCCGACAAAGGGAACCAGGGCGCGGGAACCGCGCCATGCTCGACCCCGTCGGCATCACACATTTCGACCAGAAATCTCCCCGGCAGGCGGGGTCTCCAACTGAGTTTGCCAAAATCGGGCCGGCTTGTCAATCCCATTCGTTCGGGTAAAGTGTCACCAAAGCGGAATGGCCGGGGAGGGGCGTACCCTGAGAGTGTAGCAAGCATGACTCGACCCGTTCGCGTGCTCATCTCCAAAATCGGACTCGACGGCCACGACCGCGGGGCCAAGCTGATCGTCCGCAATCTGCGTGACGCGGGCATGGAGGTCATCTACACTGGCCTCTGGCAGACGCCCGCCTCGACCGTCCAAGCGGCCGTGCAGGAGGACGTGGACGTGGTCGGGGTCAGCCTGCTGTCGGCCGCCCATATGACCATCATGCCCGAGGTGCAGCGGCTGTGCCGAGAGGCAGGCATCGGCGACACGCCCGTCATCGTGGGCGGCATCATCCCGGAACAGGACCAGCAACCGCTGCGCGACATGGGCCTGGGCGGGGTTTTCAACCCGGGCACGCCCATGAATACGATTATCGACGCCATTCGGGGTCTGGCTGAATCGCGGCGGGCCGAACTCGAGGCCGCCGGGCACAAGCCCGACATCAATACGGCCACCGGGCTGGCGCGGGCGATCACGTGGGCGGTGGAAGGTCGCCGGGCCACGCTGGGCACACTGCCGCAGTCCGGACCGGGGACCGTGCGTATCGGGGTAACCGGCTCGCCGGGAGTGGGCAAGAGCACCTTCATCGGGAAGCTGGCTCGAGCGTTGCGGGAGCGTGGGCGGCGGATCGCCGTCATCGCCGTGGACCCCACCAGTCCCATTACCGGGGGCTCGGTGCTGGGCGATCGGCTGCGCATGATGGGCCCGCAACCGGACGACGGTCTGTTTGTGCGGAGCTTGTCGTCCGGGGGTCAGGCCGGCGGTCTGGCCCCCTACTGTGCGGACGTCGCCGGGCTGATGATGGCCGCCGGCTACGAAATCCTGCTCATCGAGACCGTCGGCGCCGGCCAGAACGACACCGCGGTGCGCGACGTCGCCGCCGAGGTGCTGCTGCTGCTCATGCCGGCGGCGGGCGACACGGTTCAGTTCAGCAAGGCGGGCGTGCTCGAGATCGCGACGGGGTTTGTGGTGAACAAGGCGGACCTGCCCGGGAGCGATCAGACCATGCGCGACCTACACGACAGCCTGGAAGACCAGCGCCCCGTCTGGCCGGTCAGCTCGCTGCGTGGGGAGGGCTTCGACCCGCTGTGCGCGTGGATCGAAGGAACGATGACGAATAGCTAGCGTTCCCTCAATGCCGATGCGATGAATCACCGTTGGCAGGCTGGCCCACCTCTTTAGACATCGGGAGACGCGCGTGTCTCACTTTGATTGAGACAAGTCAAGTACGCTTGTGAGAACGTGGCAATGAATGACGCGACCGAAGGCGTATCACCACCCACCGCGAAAGCGGAGCCTGTCCGTCGCCAGCGCGCGGTCGTGGTAGCCGCGCTGGCCACAGGCATCGTGCTTGCGGCGGCGGCGCTGCGCATCTACGACCTCGGCGGGAAGGACGTGTGGCTGGACGAAGCGAACGGCGTGGTCATGAGTCAGGGATCCCTGGGAGAGCTTTTCACGCGACTGAGGCTCGACGCCAGTCCCCCGCTGTACTACATTATGCTGCACGTCTGGATAAGTGTGTTCGGCGACAGTGAAATCGCGCTGCGTTCGCTGTCGGTGCTGGTCGGGCTCGGCGTGGTTGGCTGCCTGTTCGTCGTGGGTCGACGGCTGCTCTCGCTGGAGACGGGCGCCCTTGCTGCGGTGCTGGCCGCGACCCTGCCAATCCACATCTTCTACTCGCAGAAGATCCGCATGTATACGTTGCTGGGACTTGTGGCGCTGCTGTCCGCCTACTGGCTGTGGCGGGCGATCAGGGACGACAAGCCCGCCTTCGTCGTCGCTTACGGGCTCACGACGCTCGCGGCCCTGTACGTACACAACTGCGCGCTCTACCTGCTTCCGGCGCATGGGGTCATCCTGTTGTGGTCGGGCGGCTTGCGGCGCAGGCCGATCACGTGGCTGATCTGCGGCGGCTGCATCGTCGCGGGGTATCTGCCCTGGCTGCCGACCTTCCTGGCACAGCTTGAATTTCAAATGGATTCCAGTTGGCGCATGAGGTTGTGGCAGCGACAGGGGGTGACGGGCGCGCTGGCGCGTACGCTGGCCTCGTTCACACCCGGGCCGCCGTACGCGCTCTTCCGCTTCGCCAGCCCGCCACGTGTCCAGGTACCGTCACTACTGCTCTTTTCCCTGACCGGCCTGCTGGGTGGCGTACGAGCTCTCCGTGGGGCGCGCGGTGCCGTCAGACCAAAGGCGCGGGCGCCGTGGCTGGTGAGCTTTGCGTGTGTCCCGGTAGCCAGTGCGCTGGCCGCGTCGGTTCTGATCACGCCAAATTACATCCCCGGGCGGACCGATCAGTTGGTGTTTCCGGGGTTCGTGTTGCTGGTGGCCCTCGGACTGACGGTCGTGAGGCCGCTTCTCCTGCGCTATGGGTTGCTCGCCGTCTTCCTGCTCTATTCGGCTCTGGGCTTACACCACTACTACGGCAACCAGTGGGCGCGCAGCGACCGGGAGATTGCTCGGGCCATTGCGACGCGCGCTCGGCCGGGCGACGCGGTGCTGTGCACCTCGCTCACCCGCGCGTCGCTTCAGTATTACCTGGGCCGCGCCAAGACCCCCGTAACCCTGTTCTCCTACCCCCGGGATAGTGCCCTTCATCTGGGCTCTCAGGATGACACTGCCCTACTCAAAGATCCCGGCACACTGCGGCGGGAGATCTACCTCGTCGAACAGCAGATCAAGGAGGAATGCGGGCCGCGGAGCCGTTTCTTCCTCGTCCTGGCTGACGTGCGGGTCAACAAGCTCCTGCACGACGTACTCGTTCGGTCCGGACGCACCACCACCCTCGAGGTCATCGGAGATTTCAAACAGGCCGGCACGGGGATCGACGTCGCCCTCTTACTCCAACGCTTCTAGCACCGGAACCGCAGTTGCCCCGCGTCATTCGAGGACGGCCCGGCTGGGGGACTACTCGTCCTGGCGGCGGGATAGGCCTTCCCGCACCGCCCAGGAGTACGACGCCCTACACCGCAAGCGACTCTTGAACCAACTCCGGCACCGCGAGCCGGACGGGCGGATCGGCTATTCGCTGTTCGTCTACCACCTGAGCCGGGACGACGCGGACGAACTGACCAAGCCGTGACGGCGACGCGCCGGGATCACACGTTTGAAGCGGAATGCATATTACTCTCCGACATCGCCCTCGGGCATGAAGCGCAGGTAGGGTTCGCCGCGGCCGGGCGTGACGATCTCATCGAGGATCTCGCGGACGGCGCGGCGTTGCCCGGGCCACATGAAGATGCGTAGGGCCTGCTCGGTCGGCTCCCAGCGGAAGTCGGTGTGCTCGTGCGACAGCGTGATCTCGGCGTCGGACGCGATCTCGGCCGCAAAGCACGGACATATCAGAATGCGATCCTCCGTCGCCAGGTAGAAGGTGTTGACGAACTCGATCTGCCAAAAGCCCAGCGGGGTCAGGCTGGTCTCCTCTTTCAGCTCGCGGAGGGCGGCCTGCCAGGCGGTTTCACCAGCTTCAATTCGACCGTGGACGGCCTGCCAGGTTCCGCCCAGGCGGACGCCGACGACGCGCTTCAGCAGCAGGAACTCGACACCGTTCTCGGCGCGACGAAACGGGTAGACGTCGATGACGTTGGAGACGACCTCAGGCATGGCGGCATTGTAGCGAGTCTGCGGGCCGCTCATACAACCTGGCGGCCGGCAACCCAGACGGCACTGGGCGCGGCGGGGCGGGCGATCAGCGCCGCGACAGGGTCCCGTTCGTCAGGTGCGCAGGGGAAAGCCGCCAAGTCAGCCTGCTTGCCGACCTCAAGTGAACCGATCTGATCGGCGAGCCGCAAGGCCCGTGCGCCCTCGAGCGTGACCATTGTCAGCAGCTCCTGCGGCGACGGCGGATCGGGCACGCCGGTATAGACGTAATGCGCTTCATCCAGCATGGACAGACTCTCGTTGCTGGCCAGGCTGTCGGTTCCCAGCGCCACCGGCACGCCGGCGGCGCGCAGTCGCGGAAGCGGGTGCGCCGGGTGGCCGAAGAAGTGGTGCGCACGGGGGCAGTAGACCACGGTGTGTCCGGCGGCGGCGAGGCGCTCGAGCTCAGCGTCGTCGATGTAGTTGACGTGGGCGAGAGCACCAGGCTTGGCGCCTTCGCAGCAGCGATCGAGAAACTCCATGGGCGGCAGGCGTGGGGACGTGATCCCGTGCCGCCACAGCAGGACACGCAGGAAGAACGGCAACCGCTTCGGCCCGTCGCGCAGGAAGGCGACTTCTTCGGAGCTCTCAGCCCAATGGGTACACCACGGACGCCCGAGCTCGCACGCCAGGCTCAGCGCGGCTTGAATGTATGGGGCGGGCACGCTGTAGGGGGCGTGCGGCGAGATGCCGACAGTCAGCAGGGCGTCCTCCTCGACCGCGGCGACGGCCGAACGGAGCTCGTTCGGGTCGCGTGGGGGTTGGCCGGCCAGCGTGAGCAGTTCAACGAAGCAGACCTTGCGGATGGGGATCTGCTTGAGCGGCTGCCAGGCGACATTCTCCCGGGAGATGTCACCGACGCAGGTGACGCCGGCCTGCAACGACTGTCGGGCTCCGTCGCCGGCGGCCTGGCGCTCGCGTTGCACGCGGGCGGGCTCACGACGAAGCCGCACCAAGTGCTCCAACCAGACCCAGAGGGGTGCTGGATCGAGCCGGCCGGCGTAGCAACCCAGCTCGAGGTGGGTGTGCGGATTGACCAAACCGGGCACCAGCACGACGTCACCCAAGTCCGTGACCGTCCGCGGGGGGAGACTGGGCCGGTCGATCGGACCGATGGCCGCGATCCGGTCGCCCTCGAGTTCGATATAGCCGTGGCGGACAGTGGGCGCGGTTACCGGCACGATCCAGGCGGCTTTGAGAATCACGACGCAACACTGCTGTTGGAGTGAGCCTCGGACACCACCTCCGAGTGGTTAAACCAGCTTCGCCAATCCGTCCCGATCTGACCGCTGGCAATGTAGTCGGCCATGGAGGACTCGCACTGGCAGATGCCCGGGATGTGCTTGAGGACGTCGCAGAGGCGCTCGAGGATGCGCGGCAGGCGCTCGACCGCATCGGCCGCCCGCTGGGCTTCCTGCGCCGGCTCGATCAGGCGGCCGTCCTCAAACGGGCGGAAATCGCTGCCGGTCTCGGCGTAGCGGGCCACGTAGCAGATGCTCGCGTAGCACATTTGCAGCTCTCTGGTCAAGAAGACCTCCGGGGCCAGCGAATGCCCGATGAGCTCTCCGCCGTAGGCGGCGAATTTGCGTGCTTCGGCGAGGGTTTCCCGCCGCGGGCCCTCGACGCAGACGTACACACCCTGGTCGGTGTGCTGGCAGTTCTCCTCCTGGAGAGTCGTCGCAAGAGCTTTGCGCAGGCTGGGGCAGAAGACGGGCCACTGGCGGACCAGACCCAAGCCCTGGTTCTCGAAGAAGGTGTTGGGGCGTGAGACGGTTTCGTCGATCAGGTCGCTGACGAGCACGTACTGGCCGATCTTGAAATTGTGATTGATGGCCCGGGTCTCGCTCCAGGAGGCCACGGCGCGCACGCCGAGCGCCTTGAGCGCGTAGACGTTGGCGCGGTAGTTGACGAAGGTTGGGGCCAGGTCGTAGCCACGCTCCCCGTGTCGGGAGAGGAAGTAGAACTGGCCGAAGCGGGACTCGCAGAGGTAGATGGGCTGCGATTCTCCGAAGGGGCTGTTCTGGGGTCCCAAGCGTTTGGCCACCAGGGCCCCCTCCCGCAAGAGGTCGTACGCCGCCGTGCCGCCGATGCACGCCAGTGTCGGGTTCATGCGTTCGCTCCTGCTACCTGGGCCAAGTGAAATGCCCGCGATCGGTGATGCGAACAGCCCTGGCCCGACGGACTGTCCCCGGCTGACTCTTCCACTCCTGTGCCGTGCCCGCGCCGCAGCCGACCCGCCCGACCGCCAGACTCCCCACAAGTAGATTCCGGGCCGCGGGGTTAGTATACGCGGTGTGAGCGGGTTCTCAAAAAGAAATCTGGCGCGCGGCGAACGGCGCCCGCGGGCACAATCCCGCGGGAACCGGGAACCCGCCGCCGCTGCCGGGCGTCTAACGAACAGGCGTGTCAATCGCTGAAATCTCAACTACGGGAGAGCTGTCATGCAAACGTCGAGAGTTTCGCTCGTGCGAGCGGCTGTTGCCGCGAGTGTGGTCGTTTCCGCGTTGCTCGCCGTGGGGCGGAGCGTCGCCCAGGAATCTGAGGGGGTCGCCCTGACCATCTACAGCACGGCCCGGCCGGGAGCGGTGCCGGTCGAGCTTTACCAGCCCGCCTTGCGAAAAGCCCGCGGATACGGCCATCGCCAGAGCGTGGAGATCCCCGGCTACGCGGTGGTCAAGCAACAGCGGAAGGTGCAGCTCGAAGCGGGCCGCGGCGTGCTGCGCTTCACCGACGTGGCCGCCATGATCGAGCCGACCACGGTGATGTTCGCCTCGCTAACCGATCCGGAAGGAACCTCCGTGCTGGAGCAGAACTTCGAGTTCGATCTGGTCAGCCCGGAGAAGCTGCTGGAGAAGTTCATCGACCGGCCGATCACGCTCACCTTCGTGCGCCCGGACGGCGAAACCGAACTGCTCGGCGGCACACTGCTGAGCCACATCGGCGGCCAGATTATCCTGCGGACCGCGGACCCGGGCGAGCCGATCCAGATTATCCGGCAAGGAGCCGACCGGGTAAGCCTGTCGGAGCTGCCCGGCGGGCTGATCACGCGGCCGACGCTGGTGTGGATGCTGAACGCGGCCAAAGACGGCGAGCACCTAGTGCGCGTCACCTACCAAACGGCGGGTACCACCTGGTGGGCCGATTACAACCTGGTCTACGAAGACACCGACGATGCCAACCGCGGCAAGATCGACCTGGGCGCGTGGGTCAGCATCCTCAATCAGTCCGGGGCGAGCTACAAGGACGCCAAGCTCAAACTGATTGCCGGCGACGTGCAACGCGCCGAGCCGCCGCGGGAAATGCGCCCCCGGGGCGAAATGATGGCGAAGGCTACGGCGCCCGCGGAGGGTTTCGAGGAAAAGGCGTTCTTCGAATACCACCTGTATACTCTGCGCCAGCCGACCACGCTGCCGGACAACAGCACCAAGCAACTCGAGCTCTTCCCCGCCCGACGTGGTGTGCCATGTGAGAAGGCGTACGTCTACTACGGGGCTCCCGTACGATGGGGATATGGCGGCGGCGCGAACACGGGCCGCGACCTGGGCATCCCGATGAACAAGAAGGTCGATGTTTATCTGCGATTCAAGAACGACAAGGAAAGCGGCCTGGGGATGCCCCTGCCCTCCGGCCGCATCCGCGTCAATAAGCTCGACCCCGCCGACCAGACGCTCGAGTTCATCGGCGAAAACATCATCGACCACACGCCGAAGAACGAGAAGGTGCTGATCAAGCTGGGCTCGGCGTTCGACATCGTGGGTGAGCGCAAGCGGACTGATTTTCAGTACGACTCGAGGCGGAAGCGTATCGATGAGTCCTTCGAGATCCACGTGCGGAACCACAAGGACGTGGCCGTGCGCGTGATCATCAAGGAGACGCTCTTCCGCTGGTCGGGCTGGGAGATCCGCGAGGCGTCACACGAGTACGAGAAGCAAGATTTCCGCACGGTCCACTTTCCCGTTGAGGTGAAGCCGGACGGGGAGGTGGTCGTGACGTACTCGGTCCGCTACGAGTGGTAGTCGTGGGTTCTACGTGGCTGCGGCCGCGAGTTTCTCGTGCCGCGGGGCTTTTGGCAATGCTGATCCGCGCTGGACAATCAGCCGTGTCAGGCCGGCCTCGGTGTAGAAGTGGCGGATGAGGAAGCCGGCCGTAGCGCATTCCGACGCCAGGTCACGGGCCGAGAGGATCGGCACCGCGGCAATGAAGATCGGCGGCGGTTGATAGGCGATGACGGCGACGTCCGCCGCCGCCAGGGCATTCCGAAGCTCCTGGCGCGGAGCGGCCGATGTTTCCAGGTGCGGCAGCAGCGCCAAACGCGGGCCTTGTTTGTCGGTTCCCGGCAGGCTGGGCGGCGGGCGCTCGGCGGGCAGGTGCGGCCCGTATTCGACAAACTGGGCCGGCCCGCCTGTTGACCCCACCGCCGCACTGAGCGTGTCCTGCAATTCGTTCCACTTCCACGCCGGTCGGGGCGGCTGGGCTGCCAGACGTTCGCGATCCTGGGGATGGACTTCGAGTCGCGGCAAGCGGAAGGATGACGCCGAGTCCTCGCTTATACGGCCGGCCTGGGCGCCGGCCGCTACAACGCTGGTGGGAGAATCCCTTCTCGCACCGTTTGCCAGCCGTTCGGCGGATTGCAGCAGCAGGGTAAGCAGCTCGTGGGGGATCTCGATCAGCAGGTCGCGTGTGGCCGCGCGCGCCGCCGCCAGGTAGCGCTGGAAACCGCTGGTTGCGGCCAGCGTGTGGCGGGCCGGGCTCACCGCTGCGTCCTCCGGGATCGGCAGCAGTCGGCGCATCGGCGGTAGGATCCCCTGCCACGTATCGCTCAGATACTCAGTGATGGCCTCATCGAGTGACGCCAAACAGTTCGCGCGGGCTGCCTTGTTCAACAGCGGCCACTTCTCGAGGACGGCTTGCAGGTCTCGCCGCGCGTGCTGAAACCAGAGTAGCAGCGAGATGGCACAACAATCGGCGTGCTCACTGTGCAGCGTCTGCGAAAGACTTTGCAAACAGTAGACGCGGTTGATCGGGAGCTTGGAGACCAGGCCGGGCAGACTCTCCAGTCGAGACCGCTGCCGGTTGAACGAGTAATTCCAGCGCAGGTTCAACACACTCTCGACGCTATCGCCGCGGTGGTGGTACGCGACGGCGGCCGGCTCGTAGCGCAGCGCGTAACCCGCGTCGCGCAGGCGCCGACAGAGGTCTGAGTCGTCGCCGTAATACCAGTCCGCCCGGTATCCGCCGACGCTGCGCAAAGCGGCGCAACTGGCCATCATCTCGCTGACGAGCATGAAGGGGTTATCGAAGGGGAGCGGGCCCCAGTTGTGGGGCATGTTGACCGCCCGCCAGCGGTCGCTGTCCGTAAGCAGCCCTTCGTGCGTGCAACCACCGACCGCGGCAACGTCGCTGGTGCGAGAATCCCTTCTCGCACCCTCTGCCGGTGCGTGAATCCCTTCTCGCACCGCGCGCAGCAGCGCTTCCAGCCAGGTCGGTTCGAGCACGACGTCCGCGTCGCAGGAGGCCAGCCACGGGGTGCGGCAGGCCTGGATGGCCAGGTTGCGGCCGTGTCCCAGGCGGCCCTCGGTCTGCTCGACGATCGGCACGCCCGAGCGGCGCGCGACATCAGGCGTCGCGTCGGACGAGCGGGTATCGAGCACGACGAAGAAGTCGGCAGGCGGGACGGTCTGCGCCCGCACGCTGTCGATGGCCGCTTGCAACGTGCCCGCCGCGTTCCGCGCGGGGATATAGAGCGTGACGTCTTCGGGATTGATTGGTCTCATGGCGTCACTTCGGTCACGAGCGGCGGGGCCAGGCGGGCGATGTCGCCCAATGTAGCCGCGTCGGGATAGAAGCGGCTGTCCGGCCTCAACTCGGGGCGTTTGGCAAACCAGGTGTAAAGCTCGTCGAGTGTGACCGGCTCGAAGCCGGGCTGGCTGACCGCGCGGGCTTCAGCGGCGGCAGCCACGTACGCGGCCATCGGCAACGAACGACCTGTGGCGCAGGCGAGCGCCCCCGTTGACAGCACCGCCTCTTCAGCCCCGGCCCAATCGACGTAATGCGTCGCAAATGAGGGCACGAACTCACTCTTGAGGCGCTCGGGTTCCGGCGGCGAACCAGTATCCGCGTGCCGGCGATCGAAGCCGATCAGCCCACGCCGCCGAAGCGAGACGATCATCGCCCGCCCGCGCGTCTGATTGAGCAGGTTCCAGGCGACCGCCGGCAGGCCGGAGCCCATGTCGTGCATTGCCTCGCGGAGCTGCCGTTCGGTGAGCGTCACCAGGTCGGCGGCGTGCAGCGCACCGATTTCGGCGCGTTGTCCGGGTGCGTGGCCGGCCACGGTGACGGTGCAGCGGCGTCCGTTCGTGACCACCGCCCGCATCAGCCCAGGGGTAATCATCCCAAAGCCGTGGTCACACCAGATCAGCAGTTGCGCGTGGGCGAGCTGTTGGCGCAGGGCTGTGGCGGCCTGCTTCTCCCACGCGCTGTCGAGCGGCGCACACACGCCCTCGATCAGTTTGAAGAGCTTGGCGTCATCGGCGACGAAGGTGCAACGTTCGAGTGGGTTCGGACGGTTTGGCAACAAGTGGCTTTGGATTCCCAGCTTGACCAAGTCATCGGCCAGTTGCCGGGATGGCTCGTCGCGGCCGACGGCCGCCAGGACATAGGGCTGCGCGCCCAGGGTTCGCAACTGGAGCGCGATGGCTGCCGCCCCGCCCCAGTACTCCGTCGATCCGAGCCGCTGGAGCGAAAGGACGGGGGCGTCGCCGGCCGCTTCGCTGGCGTCGCAGTAGATGTATCTCTCGCGGATCAAATCGCCGACCACGAGCACGCGCACGCCCGCGAAACCCTCCAAGGTCTCCTGTAACGATGCCTCATCGATCGCGTTGCGCTGGCAAAACGCCCGCAGGCGACATTCCTCAAGGGGTTCGTCGCGGCCCCGGTTCTCCATCAGGTGCGTCGAGCTGAAGACGATGTCCCCGCTGTGAAAGACGACCCGTCCGCCGTACCCCTCCACGATCTCACGCTCCCGCACGAAGCGTGGGTCGGTGACGGTGGCGTACTCGCGGCCTTTGACGTACACGTTGGGGCGCAGCAGCTCGAGCAGTTGGCAGGCGGTCGGGTGGGGGTCGATCACCACCCAATCGACGAACTCCAGGGCGGCCAGGCTCTCGGCGCGCAGCTCTTGGGGGATGTAGGGACGCCCCGGCCCCTTACCCATGGCCGCGTCGCCGGTGAGCGAGACCACCAGCACGTCGCCGAGGCGGCGGGCGAACTGGAGGTAGCGGACATGCCCGGGATGCACGATGTCGAAGCACCCGTGGCACTGCACGGTCGTTTTTCCGCTGGCGTGCAGCTCGCGCAGCCGCTCGGCCAGTTGCCGCGGCTCGACGATCTTGCGCTGAACCGACTGCTCCACGAGTACAGTGCCTCTCCGTGCGGTTATTCCCCGCAGCTTCTATCGGACCCGCAGGGCCGCCGCCTACAGCACGGGATCGGTCTGGACAAGGGCTAGCTTTTACCGGACCTTATGGCGGCCGCTAATGAGATCTATGGCCTCAGAACACGGCTGACCCTTCGACCAAGCTCAGGGCAGGCACAGGCGTGCTACCCACCAGGAGCCTACTGTTCTGTCGGCGGAGGGTTGGGTACGGACATCTTCGCGACGTTATTGGGCGAGTGACACGGTGGCCCCGTCAGAGACGAACAGTCGCAGGCCGGTATTGCCTTCCGGGTTGTCGGCGGACTGGGTCTTCGAGCGTGACCTGCCGTGCCCGCAGTGTCGGTACAACTTGCGCATGCTGCATTTGCCGCGCTGTCCCGAGTGCGGCACCATGTTCCGCTGGCAAGAGTTGCTGCACGTTCTCTGCCCCCGGTGCGGTCAATCGCTCGAAGCTGTGGACGGACCCCACTGCCCTCGCTGCGTGCTCGAGCTCAATTGGGACGTCCTGCTCACAGAAGCGACACCGCTCCCACGCAAGCTCTATGAGTACAGTGACCGTCCGGTGCGCGCGGCCATGAGGACCAGCGTGGCGGTGTTGCTGCCACGCCGGTTCTGGCGCCGCATCCCGCTGGAATTGTCCCCCGCCACAAGGCGCCTGACGTTGTACGGCAGGGTGACGTGGTCAGCAGGCGTCCTCGGTTGCCTGATCGCGTTGATGTTCGGAGGAGCGACAGGGAGTCTTAGTGGCTGGGTCATTGCGTGCGCCTTCGCACTGGGGCTGCCCCTAATCACACGTCTTGCGTTGCCGCGCTTCACCCCCACATTGGCGAAGTTCAAGATCCGCACCGATCAGTTGCGACGGTGTTTTGTTTATGCTTCGACGGGCGTCGCTTGGATCGGATTGTGTTTCGCGCTGGTGCTGATCGCCGACCGGTACTGGCTCCGACCCCCTTGGCGCTGGTTGCGCTGGGGCCCTCACGTCAGCGTATTCGACTTCCCGGAAGCAGCGCTGTCGTTATTGTCCAGCCGCTGGGCCTGGCGCAGGCCGTGGCTTTGGCTCGACGTTGTTGTTGGCGGGGTGTATTGGCTTATCGGGTTCTTGTGGTGGTGGCGGTTCTTTTATGTATCGCTGCGTCGCTACCTGAGGTTGAACACCGTCGATACTCTCGCCTTGTTCTTCAGCACACAAACGATAGCGGTATTGCTCATACTACTGAGTGTCGCGGGTTCAACGATCCTCGCTTACTACTTGAACTTGTTGTAGATCGCGTAGCCGCGTCAGGGTTGGGGTGGTGGTGGACAGTAGGCAAGCTCCTGCACTTCCGGCCAGCCTGTCGGACGATTGGGTCTTCGAGCGCGACCTGGAGCAGTCCCAGTGTCGCTACACCTCGCGCATGGTCCGCACGCCATGGTGCCCTGAGTGTAGCACGGTTTTCCGTCGATGGAGCGTGGCTGACGGATACGAGGGAAACGGTCAAGGGTGGAGCCCGCGCCGCCCCCGCGCATAAGAGAACGGCGTGGCTCGCGCGGACCACGCCGTCCTCATCGGGCTCCCCAGCGCCGCGGTGACGGGTTGAAACCGGTTCCACATTAACCGGTGGAGACCGGTTTCGGAGTGACCGCGACGCGATGCACTCCGTTGCCTCCTTTTTACGTTGGCACGAAGCGCTCCTTCAGTGCGCGATACGCCTCACATTGCTCCGGGTCTGTACAGCACACGTCGCGAATGTGCTCGTAGAACACGTCCCGCGGCAAGCCGATCTGCCTGCGCAGGTGACACTTGAGCGCGATCCGCGGACGGGTCGTGCCGGTGCCGGTCAAAAGCGACCGCAGGAAAACCTGGTTCTTACCCGCGGGGCATTTCATCTCGCGGTTGAGCTTGTGTTCCAGTTCGCTCAGATTGGCGGTCAGCTCCTCGGGGTGGATGGGGGGGCCGAACGCCTCACCGACCTTGGTGAGCTTCTTTCGCAGTCCTTGGGGTGACCCACTCATCTATCATGCCTTCCAACGAAGTCGAATAACGACACAAATGCGCGTCGGATCGGACCTGGCGAAGTGCTTCGCCTCAGCGGGCGCACAGCGGCCCGCCGTATGGGCCCGCATTAGTCACTTGACGCGCGCTAGGGCGATTTTGACGCCGACGCGGGAAAAAACATCGGCGCAAAATCCCCGTTCGCTCGCAATCGTCGTGGAACCTGCTTGTGGGGGCTGCCGGGCGGCTGAAAGAGGTAACTGATGATACGCAAAGAGGATATCGGGTCTAATGATCTTAGAATCTACCTCCCACACCAGCCTTATCAAGCCCCAGTATAGCCCCTGTCACGTGTGCGCGACAAGGGCGTGGACCGTTTTATTCCGAACCATACCCGTCCGGGTGTGCCTGGCGCCAACGCCAGGCGCTGGCGATTATGTCCGATAGCCCGGTGTAACGCGCTTCCCAGCCGAGGCGCTGCTTGATTCGACCCGGGTCGGCGTAGAGCACGGGGGGGTCACCGAGTCGGCGAGCGGCGAGGCGCTGCGGAATGGGGTGGCCAGTGACGGCGCGGGCGGCCGCCAGAACTTCGAGCACGCTGTAGCCCCGGCCGGTCCCCACGTTGTAAACCTCTGCCTGTCCAGCAGTTAGCAACTCCAGGGCCAGGAGGTGCGACTCGGCCAGGTCCTCGACGTGGACGTAGTCGCGGACGCACGAGCCGTCCGGCGTCGGGTAGTCGGTCCCGAACACGTCGACAAACTCGCGCTTGCCCAGGGCCACTTCCAGCAAGACGGGGATCAGGTGAACCTCGGGGCGATGGTCTTCGCCGATGGACCCATCGGCGGCCGCCCCGGCGGCGTTGAAGTAACGTAGCGTGACCGACCCCAATCCCCACGCCTTGGCCGAGTCACGCAGCAACCACTCGACCGTCAGCTTCGACGTTCCGTACGGGCTGATCGGGCGCTTGGGCGAATCCTCGGTGATCGGCAAGCGCTCCGGCACGCCGTAGACCGCACACGTGCCGCTGAACACCAGCCGGCTGATTCGCGCCCGCTGCATGCCCTCCAACAGGTTGATCGTGTTGGCGACATTGTTGCGGTAGTAGAGCAGCGGCTTCTCGACCGATTCGCGTACGTCGAGGAAGGCGGCGAAGTGCATGACGGCGTCGAAGCCGCCGGATGCGAGCACGCCGGGCAGCTTCTCCTGGTCCGCCAGGTCGCCGTGAACGAACGTCGCACGCGGATCGACCGCCTGACGGTGCCCGTGGATGAGGCTGTCGTAGACGGTGACCTGGTGCGCGGCCGCCAGCAGGCGTTTGACGCAATGGCTGCCGATGTAGCCGGCCCCGCCGGTGACGAATACGTTCATAACCGTGTTCCTAGACGCGCACGCAAGGCGCGCTCGCCGTGGGCTCGGAAGTATTGTCCGTGCATGATGGGAGGGTGACTGGCGGCGTCAACCCGGTGAAGTGGTATTGTCTTGGGGCGGAGCATCACGCCGTGGGCGCGTGGGCTTGAGGCGTGCGGCTCTTTTCCGGCGTGGGGGTGTCGGCTACATTCCGCTTGTGAGTGGCACCGCCGCGTCCAATTCGCCCGAGGCGTCGTCTACGCCGGCGACTGAACCGCCGGCAGGCGAGCAACTCACACCGGCCATGCGCCAGTACTGGGAACAGAAGCGTCAGGCCGGGGATGCCCTGCTGCTGTTTCGGATGGGGGATTTCTACGAGCTGTTCTACGATGACGCGAAGCTGGCCGCCAAGCTGTTGGGCATCACCCTGACCAGCCGCGACCGCGGCAAGACGCCACTGGCCGGCATCCCGCACCACGCCCTGGACGGCTACCTGGCCAAGCTGGTGGCCGCCGGCCGCAAAGTCGCCATCAGTGAGCAGATCGAGGATCCGCGGCAGGCCAAGGGCGTCGTCCAACGGGCGATCGTCCGCGTCGTTACTCCCGGCACGCTCACCGACGAGGGGTTGCTCGACCAGCAACAAAGCAACGTCCTGGCGGCGGTGTCTCCCGAGCATGACCAAGCGGGCATCGCCACGCTCGAGCTCTCAACCGGACAGTTCTTCGTGCAGTTATGCGACCGGCAGCGCTTGCTGGACGAGCTCGGCCGGATCGCGCCCGCCGAGGTGCTGCTCCCGGAGGGCACGCAGCCCGGGCCAAGCCCGCTGGAAACGGAGTTGCGGGAGCGGACGGGAGCGGCGGTTACGTATCGGCCGGCGTCCGACTTCGGCCCGCACCGCGCCGAGCAACTGCTCACCGAGCAGTTCGAGACGCGCGGCTTGGAAGGCTTCGGATTCGAGCGCGTCGATGCCTCGCTGCAGGCGGCCGGCGCACTGCTCGCATACGCGCGCGAGACGCAGAAATCCTCGGTCAAGCACCTACATCCGCCGAAACGCCGGAGCGCCAATGAGTTCATGGCGCTCGACGCGACCACGCTACGCTCGCTCGAGATCGAACGCACGTTGCGAAGCGGAGCGCGCGCGGGCTCGCTGCTGGCGGCGGTCGACCGGACGCGGAACCCGATGGGCACGCGGCTGCTGCGGCAGTGGTTGTGCTATCCGTTGCGCAGCGTGGAGGCTATCCAACGGCGACAGCGACTTGTGGAAGCGTTACACGGCGGAGACAGGCAACGGACCGCCCTGCGCCAGGCGCTGCGCGAGATAGGCGATATCGAGCGGCTGGTCGGGCGGGTCGGCGTGCAGCGCGTCAGCCCGCGCGACCTGCGTGCTCTCGGCGACGGGTTGAACCGGTTGGCGCAGGTCCGCGACGCGCTGGGCGGGCTGAAAGTGGACGAAGCCGACCTGCTCGCGGAACGCCTGGACGGGCTCGACGAGGTCGCCGGACAACTATGCGGCGCGCTGCGACCGGACGCTCCGAACACGCTGCGGGACGGCGGCATCTTCGCCGAGGGGCACCACGCGGAGCTCGACCGTCTGCGGCAGGTCGGCAGCGCGGGCGAGCACTGGCTGGCCGATTTCCAGACGCGCGAGATGCAGCGCACCGGCATCCCGTCGCTCAAGGTCGGCTACAACAAGGTGTTCGGCTTCTACATCGAGGTCACCAACCGGCACCGCGACCGCGTACCGCCGAACTACGTGCGCAAGCAAACCATCAAGAACGCCGAGCGCTACATCACGGACGAGCTCAAGCGTTACGAGAGTGAGGCGCTGTCGGCCGAGTCGCGTGCCAAGGAGCTGGAATACGACCTGTTCGTCCAACTACGCGACACGGTCGCCCGGCACATCCCGCGCTTGCAGCAAGCCGCCGCCGCGCTCGCCGTGATCGACGTCCTGGCCGGGTGGGCAGAGCTCTCGCGGGAGCGACGGTATTGCCGGCCCGAATTCGTCGAAGAGTCGGTGCTCGCGGTTGAAGAAGGACGCCATCCGGTCGTGGAGCAGGTGCTCGAAAGCAGTTTCGTGCCGAACGAGACGCAGATGGCCGCCGGGGCCAATTCGCTGGCACTGATCACCGGTCCGAACATGTCCGGCAAAAGCACCTACATCCGCCAGGTCGCCCTGCTGACGCTGCTGGCACATTGCGGCTGCTGGGTGCCGGCCAAGCGGATGCGCCTGGGCGCCGTCGATCGCATCTTCACGCGCGTCGGGGCGAGCGACGAGCTGGCCCGCGGGCAATCGACCTTCATGATCGAGATGCTCGAAACGGCCAACATTCTGCACAATGCCAGCGGCCAAAGCCTGGTGATCCTCGACGAGATCGGCCGCGGAACCAGCACGTTCGACGGCATCTCGCTGGCCTGGGCGATCACCGAGCACCTGGCCACGCAGTGCGGCTGCCGAACGCTGTTCGCCACGCACTACCACGAGCTGACCGAGCTCGGCGAGCTACTCGAAGCGGTGTTCAACCTGAATGTTGCCGTGCGGGAGTACGAGGACCAGGTCGTCTTCCTGCACCGCATCGTGGCCGGGGCGGCCGATCGCAGCTACGGCCTGCACGTAGCGAAGCTGGCGGGCGTTTCGCCGAACGTGCTGGAACGGGCCAACGCGGTGCTCAACGAGCTGGAACGCACGTTTTCGCGCGAGTCACAGCGCCCGGTGCTGGCGGCCGTCCAGCGCCGCCGACAACGGCAACTGCGGCTGTTCGAGGAGCCGGAGGAAACCGTGGTGCGCCAGATGCGCGAACTTGCGGCGGAGCAGCTCGACGCGAACGCGGCGCTGGAGCTCATCCGCAAGTGGCGGCAGTTGCTAGGCATACCCGATGAGCGCGGAGAAACGGACACATGAGCTGGCTGGCCCGACCCCACGTCTGGTTGGCCCTGGCGCTGCTGATCGTGGCCGGTGTCGGAGCCGTGCTGCTGGCCGATCCCGCTTGCACGCGTGTCGAGGACGAGTTTCTGCAGGTCTACCGGGCGCGACACGAGTGGCAGGCGGCGTTCGATGCGCTCAGTGCCACCTGCGGCGTGGGGCTGCTTACCTATGACTTCGAGGAATACTACACGGCGCGGGGCCGCTGGACGCTCACCGCGCTCGGAGTGGCCGGAGCCGTCCTGTACCTGCTGGCGGTAACGCAGGCGTTGCGGCGATTGGCGACGGCCGGTACGGAGGCAACGGCCGGTACGGGGCCTGGCCGCCACGTCGGAGATGTAGCCTCCGCCCCCCGTGGCGGACGTGGTGCTGGTGCGAGAATCCCTTCTCGCACCTCACAAGCCGCTGGCGCCGAACACCGTCCGCCGCACCCGGTATTGGTCGCCGCCGTCTTCGTAGTCGTGCTGGCCGTGCTGCTGCCGTTGTTCTGGCTAGCCGAGTGGGTCGGCGGCGTGGAGACAAGCTTCAGCGACGCGGCCTGGCAGGCGAGTGCGGCCTTCGCCTCGCTGGGCTGGACCCGTGATCCGCAATCCGGACTGAGCGCTTGGCCGGTGGCCATCGTGGCGTGGATCGGCGCACTCGGCTGGGCCGCGTGGGTGGTCGTCGTACCCGCACTGCGGCGGCGCTGCGTTCCCGTGCGCGGGCTGTGCGCTTCGGTAGGTGGATACGTGTGCTTCCTGCTAATCGCCGCCGGGCTGATGTGCGCGTTGGAGAGCCCGCGTGCCGGACGACGGGGAATCGAACGCAACGGCAAGGCGCTCTCCAGTCAACCGCCGCCTACACGCTATGCCCAGAGCTTGGTGCAGACCGTGTGTGCTTCCGGGGCCGGGATTCCGACCGAAGCACTGTCTGACCGCGCTGTCGCTGAGGGAACGAAGGTAACGCTGGGCGTGGTGGTGCTCGTGGGCGGGATGGCCGGGGCGGCGGGCGGCGGGATCAAATGGCCGCTGCTGATGGCAGTCCTGGTCGCTGGTGTGACCGCCCTGCCACGCGGCCGCCACGATTCGCCGGAGACACCACCTTCCCGGCTCGTCCAGGCAGGCACGGCGTGTGTGCTGTCGATGCTCGCGCTGGCGAGCGTGGTGGCGTTGGGGCTGTTGCTGATCGAGAACCACACCGCCTCGCCATATCAACCGTCGCCGACCTTTGCGGACGCCTTTCTGGACGCGTCATCGGCGGTAGGCGGGGCCAACCTGTCCAGCGGTCTGACCGCGACCGTGACCAGCCGCAACCTGATCACCGGAATGCGACAGGCGGCCAACCTCTACCAGTACGGCATGTCGTGGCTCATGGCGGCGATGCTGGCCGGGCGGGTGTTGCCCCTGTTCGTGCTTTGCCGGATTGCGGATGCCAGCCGCGCCTCGACTCGCCCGGCTTCGCCACCGCTGTTGTAGCGCCGCACGTCAAGCTGGCTCGGAACGCACGCCGATAAAGAAGTAATGTCCATGGACACGCTTGGCATCATTCTCGCGCGGGCGGGCAGCAGGGACCTGCCCGACAAGTGCGTACGCCCACTGCTGGGGCGGCCGCTGATCGCCTATACATGTGACCATGTGGCCGCCTGCCAGCGACTGTGCGGCGTGCTGCTGACGACGGACTCGGAACCCGCCAAGCAGATCGCCCGCGCCCAGGGCGTCGAGATCGTCGATCGGTCGGCCGAGCTGGCCACGGACACAGCGCCAGTGGACGCCGCCGCACGCCATGCGGTCGAGGTCTGGGAAGCGCGGCACGGGCGGCGGGTCGATGCCGCGGTCCTGCTATACGCCAACGTGCCGGTCCGGACGGAAGGCGTCATCGATCGGGCAATCGAGCTTCTGGAGCGGACAGGCGCCGACTCAGTACGCACGGTCGCGCCGGTCAGCAAGCAGCACCCGGACTGGCTGCATCGGCTCGAAGGCGACCGGATGATTCAGTATCGCCCCAACAGTATTCATCGGCGACAGGACCTCGAACCGCTCTACTACCACGACGGGGCCGTGGTGGCGGTCACGCGGCAGGCCCTGTTCGACGCGCTCCAGACGCCGGACGACCCCCACGCGTTCCTCGGGCGCGACCGGCGGGCGCTCGTGCAGCGCTGCGAGGACGCGGTGGATATCGATGAGACCAACGACCTGCACCTGGCGGAATCAGTGCTACGCGCCCCGGCGGCAGTCCAGCCGTGAACATCCCCCCTCCGAAGCAGCTCACCTCACCCGCCGTCATGATCGGCCAACGCAAGGTCGCTCACGGTGAGCGGACCTACGTGATCGCCGAGGCGGGTGTCAACCATGACGGGCATCTGGAGAAGGCCCTGGAATTGGTCGATGTCGCTGCCGCTGCCGGTGCCGACGCGGTCAAGTTCCAGGTCTTTCGCGCTGCCGAGCTGGTGACCGCGGCGGCGGGCGTCGCCGAGTATCAACGAGCCAGCGGCGGGCGCGGCCAGCGCACTATGCGGACCGACCCCGCTGGTGCGAGAATCCCCTCTCGCACCTCCCAGCGCGACATGTTGGCCGGTCTCGAACTGTCGGAGGGCGACTTCGCCCACGTCCGCGCACACTGCGTCGAGCGTGGCATCGAGTTCCTGGCGACGCCGTTCGGCGTAAACGACGTGGAGCGGCTGCTGGCGCTGGACGTGCGGGCGATCAAGATTGCATCGACCGATCTCGATAACGTTCCGCTGCTGCGCCGGGCCGCCGACACCGGCTTGCCGCTGATCGTCTCAACCGGAGCGTCCACGGCGGAGGAGATCGCAGGTTGCGTCGAACGGCTACGCACGTGGGACGCCGGTGATCGGGTCGCACTGTTCCACTGCGTCAGCCGCTATCCAACGCCGCTGGACGCTGCCAACCTGCGGGCCATCGCGGCACTGCGGGAGGAGTTCGGCGTCCCGTGCGGCTTCAGCGACCACACGACGTCAACGCGGATCGGCGCCTGGGCCGTGGCCGCCGGGGCCTGCCTGCTCGAAAAGCACTTCACGCTGGACTGTGACGCGCCTGGCCCGGACCACTCCATGTCGTTGGACCCTCAGGGATTGACGGCGTATATCTCGGGTGTGCGAGAGGTCGAAGTCGCGCTCGGGCGCGGGGCTGTGGGGATGACCGAGCCGGAAGGCGAGGTGCGGTCGGTCGCGCGTAGAAGCATCGTGGCCGCGCAGTCGATTCGCGCGGGCACGGTTCTCTCAACGGACTTGTTAACCGTGAAACGTCCAGCGGGTGGCATTCCGCCAACCGAGCTCGAAGCGCTGGTGGGCCGGCGCGCGGCCAGTGACATCGGTCCGGACACGGTCCTGACGTGGGACATGATCCAGTGAAATCTAGCGAGCGGTCTGGTCGCCGACGCCGCATCGCGGTCGTGACCGGCACGCGCGCCGAATACGGCCTGCTGCGCTCGACACTGGAAGCGATCCGCGCGCATCCCAAGCTGAAACTCCAACTCGTCGTTACCGGGATGCACCTGCTGCGCAAGTTCGGCCACACCGTGGACGACATCGTGCGGGACGGTTGGCGGATCGACGCCCGCGTCAAGATGCAGGCCGGCTCGGACGGCCCCACGGACCAGGCGCTCGGCCTGTCGCGCGGCATCGCCGGGATCGCGAGTTTCCTGGACCGCGCCGACGCGGACGTCGTGGTGGTGCTCGGCGATCGGATCGAAGCCATGGCCGGTGCGCTCGCGGCCGTGACCACCGGACGCGTCCTCGCGCACATCCACGGCGGCGACGTCGCCCCCGGGGACTTCGACGACACCCTGCGACATGCCATCACCAAGCTGGCACACCTGCACTTCGTGGCGACACGGAAATCGCTGCGGCGCGTGCTGCGCCTGGGCGAAACACCGGAGCGCGTCCATCTGGTCGGCGCACCCGGGCTCGATCGGCTCGGCCAACTCATCACCGCGGCAGACCCGCGCACCAGAGGGACCGGCACGGCCCTGGTGGTGCAACACGCCTGCGGCCGGTCGGTCGCTGTCGAGCGGCGGATAATGGAAGCCATGCTCCAGGCCGTGCGGTCGGCGGGCTTGCGACAGATGATCGTCTACCCCAACAGCGACCGCGGGCATCGCGGGATCATCCAGGCGATCGAGCGACACGCAAGCGCGAACAGCGACGACGTACAGCCGGTTCGCTCGCTGCCGCACGACCACTACCTGCGCGCGTTGCTGCACGCGGACGTGTTGGTCGGCAACTCCTCCAGCGGCATCATCGAGGCGCCGTTTGCCGGAACGCCCTCGGTGGACGTGGGCGACCGGCAGGCGGGGCGCGAGCCGGGCGGACCCTGCGTAATCCACGCTGACGAGTCATTCAGCTCGATCCGCAGCGCGATCCGACGCGCTTTGGGGAAGCGTCCGCGGCTGGGGGGACGCCGCGTCTACGGCGACGGGCGTGCCGGCGAGCGAATCGCCCACCTGCTCGGCACGCTTCGGCTGACAGCAGGCCTAACCGGGAAACGGCCAGTCCTCTAGGGGACACACGCCCGACGGGGATCACCGCAGTCATCCTGAGAGCCTGTGAACCTTTCATCGGCGCGCTCGTGTGCGTTGGTCGGGACGGTT
>CAZNFA010000033.1:0-49965 GCA_964572345.1 uncultured Planctomycetales bacterium
CAAGGTCAACACCCGGCGAGGCCAAAGATCATGAAAGCAGTGGCCTCGCCCTCCCTGGGTGGCGCTCCGCGGAATCCCGCACGCCAATACAGCCAGGACCTTCAGGATGGACAACGCAAGTGAAGCTTCCTCGGAGGTGCAGCCTGCCGGCGAGGCACACCCGCCGCTGCCGCCGGACCTGTATTGCCCCGACTGCGGCTACAACCTGCGCGGGCTGACCAGCCGACGCTGCCCGGAATGCGGGCTGTCCCTGGAGCGCATAGAGGCACTCGGGATCCAGATCGCATGGGCACACCGCCGCGCGATCGGAACATTTCGATCGTATTGGCGAACGGCGCGCGACGCCACGTTCCCTGGCAAGCGCTTTTTCCGCGACATCCCGCCATTCGTGGACTACAAAGACGGGCAACGTTTCCGCTGGATAACCCTCGCAGGCGTTAGCATTGCCGCGTTGCTCGTGTACGCCAGCTACTGCATCGCGAACTCGGACGTGCGTCAAGACTTGGTCCTCAACGGCTGGTATCGCGCCGTTCAGTTTCTCGCGGGAGTGCTGGCGCTCGCAGCCTTGTCCGGTCTGCCTAGCTATCTGTTCCACCCGCGGCACCTGTCCACAGAACAGCAGAACCGTGCGATCGCAATGAGCTACTATGCCTGTGCGCCGCTCGCCTTTGTCCTTTGGACGTTGCCGATGTACGCGCTCGGAGTCCTGCTCGCCCTGGCCGACGGGTGGGCGTACGACTCTCCACCCTGGCTGGCCCTCGCAGTCACTGCGTTTGCCTTCACTCTCTGGTGGTTCCGCCTTGCTCGGCTGGGACGCACCGTTTTTCGCCGGCGCTGGGCCAGAATCCGTGTGGCGTTGCTTGTACCAGTCCTATGGTTGATCGTCGGGGTCGTGATTGTCGGCGGCCTGCCTTGGCTGGTCCTTTACGGGGTCACGCTGGTCGTCGCTTTGTTCTGATGCTGGTTGCGACGCCGGAGTAGCTCCCTCGACGCACAGTCTACCTACCAGCGACACGTGGAGCGGCCCCCCATCCGGATGCCTACGGAAACCAACGTGGGGATCGGGTCCATCGGAAACGTACAGAATCGACTCACCTTCGGCCGAAGTTGGGTCCACGGGTACGAAGGGCAGGTAGTCAGGCAACAGCTCATCGAGTGTGGCCGGCAGATGCCCGTGATCGTCCTGGTACAGGCGCAGTGCCAGTTTGCTGGCCGTCAGCCGACGGCGCGCCCGCTCGACGATGACCCAAGGTATGGTGCTGTTGGGGAGGGTGAGCAGCAACGCGCTGAGGAAGCGCGTGCGCTTTTCAAGGATCGTCCGAAAGGATAGCCCGACACACGAAAGTGCCTCTTGGGCGGATGGGACGCCTTGGGCGCGGCTCGCGTCAACGTAGGCAGTGTAGTGATCCACAATTCGCACGCCATCCAGTTTCAGGACCGGCTCAAGGAGCCACCACTCCAAGCGGGTGCGCGTGGACCACGAGTCGTCTTTGAACAGGATATCCGCCCCACGCATGCCCGGCACGGCATCCAGCAAGCCGGCCCGCTCCACACGATAAGCCTCGGTGAAGCCCGCGGCGAGTGTGCCTTCGTCGAGCAGCACGGCGATCGCCTGCCGGCCTTGAGCGGGCGAGCGGATCGGCACGGATGCGATGCACTCGAGCACGTCTGACGCGTCGCGGCATGCCACGGTGCCGACGAGCGACGTGAGGACCAGTGGATGTCCTTCGTTCAGTCGATTGGCCAGGTCGAGTACATCGAGAAGTCGCTCGAATGCCTTCGCATGTTCATCGCGGCGCCACGCATGCAGCGCAGCCAGGCAACCTAGCTGAGCGAGCCCTTCAAGACGCGCATGATCCATTGGCCTAATCGTGTCTATGGTCAGCATCGGGCTTGAGAAGCGGTTACCCCAATCGACACCTGCCTTGAAGCGCGCTTCACCCAACAGACGCAAAGGCTCCTCGTTCGCGTGCAGAATGGCACGGACCGCTTCTTCGTTCGAATCGATCAGCGTTGGGTCCTGCAGGAATCCCGCCAACGCGACATCGTTTTTGCCCGGCTCGACCAGGAGTTCGGCAGCCTCCTTGAGCCGAATCGCCGCGTTGTCCTCGTCGGCCACGCTCGGAAACTCGAAGTCCTGCCGCAGCATCGGCTCGCCAGCGGCGCGCAGCTTCGCTACGTGCGCGTCCAGCCGCCGCTGAGCTACCACGCCGACGAGCCCGCGGAGTACGAGCGCTGCCACAAGCAGGAGCATGACCGCGACCAGGAGCCGCTTCAGCCACCAGTAGCGCGGCGGAAGCGGCCGCGTCTGGTCGGAAGTAAGTTTGTCAACGTGCTCGTCGGCGGGCATGTCTGTACCCGTGTTGCCCCGGCGACGTGGTGCACCCGCGCCGTCGGGCTGGTGTGCCGAGTCTACCTCTGGACGAACCGGCGGGAAAGCAATGGCGTACAGTCTGGGTGCGAGAATCCCGATGTACATCGGGACTCGCACCAGCGGCGCTAATCCGAGCCCGACGCGCAAGCGAGGGTTTCAGCAACGGTTGCGCCGGGCAGCGCTTACCCTCGCTCGCGCTTCGGGCTCTGTTGGAGTGCGTCACATTCGTGGGTGCGAGAATCCCGATGTACATCGGGACTCGCACCAGCAGAGGGATTCTCGCACCAGTTGGGGCAGCCCTGGCAGAAAGCGGCGGCGAAATGCGTTATGGTTAATGTCCGGTGGCCGGATTCGGAGGGCCGCCCGACGGGAGTAAGACATGGGCTGGCGTGACCGCCCCTACGCTCACGACGAACACGACGCTCACGGTCCGCCCCGCTCGAGGTACCGCGGCTCGGGCCTGTCCGGGCTGAGCGTCGTCACGACGCTGATCATCATCAACGTCGCGGTGCACTTCCTCACATACAGCGTTAGCGAAGACATGTTCCGCTTAATGCGGGGGTGGGGGGTCATGCAGGCCAACGCAGTCCTGCACGGGCAGATCTGGCGCCTGCTCACGGCGACCTACCTCCACTCCCCCGGATTCAACCACATTCTGTTCAACATGCTCGGGCTGTATTTCTTCGGGCCGGCGCTGGAACGGGTGTGGGGACCGCGGCAGTTCTTCGTCGTGTATACGGCGGGCGGCATCGCCGGCAACGTCCTGCTGACGCTGGCCGGCTTGGTCGGTTTCATCGACCCGGAAGTGCCCGCCCTCGGCGCGTCCGGCAGTGTGCTGGCCATGCTCGGGGCCTGCGCGGTGCTGTTTCCCAACGCCCAGGTCTACGTCTACTTCCTCTTCCCGATCCGGATTCGGACGTTCGTGGCGATCTACGGGATCTGGTTTCTGTACAACGTCTGGAAGCAAGGCGCCAACTACGGTGGTGACCTGTGTCACCTGGGCGGGCTGGCCGTCGGGCTGTGGTGGGCGTACTCGGGCGGCATTTCGCTCTCGGGCCGACACCGCACCGCTGTGGACCCGTCGTCACTCCTGGGCAAGCTCACGTCGCGCTCTGGGCACACTCCGCCCGGACGGGGTCCTGACGCCCGGCCCCCATGGGACGGCACGAGCCAGCGGGCGGTTGATGAGGAAGAAGTTAATCGCATCTTGAAGAAGGTTCACGAACAGGGGCTGGACAGCCTCACGTCCGAAGAAAAACAGACCCTGATCGACGCGAGCCGACGCCCACGATGAGCGCGCTTCCCTGCCGCGTCGCCTAACCCCCTACGACCTTGATGACGATCAGCGTGACGTCGTCTTCCTGGGGCGATTCCTGCCGGAATGTGCCCAGCGCCGCCGTGATCGCACCGCTGATGTCTTGGGCGGGGCGGTCGGCGTTCTGGTGAATGATCTCGCGCAGGGCGTCCTTGCCGAAGAACTTGCCCTGCGGGTTGCGAGCCTCCCAGATGCCGTCGGTGCCGATGACGATGATCTGCCCTTGCTCGAGCGCGAGCGGCCCGGACTCCGTGTAGCGCCAGGCCGGCTCAATGCCCAGCGGAATCCCCCCGCCGACCAACTCGCTGAACGAATCGGTGCGTGGGTCGTAGATGATAGCCGGGTCGTGGCCGGCGCTGGCCCAGCGGGCCTGTCGCGTGCGCGTGTCGATCATCATGTAGCAGAGCGTCATGAAACGCCCGCCGGCCATGTCCGGGGCCAGGCACCTGTTGATCCCGTTCATCAACTCGGCCAGGCTGCCCGGCTGGGTCGCCCGGCTGCGCAGCACCGCCCGGGCCGTGGCCATCAACATGGCGGCGGCCACCCCGTGACCGGTTACGTCGCCGACGGCAATCCCCAGCAGATGCGGGCCCAATTCGGACAGGTCCACGAAGTCGTAGTAATCGCCGCCGGTTTCGTCGCAGTAGATGCTCGTCCCGGCCACGTCGAGGCCTTCGATCCGCGGGGGCTCGGCGGGCAGCAGGTTTTGCTGCACCTCCATGGCCAAGGCCAGCGACTGCTTGAGCTTGATGTGGTCCTGTAGTTTCGGGACCATGGCGTTGAAGTGGCCGGCCAACTGTCCGAGCTCGTCGCCCGTGGTAATGCGGGCCCGGGCGTCGAATTCACCGTGGGCGATGCGGTCGGCGGTCGCGGCCAGCTCGCGCACCGGGCGTGTGACCGAGCGTGAGCCGACCAGGGCGGCCAACAACACCACCAGGATCACCAGGGCGGCCACCAGGCCGGCGGCGCGCAGTTGAATCCACGTTCGCCGCAGGATGTCCTGCTCGGCGGCCACGGCCTGAGCGACCACCTCCTCATAGGGGATGATAAGGACAAGGTAGGTGCCGCGATCGTCCACGGCCCCGTAGACCCACAGAGACGCGCGCCCCAGGTAGGGCATCTCGCAAGTGCCCGAACGGCCGGAGCCCAGGTCGGCAATCAAGCGCTCCATCTGTCCGCGGTCATTGGAGTCCAGGTACTCGGCGTCGAAGCGGGCGTTCCAGCGTTCGCCCTTGCGGTGATACCCCGGTCGGGCAACGACCTCGAGCACGCGTTGCTCGTCCCGATCCCGCAGAGTCACAAGCATGGAGCGCGCGTCGTCCGACCAGATGGGTGGCGGCTTCATGCGCCTCACCACGTCCGCGACGGTCACGTCCAGCCCGGTCACGCCGGCGAACGAGCCGTCCGGCCAACGCACCGGCATGCTGATCGTCAGGATCAACTGCTCCGAGGAAGCGTCAAAGTACGGGCCGATCCAACTGAGACGACCGTGCTGGCGCGCGGCTGCGTACCAGTCACGCTGGCGCGGATCGTACTCGCGGGGATAGCCGCCGTGCCCCGGAAAGGACGTATGCACACCGCTCTCCAGACTGGTGAATTGCCAGTAGATCAGCTCGGGGTGCGCCCCGTACAGGAAGCGGTACTCGGCTGCCATGCCCGCCAGGCAGGCCAGCTCGGCGCCGACAGCCTCACGCGCCACCCCGGGCGCCAGCACGATCACTTGCTCGTCGTAAGTAACCGGGATCGGCACGCCACGCCCGCCCTCGACAAACCGGTAATGCTTGTCCGAAGGCGTCAGTCCCGGAGGCGGATCGGTGCCGCGGTCGTAGTCCCCGGCCCAGAAGAGGCGTTCGGCGGCAGGCGGGGGCCGGGCCAGCCGCTTCTCAACCGCGCGCGCCTGTGCGCACAGCGTGTGCTCCAACGCCGCCCGCTGCTGACGCGCCAAAGCCGCCTGATTGCGGATCAACTGTTGAAGCTGCTCACTGGTCCGTTGGGACAACGACTCGCGGGCGTTCCGCGCCAGATCCTCGCCGAGCGTCCACATCCCGTGCCGATCGAGCACCGCGACGAAAACCAGCGGGACAAGCGCGATGGCCAACAACAGGGCAAGGAGTTTCCAGCGAATGCTCATGGTCTTTGGCCCAGCCGCCGCACGGCGTCCCGGTCCTGCCGAGAGCCGCGCTTCGCCCCGGCATGAGAGCATATCCTCGCCGGCGTGTCCACCGGCCGCTCGCGGGCAGGATGCCCGCACTACCCTGTCATTCTGAGGGAGCGCAGCGACCGAAGAATCAAGTCACAGACTACAGCGTCTTCGCCACGCCGTCCGTACAACCCTGCGCGACTACACGCTGTTGCCGGCGACCCGCGGGTATCCAACGCACACAGCGTCGCGTGCCGGCCGCGCTTCAAGTGCGACGGCGGGCACGTCGCGCGGCTCCGGCGTCGATTCTATGACCTAGTGAACGCGCCGGTGCCGCTGGTATACGTATACGTGTTTGCCGAGGGCTTGTAGCGGTAGCCGCTCGAGGTTTTCTCCCAGTTGCCGTCGGTAACGCCGCCGTCGATAACCTCGGTAAAGATCGGGTTGCTCTCGCTGGCGTCGCCGACGGACGCGCTGTCGAGCGACGACACGTACGTATCGCTGCCCTTGGCCAGGTTGCTCATGTGGGCCAGTTTGATCCCACTGCGCACGGCCGCGACGGCTCCCTCCTCGGCAGCGCTCTGCGCCTCCGTCTTGATGTCGAAGAACTTCGGCATCACGACTGCCGCGAGGAGCCCGATGATCACGATGACCATCACCAGCTCGACCAGTGTGAAAGCTGTGTGCGGGAGTCTGTTTCTCATGGCAACGTCCTTTCTCTGTGTGCGTTCTCATTCAAGCAGTGTTAGCGTTTTTTCCCCGTCTGGTGTTTGCAGAGTGACCCAATTGTCGCCGATCGCGGTAACGATGACCCCGTCAAGTACGTGATCGCCGACCGCAACGACCCTACCGTTTATCATTGCCAGTGGGGCCGTGCCGCTGATGACGCCGGAGAGCGTGAGCGGCGTGTGTTCGCCGGGCGTGCCCGGGTCCGTCTGGACGGACTGAGTCGGTTCGGTCTGATCCGGGCGCCAGAAGGGATCGGCCGGCCACTCGGCCGCCACCGTCGCCTGCCGCTCACGCCGATGCTTCTCGGACAGGGAAGCCGGAGTGGTGTTCAGCGGGTCGCCGTCCCGGGCGTCCGGCAAGCCCCCGGAAGATGGAGCCTGGGCGACGGCCGAATCCGGGCCACCCCGTAGTTGGGACAGCCCGTACGCCGCCAGCCCGACGATGACGGCTCCGAACACCAGCTTTCTCCAGGCGCTAAAACTCATCCGTCTCTTCGAGCTCGGCCTCTCCGACCAATGCGGCGCGCAGCGCGGGGTCGGCGACGAAAGGCACTTCAACGCGTGTCGTCAGCGTGAGCCGACCCCGCTCGCGTCGCCAGGCAATCCGTTTGAAACGCACCGGCACGTCGAGGCCCGCCATGCGGTCCAGCCAGCCGGTCAGCGCGGGATAGTCTCCGCGGCACTCGATCGTGATGTCCTCGCAGGCCACCACGTCTCTCGGCGGCACAACGGCGTACAGGCGGGGGGCATCCAGCTTGAGTTTCTGGACCAGGATCCGATCGTCGCTCAGTGTCTTGCCCAGCTTCTCGCACACGGCGTGGGACTGCCGTTCCGGCAGGCACGGGGGGACCGTTCGCCTCCTATGCTCCGCGGCGATGGCGCGCAGGCGCGTCATCTCTTGTTGAATCCGACGGCACTCCCGCCACTGGGCTTCGGTCTCGGCAGCGTCACGCGCCGTCTGGCGCTGCAACCGGGCCACGACAACGGTCGCGGGCACCCAGGCAATCAGGGCATGTGCCAGCGCGGCGACGGGCGCGCCGACCAGCAGCAGCAACAACAGTACACATCGCGGCGTCAACCAGGGTTGCACGGCTCGAACCTCATCGTACTGGAGCACGGATTTCCAACGCCGCCTTGTCTCCGTCGTCGTATCCCGTCACCACCGTGACCTCCGCGTCGGAGAAGAAGGCCGAGTCCGCCAACTGACGCGCCCACTGGGCCGCCGTCACGCTGGCCTCGGAGTCCCCGAGGTAATCCGCCCGAACGGTGAGCGCCGCCGGAACGGTGTCTGCCTCGAGCTTCACTTCCAGCAGTTGCGTCCCGGCCGGTATGGAACGGAAGAGCGCCTTGAGCGCGCCGAGGCCCGGCACGGCCGGGGGCAGGGCCGCGCTGAGCCGGGTCCGACTTTGCAGCTCGCTGGCGAGCTCGTCGAGACTCTGCTGCGTCGCGGTCCGTTGCTCCTGGGCCAAGCGCAGTTGCGCCTGCAGCACCTCGGCCGTTGACGCCAGCTCCTCCAGCCGCGCCTGAGCCTGGCGCGGCCCGGTCGAGTTGGCCAGAATGATGACCAGCGCCGCGACGCACGCGGCCAGGGCCGGCTTGTGGAAGCGGGCCACGAAGCGTTCCTCGGGCGGGCGAAGGTCGATTGCCGCTCTCCCGGCGGGCTGCCCGCACAGTGCTGCCAGGTAAGTCCCCTCACCCTGGTCCGTCGGGACCGGCGGCCGACCCAATTCCAGCTCGCGACTGACGTAGTCCGCCACCCCGGGTATCACCGGCAGGCTCAGCACCTTGAGGGCAACGGAAGTGGAGTTGGTCAGCTGTGTGTGGGCCAGCGTCTGCTCGACCTCGTTCCGCAGTCTCTGCAGAACCGGGGTGAGCAACAGCCACAACTGCCGCCCGCGGACGCCGGGGAGCACCTCGTCCTCGCCGGCGACCGGCACGCCGACCTCCTGTGATAGCTGCTCGGCCTGCTCAACCGACAGGGTGAGCGCCCCGTGCTCGGCCAGGATGGGCCGCTGGTAGGCGGCGATGAAGTCACGTCGGCCGAGCAGCACGTCCCGACAAGAGATCAGGCGCCCGTCCTCGAATAGCTGGATGGTCGTCGTGCGCTCGGCGAGCACGAGCTGGACAACCCGGCCCTGATCGGACGGGGCCTGGAAGCTCGTTGCCAGCCCCGTCGCGCTCGCCGGCCGCAACCCGGCCTTGCGGAACGTGCGGCACAGGCCGCGTGCCAGCCGGCCGTCCACACCCGCGGCCAACATGTGCACGACCTTACTCGTGCAGGCCCCGCGTTCGACCCGGGTGTCAATGATCAGTTGACGGCCGCCGGCATAGCTGGTCAGCCGCGTGTGAACGGCCCGCGCGCGGTTGCGGTTGCTCATCGGCGGCATCTGCAGCGCCTGCACGACGGTCCCGGAGCCGACGAATCGCACGTGCACCGGGCGACCGCGCAGTCCGTTCTCCTGCACGAACAGCCGCAACCGCGACACCCCGGCCCCGACCTCGAGCTGCTCCGCGTCATACTCGAGCCGGCATTGCGCGGTCACGGCGCGGTCGTGCTGCCGCTCGCGGACGGCGAAGACCGAAGCCCCGGTCGCGTCGGCAACCGCGCCGAGCCATCTGCTGTGAGCACTCGATCCGCACATCGGGTCTGGTTCCCGCCCGTGCCGCGGATAGAACGCCAAGCTACACTGTGACGAACATCGTCGGTATCGGTCCGCCGTGTTAGCGAGCGAAGTGGCGCGTTCACGCTGGACTCGGGGTACCATAACAAGTCCCGAGACGGCGGCTGCGAGGGTGCGGCGTGGTGGCCGCACGCGAACTGACAAGGAGAAACAGCCGTGCCGAGAATCAGGAAGGTCTATACCCGCACCGGCGACGACGGCACGACGGGTTTGGGTAGCGGGCAGCGTGCGGCCAAAAGCTCCCCGCGCATAGAGGCCTACGGCACCCTCGATGAACTCAATGCCCAAATCGGCGTGGTGCTGGCGGCCGGGCCGGTGCGGCAGTTACTCGACCCTTTGCAGCGCATCCAGAACGAGCTGTTCCAGGTGGGTGCCGAGCTCGCGGTGCCCAAAGCCGATCAGCCCCAAACGCCGGGGCCGCGGATCCAAGCCCAACACGTCGCCGCGCTCGAACAATTGATGGATAGACTCAGCGAGCAGCTCAAGCCGTTGGAGAGCTTCATCCTGCCCGGCGGCACGCCGGCGGCCGCCCAGTTGCACGTCGCCCGCACGATCTGTCGATGCGCCGAGCGCAGGGTGGTCGCGTTGGCGGAAACGGAACCGGTCGGGCCGCACGTAGTACCATATTTGAACCGACTATCGGACGCCCTGTTCGTCATGGCCCGTTTTCAAAACAAAGCGAGCGGCACGTCCGAGCCGCTCCGGGAGGCTCCCGCCTAGTGCTAAGAGCCCCTAACAGAACCTGTGGCACAGGCTTCCAGCCTGTGGTTTCACCGGCAGGATGCCGGTGCCACAGAGGGTTATGTTAGGCGCTCTAAAACGCTGGAAACCGCCAAGATGCCGAGGTCGCAGCCTTTTGAGGTCCAAGACGTGCGGCCGATCGGTTATAATCGGAATTGTCGGCCGGGCGAACACAGGTTCAGGGCTCGGCACGTCGCGTAGTGTGCCGGCTTGAACATCGCCCAAACCCCTTCAGCCGGTACGAGGAGGAAAACATGGCGAGCACATCATCTGTCTCGGCAAGGCGCGTCGTGGCTGCGGCACTTGTGGGCAGCCTCCTGTTCACGACGGCAGCGGTCGCCGACACGGTGCACTGGGATTTCGACCTGGAGACGTCCGGCCAGGACGTGTATTGGACGTCACTGACGGCGGTGGACAACGAGAAACCGCTTTACGACGCGACCTACGCGATCACGCTGGTCGAGATATGGGTCTCGTATCTGACCATCCCGTTCGGGCCGTTTGACATCACCGACCAGATTCCGCCGGAGTACCTGAGCAACTCCGACACCTACGAGGGGCCGCCGCCGATCATCATCCTGCACGAGACGCTGGCCTATCCTGAGCCACCCGAGGAGCCTTCCGTCGCCGCGGACGTGCACATCGAGGTTGACGCGGCAGGTTACGGCCAGATGTCGATCACCAATGTGTACCTGGGCGAGATCGAGTGGGACTTGGGCTGGCCGTGGGGCGTGGTCACGGTTCAAATCGAGAGCATCCGCATCGTAGGGTGGGTCGAGGTAACGCCGCGGCTCCCGGGTGACCTGGACGACGACGGCGACGTGGACCATTCGGATCTCGGGATCCTACTGGCCGATTGGGGATGCACCGGCGGCGATTGCGCCGGGGACTGCGACGGCGACGGGGACACCGACCACGCCGACCTGGGGCTCCTACTGGGCTACTGGGGCTGGGGAACGTAGCAGCGCGCCCCAACGCGCGGGATCAGCCGGCCGCCGATAGTGTGGGCACTGGCGGCGCCTAGCGGCGCTTGACGCGCACGGTCCGGCGCTCGCCATCCGGCTTGAGCACCACCAGCTCGACGTGCCGCGAGTCACCTGCGGCCTCGATTGCTTGCGTCAGCTCGGTCACGGAGACAACGGGGCGGTCGTTGCACGAAACAATGAGCTCGCCGGGGGCTATGTCCTTGGGGCTCTCGCTGGCGGCCTTCTCCGCCTCGCCGGGACGCGCGCCACCGAGGACGAGCACGCCACGCTTGTCCGGGTGGTGGCCGGCCCAAGCCGGGAGGTCCTGGTCGTTCCCCAGATAATCCTCGAGCGTCCGCACCAGCCCGTCCCGCATCGTGCGCACTTGCAGGGCGAGCGGACCGCCACCGCTGGCGGACGACGGATGACGGCAACGCCCGATGACCCATGTGAAAGCCGACGCGGGGGCGCGGTTGGGGCTGCGCGGAACCGTGGCGGAAGCCCGTCTCCGGGAGCCAACAGAGTGAGATTCGCGGGATTAGTCGCTGAGAACGAGGGATTCTTGGCAGAATCTGCCCTGCGCGATGGTTGTCGAGCATCCGGTCCTAGTACAATGGCGACGACGGAGACGGTAAATGGGAAATGTCGACCAAGAGCTTCTAGACCATACAGATGTCAAAACGACCATGATTTATACCCACGTCCTCAACCGGGGACCGTCAGGGGTGCGCAGCCCTGTGGATGGGCTTTGAGAAGGAGGTTCTTATGCTGACCCGCATAACACGCCGTGCTAAGTGGCTGCCCTGTCCGCAAGTCCTTGAAAAAGGCGGCTTTACAGCACCTTTGGCAGCTGAACAAAAGGCGTCTTATACGGGCAGACCAGCGACGCCCCGCATCTTATGCGGGTCCGTCTAATCATTGTTGGGACGCCGGAATAAGACCATGCCTGGTACATCCTTCTTTGTACTGCTTTTCGCAGGTGCGTTGTTCATCCTTTGCGGGACAGTATCCATATTGTCTCCGACGGCTTCGATTAGGTGGGGTCGAAGGATATATCACAACTTAAGGCTGGTCTCTGAAGAGGAGCTCAATACGCCTATTAAGCAGCGGAGGATTATCCTCGAACGTGTGGAGGGGGGTGTATTCCTGATCCTTGGTATACTCCTCATCAAGTATCTCGGTGTGCTGGTCGCGCTTGCAGGCGGTGATTTCTCCCTGAGTAACGCTACCGATAAGGATGCCACCGATTTCAGCTCGGCAGTCAGAGCCCTTGTCGCCGCGGAAGATTTGTTGTTAGACGCGCCTGAGTCCAAGCTTCCGGAGGAATTGCGTATCATTGCGGCCAAGTATGGCGCACACGATACGTGGATAGATGTCACCGAGCAGGTCAGAGAGAAGATCAATGGCTATACCCTTGAGATCAGAGCCTCTAACCTCATCGCTGGCGATCCACTTTTTGGAGTGACAAAGACTCTGAAGCTCGAATACGTCCTGGATGGAGAACGTAAGACAGCCACGTTGCGGGAAGGAGTCACACTTCGTATACCTGGAGATCCGTTCGATGAGCTGAAGACCATTACCACTGCCGAGAGGTTAGCCGCCCTGGCAGGAGCTTGTCCAGCTGAAGCGGGATTCTACGGCAAGAACTTCACTACGGGGAAGACGGTCGAGTACTGCCCCGACCAACCGGCGTGCCTCGCCAGTATCGTGAAGATCTTTCCTCTCCTGGAAGTGATGTGCCAGGTTGAGGATGGGTCGCTTGACCTGTCAGCACTCATAACCATTGAGCGGCAAGAAGGCAAAGAAACATGCACGATTTCTCAGGCACTCGACAAAATGATCGGGGCGAGCGATAACGAGGCGACCGCTGCCTTGGCAGAGTTAGTTGGTTATGACGCGTTAAACGCATTGCCGAAGCGACTTGGCATCGCTGGATTCAGCGACCAGATCCTGCCTGTACCTGGTGTCTTGGATAAGGTTCTGGACAAGAGGGTCCACGGTCTCAGGATCCTCCAAGAATCAGACTTGTTGCCCCAACACGGGACCGCTCGAGGCATCGTCCGGTACTTTGAGTTGTTACACAAGAATAAACTCGTGAATGAGAGGATAAGCCGAAGGGTCCTTGAAGTGTTCGACAGGAACCCGAAGTATTTTGCCCCACGCGCCACACCTGCCAACTTCAGCAGTGGAGGGAAGGGTGGCAGCTTGAGATGGGTTCGCCTCTTCCGTCCACAGTATAACATGATCGGTTGGGGCATCCTGATCAAAAGTGAGGAAATCGCTCTGGGTTTCTGTCTCTGGTGTGAGTGGTTCCCAGCAAGCATGAGTCAAGAAGAGCAGTTGCAGTGGCTTCACGGACTTTCAGATTGCATCGTCAATATCCTCCTGCTCCCACAGTCAAGAGACGAAGAACAGGAAGATGTCTCCCAAGCATCGCGTCCAGCGGACTAACGCCGCTGACGCTTATCGTTCGGCGGAAGTGTACGGGAGCGCTTTCATGGCCCATGAGGTTGCCAAATGAAAGTCTTCGTGTCGCATGGGCACAACGAACTTACTGATCTGTCAGGCACCAATTGATGGGTAGTGCGGGCGTCTCGCCCGCAGTGAGGAAACCATTCAGGCGGGCGAGACGCCCGCACTACCCACCGTTTGATGGCTGCGTGAGCACTAGCGGCGCTTGACGCGCACGGTCCGGCGCTCGCCGTCCGGCTTGAGCACCACCAGCTCGACGTGCCGCGAGTCACCTGCGGCCTCGATTGCTTGCGTCAGCTCGGTCACGGAGACAACGGGGCGGTCGTTGCACGAAACAATGAGCTCACCCGGGGCAAGGCCCACGGGGCTCTCGCCGGTGGGTTTCTCCGCCTCGCCGGGCCGTGCGCCATTGAGGACGAGCACGCCGCGCTTGTCCGTGTGTTGCCCGACCCAAGCCGGCAGGTCCTGGGCGCTGCTCCCCAGGTAATCCTCGAGCGTCCTCGCCAGCCCGTCCCGCATCGTGCGTACCTGCAGCGCGAGCGGACTGACATCGCGGGCAACGACCGCCTTAGCACGGCTGACGAACACGTCAATGTTCTCAGGTTGCTTGCCGAGCGGTACGTCAATGGCGAGTTCTTGTCGGTCGCGAATCAGCTTCAGCGCTGCCCGCTCGCCCGGGAGGAGGCCGGCCACCTCCACTCGCAACTCCCTCATGCTGTTCACCGGCTTGCCGTTGACGGTCACGATGATGTCCTCGCACTGCAGGCCCGCCTGTCGAGCCGGTGACTCCTGGTAAACCACGTTCACCATCACGCCCCGCTTGCCTTGCAGACTGAATAGCCCCACGTCCTTGTTGGTCAGCTCGGCCATGCTGATTCCGAGCCAACCGCGGGCCACCTCGCCACGGGTTATGAGCTGCCTGGCGATACTCCTGGCCATGTTTGACGGAATCGTGAAGGCGACGCCCAGGTTAAAACCCTCGCCGTTCGTGCTGATGGCCGTGTTCACGCCGATCACCTCCCCGCGCAGGTTCACCAGCGGCCCGCCGGAGTTGCCGGGATTGATGGCGGCGTCGGTCTGCAGGAAATCCTGGTAGAGGATGGGGATGTTGAGCATGTCCCCGCGGCCCTTGGCGCTGACGATTCCGTGCGTGACGGACTGGGTAAGCCCGAAGGGGGCGCCGACGGCCAGCACCCAGTCGCCGACTTCCATCTTGTCCGAGTCGCCGAACTCGAGCGGGTGCAGGTCGGGCGCGTTGATCTTGACCACGGCCAGGTCGGTCTTGCGGTCGGCCCCGACCAGGGTCGCCAGATACTCGCGCTCATCGTGCAGGCGAACGAAAATTTCGGCTCGTCCGCCGACGACGTGATTGTTGGTCAGGATGTGCCCCTCACGGTCGAGGATGATGCCACTGCCGGAGCTGGCCGGTGCCTCGAAGTATCGCCGAAGCAGCTCCTCGATCTCCCCATCACTCAACCGGTCGCCGAAGTACGCCCGCAGACGCTGCTCGATATCTTTGCGCGCCTGGGGGTCGCCGAGCCCGCTGACGCGGATGTGCACGACGCCGGGGCGGACGATCTTGGCCACCATCCGGAAGGCGCGCGAGACCTCCTGCACGCCGGCCAGCTCGTCGCTGTTGGCTTGAATCCGGCCCTGCTCGAGGGCGTAGGCCCAGCGGGTCAGCAGCCGATCGCCCAGCCCCACCGAAAGCACGGCCACGAGCACGCCGGCGACCGCCAGGTAGCTGACGCGGTTTGAAATCGCATGTCGCACGAGAAGTCCTCCCAATCACGGGGCCGGGTCGGCTGTCGGGTTCCCGGCAAATCACGCCCGCCCACTGATGAAACCACGGCAAATCCGCCGTATATTATAGTGCTTCGCCGGCCGCCAGGCGCGGCACTACGAGGCCCGGGGCGGGTTGTCGCCGCTCCCCGGGGGATACCATGGGCGGAAAGGAGGAAACATGCCCGCTGCGAACGTACAAGCTGAGACGTCGGCGTCAGAGGCGTTGGAGATCCTGCGCTCCCGAATCCTGCTGGACGGATTCGAACTGGTGTGCGACCCGCAGGCCAGCCACGGCTGCCACTTGCACGACGCCCGCTCCGGCAAAGACTTCCTGGACTTTTACGCATTCTTCGCCTCCCAGCCGATCGGGTACAACCACCCGCGGATGGGCGAGCCGCAGTTCCAGGCCGACCTGCTCACCGCCGCCACCACCAAAGTCGCCAATTCCGACGTCTACACGCGATTCTATGCGCAGTTCGTGAAGACCCTAGACGAAGTGGCCGGGCTGCCCGGGTTCGAACACTTCTTCTTCATCGAGGGCGGGGCCCTGGCGATCGAAAACGGCCTGAAGGCCGCCTTCGACTGGAAGGTGCGCAAGAACCTGGCCGCCGGTCGCGGCGAAATCGGCCACGGCGTGATCCACTTCCGACGGGCGTTCCATGGGCGGACGGGCTATACACTGAGTCTCACCAACACCACCGACCCGCGGAAGACCATGTACTTCCCCAAGTTCGACTGGCCGCGGATCGACAACCCGGCGATCAACTTCGCCCTCGACGAGCCGCAACGGACCGAAGATGTCGCGGCCCGTGAACGGCAGGCCGTGGCCCAGATCGAAGAGGCCGTCGCCCAGCAGGGACACGACCTGGCCGCGATCGTCATCGAGCCGATTCAGGGCGAGGGCGGAGACCACCACTTCCGCGGCGAGTTCCTCCAAGAGCTGCGCCAGTTGTGCGACCGGCACGAGATGCTGCTGGTCTATGATGAGATCCAGACCGGCCTGGGCATAACCGGCAAAATGTGGTGCTGCCAGCACTTCGACGACGCCTTGCCGGACATCCTCTGCTTCGGCAAGAAAACGCAGGTTTGCGGGATCATGGCCGGTCCGCGCATCGACGAGGTGCCGGAGAACGTCTTCACGGTGCCCTCGCGCATCAACTCGACCTGGGGCGGTAACCTGGCCGACATGGTCCGCTCGACGCAATACCTGCGGATCATCCACGATGAACAGCTTGTGCAGCGGGCGGGCACCACCGGGCAGCACCTGCTCCAGGAGCTGCAGGCACTCGCCGGCCGCCACGACTGCGTTTCAGCCCCGCGTGGCCGCGGCCTGATGTGTGCCTTTGATCTGCCCAGCGGGGAAACGCGCGACGCCGTCCGCAAGGCTTGCTACGAACGACAACTGCTGATCCTCGGGTGCGGCGAGCGCACGATCCGTTTCCGCCCGGTGCTCGACATCGATCCGGGCGAGATCGATCGCGGCCTCTCGATCCTCGACGAGGTTTTGGGCTCGGTCGGCTAGCGTCCCGGCTGTGCGATCAGACGCGCGGCGCCGAGGCGGGGGGAGGGTCGCCTGTATTTCAACCGCCGTCCGGTCCGCTTGTGGGCGGCACGCCGTCGGAGGTGGGTATCAAATCGGCCAGGTCGAGGCCGGCCGCGGCCGCGTAGCGCCGGGCAAAATCGTCCAGCGTCTGCGGCGTCACCAGTTCGGGCAGGATGAACCGCTGCGTCCCGAATTCGCGGCTCTTGGTGATCGCCGCCAAGACCAGCTCCATCGCCGCGTACCCGATCTCGCCATCGAGCGGACCGACCAGCGCAAGCGCCCAGCCTGAGCGCAGGTGCGGCCAGAGCTCCGGGAAAGCTCCCAGCGTGGCGAAGCGGGTCTGTTTCTTCAGCACGACTTCGGGCGGGACGGTCAGCCACACCTCCGGGCTCAGCGTAACCACCAGCCTGGCTCGATGAAAACGCTTCACCATCTGCGCGAGAATCTGCGGCGGTGACGTTTCGGGATCGGCCGCGCTCCGTTGCTCCAACAGCGTAAGCGCGTACTGGGCTCCGGCCGCTGTCATGAATCGCCGGTAACAGCGTGTCGCAAGCGCGTCCTTGCCATTGTCGTGGAGGAGCAGGTAGCTTGTTCGCCCGGCGGCGATCTTGATCAAGTTCTCGCCGAGCAACTCGGCCGCGTTGGCGACGCATGGGTCAACGTGGGCAAACACCTTGATACCGTCGATGGGTACCCCCATAGTGACGAGGACCGGCCCGTCGGCCAGGATCTGCTCGGCGATCGGACGAGCGGCGACCGGGTCCGTCACGTACAGGCAGATCGCGAAAGGCTTCTTGCCCAGGATGTCCGTAAGGGTCGTGGAGGATTGCCCCGGTGTCCCGCCGTATAGCCGGACGGCCTCGAAGCGCAGGTAAGGGAGCTGCTGAGCGCATCGTTCAGCGCCGCCGGCGATGGCGGGCCACCGTGGGCAGTAGCCGCTGGGTCCGATAAGGTAAACCAGAACTTCCGTGGACCCGATCCGGGCGCCGCTGGCGGAGGTCGGCGACCGCTCGCAACCTGTAAGTGCCACAGACAAAAGGAGATAGGCGAATCCGGCCCGGAGGCCGGCTCCGAGCCCGACTGGTAATCTCGACCCCATGATGGTATACCTTTCGATAATCAAGCTTTGCCGGTGCATCCGCGTTTTGCCGATTACGCTATAATACATCGGTCAGCCTGCGCAGTTTACTGCGAGCCCTGAGGAAGAGGGAGTGTTATGAACCGCTTCGCTCTCACCGTCGGATTGGTCGCAACGCTCTTCATCGCCACCGGTTGGGCCCAGGACGACGATCCGAACGCCACACTGGCCGAGAAATCACCGGCGCAGAACGTCCGCGCCGCAGCCCTGCACGCGCGGGCCCCGAGCAACTGGGTCAACGCCGCGCGTGCCCGCCACGCGGAGCTCATCAACGCGCGCGTAAACGGGCCCCGCTTCGGCAACGCGGTCCAGGACCAACAGGACCAGGGTGCTGCCGACAGCGCCGGTTCCACCAGCGGAACCTCCGGCCTCGGCGATCTGATCACCCAGCTCACCGGATCCGGGGCGCTTGGATCGCTGGCGAATCTGTTCACCGGCGCGACCGGCTTGGGCACCGGTACGACCGCTGGCACAGGGTCGGCCGCCACGGGCGCCAGCGATGACTTCCCCGATATTCCCCCCGAAGCGCTGGCTATGATCGAGGCGGCCGGGATCGACATCACTGATCTGTTCGCGAAGAGCCGTGACGACAACGCGTCCGGCGCGATCGCCGAGCTGCCCAGCAAAGACGTCGTCAGCCGCGCGCAGAGTCAGGACAGCCGCAAGTTCCACGCTCGGCTTGTGGACAGCCTGCTTTCGACGTTCTTCACGGCGCTGTCGGTGGGCTTCCAGACATCCGAGTTCATCGACTCGTTGAAAGGTTTCCTGCGGCCGATATTCATCCCGGCCACGCCGACCGACAGCGGGACTCCGGACAGTGGGGACCAAGGCGACGGGACAGCCGATGGCGGGGGAGGTAGCGGTACGACCGGCGATGGCGGGGGTGACACCAGCGGTGGGGGCGGGATCGAAGACCTCAACCCCACCGAAGGCGAGTCCGATGACACCGGGTCGATCGTGCGGCACGTCCGGCCGGCGCCGGACGGGTTGAACACGGTACGGGTCGCGTGAGCCCGGGTCGCCGGGGACTCGGCCGGTCGCCCCGACCGAGCGCAGCCGACCAAGGCCAGCATCACGGTAGCCCGCCGCCACCGCATGGCAACAGCAGCCCGTGGTACGAACCAAGGCGTCTGAAAGCGGGCCGAGCTTGGACGCCCTGTTCGCGGTCGATCGACACACGGTACGCCGGTCAAATCGTCCGAAACACGCCGGACGGTTGTTCGCTCTGTCGGCGTCGTGAGAGCAACCAGGCAGGTGAAGCATGGCCGCGATTTCGGTGCGGTTCCGGGGCCTACGGCGTATAGCTGCCACGGCCCTTACGCTGGACGTGATCGGTTCATTCGTGGCCTGCGGCTACGGGGTCTATACGCTGGGGACCGGCAGCTATCCGCTCGGGCTGGCGTTCGTGTGCGGCGGAGCGGCGGCACTCTTCCTGGGCGTGTTGATCTACTGCCACGTCGTGCTCACGCACAAGTTCGCCAGCAACTCCTACCGCGCCTACGAGGCGATGCTGGACCTGGTCGAGCTGGTCCGACGCGAGGCCGATTACAGCCACACCATCGCCGAGAACATCACCCTCTCTGACTGGGCCAAGAAGATCGTCTATCGTGAGAAGGATTATGAGTTCCTGCGGGACACCATTCACGGGGCGATTGTCCGCCAAGACTGGGAGGCGGCCGAACACCTCATCCGCGAGTTGGACCAGGAGTTCGGCTATCGCGACGAGGCCGAGCGCTTCCGTCAGGAGGTGCAGCGAGCGCGTCAGGCGACGCGCGAGGAGAAGCTCGCGGCCGCCCTGGCGCGTTTCGACAAGGTCTGCGCCGCCCGAAGATGGGAGCAGGCCCGCCGCGAGAGCGCGCGCCTGCAAGCCCTGTTTCCCGACGACGAGCGCATCGCCGACTTGCACCGCGAACTCGACCTCCGCCGCCAGCAATACAAGCGCCACCTGCTCAACGAGTACAGCCAGGCGGTGCGCTTGCACGATGTGGATCGGGCCCACCAACTGCTGTTCGAGCTGGACGGCTACCTGGCCCCGAACGAGGCGGCTGCCCTGAAGGAGTCGGCGCGCGGCGTGTTCAAGGCCAGACTGCTCCAAATGGGCGTGCAGTTCAGCATGGCGGTCAGCGACAAGCAGTATCGCAGCGCAATCGAAGTCGGCGCGCAGTTGGTGCGTGAGTTCCCCAATAGCCGCTACGCCCGCGAAATAACGAGCATGATGCCCGCCCTGCGGCACCGCCTGCTGAAGGAAGCCGGTCACGATGGACCGCCTGACGATCAGTGAGGCGTTTGCCGCGCGCTGTGGCCACACTTGCGAAGCGCTCGCGCGGGCCCCGGGGCGCGTGAACCTGATCGGCGAGCACACCGATTACAACGACGGCTACGTGCTGCCCATCGCGCTCGAATTCTGCACCTGGGTGGGTTGCGCCCGTCGCCGGGACGGCGTCGGGCACGCCGTCTCCCTGGACCTCTCCGACGAGCAGAGCTGGCCGCTCGACGACTGGAACGCCGAAGAGCACCCCCACTGGACGAGTTATGTCGCCGGCGTCGCCGATCTACTCAGACGCCGCGGAGTATCCCTCAACGGGTTCGACCTGCTGATCCGAAGCGAGGTTCCGGTCGGTGGCGGGCTTTCCAGTTCGGCCGCCCTGGAGGTCGCGACGGCTCTGGCGCTCACGAGCATCGCCGGCGTATCGCACGCGCCCACGGAACTGGCCGACCTTTGCCGCGAGGCGGAACACGCGTTTGCCGGCGTCCCCTGCGGGATCATGGACCAGTACGTCTCGGCGCTGGGCCGGGCCGACACCGCCTTCCTGCTCGATTGCCGCTCGCGAACCTATGAGCACATCCGGTTTTCGCTCGACGGTCACGTCGTGGTGATTGTTGACTCGGGCGTGCGGCATGAGCTGGCCGGCGGGGAGTATGCCCGACGACAGGCGGAATGCCGCCGGGCCGTCGAGTACTTCCGAAGCCACGACCCGCAGATTCACGCGTTGCGTGACGTGTCGATTGAGACCGTGCGGGAGCATGCGTCGCGGATGGAGGCGCCGGCGGCGGCCCGCAGCCGCCACGTTATCTCCGAGATCCAGCGCACGCTCGCTGCCGCCCAGGCCCTCCGCGATGGCAACCTGGCCGAACTGGGCCGGCTCATGTCCGCCTCGCACTGCTCGCTGCGCGATGATTACGAGGTCTCCTGCCCCGAGCTGGACCGGTTGGTGGAGATCCTAAGTGGCCTCGACGGGGTGCTTGGGGCCCGGCTGACGGGCGGGGGGTTCGGCGGCTGTGTCGTCGCCATCGCCCGGCAGAGCAGCGTGGCACCGATCGAGGACGCCCTCCGCGCCCGCTACGATCCGACGGTCAAGACGCCCGCAAGATTGATGCTCACGCGCCCGGGGCCGGGGGCGTCGCTCGAGTTTCCGTGAGGAAGCCGGGGCGGGCTGGCATCGCGGCCCGGCTGGCGAGCGCCCGCCGACGCCCACCCACCGGGAGGCGGTCCAGAGCCGACCGGGAAGTAACCGATAGGGTAGTGCCCATCCGGGGCGGCTGATCGGCTTCGTCACCCGTGGGCGGGGCGAATACCCCCCGGTTCCTGGCTCGGGAGCGGTTCCGAAAGTTGACAGTCCCGGATGAGAGACCTAGCATACTTCGCTTCGCGCTAGGCAGCGCGCCGAAGGGCGCCCGAACCACAACCGCACAGGATTGGGGCATTGGCCAAGAAGTCTGTCCGGAAACGCACGAAGAAGAGAGTCGCCAAGAAAGCGACCAAGCGGCGGGCCAAAGCGGCCGGCCAGCGGACCGCCGCCGCCAGGAAGACCGCCAAGCGCGCCCCCGCCAAGTCGGCCAAGTCGTCGCGCGCCTCCACCCGCAAGAAGGCCGCCAAGCCCCGGACGACGTCTAAAGCCGCCGGGCAGTCGCGCACCAGCAAACTCGTGAGGTCACCGCGCCCCCGTCGGCGCTCGACCCCCGCCAGCCCGGTCGCCGCGGCTACTGCTGTAGCCATGCCAGCGGCTGTCGCCGAACCCCGTGCACCCGTCAAGCCGGCCCGCGGCATGAGCCGGGCGGAATGCGAGCCGTTCCGCCGACTGCTGCTCGAAAAGCGGGCGCAGTTGGCCGGCGACGTCAATACGCTGCAAAACGAGGCGCTGAGCCGGAACCGGCAGGACGCCTCCGGCGACCTGTCCAACATGCCGATCCACATGGCCGACCTGGGCACCGACAATTACGAGCAGGAGTTCACCCTGGGCTTGATCGAGGGCGAGCGCAAGGTCCTCCAGGAAATCGACGAAGCCCTCGAGCGCATCAAACGTGGGACCTACGGCGTCTGCGTGGCCACCGGCAGGCCCATCGGCAAAGCCCGCCTGAAGGCCAAGCCCTGGGCCAAGTACTGTTATGAATACACGCTTGCCCAGGAGAGAGGCCAGAAAGGCAGCTTCTAGCCCCTTGAGTACGCCGGTCGAATCCCCACCACCACGACCCACCGGCGTCTCGCAGCCGCGAGACCGTCAGACCGTCGCATCACCCAAAACGCACGCCGCTGCGTCGAGATACGCGGCCCTGGCGCACGTTGGCTCGCAGGCCCGTTTCTGGAGCGTGGCCATCGCGGGGTTGGCGCTCGATCTGTGGTCGAAAGACTGGGCTTTTCACACCCTGCGCCAGGGCGGCCGCCGGAGCCTGATCCCATACGTCTTCGAACTCCAAACCATGCTGAATGACGGGGCCCTCTTCGGCATCGGTTCCGGGCATACGGGCCTGTTTCTGCTGGCCTCGCTATTGGCGCTGGCACTCGTGCTGTGGATGTTCGCCCAGAGCTCTCCGCGCCGGCGGGCACTGCAACTCGCCTTGGGCGCCATTCTCGCCGGCGCCTTGGGCAACATGTACGACCGCATGTTTGTCAAGCTCGTCGATCAACCGGTGCAAACGGGCGCGTACCCCGTCTGGTTGCAGCACGTCGGCGAGGAAGACGGGCGAATCAAGCTCACTGAGTACCCGCCCCACGCCGACGGGCTGACACAAATCGTGGATGAGGCTCCGGCGTCGGTCGGCTTTGTCCGCGACTTCATCAAGATTCCCACCACGGTGCCGCGCTGGAGTTGGATACCTGCCCGGCTACAGGGCCGAGAGGCGTGGCCGTGGGTCTTCAACGTGGCTGACGCATTGCTCGTGTGCGGCGTGGTGATATTGGCGATCCATCTCTGGCGTGACCGCAAGCCGCGCGAGGCTGAAGTGCGCGCGGTTCGCTCACGTGGGGCGGCTTTTTCGGTTGACTCGTCCGACCGAACGGCCTAACGTTGGGTTTGGATCTCCGGGGCGTGGCGCAGCCTGGTTAGCGCGTCTGCATGGGGTGCAGAAGGTCGCAGGTTCGAATCCTGTCGCCCCGAGTATAAGTCATGGTACCGGCGAGACTTACGAGGCCGGATAACGCCGGAGCAGTCTGGGCCTTAACCTTTTCAACGCCTCTTCTACCTTTTCAGCGCTGGAACCGGGGGCTGCGATGGACGGCGCCGGCGACCAGGGGCTAGGCAGATGAACGACGGGCAGAACGCGCAGCGGGAGGCCCCGATAAATACGGCGGCGTTTCTGATGGAGATCCCGCCTGGCCAGACGCGGCGCGTCGTGAGCGCCCTTGACGCCGGCCACAGACTAGACACTCCTGAGATAAAGCTGCACTGTCCGAAATGCGATGGTGTCCGCGTTTTCAAGTGCGTTCGCGCGGACGGTAAGACGTTTTGCACTGAAGAGGGGGCGTTCTGTTTCTTGCATTACCAGTGCAGAAACTGCCAGGAGTCTTGCAGGTCCTATGCGATCAAGGCCGTTGATGCTGGCGCGTTTGACGCCGATCTATACAAGATCGGCGAGTTGCCCCCATTCGGTCCGCCCCTCCCGTCGAGACTCATCAGCATGGTCCGGAAGGACCGGGAGCTCTTTGCGAAGGGTCAACGTGCTGAGAATCAGGGGCTCGGAATCGGAGCTTTTGCGTACTACCGTCGGGTCGTCGAGCATCAGAAGAACCGGCTCTTTGAAGCGATCCTCCGAGTCGCGCGCCGAGTGCAGGCGCCCCGCGACGCTGTCGCGAAGCTGGAGGCAGCACTCCAGGAGCAGCAATTCAGCAAGGCCGTTGAAGTAGGCAAGGACGCCGTACCCGAAGTGATCCGCATTGATGGCCACAACCCGCTGACGCTGCTGCATAGCGCTTTGAGCCACAATCTGCACAACGAGTCCGATGAGAATTGCCTTGAACTCGCGGGGGCCATACGAACGGTTCTGACACGCCTGTCCGAAAACATGGAGTTGGCGCTACGCGACAAAGAGGAAGTGAAGAAGGCGGTCTCAAAGCTGCTGGGGAACGAATGAATCCGTCATGGCCCCGGGGGTAACGCGTGAGATGGTGCAGACGATGGGCATGCTCGACAACTTGAAGGACGCGGTGAAACTCGCCCGGACGGTGGGGAACGCGGATCTCTACCAGAAGCTCAACGCCGTGCAGACGGACTTCCTGGAGCTGTCTGAGAAGGCCCGGGAGCTACAGGAGGAGAATGACCAACTGCGCGAAGAACTCCGCCAGAAGGATCGGATGGACGAGTTGCTCGCAAAGCGTACGCACCGGAATAACGCATACTGGATCGACGATGAGGGGCCTTACTGCACGTGCTGTTGGGACGCGAAGGGCCAGATCGTTCGCATGATTGCCCATGCCCATGCCGGCGGCGCGGAGTGCCCCGCGTGCAATACGAAGATCACGTACGACCGCAAAGCCGCCGAACGATATTCGCAACGGGTGTACGATGGCTTAAAGGGCCAGGCGCGGGGACAGCGGCTAGATTGGTAAGCTGAGTCGCCTACGCGGACTCACTGATCAACGTTCGCACCCTGGCCGCCTTCGCGGCCTGACTTTCCCCGGCGGTCACGGACCTTGAAAAGATCGCAGCTTCAAACCCTGTCGCCCCGAATCGTAAGCAAAGGAGAGGGCTGGATTTGGGAGAATCGCGAGCTCGTCCGTTTTCGTCGGCTACCGCCTTTGTTCGCGCCTGCCGCCTTTGCTCCACTTGCCGCCCTCGCGACGCCGGGTGTGAACACGTCGAGCATTGAACGCCGTAGGACGGGGGTGCAATATGCCGTCGGCTGAGAAGCGCAAGGGCAAGTGCGAACTCTGCGACAAGGCGAACCGCGTCATCGCGGAGATTGACAGCGGGCAGTGGGTCTGCCACACATGCCGCAAGCGGTTCGGCCCGTCGAAGCAAGAGAAGGAAGCTGCGCGGGCCGAGACGCGTCGCCGCCCCACCGAGCGTCAGCTTGCCTTTGCACGCGACCTCGGATTGGATCCGGGGGGGGACACACGTCAGCAGCTCAGCTCGTTGATCTCGGTTGCGATGTACTTCCGTGACGTGCTGAACGAACTCTCGGTGACGCCGCCGCCACCGGCAGAATACATGCCGCTCATCCGGCAGATTGCCGGGTCGCAGGCGGTGCGGGCAAAGGTCAAGGAAGTCGAGCAGCAGCGCTACGACCGTGCGTTCGACGAACAGGAGCGGATCAAGGCCGAGATTGGCGACCAGTACGCGCAGATCGACATCTACTCGCTGTTCCCGCCCGTGCCGAAGGATGAAACGTACGAGTACGTGTGGGTGTTCCTCGAAAAGGCACTCGCCGATCGGCTGCCAAAGGGTGCCCGATCGCCAAGGAAGGCTGGTTTTCTGTCGCGGTTCTTCGGTTAGGCGTCTTGTCCCGCCTTCGTTGCAGACAGCTTCAGGTTCACGGTCTTCGCTGCTTGAATCGCCCGCCGATCATGCGCCTTGAAGTAGAACCCGGTTGTCTTCGTGTCCGTGTGGCCCATCAGCCGGGCGAGCAACTCGACGGGCACGTCTCCGCCGTCGCTGGCGTGCTGGGCGAACGTGTGGCGCGGTTGGTACGGCGTGATCCCGCCGCGGCCCGGTCGGAAAGCACGGGCGGACAAGCCGCCCGTGGCACGCGGGCGCATCGACCACCCACTGACGAACCTGGTCCCGCCTGGGCAACGCCAGGCGGCGGCTAGCCGTTGCGTAGCGCCTCCACCACGCGGGCGGTAATCGTCTTCACCAGCGCCTCGAAATCGTCCGCGCTTTGCCGCCCTTTCTCCGCGGATGTGTCGGCGGCACGATCAGAGGGTGATGCGGCGTCGGCGGCGGCGGCACCGTCAGGTTCCGCCTCACCCGTGACGCCGCGCCCATATTCCGTATTTACACAGAGTTCTCCCCCGTACACGCGCCGCGGGTCGGTCCCGGCGCCGAACTGCTCCCTCAGGTCCAACAGTTCGTCTACCTTCGCCCCGGGCAGGCGCTCGATGTGCCCGAGCTGTTTGGCCAACACCAGCATGCGGCAATACGAATCGAGAATCTCGGTGTACCAGTACGCCCGCTCGACCGTCGGCCCCCAACTCACCGTCCCGTGGTTGCTCAACACCACCGTATTCGCCTTGCCGACGAACGGACGCACGGTCTCCGCGAAGCGCTGCCCGCCCGGCGTTTCGTAGTCGGCCCGTGGCACCACACCCAGGAACACTTCCACCTCCGGCAGAATGCAGCTCGGGATGTCCACGCGCGCGACGCCGAACGCGGTCGCGTGCAGCGGATGGCAATGGACGACCGCCTTCGCCGAAGGGTCGGCTCGGTAGATCTCCAGGTGCATGAGGATCTCGCTCGTCCGCTTGCGCTTGCCGGCGGTCTGGTTGCCGTCCATATCGACCTCGCAGAGATCGTCTACCTTCATGAACCCCTTGCAGATCTGCGTCGGCGTGCAGAGAACTGAGTTGCCCGAAAGGCGGTAGGAGATATTTCCGGCGTTGCCGGCCGCAAACCCCTGAGCGTAGAGGCGCCGGCCGATCTCGCAGATCTCTTTCTTGATTTGCCATTCATTGGCCATCGCTAAAACCCTCGCGTGCCGAGCGTGTCAGCCGGCGATATCCGTTTTCACGCCCATCCTGGTCAGTGCATCAATCACGGCGGCGTCCGTACCCGCATCCGTGATCACAAGATCCACGTCAGCCAAGCTCGCGTAGAACACAAGCGACCTCACGCCGAACTTGCCGTGATCGGCGAGCAGGTACGTTCTTTCCGCCGCGTCGATCATGCGGCGTTTCACGCGGGCCTGCTCATCCGTCACTTCGCTCAGCCCGCGCGCAAGGTCAACCCCCTTGGCGGATAGGAACAGCTTGTTGACGTTGAAGCGTTCGAGGGCCTGCTCCGCGAGCGTGCCGGTGAAGGACCGCGACGGCGCATCCAACATCCCGCCGGTGACCACGACCCGAATGTGTACACCATCGATCAGAGAGGTGGCTACCGGCAGTGAGTTCGTGATGACCGTCAGCGGCATATCCGGAATGATCCGCGCCAGCTCGTGCACGGTGGAGCTGGCGTCCACCGCGATGACGTCGCCTTCGCTAACGTGCCGCACCGCTCGGGCCGCAATCGCTTTTTTCGCCTCCAGATTCGTGACCTTGCGAAGGTCGAACGGCAGCTCCCGGCGGTTGTTCTGCACCGGCACGGCCCCGCCGTGAGTGCGGACGAGCTGGCCTTCGCTTTCCAGCTTGTCCAGGTCGCGTCGAATCGTCTCCTGGGCGACTCCGAACGCTATGGCCAGCGTAGCCACTCGCACGCCCCCACCCCTGCCGAGCCGGCTCAGGATCTCCCGCTGCCGTTGCTGAGCTAGCATGTTTTCTCTCGGCTGCCCCAGCCGCGAATCTTTGATTTTCTGTGATTGTGGAGGCCGACTTCGCCCGATTATGCCTGCAAATGTGGCTTATGTCAAGGTCTCCGGGCCGCGAACGCCAAAAAGGGGTGAGCTTCAGAAAAGTGGGTGACGTCCAGCTGTCATTCCGACCGCATCCGCCGATGGCGGACGCGCGGAGGAATCTGGCTCAATCGCGCGACTGAGGCCAGATTCCTCGGCGCGGAGTTCACCCTGAGCAACGTCGAAGGGCTTCTCGGAATGACACGCTACCCGCGCAAGTGACGCTCACCCGCCAAGCGGGCGTAGCCGACCGCAGCCCGGGCGGAGGCGTGACCCCCTACGGGAGCGTCGGACACAGGTGATGTGAGGGCTACCGCAGGAGATCGCACGGGATGACCACAGCCCAAGCTCCGCCGGAGGGGCACATCGACTCCGACGAGGGGAATGCGTGCGATCTGCCCGGGGCGATATGCAAGCTATCGAATACACCAGGAACGACGCGGCTGCAAGCCCACCGGCCGCTTGCACGCTGCCCATCGGCGTCGCATTAGTCCCACTGCACGTTGAGGGAATGCACCGAGGCGGGTGGCATGCCCAAGGGCAGCGCGGCTATGCCGTCTCCGCGTGGTTGAACATGCCCGCGCCGGCGGCCACCGACTCGGCCGTCGCGCCCAGCCCGGATGGCCCTGCCACCCTACCATCGCCGCTGCATTTCGCTAATAATGCGGCCACGTGAGTGACACCGGACGAGTTACCCCGCCATCAGGAGACTGAAATGAACCCGTTAAAACGCGCCATCGGGATCGGAGCAATCGTCATTCTGGCCGTCGGCGGGGCGACCGCTTACGGGCAGGCGGAGTCGTCCGCCGACCAGCCGTTGGTCTACCCCAAGACCAAGACCGTCGATGTCGTCAGCGACTACCACGGCACCAAGGTCGCCGACCCCTATCGCTGGATGGAGGACCTCGATTCGCTTCAGATCAAGGAGTGGGTCGAAGCCCAGAACAAGGTCACCTTCGGTTACCTGGAAGCCATCCCCCAGCGGAAGAAGATCAACGAGCGGCTGACCACGCTGTGGGACTACGAGAAGTACGGCATGCCGCGCAAACGCGGCGATCGCTACTTCTTCAGCAAGAACGACGGGCTGCAAGACCAATACGTCCTCTACGTCACCGAATCGCTCGACGGGCAGCCGCGCGTTCTGATCGATCCGAACAAGCTCTCCGAAGACGGCACGATCGCGTTGGCCGGCACGGCGATCACCGATGACGGCAAGCTAATGGCTTACGGTCTGGCAGAAGCCGGTTCCGACTGGGTCGAGTACCACGTCCGCGACGTCGCTGCCGGGAAAGACCTGCCGGACCATCTTAAGTGGATCAAGTTCTCCGGGGCGTCGTGGACGAAGGACGACCAGGGCTTCTACTACACGCGCTACGACCAGCCGGAGGGCGACGTGCTGCAAGAGACCAACCGCTTTCCGAAGCTGTGCTACCACCGGCTGGGCACGCCGCAAGCGGATGACAAGGTGGTCTTCCACACTCCGGATCAGCCGGAGTGGCTGTTCGGCGCCGCGGTGACCGACGATGGCCGCTACCTGGGTATCTCGATCGGCAAGGGCACCGAGCGGAAGAACCTGGTCTACTACATGGACCTCGAAGCCGGCGACGGTAAGGTCGTTAAGCTGATTGACACGTTCGAGGCTCAATACGGCTTCATCGACAACGACGGGCCGATATGCTGGTTCTTCACCGACCTCGACGCGCCGCGCGGCCGCGTGATCGCCATCGACACGCGCAAGCCACAGCGGGAGAACTGGAAGGAAATCATTCCGCAGGCCAAAGAAACCCTGCAGGGGGTCGGCGCGGTGAACGACATGTTCATCGCGAACTACCTCAAGGACGCCCACACGCAGATCAAGATCTTCGATCTGAACGGCAAGTTCGTGCGCGACGTCGAGCTGCCCGGCCTCGGCAGTGCCGGCGGGTTCGGCGGCAGGCGCGACGAGACCGAGACCTTCTACGCCTTCACCAGCTTCTCGTACCCGACCACGATCTACCGTTACGACATGCCGACCGGCGAAACCACCGTCTTCAAGCGGCCGAAGGTGGACTTCAACCCCGCCGAGTTCGTCACCAAACAGGTGTTCTACCGCAGCGAAGACGGCACGCGCGTGCCGATGTTCATCACGCACAAAACGGGCCTCGAGCTCGACGGGAACAACCCGGTCTACCTCTACGGCTACGGCGGGTTCAACGCGTCGCTCTCACCGTATTTCTCGATCAGCAACCTGATCTGGATGGAAATGGGCGGGGTTTATGCCATGCCCAACATCCGCGGCGGCGGCGAGTACGGCAAAGAGTGGCACGAGGCCGGCCGGCTCACCAGAAAGCAGAACTGCTTCGACGACTTCATCGCCGCGGCCGAATGGCTGATCGCCAACAAGTACACCCGGCCGGAGAAGCTCGCGATCGGCGGGGGCAGCAACGGCGGGTTGCTGGTCGGCGCATGCATGACGCAGCGCCCGGACCTGTTCGGAGCCTGCCTGCCGGCGGTGGGCGTGCTGGACATGCTCCGCTTCCACAAGTACACGATCGGCTGGGCCTGGACGTCCGACTACGGCAGTGCGGACGATCCCGAGATGTTCAACGTGCTGTACGCCTACAGCCCACTGCACAACCTCAAGCCGCGCACGGAGTATCCGGCGACGCTCATCACTACCGCGGACCACGACGACCGCGTGGTGCCGTGCCATAGCTTCAAGTTCGCGGCCGCGCTACAGGCGGCCCACGCCGGCGACAACCCGGTGCTGATCCGCATCGAGACGCGGGCCGGGCACGGAGCCGGCAAGCCGACCAGCAAGATCATCGACGAGATCGCCGACAAATGGGCCTTCCTCGTGCGGACGCTGAACGTGGACACGTCCGATGTGTATTGACGCGTACTCAGTCTACTAGACAGCAGCAGGATCGGCTTCACACATTTGAGATCCGACGGGCACCGCTGGCACCATTGTGCCGCTTAGCCTGACCCCGTGTCAGGTTGTTGCCTGGAGCTTCCCACCACTGGGTTCCTGTACGAGGCTGATCAGCGTCTGCCCTGGCGCCGGCCCGATCGGCTGGTCGGCCGTGACGACGTTCAGCGCACCTTTTTCAGTGACGACAAACAGAGGAATCGCCGACTCGCCGTACATGTCGCAAAACGCCTGGTAGTCGAACGATTTGGTGAGCTTGGTCGCCTTCACGGTCGCGCCGGCGGCGAAGCGCTGCGAAAGCGTCGCGTAGGTGACCGCTTCCGCAAACAGCCAGCGCCCGTGCAGGTGCTTGTGGCGACCCTTCTTGTGCGCCGGGTCTTTGCGCGGGGAAAGCTGAAAGCATTGCGCCCGCCCGAACACCGGCCGGAAGCGGTGCACCGCCAAGACGTTCACCCAGTCGTTCGGTGTGACCGCCAGGATGCGACCGATGCCGCCCAGGTAGATTTCCTCGATGGCATACTCGGCCAGGATGCTGTCGGCGTAGGTTGGCAGGCCGGCCATGCGGGCGGCGGCAATGTTCTCCCGATTGCTGTCCACCACACAAACCGCGTACCCCTTCTCCTTCAGCGCCGCCGCGATCGACCGCGCCCAGTTCTGCGCGCCGACCAACAAGACGCCCTGCGGGTTCGGGTCGGCCACGCCCAGCCGGCGCGCCACCCACCCGGAAGTCAGCCCATAGATCGCGACCGTCCCGATGATGGCGATGAACGTAATGGGCACGAGCAAGGCGGCCCCCTCATAGCCCAGATCCTGGAGCCGCAGAGCGAAGACCGAACTGACCGCCGCCGCTACCACCCCGCGCGGCGCCACCCAGGCCAGGAAGACGCGCTCCTTGAACGTCAAGCGCGACTTGAGCGTGCAGGCCGCCACCGCCAGCGGCCGGGCAACAAGGACCAAGACGGCGACGAAGATGACCTCAGCAACGCCGACCCGGGCCAGATCCGCGCGCGGCAAGCGGGCCGCCAGCAGAATGAACAGGCTCGCGATCAGCAGTACGCGCAGATTCTCCTTGAACTCCACGATGTGGCGTACATCCACGAACCTCTGATTCGCCAGCGTGATCCCCATGACCGTCACTGCCAACAGCCCGGATTCCTGCTGAAATTGGTTGGATGCGGTAAACACGCCCAGAACCAGCATCAGCGCGGCGGCGTTCTGTAGGAAGTCCGGGACCGCGTGCCGGGCGAGCAGGAGGGTGAGCAGCGCGGCGGCCAGCAAGCCCAGCCCTCCGCCGACGACCACCGTCCGCAGCACGGCCAGCGCGATGGACGTCGGCTGCACGCTGCCGCTAAGGATGACCTCGAAGACCAGCACGGCGAGCAGGGCGCCGATGGGATCGATCACGATGCCTTCCCACCTGAGGATGGGCCCGGCGGTGCCGACCGGTCGGACGTGCCGCAGTAACGGTCCGATCACGGTCGGTCCGGTCACCACCAGGATCGCCCCGAGCAGGACGGCCAACTCGGCCGGCAGGTCGAAGATCCAGTAGGCGGCCAGGGCACCGACGGCCCAGGTGATCAGGACTCCGAGCGAGACGAGGTTTCGCACGATCCCGCCGACGGCCGGCAGGTCGGCCACGCGCAGGCTCAGCCCCCCTTCGAAGAGGATCAGCGCAACACACATCGAGACAACCGGCAGCAACAGGTCGCCGAACAGCTCTTCGGGGTCGAGAAAACCTGTGAACGGGCCCGCCACAAACCCCAGCAGCAGCAACAGCAGAATCGAGGGCAACCGCAGCCGCCAGGCGAGCCACTGCGCGGCCACGCCGATGATGATGATCCCGGCGACCTGGACGAGAATCGTCTCGGACACGCATCGCTCCCACGGGCGGCCGCGGATGCCGGCGTAACTTACCGACACCGCGCGACAGACACCGCGTGCACTCCGGATCTAACTGCCGGGACTGTACGTCAGACGTGCTGAACCGGCCACCGACATCGCGGCCGTCCGCCGTCGTTTCCCCCCAAAGAAGCAACCGGGCCCGCGTTCGCAGGCCCGGTGGTGAAGGTCAGTTGCGTCAAGGCGACGCATCGCTTGTCTCGGCTAGCGATCCAGGAAGAACACGCGGATCGGCACGTTGAGCTGGGTGTTAGCACCCTGGATCGTGCGGTCAGGTGCCAGCGCTCCGTTGAGGTTGGCGATGTTGTCGTACGAGTAAACCGCGCCTGTAACGGCGATGGTTGCATCGACGACGTACCCGGTGCCGGCGGGGTCCACCGCGATCGCCGTCAGCAGTGCGCTGCCGGGGACCGTCAAGATCCTGTTTGCCGAGACCGCCGGCCCACTCAAGGACTGGGCGTTGTCGAAGATGAGAATGCGGCCGGTTCCGTCCACCACGTACATTCGGTCGCCGGAATCGACGTACACGTCCCAGATCGCCGCGCCGGCGAAGTCCGGGCTGTTGATGATGCGCGTCGCCGTGGCGTTAGTGTTATTCAATGCGCTGGCGTTGGCGAAGACCAGGACGTTCCCCGTGCCGAAGTTGGCGACATAGAGGTTGTCGTTGGCGTCCAGGTTGATCCCGCGGATGTCGTTGATGTCACCGCTGCCGGTCGTGGCGATCGTGCGCGTGGGCGCCAGGTTCCCGGTGAACGCCGCGGTCGAGGCGCCCGTGTAAACCAGGATGTTGTCCGTGGGAGTGATGTTCGCCACGAAGACCAGGTCGTTCGTCGTATCGACAGCCAGCGAGACCGGGCCAACCAGGCCGGTCGCCGCGCCCGACACGTTCCGGTTCGGGGCGAAACTGCCGTTCGCGCTGATCGCGTCGTTGTAGACAGTGATGGAGGGCGGCACCGCCGTGAGATTCGTGACCAGCAGGGCTCCGGCTGCGTCCACGACGATGTCGGTCGGCGCACTCAACTGTGTCGAGGTGGTCGCCAGATTCGTGTCCGGGGCGATGTTGCCGTTCACGGTATGCGGATCTTGGTAGCTGGTGATGTTATTGCCGCCGTAGCCCGCGATGAACAACACGTCCGGCAAGGGGGCTGCCGTGACTGTCACGTTCACCGTGTCCGTGTCGGTCGCACCTTGGCCATCGTCAACCAGAAGCTGGAACGTCAGTGTTTCGGCCGTCGTACCCGCGGTGAACGAAGGCGTGGCTGTAGTGCCGTTGTTCAACGTGACAGCCGTCCCCGCGGTCTGCGTCCAGGCGTAAGTGAGCGTGTCGCCATTCGGGTCGCTGCTGCCAGAGCCGTTGAGCGTCACAGCGGCGCTCGCGGCAACTGTCTGGTCGGGGCCCGCGTTGGCAACCGGGGGTTGATTACCCGCGGTGACCGTCACGTTCATCGTGTCCGTACCGGTTCCGCCGCGGCCATCGCTGACCGTCACCTGGAAGGTCAGCGTCTCGGCCGTCGCGCCCGCGGTAAACGACGGCGTCGCCGTGCTGGCACCGCTCAACGTGACAGACGTCCCGACGGTCTGCGCCCAGGCGTACGTGAGCGTGTCGCCGTCCGGGTCGGTGCTGGCCGAGGCGTTGAGCAAGACGGTCGCACCTGCCGCAACCGTCTGATCCGCGCCGGCACTGGCCACGGGATTCTGATTCGGCAACAGCCAGGGACAGCCCCCCAGTGTCACACCTACGATCATGATCAGCGACAAACCCACCAAGCGGAATGTAAACCTCCGTGTCGTCATGGTGTCTCCTTTTCGTTGGGCCTGGAGTACGTGGGTCCCATACCTGCGTCGCTGCACACCGCGCACAGCAACTCGCGATTATCGCTCGTCGACAACCATAACCGCCACTCCGCCGCCTTGTCCAGCACCCTGAGCACCGCTGCCACACGGGGCACGCCGCCGTTCGGCAGAGGGTCTCCCTATCGGAAGGCCAGGGCGTGCGGGCCGCTACCGCGGGGCGCTGCGGGCTGACCATTTGAGCACGGCGGCCTGTGAGGTTCGCCCGGCCAATCCTAATGGGCAAACCCCTGATCCAGGCCCGGCCGAACAGTCAGGTACGCCACGTCGAACGAAGTGAGGGTGTGAAGGAAGTGGCCGCCCGGCAAGGGGTCAACGCTGAAGCTCTCGAGGCTCGTCTCGACGATGCTCCGGGCGGCGGAACTCGCCAACACGTCCCGAACCGCGGCCAAGCGCGCGCATAAAGACAACCACTGCCCGGCGCGCGACACGGCGGGTCAGCCGGTTGCCTCTGACGTCAAGCCAGGCACTCCCACTCGATCGCCGTCCGCTTCAGCGCGTAGCCGACCTCGCGCAGGTAGTCGCCGTAGCCGAGCATCCAGTGAAAACCCGGCGTCGCCGCGTTCAGGCGATCCGAGTCCACGCTGAACCGAACGTCGATCTGGGAGCGGCAAATATCCAGGAACGGGCTGTCGATGACTTCGCCGGTCAAGCCGACCCAGTGCCGGGCGGCGAAGTCCGGGATGATCATGGTCACCTTCTGCCCTTTTCGCATTTCCACCTTCGGCGCGGCCCCGTAGTCGGACTCGAAATGCGTCAGAATGCGGGCCGGCTCGAGCGACTTGCCATCCATCTTTCGCGGGGCGGTGCAGTGGGCCAGCGTGATCACGCCGTCGTGCGCATACGTCGGGTCGTTCAGGAAGACGGGGCGACCCGATATGTTTGCCAGCAGAATGCCCGACGGAATTACCACGAAATCCGACTCGCAGAAGGCCAGATATCCCGCGTCGTTAAGCAGGCTGAGGGTCAGGCAGGCAGTCGTTTCGGCGATCGGCATGATCGTGCCCATGCAGTGGTTGACCGTGATAGCGGAAGCCTGCGCGCGGGCCATGACGTTCCGGAAGACCTGCTCGAGCAAAAACGCGTTCTCGACGTAGCTCTTCTTCGTCTCCAGCGTCAGCTTGGCGTCGTCCAAGTACGCCGCCGCCCGTTTGGCTGCAAGCCCGACCGCGGCCTGGTCCTTGCGGGCCGCCTTGATCAACTCGCCCAGCTCGTCGTACGACACGGTCTGGATGTCCAGCTTGAACCGCTCGCGCGCCAGCTCCGGTGCTTTCGGACAGCTCCACCCACCAGGGCCGCCGATCGCGACAATCCGCGTGCGCATGGCGTTCTTGAGCCCACACAAGGCCCTTAGCCGCCAAGCGATCTCCTCCTGCGAATCGACCACGACGTCCTTGAAGTCAATGCCCTTGACGGCTAGGCGATCCGTGTGCTGCCGCAGGTAGCGCGAGCTGATGATCTCGTACCAGAGGTACACCGGCCCCGAGCGGTGCCGCACGAAGAAAATGACCGGCTTGCCGGCCGCGGCGAGCGGCTCGAACATGTCCATCCACCCCCCGGCGGCGTAGATCAGGATCGCGTCCGCCGACTTCAGGTCATCGACCTTCTCTACGTCCGCCTTGTTGCGAACCGCCGATACGGGCAGGACGGTAAGCGGGAAATCCGCCGAGGCCCGAAGCTTGTCCAGCTCGCCTTTGATGCGGCCGACTTCCCGCTCGGCATCTTGCTCCGTTTGGATCCCGCCCCACGACCGCCAACTGGTCTGCGGCCGCCGCGTCGGCGTCGAGTACGTGAGGATCGGCTTGACGGTCAACGGCCGGCGTTTGGAAGGCGTGGGCAGTTGCGCTTGCCCGCTTGCCAGCGCCGGCCACGACAGCCCGGTCAACACGCTCCCGCCCAGCGCCACGCCACCCAAACCTGCCAGAAACCCCCTGCGCGAAACGCCGCCGTCATGCCCCCCTCCCGCCGGCCCACACGGGCAGCACGAAGACCGCCTCAGATGTTCAGAGTAATCGTGCGTTTCCATCTGTTGAGCCTCCAGGTTGCGACGCAAAGACAAGCTATGCCGGCAACCGTCCGCCCTCCCGACCACAGCTTTCGTCCCCGATCCTGCCTGAGGCAAGGTAACCAGCGCTCCGGCGGCGTGCAATCAGGATTCCAGAGAGGTGATGCAGCCCCCAGCGCTCAACCGCCGTTACGGGCCGTTATCTTCGCCGCCCGACGAATCGCTTGTCCCATCCGGCGTCGATTCGCCCAGCGTTGACCCGCTCGCCTCGAACGGCACGAGCTCAAACTCATTCGGACCGGGCAGGCGTTGTGGGTCGCCTGGCGGATGCTCCGCCAAGTTGATCTTGTAGGCGTCGTCCGGGCTGCGCGTGGGGGTAATCTCGTGGCCGGACTGATCTATTGCCCATGCTACGCTGGCGCTGACCGGGTCTGTCAGTATCAGCGTACACCAAACGCTTGCCCCGGGGGCATTTGGTGGGGGAGGCGAGCGTAGCTGTATGCGCCAGACGTTCTCGCTGGCAACCTCGGGCATCAAACGCAAGTACCAGGCAGGACTACGCGGATCGTGGCCGGGTGTTGTGGACATCCACTCGGTAAAGATGACATCCGCCTGCAGTCGCACGGCGAACACGACAAGCGCACTGACTTTGTCTCCCACGAGGTTGCCGTGTCGATCGTGATATAGCCCATGATAGTCGCCCGCAAACACAAGCAGTCCCGCATCCGCCATCCAATAACACTGCCCCATGGAACCGTCGTGCCACACTTGGTAGAGCACATCGCCGTTCAGGTTGTAGATGCGAAGAACGCGTGGCGAGCGTTCGCAATGACCATAAACGGCGACAACTTCGCGTCCGGGGAGATCTGGAAACACGTCGAAGATCCAACAATCATGTATCGAGAACTGTTCGCCAACGAAACCACGGTTTTCCCGGAGCTCCGGCAACACGTCCTCCGTATTGATGCGACGTTGCCAGAGCGGCTCTTCCAGATCACCCTCCGCATCGAACGCGCACAGCGCTCCCCTCAACTGGGGGTTGCACAGCGCATCATAGGCTAGTAGGGCCACTGCCCCGGCACCGAGTTCATCAGGGCGCTTGACTAGTTCGGCGAACGCAATGGCGCCGGGCGCGTCGGCGATCCACGTATGCAGAACCCCGCCAGCGAACGACAGCAGGCGCGCTTCAGTGCGCGCTTCGTCAAGGCGGATTCGATGCGGCCGCGTGTTGAACGCGCGCACAGACAGGAATGTCCCACCCACGATTAAGGCAGCGATGCCGGCACAGGCCGCACTCGTCGGGATGAGCGGACGTCGCGCAATCCAGCGAACACCACGCGTCCAAGCCGTCGGGGGCCGGGCCTCAATCGGCTCGCGGTTCAGATAACGGCGGATGTCTTGGGCCAGGTCCGCGGCGGATTCGTAGCGCCGCTCGCGGTCCTTCTCCAACGCTTTCAGCGCGATCGTCTCGACGTCGCCGCGCAGCTTCGGGTTGATCAGCGAAAGCCTGCGCGGTTCGTCTTCCTTGATGGCCCGCGTAGCCTGGTAGATCGTGCTGCTGGACGCGTCGTACGGGAGCTCGCCGGTCAGCAGCTCGTACAGCACGACGCCGAACGAATACACGTCGCTGCGCGTGTCGAGCTCGTGCGGATCGGCGTCGCACTGCTCGGGGCTCATGTACTGCACGGTGCCGACAAGCTGACCCGCCACGGTCTGCTGTGTCGTGATTGCGAGGTCCGAATCGGTCGCTCGTGCCACGCCGAAGTCGATCACCTTCGGCTCGCCGGTCGAGTCCACCAGGATGTTGGCGGGCTTGAGGTCGCGATGGATGATCGCTTTCTGGTGCCCGTGGTGCACAGCGTCACAGGCCTTGGCAAACAGCCGCAGCCGATCACGCGTGTCGAGCCCCTCATCCTTGGCATACTGGGTGACGGTCTTCGCGCCGGGGATGTATTCCATCGCGAAGTACGGCACACCGCCGGCAACCGCTCCCTCACGGTCGCGGCTCTGATCAACGAAGTGTGTGCCCGCTTCGTAGACCTGCGCGATATTCGGATGCCGCAAGCGCCCGAGAATCTGCGCCTCAAACTGAAAGCGACGCAGCGCCGAGCGTGAGGCGACGTACGGCCGCATGACCTTCAGCGCCACGATCCGCTCAGGCTGTTCCTGAACGGCCTCGTAGACAGTGCCCATTCCGCCGGCGGCGATCACGCTCTTGATCTGGTAATTCCCGACCTTGGTGCCAATCAGGGGATCGGGGCCGTCCGGAGCGTCGGCCGGTCGGACGCCGGGCGGCAGCTCCGGCGGGCGCAGGAAGTCGTCGCCGGCCTGCGAATCATGCTCAAGCAACGTCTCAACCTCAGTGCGCAGCTCCACATCATCGCCGCACGCCTCGGCGAGAAACGCCGGCCGGTCGCCGAGCTCACGTGCCAACGCGGCTTCGAAAAGTTCCTGGACGTGTTCTAGGCGAGTGGGCATTGGTTGTCGGTTTTCAGTTTTCGGTTTTCGGTTTTCAGTTTTCAGTTGTCAGTTGTCAGCCGTCAGGCGTTGGCTCAGACTATCCCCCGTGTCTCCGTGCCTCCGTGCCTCCGTGCCTCCGTGCCTCCGTGCCTCCATCCCTCCGTGCCTCGTCATTCGCTATTCTTAACTCGCTATTCGCTACTCAACTCCCGATGCAGCCACGCCTTCGCGAAACGCCACTCGCTGTCCACCGTCCGCGGCGACAGCCCAAGAGCCTGCGCCGTCTCGTCCCCGGTCAGTCCGGCGAAGTAGCGCAACATGACCACCTCGGCCTTGCGCGGGTCCTCCTGCTCCAGCTTGCTCAGCGCCTCATCGACCGCCAGCATCTCCGCCGGATCGGGATCGTACCCGGGGGTGCCCCGTCCCGCTGGTGCGTGAATCCCTTCTCGCACCACCCCTTGCGGGAATCCCTTCCCGACCACGCCCTGTTCATCCAGCGGCACCTGCCGCCGGCCGCCTCCCCGCTTCAACCTCTTTCTCTTACGTGCGTCATCGACGCGGATACGGCGCATCGCTTTTGCGGCCGCGGCGAAAAAATGTCGGCGGTTGGCCCATTGGACCGCCTCGTCGCCGATCAGGCGCAGATAGGCCTCGTGGACCAGTGAAGTGGGCTGCATGGTCCGCCCGTGCGCCTCGCCGGCCATCTGGCACTGTGCCAGCCGGTGCAGCTCGTCGTAGATCGCCGACCAGAGCTGGTTCTGCGCGGCCTGATCCCCCTGGCCCGCCGCGGCCAGGAGCTGGGTGATCGGATTCGTCGGTGGCGTAGACATTACACCTCGGCTCGAGAAGACGCGGGCTATGGGGGAATCGTCGGCCGGTCGGCTTCAGCCGACCAGTCGTTGCCGCCAACTTCAGTTGGTGGGCCGCGGTGGATTGCCCCTTTTGCTTTGCCTGCTCAGCCGGCTTGTAGCCGGGCTTCTCCCCGGGGACTCCAAAGCCCGGCTGAAGCCGGCTTGAACAATGAGTGTCCGCCAACTCAGCAACCACCGCCTGAAGGCGGCGGCACAGACCGGCCGGCTGAAGCCGGTCTTCGCTCAGCAAACCCATCGCTGCCCACGCTCAGGCCGCAGTCCCTGGACGAACCGGCAACGCTCCAAACCGTCTACACCGATCGTACCACATTGTCTCGAATCTCCGCGCTTGAATCAACTTCAGGTCCCCACGCGCATACCGGAAGCCGGCATCATAACCCGCGTGTCGGCACGCGGTTATGGTTGAAATCTGTCCCCGGCGCCGGCACCTCGCTATTCGCTATTCAAAATTCGCCATTTTCCGCTGCGCCCTGCCGGCGGCTCTGACGCACGTATTAGCGGTGCTGGCGTGAACGGTTCCGGAACGGCTCACGACAGACCGAGAGTGGTCCTCACCGTGGGGACCAGGACGGAGAGGTCGGGATTGGAGCGCCGGTGGCGAAGCCCCGGCCCACTCGAAGCAAAGGAGAAGGAAATGCACCATCGAAACCAAGCAACGCTTACAGTGGTCCTATTGAGTCTGGCATTTGCCGCAGTCGCCTGTGCTGACACGATCTGGGTCCCTGATGACCACCCGTGCATTCAAGATGCGATTGATGCCGCCAATCCTGGCGACACGGTCGTGGTCCGCGATGGAGTCTGGACCGGCCCCTGCAACAAGAACCTCGACTTCAGCCACGGCCTACCCGATGGCGAAACGCGGGCCATCAGCGTGCGTTCGGAGAACGGCCCAAATTGCTGCATCATCGACTGCGAGAACGACGGGCGCGGGTTCTACTTCCACAGCGGGGAGACCAACGAAGCTATGGTGTGTGGGTTCACGATTTCCAATGGCTCCGGAGTCGTCCCGGACAACGGCGGCGGGATCTTGTGCGAGTCCAGCACCCCAATGGTGGTGAACTGTGTCTTCAGCGGAAACTGGTCCACTGACGGCGGCGGGATGTACAACCTTGACAGCAGCCCCAAGCTCATCAACTGCACGTTCATAGCCAATCGTGTGAGTGAGGGGACGAACTCTGATGGTGCCGGGATGCGTAATGCCAACAGTAGCCCAACCCTGGTCAACTGTACGTTCAGCCAGAACACGGCCGAGCGCTTTGGCGGTGGGATGGCCAATGCCGACGGCAGTTACCCAACTGTCAGCAACTGCATTCTCTGGGGCAACGTGGACGACGCCGACGGCGACGCCGGCGGCCCCTTCACCGATGAGTCTGCGCAGATTCATGACGAGGAAGACAGCGCCACGACGGTCTGCTATAGCTGCATCCAAGGCTTGGACGCGTTTGCCGGTTGCGGGAATATCGGCGATGACCCGCTCCTCACCGACCGGCTACACCTTTCGACCAGCTCGCCGTGCATCGATGCGGGAGACACGACGGTCGTGTTGAGCCTCGGCGTGTTCGGAGACCTCGACGGATATGCGCGGGTCGTGGACGATCCATTGACGGCGGACACCGGGATTCCCGCCGGGCTGCTGAACGAAGTCGTTGACATGGGCGCTTATGAGTACAAGTACCGCATCCCCGGCGACGTTGACGGCGATGGGGACGTGGACCAGTCCGACCTGGGAATTCTGCTGGCGAACTGGGGCATGGGCTGCTTCTAGGGCCGCGACCCGAAGATCGACGGACGGCTGGCCCCGCATGGAACGGGAAGGGTCAGCCATCCGGTTATCGCCAATCGGCCGTTCAAGACGGCGAGCACGAGTGCCCACCCCACGTTCGGTCGGCCGCCCGCCAGCCGGTACTTATCCCTCGCTCGCGCTTCGGGCTCTGATCGGCCGGTGCGGGGCCCGGCCACTACGTGGCTCGGCCGGAGCCTCGCCCTCGCGGTTCGGATCGGCCGGCGATCCTGAACCCCAAAGCCGAACCCTGGCAACTGAACACTGATAACTGAGAACTGAAAACTGACAACTGAAAACCGAAAACTAGTTCACACCAACCCCTGGTCCATCATGGCGTGGGCGACCTTGAGGAAGCCGGCGATGTTGGCGCCGTTGACGTAGTTGCCGGGCGTGCCGTACTGCTCGGCGGTCTCTTTGCAGAGCTTGTGGATGTTGACCATGATGCCGTGCAGCTTCTGGTCGACCTCTTCGCGCGACCAATTCAGTCGCATGGAGTTTTGGGTCATTTCGAGTCCGGAGGTAGCGACGCCGCCGGCGTTGGCGGCCTTGCCCGGCCCATAAAGGATCTTGCTTTCGAGGAAGACGTTGACGCCGCCCGGCGTGGTCGGCATGTTCGCGCCTTCGGAAACACACAGGCAGCCGTTCTTGATCAGGTTCTGGGCGTCCTCCTCGTTGAGCTCGTTCTGCGTGGCGCAGGGCAGGGCCACGTCGCACTTGACCGTCCAGAGCGGGTTGTAGGACTTGCTGGGATTGGCCTGGTGATAGGTGGCCTTGGGGTACTTGTCCTGGTAGTCCTTGATCCGCCCGCGCTTGACGTTCTTCAGGTGCATGATGAAGTCGAGCTTCTCGCGGTTGATGCCGTCTTCGTCAATGATGAACCCGCTGGAGTTGGAGAAGGTGATGGGCTTGCCGCCCAGCTCGATCACCTTTTCGGCGGCGTACTGGGCGACGTTTCCGGAGCCGGAGATGACGACGCGTTTGCCGGCGAAGCCCTCGCCACGGGTCTTGAGCATCTCATCGGCGAAGTAGACGGCGCCGTAGCCGGTGGCTTCGGGTCGCATGAGGCTGCCGCCCCAGTTGAGGCCCTTGCCGGTCAGCACGCCCTCGAAGCTACGGGTGAGCTTCTTGTATTGTCCGAACATGAAGCCGATCTCGCGGCCGCCGACGCCGATGTCACCGGCGGGCACGTCGATGTTCGCGCCGAGGTGTCGGCAGAGCTCGTTCATGAAGCTCTGGCAGAAGCGCATGACTTCGTTGTCGGACTTTCCTTTGGGGTTGAAGTCGGCCCCGCCCTTTCCGCCGCCGATGGGCAGGGTGGTCAGGGCGTTCTTGAAGATCTGTTCAAACCCCAGGAACTTGATGATGCCGAGGTTTACCGAGGGGTGGAAGCGCAGGCCGCCCTTGTAGGGGCCGATGGCGCTGTTGAACTCGACACGCATCCCGCGGTTGACGTGAACTTCGCCTTTGTCGTCCATCCAGGGGACGCGGAACATGATGATGCGCTCGGGCTCGACGATCCGCTCGAGGATCTTGGCCTTGCGGAACTCCGGGTGCCGGTCCATGACCGGCATCAGGGACTCGACCACTTCCTCCACTGCCTGATGGAACTCCTTTTCCGCCGGATTCTTGGCCACCACGCCTTCCATGAAGGCTTGCACTGCTGCGCGAGACATTTGCTTCTCCGTGGGATTCGTCCAGAAGCCACTCTCTTGGGCCACCGTCCCGTTGCCCCGGACGTGTACCGGGTTCCCATCGCCATTGAACTCGGGTGCGGGCCCGAGAGCAAGTTGGAGCAAACACAACGGGCAAATTGCGTTCCGCGCGCCTGGTTGCCGGGTGGACCCCCCCCGCCGAGCCTGGCGGCTTACCACTACTGCCTGTCGGTGTCTGCAGCCGATGGCGCCACTCGTCACCACGATAGGTGCGAGCAGGCCGGGCTCAAGGCCGAGATGCCGACGCACACGCCGCGGACCGCCGTCCGCGCGTGCGGGTTTTCGCGCAGCCGATCGGCGAATTCCGCACGGGGCTCCTGACGAGCGTGCGCGTCGAATACCGCCGGCGGCCGAGGAGGGGCGGGGCCTGCAACTCCGGTCCGCAAGCCTGGTGCGTTCGGCTATAATGCGCCGTCGCTCAGACTGGCAGCCCCCACGCCAGCGGAGGTCCGCGTGGACACCTGGAAGGAGTTTGACCAGAACGTCGTGAGCCACAGTGCCGCCCACCACCTGATGGCGGTGGACGACCTGGTCCAGAGGTTGGGCTACGCACGCGTCTCCGACGTGGCCCGTCGGCTGAGCATCACGCGCGGCAGCGTGTCGATCTCGCTCCAGCCGCTCAAGAAGGCCGGCCTGGTGCTCCAGGACGAGAACCGCCACCTGCGCCTCTCGGAACGCGGGCAGACGCTGGTGGATGCCATCAAGGCCAAGCGACACTTGGCGCAGCGGCTTTTCGCGGAAGTTCTGGGGGTCGATCCCGAGCAAGCCGAGATCGACGCCTGCAAGATGGAGCACCTGGTAAGCAAGGATACGGCCCGCCGGCTGGGGTCGTTCCTGAGTTTCCTGGAGGCGAATCCGAGCATCGGTCGCAAGCTACTGGCCGCGTGGCGTGAACACGACCAGGACAACGAGCACGATGCGGATTCCTGTCCGATCTGCAAGGCCGAGCGCATCGCTGATTCGATCACCCCCTGACCCGCAGCCGAGGAAAAACCCGTGCCCACGCTTTCGACCGAAGAGATCACCCACGAGCTCAACCGGATCTTCGCCGAGGAGGTCGAGGCCGCTTTGCGCTATTTGCACCTGGCTAGCGCCGTCCGCGGGCTCGACCGGCTGGTGGTGGAGCGCGTGCTGAACGACGGTTTCACAGAAACCATCCAGCACGCCGGCGTCATCGCCCGGAAGATCCGCGCCCTGGGCCACGTTCCCCACCTACAGATCAATCTGTCCTGCCCGGGCGAGCCGCTCAGTGCGCGTGAAGCGCTGGGGACGGCGTTGACCGTCGAGGAAGCCGCCCTGGAGGGATATCAAGAGCTGCTGAGCCGAGTCGAGGGTGACGTGCCGCTGGAGGAGTTCATTCGCTCGCAGATCGCCACCGAGTCCGAGCACGTGGCCCAGTTGAAGGAACTGCTGACAGAATAGCAGTGGAGGTAAACCGGTATGCGACACCTGTGTAGGGTGGGCACTGCCCACCGTAATATGTACCATCGTAAAGCAGCCCGCTGGGCAGTGCCCACCCTACTGGCGCTGGGATTGTTGTCCCTCAGCGTGGGCGGCTGCATCGGGTTTACCGGTGCCGCTCCCGCCGGCTCAGGCAACGATGGCGCTACGACGGATGCGGGCGATGGGAGCTCGCCGGACAGCAATGGCGACGCACTGCCCGATCAGACGCCGGACCAGCCCGATGCCGACGCTAATGACGTGGTCGGCCGCGTTGCCGAGGTCTACTGCGACAACGTGATCGCGATCGACGACATCCCCGCTACGGGTCAGACCGGCGTCTTCCAGAGCGCGTCTTCCCCGGGCGACTTCTCAAGCTGGCTCAGCGACGACGAGGTCACCTTCAACGCCACCACCGGCCGGTTGACCAACCGTGACCGCGACCTGGAGTTGACCGTCACGCTTTTGGGCACCCGCTTTGGGAGCGCGCAGATCGTGAGCCTCGCCACCAACCGCACTACGGTAACGCTGGCCGACGGCAGTTTCTGGATAATCACCACGCTTGATGGGGACGAGGCCCTTGACTGGGCTGCCGGGGATGCGGTCGTCATCGTCCAGCCGATCGACACCACCGACACCTGGCGTCTACTCAACCTGCGCCACTGCGAGGTGATCCAGGTCGAGCGGATCTCGTAACCCTCGCCACGCAAGGAAAAGGGGTCGGGAGTCTTTTGCCGGAACGGCCCATAGCAGTCCGGTGCAAAACCCATCGAACGCGCCACTCCCGTAGCGTCGGACCTCCGAGTCCGACGTGTGCCACCGCGCTCGAGCAGTGCTAGAATCAGTGCCATGAAGCCGCTGATCCGCAAGACGCGTCGGGCATCGAACGAGCCGGGACACGCACACTACTTGACACATCCGTGCTGCCGGCCTCTGCGGCTGCTTCGCGCTATGGCGCTCCTCGTCGCCAGTGTCGCTTTCCTGACACCCTCGGCCGCCGACGAATCGGACATCGAGCTTCTCGACGGCCCGCTCACGCCCAAGATTGCCCGCCAGTGCTTTCAAGAAGCGCAGCGGCTGTGCGAGCAGGACGCCGGTCGGCTCTGGGGTGTCTCGCTCCACGGACCGATTCTTTTCGCTGATCCGAAGACGCGCGCCGTCATCGCCAGCCAGGCCGACCGCGAAGGCCTGCTCACGCAACAGGACGGAGTCTTCGTAGGCACGCTGCCGCCGGAGGAGACGATCGCCGGCACGGTGAAGGACTGGGCCGGCATCACGTGGGTAATGCTTCCCTGGCCGCTGCCCAAGGAGAAGCGCGAGCGAATGCACTTTCTGACCCATGAGATGTTTCATCGCATTCAACCCAAGCTCGGCCTCTCGGCCGCCGAAATCGGGCGCTCAACCACGGGCGGCACCACGACCCACCTCGATACGCGTGACGGCCGCGTCTGGATGCAGCTCGAGTGGCGCGCCCTCCAGGCCGCCCTGCAGCGCTCGGACCCCGAGCGTCGCCGCGCCATCACCGACGCGCTGACCTTCCGCGCCTACCGCCGCGCGCTGTTCCCCAACGCGGCGGCCGGAGAGCGCGCCGACGAGATGGCGGAGGGACTGGCAGAGTACACCGGCGTGCGGCTGTCGGCCGACTCGGATTCGGCTGCAATCGAGCGGACGCTGTGGAATTTCGAGCGGGCCAAGCACTGGCCGACGCTGACGCGCTCGTTCGCTTATGTATCAGGTCCCGCGTACGGGCTGCTGCTGGATCGCGCCAAGCCCGATTGGCGCCGCGGCCTGAGCGTCAGCGATGACCTGGGAACACTGCTCCAGCAAGCGCTGTCGCTGGACCGTGAATCCCTTCTCGGTCCAACGGGTCGGAGCCCGGAACGGATTCCGCCAAAAACGGGGCAGGAAGGGATTCTCCCGCCAGCGAAAGCAGCGAAGGAACTAGAGGCCGCGGCCAAGGAGCGTGCCAAGGCGTACGCGGCTGAGGACCTCATCGCCGCGGAGACCGCCCGCGAGATGGCTAAGCGCGATCTGGTCGCGGAATATCGCCAGCGCTTCGTGACCGGCCCCGTGCTGATCATCCCGATCCACAGCATGCAGTTCCAGTTCGATCCGCGCGATATCCGGCCACTGGACGACCTGGGCAAGGTCTATCCCAAGATGAAGATGAGCGACGCCTGGGGCATCCTCGAAGTCACCGGCGGCGCGCTGATCGCCAACGACTGGTCAAAGGTCATCGTGCCAGCGCCGCGCGATCCGAACGCCCGCCCGCTCACCGGCGACGGCTGGACGCTAAAGCTGAACGCCGACTGGGAAGTGCGTGCCGGAAAACGAACCGGCGACTACATCGTTAAGCGGAAATAAAGCCAGCGACTGTCCCTGACTGCCTCCAAGAGCAACGCCACAGGCGCCCGACATGCTGTAGCGGCCGGTCTCCGTGCCGGCCGTCTTCGTGACCGCGACGCACCGAAATCGGCAAGCCTCGGCCTGAAGGTCAATGGCTCGATCGTGGCGTGGGGATCCAAGGACTACGGCCAGTGCAACGTCCCGGCGCCGAACACAGGTTTCGTCGCGATCGCTGCGGGAGCCGCCTACAGTCTTGGCATCAACCGGGATTCTCCATTTACCGCAAATCGACCGCTAGCTGCGGCGACGAAACGCGAACGCCGAAACCAGCGCGAGCAGGCCGAGCGTTGTAGGCTCCGGCGTCCAGGTCGTGATGGTACCCTCAGCCGTACCGCCCGCCACCAGTCCGAAGCTCGTGTAGATCCGCTCGTCCCACGGCAATGTCAACAGCAGTGCGTCATTCTGGATTGTGCCCGGCTCAAAGTCGACCACCGCGATGGCGGCGATGGGGGGGAACCCCGGGAGGGCGCCGTACCGATCAGTGTCCGGGAACACGCTGATCAGGTTGAACGGGGCCATGCTCGGCCAGGACCCCTCGGCCGCGCCGATCTTCACGCGAAACTCGCTGATGGCTTCGTACGCGCCGACGCTGGGATCCGGATCGCTGTCTGGAATCGTGGACTCGAACACGTACGAAAACTCAAACGGGTCGCCAACCTGCGCATTTTGGAACGGCGGTATCAGCTGGCCATCAATATTGGTGATTTCCCCGCCGAAGACGAACGTGATGGGCTCGGCCAGCGCGGGCACAGCGAGCACCGCGCATAACGTAACAACCAGAAACACTCGGGGCATAGCTTATCTCCTCCTCACAGCTTCACGCCAGCACTGCAGGGGGGGGCAAGGACCGCCGGCGCCCGCGCGCCTCTCCTGCGACCCGCCCGGCCCCGCTGCCAAGCGCTTTTAAATGGTATTATACGGCTTTCGCCCCCCGAGCGTCAACCAAAATCTACACGGAAAATACGACTCTCGCTTGATTTCCGGGAATGCAGGGACCACCCGCCCGCTCACCGGCGCCGGCTGGACGCTGAAGCTAAACGCCGACTGGGAACTCCGTGCCGCAAAACGAACCGGCGACTACATCGTCAAGCGGAAATAGCTCACGGCCCCTGTTTGGCGAACCAGGCGACGATCCGGTCACCTTCCCGACAATGGAAACGCTGTCGCGCGATGACCTGCCGGCCTTGGTTCACCGCACAAACCACGATAAGCTGCTTGTCGAGGTCGACGCCGATGAACTTCTTCACGGTTCTCTCCTTGTGTGGAAACAATCGGTCCGCAAAACACGAAACGCTGTTTACCACGAACCCAAGGAGCCTTGAACCGCTCGGCTCGACCTCCGCTTCATAGCTTCACCCTACACGGCTTACGAGTCTTGCCCGTTGTCGTGCGCTGGGCGAAAATGGGGCTGTGGCGCGCGATTGGCGCGCGGGGACCGCTACCGCTTCTTCGGCTTCATTTTTGGAGGTTGGTGATCCAGGGTTCGACAAATCACATCCGCAACGCGCTTGAGGTGTGCGACGGAAGTATGCATGCGAACAGTGTCGACCAGGGCTTTGCCGTCGTGTACGGTCGAGAAAACGAGTTCTGCCACGGGCACGTCAGAGCGAACCGACATCCGCATCACGTCAACCCAGTGGGACTTTAAGGTCGGATCGTGCTGCTGCGGCAATTCCGATGGTTTCACTTGAATCTGTTTGCGGGAAACGGCGGATGGGCCATTCCGTCGTGACGTCTTCTTGGTCGATTTCCTTGCCATGTAGATCATCCGTTGAAGTCCATTCGGGTTCGGGCAGCAGCGCTACCTTGACTTCCAGAGCGAAGAGAATCTTCCCAGCCGACTCAAACGTGCAATTAGCATCGCTGTGCAGGATCCTGCTGATGTAAGCTTCCTTCAGGCCGGTTTCTTGGGCTAGGTCTCGTTGCGACCAGCCGTTAGACTTCAATTGCTGGATAACAAGCTCTGCCAAGTTGAGCCGAAGCTTCATGCCGTAGCTCTCCGGCTTCCGCTTGTACTCATCGAGAACTCGTAGGATGTCCTGCGTGCTAGCCATTGGGAACCTTTCGCCATGACGACGCGTCTGCCCTGACTTTGGCCACGTCCTTGATCCTCTTCTTCTCTGCTTTCGAGAGCTTCTGTCCGCCCTTCGTAAACACGTCTACTCCGACAAACCCGGTCTTTCGATCATCTTCGTAAAAGCCAATGACTCGAAACAGCGACGCATGCAATCCAATTCGATACACTCCGTTCCATTCGTACTTAATCGGCCGCCCCACCTTGGCTTCAAAATTGATGAAGCCTACTTTGGCAAAGTGCTCCAGCTTTGTCGCCAACTCGCCGGCCTTTTCCGATTCGCACAATTGATCTCTGACTTTATCGGTCAGCCACACCTCGGTCTTGAAGTCGCGTCCGACGAATAGTCCATGAACCTCAACCATTTTAACTTTTAAGTAAAGGCCGTGTCAAGGGCCATTTTCCACGGAAAGGAGGCGATTCCCGCCGAATTGCACCATATCGTACCCCGATCCGCTCCCGTGACAAGGCGCAACCAGGTGCCATGATCCGCACGACTAGTCCCGGCCGGCGGCGCAGCGGGCGGACCGACATCCCCGTGTCCGGGTCCGGTCGCCCGCGTGGATGCTGGAATAAAACGGGGAAAAGGGGTCGGCGGGTGGCACGGTCTGACGCGGTCAGGCCGTGGGGGGGCCAACAGAGCCCGACGCGCCAGCGAGGGAACCGCCAACGGCTGGCGGTCAGCTTTGGCCCTAAGCGAGCCGGCATTCTACGTGGCCCGCCCGTGTGCGAGCGCGAAACCCTCGCTCGCGCTTCGGGCTCGGCGCGTGCCCACGCTCTGACGCAGTCAGGCCGTGGGGGGGGGCCAACAGAGCCCGACGCGCCAGCGAGGGAACCGCCAGCGGCCGGCGGTCGCCTTTGGCCCTAAGCGAGCCGGCATTCTACGTGGCCCGCCCGTGTGCGAGCGCGAA
>CAZNFA010000034.1:0-48983 GCA_964572345.1 uncultured Planctomycetales bacterium
CAAACAGTCCCATCCAGGTATTGTATCGTTTCGAACACGGCCCGCGCGCGTGGGAAAACAGACCTGCCACCCTCGGGCATATCGGAGTTCACGAGCAGGGAATCGTTTATAGAGCGGTTCGTCGGCGGTGGCGCACAGGTGCCACGGGCGGCTTGTCCGCCCGTGGTTTCCGAGTGAGCCGCGGCGCGCCGAACGGCACGGGCAGGCTCTGAGTAGCACCCAGCCTAACGCAGATGAGGCGGTTTGAGACGGAGGTGCTCACGGAGCTGGACAGCCTGCCCGCTCTGATGGACCTGCCCGGCATGGTGTAGCGGCCGGTCCCCGTGCCGGACGTCTTCGTGCCCCCGACGCGCGCCAATCGCGAAGCCTCGCCTGTCAACGGGCACTTCAGATGTCCCGATCCGCCGGGATTAACGTCTCCCCGCGGGTGTGCCGCTGCTTTTGACCAATGCTAGAATGGCGTGCCAAGCTGTGCTACCGGGGGAGCGCAAGCATCGGACACGAACACACGCAGATGGGGGGCAATAGGAAGGCCCGGTGCCAGTCGTGCACCGGGCCTTCAGGTCGTCGCTGTTGTGTAACCAGGACTATACTTACGTGCGCATCGCCTTGCAAAGGGGCCTAGCGGCGGCGCAGCAAGCAAAGCACTCCCAATCCCAGCAGGCTCATCGAGGCCGGCTCCGGAATCAGATAGACCTGGAAGGCCATCTCCGGAGTGAGGTTCTGGCCATCGAAGTTCTGGCCGGCCGGGTCGTTCGAATACCAGAACGTGCCGTTGTCCTGATAGACGCTGTTCTGCGTGTGACCGCCGGTCTGATAGTCGTCATACGACGGATCGCCATAGCCGGCGCCATCGATGATGAACCAGTAGCGCTCGCCCGGAGTCAACTCGTCATTTAGCTCGGTCACCTCCAGCACATACAGGTTCAGCCCCGGCGTCTCGGTCGAGAAAGGATCCGTGGATGCGATGACCTGGGTGTAGTCGGGGCCGGCATCGCCGCCGCCCCAAACCTGGAACGCGACTTCCGAGTGTTGCGGACCGCCGTAATAGACGAACGCATCGAGCCACGTGCCGAGCTGGTCGACGGTCGTGTCGGCCTCGGGGGCGATGAAGCTGTCGGCATAGACCCAGGACCCGCCAGCGTTGTTGCCGACCGGGTGCCACCAATTGCCGATGTCCGGTGGCTTGTCGATGATCGTGTTCGCCGAGGCCCCGGCAGCGAACGCGACCACACAAACCAAGCATAGCACTTTTCTCACCGTGCTCTCCTCCTTCCTCAATGCCCGCCCGTTGGCTGGTGCCTGGGAGGATATGCACCAACACAGCCAGCGGAATACTCCTCTCCTCCACTGAAGACGGAGACTTTCTCCGTCGGCATCCTCCCACCTGCCGAACGTCATACTCAGATTCATGATACCGGATCCTCGGCCGGCACGCAACGGTCAAGTCCCAGTTTTGCTGGAAATCCGTGAAGGGACAGATCTGGAAGGGCGATCTGTGGCAGGTGCCGCGCCACCCGAGTGGCACCTGGCGGCACCTGGTGGCCCTCGCCGACAATGCAGGTCGACCGGGGGTACGCCACGTCGAAACCGGGGGACCGTCGCCTGGCGGAGGAATGGGAGGGCCTCTTGGCGGCAGCGGAGCGGGCGGCGCGCACGTCTCGGCCGTCGGCCTCGGCGGCGTGCAGCGTCTCGAACGCCGCCTGCCCACGCCGGGCGATCAGGTGGGCCAGTGCCGTTTTCCCGCAACCCGGCGGCCCCCAGAACACGACGCTGGTTAGGCATTCGCCCTCGACCAGCCGGCGAAGCAGCTTGCCGGGGCCGAGCAGAGACTCCTGCCCCACGAACTCGTCCAAAGTCCGTGGCCGCATCCGCACCGCCAGGGGTTGTACGCGCCGCAGGGCAGCCTGCTCCTGTTCGGCAAACAGTCCCATCCAGGTATTGTATCGTTTCGAACACGGCCCGCGCGCGTGGGACCACAGGTCTGCTACGCTCGCGGATATCGGAGTGGACGAGTGGGGAATCGTTTTCAGAGGGATTCGTCGGCAGTCGCGCGGCGGAGCAGGCGGATGGCCCGGTGTCCGCGAACGTGTCCCGGCGAGCCGGCATACTTGTTGCGCCCCTCGATCTGTACGATCAGCTCCTCGTTGGGCTGCTTGTCCAGTTGGACCAGATCGCCCGGACGCAGTCCGTGCAGTTCGCTGAGCTTGATTCGCGTCTGCCCCAGGAAGGCGGTCAGACCCACGGTCGATTTGACCAGGTGCCGGGTCAGACGCCGCACATGGAGCTCCAAGGGCGGCTTGGGCTTGTAGAACCACGATTGCGTCGTCAGCCGGCTGAGCACCGACTCGATGACGTTGAAGGGAATGCACAAGCTCATCGTGCCGGAGCTTTGGCCCAAGTGGATCTCAAAGGTGACAAACGCGACCACCTCGGTCGGGGCGACAATGTGGACCAGTTGCGGGTTGCTCTCGGTCCCGACGATCTCGAAGCGGGCATCGACCAGGTTGCGCCACACTTCCGACAGATGCTCCAAGGCGTGCAGATGCGAGCGGTTGATCAAGCGCCATTCGATCGAGGTCAGCGGCCGCTGCGGAATGAACACCTCGTTGTTGTTGCCGCCCAGCAGCCGGTCGATGATCGGATAGACGATTAGCGGGCTCATCTCCAGGCACATCTGCCCCTCGAGCGGAGGGGCTTGAACGATGGCGAAGCAGGTGGGATTCGGCAGCGAGTGCACGAACTCGCTGTAGGTCAATTGCTCGACGCCGACCACGCGCACGTCGATGATGGTTCGCAGCAGGCCGGAGAGTGTCGCACCGAAGTTGCGGGCGAATACCTCGTGAATCGAAGCCAGGGCTCGGATGTGGTCCTTGCTGACACGCTCGGGGCGCGTGAAGTCGTAGGCGTTCGTCTCGACGGGGGACTGGCGGGCCGCCGGGGCCTCTGGCTCGGCGGGCGAACCTGCCGATTTCTGCTCCTCCTGGTTGGTCGCGGCCACCGTAGCCAGCAGGGCATCGACTTCGGGCTGATCGAGGACTTCCGCCATAGCTGCTACATGCTCCCAAGAGTAGTTCATCGACCAGGCGAGGGGGGCCGATCGACTGCTCGGCCAGACGGCGTCGTTGGCCGCAGCCGCGCCGAGCCCCGTAGGTCGAACATATTGAGGTTGCCGACCGTCAGGCCCCAACATATTGGGGCCGCCCCGGACGCGGCCCCGTGTGCCTTGCGATCGCCGTGTAGACCATTGCGCCTCGTCGGATTTGAGGAACGCTCTTGGACTGCCGAACAGGCGTGCTTCGGGCAGCGCGATACTGGAGGGAGGCCGGCTCACACATGGTACCCTTGGTTGAAACGCCTCTGGGTGGCCGAACGGAGAGGCTTGCTCGGTGTGGCGGGGGCGAGCATCACGATAAGGCGCGGGGCTGAGCGGTGGTGGGGGGGGTGATGTCGTGGCGTGGCCCGAATGTCGATCCGTGTCGTTGGGCTCGGACGGCCTCTAGCACGCGCGCGCGTGGGCCTTGACGTATGCGCGAATTGGCGCGTATCCTAAGGGGTTCGTATGGTGTGTGGTCCTTCGCACACGTGAATGGAAGTTCGCAGACCGTCGCGGGACGTCCCCGCGACCGAGGGTGGCCCTTGCTTGGCCGCCGGGAGGTGACGTTTGGCATCGCCGATAGTCCGCGAGTTGCTCGACGCGGGCATCCACTTCGGACACCACTGTAGTCGTTGGAATCCGAAGATGGCACCCTACATCTACGGCAAGCGGAATTCCATTCATATCATCGATATCCGTGAGACCTTACGCGGGCTGCTGCGCGCCCAGAAGTTCCTAAGCCGTCTGATCGCCGGCGGGGAAGACATATTGTTGGTGGGGACCAAGCGCCAGGCGCGCGAGATCATTCGGCAGCAGGCCGAGCGCTGCGCGATGCACTACGTGAACGAGCGCTGGCTGGGCGGGTCGTTGACGAACTTTCGCACGATCCGCTCCCGGCTGCAACGACTGGAGGAGCTGGAGGCCCTGGTTGGCAGCCCCGAGTGGGAAACCGGGTACTCCAAGAAAATGAAAGCCACGCTGACGCGCGAGCTGCGGAAGATCCGGCGGAACCTGGAGGGTATCCGGCAGATGACGCGCCTGCCGGGAGCCCTGGTGGTGATCGACGTCCGCAAGGAAAGCAACGCGGTCCGCGAGGCCCGCAACCTGAAGATTCCGACGATCTGCCTGATCGATACCGACGGCGACCCCGACTACGCCAGCATTGCGATTCCCGGCAACGACGATGCGATACGTGCCATTGAGCTAGTCGTTACCAGACTGTGCGACGCGATTGAGGAAGGCAAGCGGGCCCGGCCCGAGCCGCTCGAACGCCGCGAGGCGCCCGAGCCGGGCTCGGTTGGCGACCGCGGTCGGCGTCGCGCTCGAAGACCGGCCAGCCCGGCGCGGTCAGAAACCGCGGCTATGCAACCGTCTAGTGGCAGCACCCCGACGGCTGCGACCGCCGCTACCGCCGATGCGCCCGGGGCGGTCGTCGCGCCGGACCAGCCCCCCGCGTCTGAGCCCGAGTCGCTCGCGACGCCGGCAACCGGGAGCGAGCAGGGGCCGGCCGGAGACGACCAGTCGCTCCCGGCGCAGAGGTAGAGTCGATTCGATCCTGGCGGCGTCCAGCCCTGCGGGCGTAGTAGGGGTTCACTGAGCTGTAATCAGTCGATTTCGCAAGGGAGGATTCCAGCGATGGAAATCACAGCGGCGATGGTCAAGGCGCTTCGCGACAAGACGGGCCTGCCCATGATGGATTGCAAGAAGGCGCTGGTCGCGGCGGGCGGCGACGAGGAAAAAGCGATCGACTGGCTACGCAAGGCCGGTCTGGGACGGGTCCGGAAGATGGCCATGCGCGACACCACCGAGGGGCGGGTTGCCTGCCATGTGGACCCGCAGGGGCAGTGCGCGGGAATAGCTGAGCTGCGCTGCGAGACTGCCCCGGTTGCCAACACCGACGATTTCATCAACCTGGCCGCCACCATGGCCCGCCACGCGGCCCAAAGCGAAGCCGCCACGCCCGAGACGCTGCTTGCGCAGCCGCTCCCGGATGATCCCTCCCGCAAGCTGTCCGACTTCGTACACGAAGTGTTCAACCGCATCCGCGAGAACATCAGGCTTGCCCGCGTCGGGCGGCTGACCGGCCACCTGGGGTACTACGTCCACCACAACGGCCAGGTGGGCGTGCTGCTCGAGATGAGTGAGGACTGCCCGCCGGAGCTGAAGGCCGACATTTGCATGCATATTACGGCGCTCAACCCCGGGGCCGTTCGCCGCGAGGACGTGGAGCCGGCCGAGGTCGAGAAGGAGCGGCAGGTCTTCGCCGAGGAGGCCAAGGGCAAGCCCGAGCACATCGTCGAGAAGATCGTGACCGGCAAGCTCAATCGTTGGTATTCGGAGTTCGTGCTGCTCGAGCAGCCGTTCGTCAAGGACGACAAGAAGTCGGTCGGCCAGGTGCTCATGGACGTCTCGCCGAGCCTGACCGTCAATCGCTTCCTGCGTTTCGAGGTTGGCGGAGGGTAGCCCGCCGCTGACCAGCCGCCCACTCGGAGCCCCGGGCTGCCGAGTCCGGGAATATCCCGCGCGCTGCCGACTCTCGATAGGGTCGCAGATCTATCCCGGACAAGCCGGCGACGTATTCGCGCTCAGGCAGCCGTCTCGCTCTGCCGATACGCCAAGTGAGAGGTATGGGCTGCCGCTTCCCTTTATGGGCCGACCGGCCTACGCTGTTGGCAGGACGATGAGCAACCCGGAGATTGTGGCCGACCAGAAGACCCTGGAAGCGTGTTGTCGGCAGTGGCGCGCGGCGGGGTGCTTCGCTTTCGATACCGAGTTCATCCGCGACGAGACCTACGAGGCCATTCTGGGCCTGATCCAGGTTACGACCGGCGGTGAGGTGGTGCTTGTCGATCCGACCGCGCGGATCGACATCGGCGTGTTCTGGGAGCTGGTGACCGACGAGGCGGTGACCTGCGTGGTTCACGCGGGCAAAGAGGATTTCGAGGTCTGCCTGCACGCGACCGGCAAACCGCCCCGCAACGTGTTTGATGTCCAGGTCGCGGCCGGTCTGGTCGGTCACGGCTACCCCCTGAGCCTGGTGCGGTTGGTCGATCAGGTTCTCGGCAAGCGGATCACCAAGGGGCAGACGCTTACCGACTGGCTGCGCCGCCCGCTGACGGACCAGCAGGTCCGCTACGCGGTCGAGGACGTGGTGCACTTGCCGGCCGTGTACGAGAAGCTCTCCGCCCGTTTGAAGAAGAGCGGCCGCTCAGGCTGGGCGTCGGAAGAGTTCAGACGCTACGAGGACCCGACGATCTACAAGCCGCCCGTGGAGGAGCGCCTCTTCAAGCTCAAGGGAACCAAGCGCTTGGATGCACTTGGGCTGGCGGTGCTGGAACGTCTGATCGAGTGGCGCGAGCAGTGGGCGCAGCGCCGCAACCGCCCGACGCGTGCCCTGATGCGCGACGACGTGCTGGTGGAGATTGCCCGTCGGCGGCCCCAGCGAACCAGCGACCTGGAGGTGATGCGCGGCTTCCCGCAGTCCCGCAACCGCAAGGTGATCAGGGAGTTGCTGGACCTGATCGAGCAGGCCCGCGCCGTCCCGCCTGACCAACGCCCCCAGCCGCACCGACCACGCCAGGATACGCCGATGATGAAGGCCACGCTCGACACATTGTCGGCGGTGGCCCGGGCGATCTGCCACGAGGAGCAGCTCAGCCACGACCTGCTTGGGGGGACGCAACGGCTGCGCGAGTTGCTCGATTATGAGTTGGGCCGTCTGAGCGAGCGCCCGCCGCTGCTCTGCGGCTGGAGGGAGCATTTCATCGGCCGGCGGCTGGTCGATCTGCTCGAGGGGCGCAGCGAGCTGCATCTGTCCGGCTGGCCCGACAATCTCAGGTTGGATGTGGTCAATCACACGCCGACTCCCGGCCGCTAGCCGAGACGCCCACTTGCCGGCCCGGGGGATGGGGCGAGCGCCAACTCTGTGGGTAGTGCGGGCATCCCCGCCCGCCGCTGCCGTATGAGCGGGTAGTGCGCACCCGCCTGCCCGGCAGCACCGCGCCAGCGACGCGGGCGAGACGCCCGCACTCCCCATGTGATGTTCTGTTCGCCACAATCCTGACGCTCACCCCAGCGCATGTGCCCAGGCCTTTCGTGTTCCCTAGCTCATCGATTCTGTTATAGTCTGGGGCCCCGAAGCTGGAGAGCAGATGACCCATAGCGAGTGCTCGCAGGTTCCCCTCGGCCACTACGATAGCCGCACCCAAGCGCATTCGTCCTCGACCGCGGCGAGGCTGGCCAAGCAGTATCGGCATCAGTTCCCGGCTTCCGACGATCCTGATCCGAGCTCGCGGCGGGGCAGCGACGGTTACGTCACGTCGGCCGATTACGCCGTTCGGTCGCGGATGTCGCGCGGCCCTGCTGCCGCGAACGACGGCCGAAAGCAGCGCTTCGGCCTGGACTACCACCATCCGCTGGAAGACCTGCTGGGCACACGCCCGATGCGGTGGCTGCTGCGCTGGGTCTCCAAGCCGCGCATGAGCGGCAAGACGATGATCGAGGAGCTTCTCAGCTCCTACGCCAACCCGCGGGCTCCGTTCCGGCACCGGCTGAAATACTGGCCGTTCCATCTGTTCATTGACTGGCTGAAGGGGTCGGCCTCCGCCCAAGCGGTTCGCAGGCGTGTCGCGGAGCACGTTGCCACGGTGCGGGGGTTGGTGGCCACGGCGCGTAGCGTGGCCGAGTTCGGGCTGACCGTGCCGCAGCGCTTCTCCACGCCGCTCTTCGTCGTCTGGAACTTCACCAGCCGCTGCAATCTGAGTTGCCGGCATTGTTACCAGGATTCGGCGGCGGCGGGGTTGCCCGATGAGCTGACTCTCGCCGAGAAGCTCGACCTGGTGGACCAGGCGGCCGCGGAGTACGTGCCGATGATTGCCTTTGCCGGCGGCGAGCCCACCATCTGCCGCGATCTGTTGCCCGCGCTACGCCGCTGCCGGCAATACGGCATCCATACGACGCTGGCCACGCACGGTGGGACGATGACGCGGCGGCTGGCCGCCCAATTGGCTGAGGCGGGCGTCAAGTACGTCGAAATCTCGCTCGATTCGGTGCATCCCGAGCGCCACGACGCCTTCCGTGGGCAGCCCGGGATGTGGCAGCGCACCGTCGGCGGGATGCGCCGGGTGGTGGATCAGGAGGGGCTGCGGCTCGGCATCGCCATGTGCGTGCACCAGGAGAACTACCACGAAGTCGAGGACATGCTCCAATTCGCGGTCGATATCGGCGCCTCGTGCTTCGCCCACTTCAACTTCATCCCGGTTGGACGCGGGTTGGAGATGAGAGCAGCCGACCTGAGTCCCCAACAGCGCGAGCAACTGCTCCGCATGCTGAACCGCTGGATGCAATCCGGCAAGATCGGCGTCCTTTCGACCGCGCCTCAGCTCGGCCGCGTTTGTCTGGCGTGGGCCCCGGCCGAAGGTCTGCAAAGCTGCTCGCACGCCGGCTCCGGCGGGGGAGCCAAAGCCCGCGTGGTGGCCAAGTACCTGGGCGGCTGCGGGGCCGGGCGAACCTACATCTGCATCGAGCCCAACGGCGACATCACCCCCTGCGTGTACATGCCGCACCGCGTGCTCGGCAACATCCGCAACCGCAGCTTCGTTGACATCTTCCGGCGGAATGAGTTCTGGGAGGTGCTGTGCGACCGCGACTGGCGGACACATCACTGCCAGGTGTGCGAGTTCAAGAACTACTGCGGCGGTTGCCGGGCCCGGGCCGACGCGTACTACGGCGAGCTCAACGCCGGCGACCCGGGCTGCCTGTTCAACGCCAAACACTGGGAAGACTTGACTCAGCGCGGTTGACAAGCCACGGATCTGGTCAACGATTGACCATAGGCGGGACATTCTCCCATAGGGCTTCGAGTTCAAAGATGAGCGCACTGACCGCGCCGTCAGACACCTCACCACCGTAGACCCGGATGTTCCCCGTACGGCCGATCCGGCAGATGATTGAGCCATCGATCGGTCGGAGATAAGGAGTTTGGATGAGCAATTCTCCAATACCAGCCGCGGTTTGAAAGCTCTCTTCAAGCAAGGTGTTGTGAGAGCCCGCCGTGCAGCGCAGGGCGATCCACTCTACGTCGGTTCCTGCCGGTCTAGCCTTGTAAAAGCGTCCACCCAGCAACGCCCCATCCTCACTCGATCCTTTTCCAAGCCAACCGTCGATGGCTTTCCAGTGGCCCTCATGGAGAAGCATGGGTAACACACGTGAAGTGTCTCCGGCCAACGCCGCTGCCACCAGGTAAGCGGAGGCGTCGGACAGCGCCCGGTTTGCCTCGAAGACAACAAGCCACGCGCTTGTCCGTCGTAGCCAGATCGAAACGTTGATCGCGACTTTTGGGGGTGGTCCCGCGGAGACGGTAATGGCTCTCGCGGGCCACTTGCCCGAAAGAACCATTTCCCAATGGCCGGGACGGGACTTTGGCCCCGAGATGCGCTCGCCGGTCAGGCGCTGAGACAGATCGGACAGTAATCGAGAGAGAGGGCGCGGCGCCGTCGCTGCTAAAGAGGCCAGCCGAACCGTATTCAGCTTTTGTTCGGCCTTGGCCAACGTGAGGCGTTCTGTCTTCTCAAGTCGATATAGTCGAAATGTGCGAATCATGACTTCACCCAGGCCGGGTCGGCACGGACGAGTGTGACGCCCGGAACACTCTCGACGAGTCGCAAGATTGAACCGATAACCCGGTGGGATGGGCCGAAAAAGTCAACATTCAGAAGTACGATCAGTTTTGACCGCGCTCGTGACAATCCCACATAGATATTTTGATAGACCTGGTCCATTATGGTCAACCCCATAGTGCGAGCAAAGGAGAGGATCACGCAATCCCACTCCTGACCTTGAGCCTGATAGATTGTCTTGCAGTTGCGCGCGCCTAACCTTCGCATTAGTGCAACTTGTGCTGCGTATGGTGACGAAGCGGCGATCGTTGGATCATCGCCATCTCCGAACGCTTGTTCAACTGCTTCCGCCAGGCGAACAGCGAGGTGAGCTTCGACCTCGTACTCCCATGATGTCCCGACAGCCCGTTCCGGCGCAGCGCCGTGAGCAGCGAGGGGTGCCGTGTCAACGAACACGACGGACGCTTGGGGATCAAGGATATCGGGAAATGGGGAACCCTGCGGCTCATAACGATTGGTGACCTGGTCCAAAGTACGTTCGCCCACGTGTTGATTGCCCGCTTGAAGAGGTGCACCGCCGAACGCTTTGAGTCGTACGTCGTTGACAACCGCGCATATCGAACTGTTCATCCGGTACTGAAGGTCTAGGCGGCACGGGTGGCACTCCGGATGGCGCCGGAGGATTCCGATCGCTGCGTTGGTCGCAAGTATCTCCTGGGTTGCGATAACGGGCAATTGTTGTGGGTCTCCGAGCAGTCCAAACCCGGATAGCCTGCGATGACGCACGCGTTTTAGAATCGCCAATAGCGCAGCGAACGATACCTGCGAAACCTCGTCAACTAGAAGCAAAAATCCGGTCACCGCATCGAAAGCACGTTTTGAGCCGTGCCAGGTTGTGATGACTACATCGGCTTGCTGGAGAAGGCGTCGGAGATTGGGCGGCAGTTGGTCTACATTCTCAAAACGGAGAACTCCCGTGTGAGGGTCGTGTTGCGGAGCACCGGGCTTCAGATGGAGGACTTGGTCATTGACAAATCCGACGTCCAACATCTTTTCCTGAACCCGCTGACCGGCAGCGTGCGTTGGACAGAGGACCACGACGCGGCCGCGCCGCTCCAAAACCCAACGCCCTGCGGCGCAAGCTGCGACGTGAGTTTTCCCGGTTCCCGGCGGTCCATCGACGATCGTAAGCCGAACACTACCGTTATTCCCCTGCCACCCGTCGGAAAGCCGATCAACGGCTGCCGATTGCCCAGGGTTTAAGGTTGCGAGTACGGATTCGAAACGGGTGGAGTCCATCAGGACGTCTCCAATGGAGGGTTCGCACCAAAGACCGCATCGAGAAGCTGCAGCTCGGGTGCTTGCTGGAACTTTTGGAGGTCACTCGTACCGATCTTGCGGAGCGAGAAAAGATCGCGCTGCATATGGCGGACAAGGAAGTCCAAGGAGCCTTCCAGGAGGAAGCCTTCGCCAATAGTAGGCCACAGCACACCACCATTGGGAAGCGGTAGGCATTCAAGGTCGCAATATAAACGAAGCGTTCCGTCTGCTTGGTTTTGTTCAAAGGGGACGCGAAAACGCCTCACACCGACAAACGGCGTTCCAACGACGATGGCGCACTCGTGGTAATCAGGCGGACTCCCGCGCTTGAGGCGCGCTTCGATGAAGGGGCGGTTCCCGTCGTGCCCGGTACCTACGAATTCAATTGGTATTGCTGGGAATCTGCCGTCCGCTTGGTTCTGCAGGTAGAGGCGGTACTTACCGAGATCACGCTGCCACATCAACTCGTAAAGCTGAGCGCGGCACAAGGTACGCACTTCCCTTCCTATGGTTGCGCGTGATTGTGGAGACGCTGGAACTCTGTAGAAGCACCCAAAATAGGGATGCGAACACACGTCGTGACGATTGACTGGCGTGCATTGTCCCAGATCGCGCACTGGCCGTTCCGCAAGGTGTGAGGCGACAACGTCCCGAATGATCGCCGCTGCTTCATGAATTGCATCGTATTGCTGGGTGTTTGCAGTGATTTCGACTGAGCCGTCAGGCGCTTCGAGAATGAACCGACGAACTGTCCGAACCGGAGCCCACTCGCCGGGAATTCCGGCAGCGGGAAGCGAACGCAGGATCAAGGCCGCGGCGACAAGTTGGACGTCTTTGTACAGCACCGCTTGGTTGAGCGGCATCGTCGTTCGCTCAATCGCTACACCGGCAGTCAGGTCTATTTCGTCGACCCGCGCCTCAATCGGATAGGTGGGTTTCCCGCTCCCAAGCGGCACTTCGACCTGCCAGTTCCCGATAGTCACTTCCGGAAGTAACGCATGCCCGATAATTCCACGCAGTGCCCCGGTTTCGAGTCTTGTTCTGACGTAAGGCGCGACGAGGTCGTCCCAGAACCTTTGCACGTCAGCGTCTGGGGCATGCTTGTGATATACCCATTCGTCAAAGTCGTGCCGGACCACTTCCACAGCGTGCCCAGCGTCAGACGGTAACGTAATGCGCCCGGCCGCAACCCTTAACCGAAGCCGCGCTATGTACCTGTGCCAGTCTTCGCCTCGAAGAGCCGACCGCATACCCCCGTGCCCACGTGGCTCAAGCGAAGAGCCATGTAAAAGATCGTGGATCGCTGCCACGGGGCAGAGATGAGTTGTCCAGAGGAGTGAAGCTGTGAGGAAAGGATCGAACGGCGGTCTCCCGCAGGCTTGACGATCGCCAGCCAAAAGGTCGCCTGACGGTCTACGCCAACGGGTAACGAACGGTCCGTAGCTTGGGCCCCGACATGTCATCCTAGAGCACCTCGGGCCAAGACCAAAGCAACATCCCAAGTTGTTGCTTCGCCGTTTGCGGTTGAGATTCTTCGACCATGAGCCGACGCCACGCAGCATCAATTTCAGGCCGCGGAAACCGAAGTTCGTCCCAAAAGGCTTCGCCCAAGCGCCCAACACCAACCTGAGTCGTCACTGCCACAGCTTCTTGAGCAAAACGGCAGCTCACGGCCCACGCAGCGCCGACTGCCGTGACAGGGTGCTTACCCAACCGAACGGCAACCTGGGCGACGCCTAGTTCCGTAGCAACGCCCTTAGCCCGCGCAATCGTGTTAGGTGGCTCGGTGCCCGCAATCGGATCGCTGAAGCCAAGCCGTTTCAATACTCCAACGGCGTCGGCGCCCACCGGAGTCGCAACGGCTTCAAGAATTACCTTGGCCGCTCCTGAAGGCCCTCTTACGAGGTCTACTGGGTTGTTATCTTTGTCGAGCACGTGCCGTGCGCTCTCGATGAGTGAAGCCGACGCGCGAATCATCTCGGCAAGACCTGCTAGCAGCACTGCGCCGCGTTCGTGCTCCGAGCGAACGGCCTGCAATATAGGACGCAGGTGTTTTTCAAGAGCGGGGATTAGCCGCCGCTCCTCGGCTTCCACCGTAGCCCGGTAGCCCAAGATAGCTTTCGCTTCTTGTACGGGCTGCAAGCGGGAGTTGAAGCTTATCCGCACGGCACTCAAACCGCGTAGTTCGACGTCAGGTGCCAAGGACGGGAGGTCTGCGGGAGTTAGGCCAACTTCTCCTGGTTCGCGCCAACCGGCGTCCCATCCATTAAGTCCCGCTTTGACGTCAGCTAGAAAAAGCTCGGCGAGGCGAGACAAAACACCACGCGGTCTTCGTCTTGGCCGTCGGTCTTGAATCTGGGCATGCCGTTCGCCAGTGAAGATTCGCTCCCAAGCGGCAAGCATGTCGGGTGATGGGCTTTGCAGGGCGCGCTCCCACCGGCTTAGCGTGGCCGTCGTGACCCCGAGCGCGCCCGCAACGTCGTGGAGACGCCAGCCCTTTTGCTTGCGAAGATCGCGCATCTCGCTCGGCGACATGCCCGCTAGTGTACGAGTAGCCTCCGCGCCTTGCAAATAATTTTTGCGTAATTTTTACGCACCACTACTGGATTTCGCCTCGTAGGGCCCCGGTATGTGGTTTCACACGTGGACCAGGCTCGCCGCGCATCGATTCTGGGATACGATGTCCTCGGTGGTGCCAGTACTGGGGCCAAAGCAGAAAAGCCGCTGCCTGGACATCATTCGGGAAGCATAGGAGCAGCTTGAAGGTGGCACGCCGGACCTGGCCGATGTCGTCGCCGTAGCTGAACGACGCTACGCGGACAACAACTGGGAGGATGATTCACTGCTGGCCTGTCTCCGGGAGTTTACCGATTTTCCCTTGTTCCGGCCGGCCGGCGAGGTGCCGGAGCACCACGTCCTCGATGCCTCGCACGTCATCGACATTCACCGCCTCCCCGAAGACCTGCGCAAGCTCGCGGTGTTCTTGATGTTTGACCGGCTCTACGCCGACATCATGGCGTTGCCCGACGCTCCGTTGGATGCCGATGCCAATCGGCTAATGCGCCTGATCATCGTGATCGACGAAGCCCATCACTACCTGCCCTGTAAGCAACCGACGCTTGAGAAGATGGTCCGCGAGGTGCGCTCAAAGGGCGTGGCCATCTGGCTGTTGTCTCAATCGCCCGACGACTTTGACCAGCCGCGCTACAACTTCGCGCGTGAGATCGGCTTGGCGATCGTCTTCTCCTGCGTGCTCGAAAAGCCCAAGATGCTGGAAGCTGTTCTGGGGGGGAAGGTTAATCCGAAGCGCCTGTCACAACTCCCACCGGGCGTTGCCCTAACGCGCGTCCCGGGATCGAAGGCTCCCGTTGAGGTTCAAGCGTGGCAGCCATAGTCCCGGAGGTCCGGCGGTGGGGGCTAGTCGTCGGGTTCGCAGGTTACCGTCAGGGTGTAGGTCACGAAGTGCTCCGCCGCGGCATCGTGGCGGACCCCGCTTCCACCGCCCAACCTTCCCACGCCGACCGGCGCCCTGTTGTTCTGAGCGAGCGAAGCGCGCTTTCATTCTGAGGGAGCGAAGCGCGCTGTCATTCTGAGGGAGCGAAGCGACCGAAGAATCTGGTCCCAGACTACCGGGCGTCTCCCGCACCCGACGGGAGATCCTTCGCTTTGCTCAGGATGACCAGGAAGATCCCGCCTTAGTCGGGGTAGAACCGCACGCCGTTGACGTCGAGGATCAGCACGGCGTTGAGGTTTTCGACGAAGGCGGTCTCGACGTAGGTGGTGCCGTCGGGGAGGTAGCTGCCGCTGTGGAAGCGGGCGGCGACCAGACCGGCGCCGTGGCGAAGCCGCACGCTCTCGAGGCAGATGGGCCATTCTCCGTCCACCGGCAGGCCGGTCCAACTGGCCAGGCCGACGATCATGCCGCGGCTGAAGTCCGGGCAGGGTCCGAGCTGAGGGACGACCCGGGCCAGCCGCGACCAGTCCCGCGCGCTGCGCACCTGGATCAGACCCAAGCGGCCCCCGAGCGGGGAGCACAGGTCGTGGAGGGAAGTGCTGTCGGCAACGATCGCCCGGCGCGTCTCACGCGGCCGCACGCTCGGCGCGGTCTCCAGCGAGTGGACGGTCACGGTCTGCGGGACGCGGTGCATGCTACAGGCGAGCAGCGCCAGCAACGCCGTCGCGCAGGCCAGCAGCGCGGCTTGACGTCGCCCGGCCCGACGGGACCGGCGCGGCACGTTCGGCGGCTTGCAATGGCCGGTCGGCACCCTTAGTCTCCTAGCGTTTGCCGTGGTCTTCGGGCGGGGGCCCGGCGTGTATATCGACTGTCCGGGGCGCTCTCAGGAGTTGCAGGGCGGCTATACGTGTGCCCAAGGAGATCACAAGCCTGAGGAGTGCCGGGCGCCGGCTCGGGGCTTGCCGACGAGGATTATCAGGCTTGCGGGACCGGCGCCGTCGATGCGCGGAGGAGATCTACGGGCAGGCCAGGCTGATCTGCACGGTTGAGGAGCAGCCGGCCGAGGCGTTTGGTTTGCCGTACGAGCCGTATCGGCCCGGCTAGCCGTAATATACCGGAACGGGCTCCGAATCCGGTGCGGGTCGCCACGGTGGCGGAACGCTCAGTAGGCTGGTACGCGGAGTTGTAGCGATGGCCAAGTGGCTGGGGTTGGCATTAGTAGTCGTTGTGGCCGTGTTCGGCTGGTATTTAGTGCGCACGAACGTTCGGTACACGGCGCCTTGGGATCAGCCCAAGTTCGGCGAGGTTTCGCGGTGTGACATTCGCGTGCCGATCACCGCCGCCGGTCTGATCGAGCCGAACCAGCGGATCGAGATCAAGTCGAAGGCGTCTGGGGAAGTCATCGATATTCCGGTGGTCGAAGGCGATTTCGTACACACCGGCGACGTGTTGATAGTGCTCAAGAAGGATGACGAGCAGCGGTTGGCGGACCGCGCGCAGGCGGAGTTGGACCGGGTCGAGGCGCTGCTGGCCCAGGCCGAAGTGTTGCAGAAGGAAGCCGTGGAAAACGTGACGGTGGCGGATGCGCACGTCGCGGAACTCGAGGCGCAACTGGAGCGGGCCGAGTTCGACCTGGAGAAGATCCGCAAGAACTACGAGGGCGGCGTGGCCAACGAACAGGAGCTCGTCTACGCCAAGGCGACCTACAAGGTCTTGCTTGCCCAGTTGAGGGCCGCCCGCTCGGCGGCCAAGAACGCTCGCTACAAGATTGACGAGGCGAACGCGGCCATCGAACTCCAGAAGGCTGCGCTTCGCAGCACCACAAAGATGCTCGAGGACGCTCAGGAGCGCCTGTCCGAGACCACGGTTGTCTCAAAGCACGATGCGATCGTGACGGACGTCGCAGTTCAGGTCGGCACATTGATTCGATCGGGAACGCAGGATCTGATGGGCGGAACCGTCGTGATGATACTGGCCGACGTCTCGAAGCTGAAGGTCATCGCGCGCGTAGACGAGGCCGATTACGGCCGCGTGTTGGACATCGCGCCCATCGACGCCCGCCCCAATATGCCCGGGCTCCGGGAGGCTGCCCGGCAGGACGTGGAGGCGGTTGCCAGGGGCAGCGGAAAGGTGAGACTCACGATCGACGCCTTCCCGGAGGAGGAGTTCGAAGGGGTCATCGAGCGGGTCGAGCCCCAGGGCAAGCGGAACCAGGGTGCGGCAATCATCCAATACGACGTGCACGTCGAGATCACCGATGCGCAGAAGTACAAGCTGCCGCTTGGCACGCAGGCCCAGGTGGAGTTCACCGTCGAGAGCGTGGAAGACGCTCTGGCCGTCCCGGCCGAGGCGGTGACGACGTACCGGGACGAGCGTGGCGTGTGGATCAAGACCGATCCCGACCCGGACTCGCGCGAGAAGTGGGGCCGGGAGTTCTTGCGCTGTCGCTTTGGGATCACCGACGGGGCGTATACGGAGGTCCTCGCGGTTCTCGACGGGAAGCAGCTTGAGGAGGGGCAGGAGGTCTACACGCGACTGCCGGTTGACCGCGAGGAAGAGGAACGCGATTAGCGGGGCCCGTTACGCCGTGCCATTGATCCAAGTCCGAAGCCTGACCAAGCTGTACCGCATGGGGGAGTCCGTGGTCCGCGCGCTGGACGGCGTCGATCTGGATGTCGAGCAGGGGGAGTACCTGGCGATTACCGGGCCGTCCGGCAGCGGCAAGAGCACCTTGATGCACCTGGTCGGGTGCCTCGACCGGCCGACTGGCGGGCAGTGTTCCCTGAACGGGCGGGATATCAGCCGGCTCTCCGATCGCGAGCTGGCCGCCGTGCGGAACGGGCAGATCGGCTTCGTCTTCCAGACTTTCAATTTGATCAACCGCACCACTGCTCTCGACAACGTCGGCGTGCCTCTGTTCTACGCGCGCAAAGGCAACACGCGCGCCCCGGCCCGGCAGGCCTTGGAGCGCGTCGGGCTGACGCAGCGCGCCAAGCATCGACCCAGTGAGTTGTCCGGCGGGGAACGCCAGCGCGTTGCCATCGCCCGCGCCATCGTCAACGACCCAGTGCTCCTGCTGGCCGACGAGCCGACCGGGAACCTCGATACGCGCACCGGCGAGCAGATCATGACGCTCTTCCGCGAGCTCAACGAACAGGGCGTCACGATCATCCTGGTCACGCACGAGCACGACGTTGCCATTCAGACCCACCGGATCGTGCAGATGCGCGACGGCAAGATCGTTTCGGACCGGGCGACGAAGGAGGTGCTGCGGGAGCGGGCGTCGGCCGAGGGCGAACGGGAACGGCCGATTACGGCCCCGGCCGCCCCCGTGTCCGCGGTTCCGGTGGCTCCGGCCACGGTGCCGGCCGAGGCTGAGCCCGTCGTGGCCTACCCCGACCCGGCCCGTAGGATGCGCGGGGCGCTCGGGGCGCTGGTTTGCGGCATCATCGCGGCGGGGCTGGCCCTGAGCGGACAGGTTGCCGGCTGGATCCTCAAGGCCGCCTACCCATTCGAGCCGACGCCGAGCGCCATGCCGCCCAGGGCGCTCATCGTCGGGGGTTCGCTGGTCGTGCTGGGCATAGTGGTGGCCCTGGTTCTGGGGATCGTCTCGATCGCTTGGGGTGCCCGAGTACGGAAGCGGCTGCGAAGCGAGTTCGGGAACTGGACGGGGCGTGCGCATGCGCGCGTGTCGATCCTATTGGGCTTGGTCGCGGTCCTCGCTGTCGTCGGCCCGTCCGTCGTGGTCCCGCTCTGGCGGGCGGTGACCTAGTTGCCGTGGGCTGCTGGCCGCTGAGCCGACTGCGAGCGGGGTGAGCGTCGCGTCCGTGGGTAGTGCGGGCGTTCCCGCCCGCCGGTGCCGCGTCAGTGACGCGGGCGAGACGCCCGCACTCCCCATGTGATGTCCTGCTGCCCACAATCCTGACGCTCACCCCGCTGGTGGCACTTGCGGGCGGGGGTTTGCGGGATGGGGGAAGAGGCTCTACAATGTGGGCTTGTAGCAGGCTGTTTCGGCCGGGCGGGGGCGGCCCCGGCTGGAGCATGACCCAAGTGCAGCAAAGGATAAGCGCATGTCTCTGACGGCAGAGAAGAAGCAGGAGCTTGTCGAGACCTACAAGCGGCACGATCAAGACACAGGGTCGGCCGAAGTGCAGATTGCGGTGCTCACGCAGCGTATCGCACAGCTCACGGAGCATCTGAAGGTACACAAGAAGGATCACTCCTCGCGGCGTGGTTTGCTGAAGATGGTTGGGAAGCGCTCGGGTTTGCTGAAATATCTGGCCCACCAGGATCGGGAGCGCTACCTGAACCTCATCGGCGGGCTCGGATTGCGGAAGTAATTCGCTGGTGATGACGTGGTGGAACGTTGTCCGCATTGCCCGCGACCGGGCAGGTCGTGGTCGCCGGTCGGTTGCCGACCGGCGGTACGCCGCGCGGGCGGCCTGGGGCTGCGGATGGTATCAAGGCAAAACAAGTGATGAAGGCAGAGTGGGCCGAGTAGGTCGAGGGAGAAAATGACGTTTAAGGTCGAGCGTGAAGTCGGTTCGAAGGTGTTGTCGATCGAGGTTGGTAAGGTTGCCAGGCAGGCCTCGGGAGCGGCGTTGGTGCAGTATGGCGACACGATGGTGCTGGGGACGGTGGTGACGGGCTCGCCCCGCGCGGGCATCGATTTCTTCCCGTTGACGGTGGACTACCGCGAAAAGATGTCGGCGGCCGGCAAGTTCCCCGGCGGGTTCTTCAAACGGGAGGGTCGTCCCACCGCCAAGGAAATCCTCACCATGCGGATGATCGACCGGCCGCTACGCCCCTTGTTCCCAAAAGGCTTCAAGGACGAAGTGCAGATTCAGGTGTTGGTGTTGGCGGCGGATATGCAGAGCGACCCGGACGTGATCGGCATCGTCTCGGCGGCGGCGGCCGTCGCCGTCGCGCCCGTGCCGTTCAACGGCCCGCTGGCTGCCGTGCGTCTGGGCCGCGTGGATGGAAAGTTCCTCATCAATCCCACCCGCTCTCAGCTTGAGTATTCCGACATCAACCTGGTGCTGGCCGGGCATCCGACGACGGTCAACATGATCGAGGTGGGCGCGCGCGAACTGTCTGAGGAGGACGTTGCCGCGGCGCTCAAGTTCGCCCACGATCAGGGCGTCAAGCCGATTTGCGAGATGCTGGAAGAGCTCAAGCGCCACGCGGGGCAACCGACGAAGTGGGAGCCGCCGGCGGCGGATGAGGCCTTCCTGGAAAACATCCGCGCTCGGGTATGGGACGACTTGAAAGCCGCCAAGAGCATCTCCGGCAAGCAGGAGCGCCACGAGGCGGTTGACGCCGTCTATCAGAAGACTATTGAGGCCGTGTGCCCGCCGGACGTCGAGCAGCCGGAACACACGCCGGAGGAAGTCAAGGCGGCCATCGAGGCGGTCGAGCAGAGCTTGCTGCGCGAGCGGATTCTCAACGACGGTGTGCGCTCCGACGGCCGCGGGTTGCAGGAGATCCGTCCCATCCAGTGTGAGGTGAGCTGGCTGCCGCGTGTGCACGGCTCATCACTGTTTGCCCGGGGCGAGACACAGGCGATGGTCTCGACAACGCTGGGCACCTCGTCGGACGAGCAGATCATTGACGATCTGATGGAGGAGTACAGCAAGAAATTCATGCTGCACTACAACTTCCCGCCCTTCTCCGTGGGTGAAGTGCGACGCATCATGGGTCCGGGGCGGCGCGAGATCGGACACGGAGCCTTGGCCGAGCGCAGCCTGGAGGCCGTGCTGCCGTCGCCCGACGACTTTCCCTATACCATCCGCTTGGTGAGCGACATTCTCGAGTCGAACGGATCGAGCTCGATGGCCTCGGTCTGCGGCGGGTCGCTGAGCATGATGGATGCCGGCGTGCCGATCACCTCGGCCGTAGCCGGCATCTCGATCGGGCTGGTCCAGGACGGCAAGCGGCGCGTGCTGTTGGCGGACATCCTCGGCGAAGAAGACTACTTCGGCGACATGGATTTCAAGGTTGCCGGAACGCGGAAAGGGATTACCGGCATCCAGTTGGATCTCAAGGCCTATGGGCTGCCGCACGACATCTTGCAGGAGGCTTTGGGGCTGGCCCACAAGTGTCGGCTCGAGGTGTTGAACATCATGGACAACACGATCGCCAAGCCGCGGCCGCAGATCAGCGAGTATGCCCCGCGGCTGATCACCCTCAAGATCAATCCGGAGAAGATCGGGAAGCTGATCGGGCCGGGCGGTCGCTCGGTGCGGGCGATCCAGGCCGAGACGGGCGCCCGGATCGACATCGAGGACGACGGCACGGTATTCATCTCGTGCCTGAGTGCCGAGGGGGCCAAGCGGGCCGAGGAGACGGTCGCGCAGCTCACCGAGGACATCCAAGTCGGGCGGATCTACGAGGGGCGTGTCGCCAGCATCAAGGACTTCGGCGCGTTCATCGAGATTCAGGAAGGCCAGGACGGGCTCTGCCATATCAGCGAGCTCGACGATGCCTACGTCCGCTCGGTTTCCGATGTGGTTCAGATCGGAGACCAGGTCAAGGTCAAGGTCATCGCCATCGACGAGCAAGGCCGCGTCAAGCTGTCACGCAAGGCGGCCATGAAGGAAGCCGCCGAACTCGACGACGACTCGTAGATGATTGGTCCCGCGGCCGACAGCGGTCGGCCCAGGCCGGCAAGATGCGGGTGGCTGGGCGGCAAGGTTGGACCCTTGACACGCGGCTTCGGGCGAACGCCCGAACTCGCGCAGCGAGTTGGCCCGCTGCGCGGGCCGCCGCGAGTCAAGGGGGGGGATGGGAGCCCATGGGGCTCCGGGAGCGGCTTCGGTCGCCCGAGGCGACCGAAGGACACTGTATCGGAACGGGAGTCGCGGGCCTGCACCGCCGATACCCGTGAGCGTACACGGCTTGAGGAGGCCGAGGAACTTGGTTCAATGGTCAGGGTCACGGCAGCGCTGAGGAGGTTCGCGCGGGGTGTCATGTGGCCACGCTGTACGTATTACAAGGTCCGGATAAGGGGCGCACCCTCAAGACCCAGGACGAGGTCGTCCTGATCGGGCGGGGTAGCGACCAGATCCCCCTCACCGATCAGACCATCAGCCGCCGGCACGCCGAGTTGAGGGTCAAGGATGGCACCTGGATGCTGGTCGATCTGAACAGCGCCAACGGGACGTACGTCAACGGCGTGCGTATCGAGAAGCCCCTGCGGCTCAAGCACGGCGACCAGATCCGGCTGGGCAGCACGCTTCTGGTCTATGGGGGCGATGAGTCCGTCGAGCAACTCTCCGGCCCGAATATCCCCAGCGACATGGTGACGTTGGATGCCGGCAGTCGCTCGGTGGATTCCGCCATTGTCGCCAGCGTCCCGTCCAGCGAGGACAGCGTGGTGATGGCGGCCCCGGAGACGGCCTACGCCGTCAAGGCCTGGAACGCCATGCGGGCGTTGTCCGACGTGTTCAGCAGCCTGCTGCCCATCGACCAGCTTCTGGCCCGCGTGATGGACATCGTCTTCGAGGAGGTGGAGGTCGATCGCGGCATCATCTTCGTACGCGACGAAGAGACCGACGAGATGATGCCGGAGGTGGTGCGCTTTCGCAGCCGCGAATCCAAGAGTGAGGCCGAGCGGCAGACCATCATCGCCCCGCGCAGCATCGTCAACCACGCCGTCGAGTCCCGCGAGGGCGTGCTTTGTTCCAACATCGTCTCTGATGAGCGTTTCCGTAGCGGCAAGAGCGTGCAGAAGCTCGGCATGCGCTCGGTGATCTGCACGCCGATCCTGGTGCGCGAGCAGGTGCTCGGCGTGATCCACCTCGATTGCCCGGTGACACGCCACACCTACAATGAGCACGAGCTGCGCCTGATCACGGCGATCGGCTATCAGACCGGCCTGGCGATCGAGAACGCCCGACTGGTCCAGTCGCACTTGCAGCGCGAGCGGTTGGCGGCCGCCGGCGAGGCCGTCGCCTACCTCTCGCACTACATCAAAAACCTGCTGCAAGGCGTGCGCAGCGGGGCCGACGTGCTCGGACGCGGTCTGGAGCGGCAGGACTTCGCCCAGGCGACGGAAGGCTGGCGGATCGTCGATCGCAACCTGGACAAGAGCTACAACCTGATGCTGAACATGCTGGCGTTCAGCAAGGATCGCGAGCCGCGGCTGGAAATGCTGCAGCTCAACAGGGTCGTCGATGACGCGGTCGCACTGGTCCAGAAGCAGGCCGACGCGGCTAAGGTGGTGGTGTTGGCCGATCTGGACGACGCCGTCCCGCCGTTCCCGCTTGACTACGACGGCATCCATCAGGTCATCCTCAACCTGCTGACCAATGCCGTGGATGCCGTTCCGCGCGGGGACGGTTTGGTGAACGTGCGAACCCGCTACGACGTAGCGGGCAAGCAGGTGATCCTGTCGGTGGCTGATAACGGCCCAGGCGTGCCCGCGGATCAGCGCGCCGCGATCTTCGAGCCGTTCCTCTCCACCAAGGGGCATGGGGGCACGGGATTGGGGTTGGCGGTGGCTCGCAAGAACGTCGAGGAGTTGGGCGGCACGATCGAGTTGATCAGCCCACCCGAAGGCGGCGCGGTCTTCGGGGTCACCCTGCCGACCGTTCCCACGCTCCCGGCCAGCCCCGGCGACACCCACGGACCGACGCCGTAACGGAAAGGGCTGCCCGCGCGAGCGGCTGCCGGCTGGTGCGAGAATCCTTTCTCGCACCCCACCCGCCGATAGAATACACACGCGTTGGGTCGTGGCGTGTGGCTTGACGAATCGCCCGATTCGGCGCCCACCGCCCAGCGTCGCGGCAACATTCTACTTGGAACCGGAGTTCCTCCAGGCGACGCTGGACCGTGCCACCCCAGTTGCCCCAAAGCTCAGTCACACCCTCCACAACCGCCACGCCGCCCCTGTTCGATCAATGCCCGAACCGACGATAGAATAGTCGCAGTGGATATCTTCGACGCGATCCGCAGCGATCCGCGGCTTGACGAGCTGATTCGGCTGCTGACCGACGACTCAGACCCCCTGGCAGCCGAAGGCCTGTGGGGATCATCTGCGCCCGTCCTGGCGGCGATCGTGGCCGAACGGTTGCGCCGCCCTTTGCTGTTCATTACCGCCCATGGAGACGAGGCGGACGACGTCCGCGACGACATCGAGACGGCAACCGGGACGGCCCCCGAACTGCTGCCGCAATTGGAGATGCTGCCGGGCGAGCAGTCCGCGGCCGACGAGCTGGCCGGTGAGCGGCTTAGACTCTGCGTTGCGTTATCGGACGACCACGGCCCAGGCCACGATGCCGGGTCTGGCGTGGGATTCCTCAGGGCTGGTGCGCGAATCCCTTCTCGCACCGACCGCGCCGATTCGATCAAAACGCCACCGGCGCCCATCATCGTCGCCCCTGTCCAGGCCCTGATGCAGCCCGTTCCCTCGCCGCAGGCCATTGCGGCTCGGTCCCTCACGGTATCGGTCGGGCAGACGCTTGACCCCGACCGGCTCGTCGCCTGGCTGAGCGACCAGGGCTTCACCCGCTGCGACCAGGTTGAAGTGGGCGGCGACTTCTCCCGCCGCGGCGGCATCCTCGATGTCTACGGCAACGCCCACACCGATCCGGTGCGGGTCGAGTTCTTCGGCGACCGGGTCGAGTCGATCCGCCTGTTCGACGCCGGTACGCAACGCTCGTCACACGCGCTGCAGTCGGTGCGGATTCCGGCACTGTCGATGGTCGCGACACAGGCGAACGGGGGCCGAACCACCAGTCTCCTGGCGCTGTTGCCGGCGGACACGATCATCGCCTTGCACGAGCCGGCCGAAATCCAGGAGCTGGGCCGAACGTTCTGGCAGCGGCTGGGCGAACCGGTGGGGGTGATTTCCGTTGAGGGGCTCATGCGGCGGGCGAATGACTTCACGCAGTTATACCTGCAACGCTTCGCCGGCGGCGCCGCGCGGAGCGTAAATCTGGACGTGGGCAGTCTGCCGCAATTCGAGCCGAAGTCCGCCGAGGCGCTCACCGCCCTGTGCGAGCTAGCCGCACAGGACGACGTGATTGTGTTGTGCGACAACCGCCCGGAAGAGCAGCGCTTCCAGGAACTCCTGCGCCAGTTGCCGGAGCGGGCCGAACGCATTCGCACTGCGGTCGGCGTGATTCACCGTGGGTTCCGCTGGAGCCGTCCGCGGCCGGAAGCCGGTGCGACCGCCTACGTGCCGCACCACGAGCTTTTCCACCGCTATCGTCAACGGCGCACGCTGCGCCGCGTCCAACCCGCCCGCCCGATCGACAGCTTCTTCGACCTGGACGCGGGCGACCACGTCGTGCACGTGTTGCACGGCATCGGCCGTTTCCTCGGGCTCAAGACGCTCGAGCGTGCGGGTCGGCGTGAGGAATACCTAGCGATCCAGTTTGCCGGCCGCGCCGTCGTCCACGTGCCCACCAGCCAGATCCACGTCGTGCAGAAGTACGTGGGCGGCTTCCGCGGCAAGCCGGCACTGAGCAAGCTGGGCGGGACGGCCTGGAAGCGGGCCAAGCAGCGCGTCGCCGACGCGGTTACCGATCTGGCCGCCGAGCTCCTGGCAATCCAGGCCGAACGCCAGACGCGCGCGGGAATCGGGTACCCCCACGACACCACCTGGCAGCGGGAGTTCGAAGGCTCCTTCATCTACACCGAGACTGAAGACCAGCTCAGCGCCCTCGAACGGATCAAAACCGACATGCACCGCCCACGCCCTATGGACCGGCTGCTGTGCGGCGACGTCGGCTACGGCAAGACCGAGCTGGCCGTTCGGGCGGCGTTCAAGACCGTCGAGTATGGCAAGCAGGTCGCCGTGCTGGTGCCCACCACCGTTCTCGCCGAGCAGCACTACCAGACCTTCTCCGAGCGGATGGCCGACTACCCGTTCCTGATCGAGGTGCTCTCGCGCTTCCGGACCAAGGCCGAACAGACGCGCATCGTCGAACGAGCGCGCAAGGGGCAACTGGACATCCTGATCGGCACGCACCGGCTGCTCTCGCCCGACGTGCGCTTCACCGACCTGGGGCTGGTCGTCATCGACGAGGAACAGCGTTTCGGCGTGGAGGCCAAGGAGCGGCTCAAGCGCCTGCGGGCGACCGTGGACGTGCTGACGCTCAGCGCCACGCCGATCCCGCGGACGCTGCACATGGCGATGCTGGGTATCCGCGACATTTCGTCGTTGGCCACGCCGCCGCTGGATCGCCGCGCGATCGTCACACACATCCGCCTGTGGGACGATCAGCTGATCCGCGACGCGATTCTGCGGGAGATGACCCGCGGCGGGCAGGTGTACTTCGTGCACAATTTCGTGCGCGACATTCAACAGGTCGCCAATCGGCTGCGCAGCATCGTGCCCGAAGCGCGCATCGTGGTCGGCCACGGGCAGATGAAGGGGGCCGAGCTCGAGAGAGCGATGCTGCGCTTCGTGCGCCAGGAGGCCGACGTGCTGGTCTCCACCAACATCATCGAGACCGGCCTGGACATCCCCTCGGTCAATACGATCTTCATCAACCGCGCCGAGCGCTTCGGGCTGGCTGACCTGCACCAGCTTCGCGGCCGGGTCGGGCGCTCGAAACATCGCGCTTACGCGTACTTGCTGCTTTCGCCCAAGCACCCGGTCAAGGAGAACGCCGCCCGACGGCTCAAAGCCATCGAGCACTACAGCGAGCTCGGGGCGGGCTTTCAGATCGCCATGCGCGACCTGGAGATTCGTGGGGCCGGCAACATCCTCGGCCCGGAGCAATCCGGCCACATCGACGCGGTCGGCTACGAAATGTATTGCCAGTTGCTCGAACAGGCCGCCCGCCGGCTGCGCAACGAGCCCGCCGAGCTCTGGCGACCGGTCAACCTCGAGCTGGGCATCTCCGCCTCCATCCCGCGCAGCTACATCCGCTCGGAGCGGCTGCGCATGGAGGTGTACAAGCGGCTGACGAGTTGCCGCACGCCTGCGGACATCGGCGTGCTCAATGATGATCTCCGGGACGCGTTTGGCGCGCTGCCGGACGACGTGCGAACCCTGCTGACGCTGGCGGAGATTCGTGTGCTGGCCAGCCCGTGGGGCATCCGCTCGATCGTGCTCGACCCGCCGGACCTGATCTTCGCGGTCGATGAGTTGCAGAAGGTCGAGCCGCTCTTCTCCGCCGGCCCCGGCTCGCCGCGCATGCCCGACCCGCAAACCATCCACTGGCGCCTGCCGAAGCGCTACCTGACGCCGCAGGAACTGCTGTCGCTCCTGCCGCGCCAATTGGCGCCGCACGCCGAGCCGAGCCGCGCCCATGAGGAAGCGGTCCACTCATGAGACGAAGCGGGTAAGTCCCGCCCTGAGACCCGACGACTGGCTCTGATAGTCTACCGAAGTGTCGCGTCTGAGGACCCGCCCGCCCGGTCAGCGCTCCTGACGATGCGGTTCCTCGCGCCCGTGGCGCCACAGTTTGGCCGCGGTGGGGTAGGGCGTGTCGATCCGCCGGCGGGTCTTCTCCAAGAGCTTTCCGCTCCAGGTCTGCCGCCGTGGGTTGATTCGTCGCATGAGGCCCAGTGCCTCGCGCCACACGACATTGTACGCTCGCAGCGACCTCTCGATGCGGTCGGCGACGACACGCACGCGCAGATGATCGCGTCGCGCGAACGCGAGCATCACTCGATACGGACAACCCGGCGCCCATAGTAGGTGTGGCCGAACAAATCGGTCGTGCGAACCTCGATCAGCCGGGTGCCGGGCCGGGGATTCGCCGGCAACACGCCCCGCCAGATGTGCGGGGACTTCCCGATCCGGGGCAGTTTAGGCCCGTGTGGCGGATGCTCACTTTCTTCCGCTTCTTTGATAGCCGTGAAGTACGGATCCTCGCGCGCGACGCGCTCCAGCTCGACCCATTCGCCGTTGTCAAATCGCATTTCCACCGTTGAGCGCTCCGAGCCGGCGAAGACGTTGACGAGCACCTCGGTCTGCGCGGCTTTGTCAGGCGCGACCGATTCGGGCGCATGGATGCTCATTTGATAGTTGGCGGGGCGGCGGGCGGCTCGGAAGACGGCCGAATAGTGGTTATCGTCGAAAGTGACGAGTGTCCAGCCGTTCGGGGCGCCGTCCGCCATCGTTGCATGTGGCAAGCCGCTCTCGTCCGGAGCACCCCGCCACCAACACCCACAAGCCGTGACCACGTTCATGTGGTGATGTGCCTTGCGGGCAGGCCAGTCGTGCGCGGCACCTAGGAACAGGTGTTGCTGAATGTGCGTGTGGGCGGAAAGCGACAGCGTGTGCGCGTGTTGTGCGAGCAGGCCGAACAGCTCTTTACGCTCGTGGATCTGCGTAATCGGAATGTGCATGGTCAGCACGACGAGCTGCTCCTTCGGCAGCAGGGCCAGGTCGTTCCGCACGAACGCCAGTTGTTGCTCGCCGAGCCCGGCGGTGTAGTGGCCCTTCTCCGTCTCGGTCGCCCCGTGCCAGATCACGTCGTCGAGCACGATGAAGTGCACCGGGCCGTAGTCGAACGAGTAGTAGGACGGACCGTAGATACGCTCGAAGCTCTCGTCGGAATGGCAATCGTCCGGCGAGTCGTAATTCTCGTCGTGATTACCGAGGACGTTGTACCAAGGCAGGCCGATGTGTGCGACGGTGCGGTTCAGCGGCTCGAACAGGTTGAGGCGGTTGTTCACCAGGTCGCCGAGCGTGAAGCCGAAGGCGGCTTCGGTCCCGATCACCTCTTCGACCACGTCGTGGGCCAGGTAGTTGATGTCCTCAATCGAATTCGGCTGCGTGTCGCCGAAGACGACGACCCGGAAACGGTCCGGCTCCTTGTGGGCGCACAGCGGGAAATCGATGGATTTCGGCAGCGGGCCGGTAGGAGCGACGCCGGGGTATCTCAGCTTGGGTGAGCCGTTGGGCTTGTGGATGTAATAGAAGCGCGGCAGGTTCAGCTCGCTGAGCGGGGTCATCCAGCCGCGGGGCTTGATGACGAACAGGATGGTGTCGTCGTCCACGGGCAGTCGGTATCCGCCGTTTTGGTTGGTCAGGACGATCTCGCGGCCGTTGGAGACGCGGATGTCCTTCAGGCCGTCTTCGCCGGGGTCACGCACGCCGTTGCGGTTGCTGTCGTGGAAGACGACCCCGGTGGCGGTGGCAGTCTGGCTCTGATCCGCCAGTCCCAGCCCCCCGTAGGTTCCCAGGACGCACGCCATCACACAGATCTGTCGCATGGTGTTTCCTCGCTTGGCTAGCGGTTTGGTGTCGCCGGTGACTGTATGCGGGAACGATCGCCCCTTCAACCCGGGTCGGCTGAGTGCACTGCTCACTCGTGCGAGTCCCGATGTACATCGGGATTCTCGCACCCACCCTAGCGGGAATCCCTTCCCGCACTGGCAGGGCGTGCTGCGCCCGCCATCCTCTTATAATGCCCTCATGCCTGCGACCGACTCCAACGACGCGACGCCGCACAAGCGCTGCCTGGGCTGCGGCTACATCCTCGACGGGCTGCCGGAAAACCGGTGTCCGGAGTGTGGGCGGGAATTTGATCCAGACAACCCAGCGTCCTACCTCTCAAGACTTCACTCCGGACGACCTTACCTCGTCGCCGCGGTCTGCGGCGCGGTGGCAATAGCGATACCGTTGCTCGGTGCCTACCTGGCGGATCTGGGCGTGATTCATCTAAAGCCCGTTTCCGCTCTGGTCATGATGCCCCTGATGTTGCTCGGTTTGATGACTGAGACTGTCGTGCTGGACAAGAGCTTGCGTGTCCTGCGCGGGCCTGTTGCCGTAATCAAGAACCGTCGCGCCGCGGTCGCAGCTCTTGCGATCAGCGGTGCGATGGTACTTGGTTTTGGGGGAGTCGTCATCCTCCAACTCGTCCTCCGGATCGTGTGAGTTGCGGAGCGGCGCTGGCCGTGCCCGCCGGGTCAGGTTCAGTCGTCCCGATGGGACTCAGACCAGAGGGGCGACGTGTGTACCCAGGGTTTCACCCTGGGCTATCTTCAATCGTGCCTCCGGCACTGAAGAATCGGGCCCGGATGGATTACGCGCGCCTGTGGCGTGTCCGGTATAGTATCGCCATCGGGATATCACGCCTGAGATCGAATGGAGTCGAACGTGGCGAAGGTAAATGGAGCGAAGAAGACGACAGCGAGAAAGACGGCGAAGAGATCGACGAAGAGCGAATCCGCCGGCGACGGTGCCGCTGGCAAGGCCGGTCGGCGCAAGGTGTCCAAGCGCGACCGGATGGCCGCCGGCGAGCGCATCAAGAGGATGGCGCGCGAGGTGGTCGGCGTCGTCCACGAGCGCCAGGATCCCTACGTGGACATCCCCTCGCGCACGCTCAGCAACGTCCGCTTCAACAAGCAGAAGGGCATCATCGAGCTGCTCGACGGTAAGCAGCGGCGGTCTTTCTTCAGCCTGCTCGGCCGCCGCAAGGGCGAAGGCAGCCAGGCCAAAAAGTTCATGCAGACCGTCCGCGTCGCCGAGGTGTGCAAGCGGCTGATCGACAGCGGCGATTCGACCAGCATCCGTGACCTGTTCTACAACCTGAAAGTCCCGATCAAGTCCGCCGACGGCAAGGGTGCCAGAGAGCTGATCTTCACCGAGCAGTCCGAGTCCGACCCGATCATCGAGGACATCGAGGTGGCCGTGGCCGCCCTGCGCGAGGAGCTCGGCGTCCACGCCGAAACCAAAGGTGCCATGGTCGGCCCGATGAGCATTGTGGATAACGGCGACGCGATCGGCCTGGCGGCGATGGGCTCCGGCGGCTGGGCCGTACCGAGTATCGTCGAAGCCGACGTAATCCAGTTCCGCAAGCACAAGGCCAAGTTCGTGCTGCTGATCGAGAAAGGCGCGGTCTGGCAGCGGTTCAATAAGGACCGCTTCTGGGAAAAGCACAAATGCATGATCATTCACGGCGGCGGCCAGCCGCCACGCGGCGTCCGCCGGCTGCTCTTTCGCATGCACCGCGAGCTGGCCCTGCCGGTCTACGTCCTGGTCGATAACGACCCGTGGGGCTACTACATCTACAGCGTCGTCAAGCAGGGCTCGATCAACCTGGCGTTCGAGAGTCAGCGCATGGCGATCCCGGCGGCGCGTTTCATTGGCATGAGCAGCTACGACGCCGACCGCTTTGACATCCCGCCACACGTGCCCATGCCGCTGACGGATGAGGACCGCCGGCGGGCCAAGGAGATCCGCAACTACCCCTGGTTCGCCAAGGCACCCTGGCAGCGCGAGATCAAGCACATGGAGCAGCTCGGCGTCAAGCTCGAGCTCGAAGCGCTGAGCAACAAGTACTTCAGCTTCATCACCGACGAGTACCTGCCGCGGAAGCTGAAGGAGAAGCGCTGGCTCGACTGATCGGACGCTTGTCGAAGAGAACCCTGATGCCCGACGCGTTGTACGAAGACGACAAATGCCACTACCTGAGCGGCGACCCGCGCTTCGAGCCAGTCCCATGGGGGAGGCACGGGGCGCTGCGGGTCACCGCAGAAGCGCTTGAGTTTGAGTTCGATGATGAGGAAGTGGAGAAGCGCTTATGGCCCCGGTCCGCAATTGAGGAGATCTATTACGAGGTTGTGCCCCAGCTAGTCGACGGTGAGGGGCCCTTTGACTTCCCTGCCGCGTGTGTAGTCGTCCGTGATCCGGAAGGCGCGTTCGCGGACGGGTTCCATGTCCGCTTCCAGTTCCGAAACGAGTACTATGCGCGCGTGTTCATCAAGTATGCGTGCCAGACGTTCGGCTTGCAGGCGGCGGATGGATCTGCCGGATCGTGCCCTTGAGTCTCTGGACGAAGACGCTCTTACACTCAACGATGTTCTGTCGTGCCTGGCGACGGGCCGGCTGCGACGATCTTGGCCACGCCAACGGAAGTACGAGGTCGAGGGCCGAAGCGTGAACGGCCGCGCCATGCGTGTGGTCGGGCGCTTGCTCCACCAGAACCTGGTTCGTATCATCACGCTGTATGAGGTCGAATAAGCGAAAACCGGCTGAACGCTGCGAATACTGCGGCGAGTCTTTGCGGCGCGGGCGCGTACGTGTCTACCGGCGTCGTGGCTCGCGCCACGTCCTGTTCGAGCGTGTCCCGGCGTTGATCTGCCGTTCCTGCGGACACCGCATCTTTGAGTCGGACGCCGTGGAGGCCATGGAGCACGCGCTGGACCGCCCGCGAGCCGGGAAGCGTACGGCTCGCCTGACGATCGTTTCGCCTTAGTCAGAGTTGCTTGTCGTGTACCTCAGGGCCGATGGCGCTCCTGACCGACGAGGACCGGCGGCGGGCGAAGGAGATCCGCAACTACCCCTGGTTCCAAAAGGCGGCCTGGCAGCGCGAGATCAAGCATATGGAGCGCCTGGGCGTCAAACTCGAACTGGAAGCGCTGTCCAACAAGTACTTCAGCCTCATCACCGACGAGTACCTGCCTCGCAAGCTCCGCGAAAAGCGATGGTTGGATTGAGGGCGGTGACGCTGGATGGCGCCGCGCCGGTCACGGAACGGCCCCTTGTCCCTAGCCAAGGACACGGTGCCGCAGCAAACCTGTGGTCCCCGGGCGTCGGTGATGGTATACTTAAGGTAAGATGACCCGGGAGGGTTAGCTCATGGCCCACGCACGTTACACGAACGACGAGATCGTTCGCCGCGGCGAGGAGCTGTACCAGGAGCGGGTCCGTGCCCAGGTAGAGCCTGAGCACACCGGCAAGTATCTGGTGCTCGACATCGAGACTGGTGACTACGAGATCGCTCCCACTGCGATCGAAGCGATTCAGCGCATGAAGGCCAGGCACGCCGACCCGGCGCTGTACATCCTACGTGTAGGTCACCAGGCGGCTTATCGGCTGGGTGGGCGCTTCCTGTCGGGGCGGGCATGATCACCGGGCATGTCAACGCGGAACTCGAAGCGATCATTCCTGTCCGCGTGGGCGCACCGAACGGTTCCGCCATCGAAGTAGAGGCTGTGATTGACACTGGCTTCAACGGCTTTCTGGCGCTGCCGCCCAACATCATCTCGCGCCTGGAACTACCGTTTTCCGGTCCGACACGCGCGACGCTCGGGGACGGCACGCTGGTGCATCTATCCGTGTATGAGGCAGAGGCGGCCCTCGCCGGCCAGCCCTTGAGGGTCGAGGTTCTGGAGACGCGCGGCGGCGTACTGGTCGGCATGTCGCTGTTGCGCGGCAGTGATCTGACCGTGCAGGTGGTCGAAGGGGGAGCGGTGCAGATTCGGCTAATCTCCTGACCGCAGCGCACGCCTTAGCCAGGCCGAGAGACGAGAGCTCCGCAAGCCGGCTGCGGGGCCAGGCACGGGAGCGGACCGCTTATGCGTCAAGCTCGAGCTCGAAGCGCTGTCCAACAAGTACTTCAGCTTCATCACCGACGAGTACCTGCCGCGGAAGCTGCGCGAGAAGCGGTGGTTAGACTGATATGAGAAGCCACGAAGCCACCAAGCCACGGAGGGGCTATGCCCGGGAAGTCGATAATGCCGGATAGACAGGCGGCGGCACAAACCTGGATCGGCTTCGCGGTTCGGTTCCTTTGCGGTGCCGTGATCGGCGTGTTCGTGGGCTTCTCGTGGATGTGGTGGCTCTCGCCGTTCGACAGCGCGGCCGGCGATTGGGGCGTGTTCGGCGCTGCCGTGCTGATCTGCGCGTTTCTGGCCGTCAGGTACGGCGACACGTTCTGGACCCGGATCCTCGAGCGGCTCGCCTGAGGACGGTAGGGGGGTTGGGGCGCGCGGTATCATATCGGCCATGCGGTTCCGCGTGCTGACGTACAACATTCACAAGGCCATCGGCGTGGACCGGAAGTTCGCGCCGGAGCGGATCGTGGAGATCCTGCGGCACCACGATGCGGACGTCGTGCTCTTGCAGGAGGTGGATCGCTTTCGGCCGCGCTCCGGCCTGCTTGACCTGGCCTCACACCTCGCACGACAGTTGGATTACCGCTACCGGGCGGTGGGTATGAACGTGTTCTTCAAGCGGGGGAAGTACGGGAACGCCACGTTGTCGCGCTATCCGATTGGGCGACAACGCAATATCGATTTGACAATCGGGCGCACGAAACGCCGTGGGTCCCAGCACACGCGGATTCACTTCGCCAGCCAAGATCGGTGGGTCGAGGTAGATGTGTTCAACATACACCTGAGTCTCGCGGCGCGGCTGCGTCGTCTACAGGTAGAGCGTTTGCTAGCAACGCACGACACCGCACACCTGGCACTCGAGGCCCCCTGCGTCATCGCCGGTGACATGAATGACTGGCAAGGCGTGCTGAAGCGAAGGTACTTCCAGCCGGCGGGTTTCTGGTGCGCGACCAACCGACGCCCAGGCTCGCGCTGGGCCATAAAGACGTTCCCCAGCTTCGCGCCGAGCAGCGGCCTCGACAAGATCTTCTACCGCGGTCCGCTGCACCTGCTGCATGCCCACCACAGCCGCCTGAAACTGGCCCGCGTCGCCAGCGACCATCTCCCGGTGATCGCGGACTTCGAACTGTAGCGGCAGCCTCGCGCCCCCTGAACCAGCTACCTTTGCCGCCGCCGGATTCGGCCGGCGACCCACGTGCCGGCGATGAAATAGACCAACGTCGGCACTATGAGCCACCTCTTGAACCAAGCCAGGTTGTCGGCGTAGCCGTCCGTTCCGGACCAGTAGACGTAGAACGGCATGGCGAGGCAAGCGATCAATGTCGCCAGCGCGATCAGGCCGGCGAGCCAGAATGCCACATCGCGCTTTCCGGCGTCCGTAACGGCGGGCGTGCTCTGCTTGGCCGGGTGGGGAACGTGTCGAGGAGCTGGTTCAGGCGAAGCCGGTATCGGCTCTTTTGCCCCGGCCAGTGGTGCCAGCAAGATGTACAACACCACCGTCAACGCGCACACCGGAATGAACAGGAAGAACAAGTGCAGGGTTTCGGTCCGGTGCAGCGTCAGGGCGAGCGCCATTCCGGCCAGCCATGCCAGTAGCGCCGGCCAGTTGAGCAAACGGTTCTGGTAGGAAGCCCAACAACGGGTCAGGCCGATTCTCGGAAAGACCCAGTGCTCGGTCATCACGATCGCACCCGTGGGCACCAGGAGTAGCCCGTAGATACCCACGAAGTCGAGCAGCTTTGTGAAAACGAACGGGAAGCAGGCGATAACTGTTGTGACCGTTCCTACGGCAAACGTCACCGCCCAGCGTGGCCAGTTCGGCGTTATGGCCTGGAATGCCAGGCCCGCCCGGTACAGCGTCGGGTTCGACGTGGTCCAGCCGGCAATGACGACCGCGATCGCCCCCGCTACGCCGAGCACCTCGTAAGCGACCGCCCCGGAGTCCAGCTTCGTCAATGGCGTGTTTAATGCCAGGGCCGCACCGGCGCCCATGATTCCCGCCGCGATCCAGGCCAGGTAGTGACCCAGGAACATGCCACACGCCGAGTAGAACCCGTAGCTGGCTCGCTTGGCATACCGAAACAGCGCCATGTCCGACAGGCCCATGTGCATGGCCAGGTTGCAGATCCAGGCGAACGCCGCGACGTGCCAGAAGCCGATGAGCGCTCGCCCACCGTCGGGCGTTCGGCCGATCCAGACTGCCTTCTCGCCCATTTCCCAAAACTGCGCAAAGCTGCGGACATTGCCGATGCCGGTGGCTTCGCCGAGTCGCGGCATCATGACCAGCGCGCCCGCCACAAACATTAGCAGCATCCACGGTGAACAGACGGTGGCGAACGTGGCGAGCTTCTTGAAGCCGGCGATGGCCAGCGTGACAACCACCGCACCCACCACGCACACCGCGAGCGCGAAGCGCCAATCCGTGGGATACCACTCGGGTTGCGCGGGAATGCCGAACGGCAAGCGCACCGCGGACGCGGACACGGTGATCATGCAGCCGGCGAGGATACAAAACAGAATGGCATTCAGCACGTTGTAGATGACCGCCAGGAACGGCCCGCCGATCCGCCGCAGATACCAGTACAGCGTCAGCCGCGTCTGGACTGCGATCGGCGCGCAGACGAACGCCCAGCTCAGGACGGCCAGCAGGTTCCCGATCGCCAGACCGACGACCACATCGAACACACGCGCGCCCCAGTTCACGAACAGGGCGCCGATGACGAATTCGGTGGCGGCCACGTGTTCGCCCGCAAACGAGCCGGCGAAGTACGCGCCACCGCAGAGCCGGTTCGTCGACACCGGCTCGCGGTCGAATTCATAGAGCTGGTCGAGGCGTTTCACGACGCCGCTGGAGTGGTGCTGCGGTTCCAGCATGGAGTCTGTTTCCTTTCCGGTGCGCCGGGCGGTGCCCGTAGCTGAAGCTGCGGGCCGCACCGACGGTGATTGGGTCGGCGTGACCGGCTACTTCGTCCAATCCGCCGCGAAACTGTATCGCCCGGCCCCAACGCGATAAACCGCAGCACCGTCCGCGGACCGCATGAGCTCGACGCCCTCTGCCTGGGCGGCCGGGCTGCCGCTCTCCGTGACGCGCGTGGGATCGGTGGTGGGTACATATACGGTGGCGGTGGTGTTGGCGGGCACCGCTACGTTCAGGCTGATTCGGCTTGCGGCGATTCGCCAGTCAACTGCGATTTGCCCGTGAATCGAGTCGTACGAGCCCCGGGCCCAGGTCAGTCCGTCCCCTGGCCGCGGGCGGATGATGAACCGCTTGTACGCCGGCACCTGCGGGTCCGGGTTGATGCCGAGGATCGTGCGGTACATCCACTCGCCGACCGAGCCGAGCGCGTAGTGGGCGAAGGAGTTCATTCCGGGGTTCTGGAAGCCGCGGCCCTCGACGTAACCATCCCAGCGCTCCCAGATGGTTGTCGCGCCGTGGTCGATGGCGTAGCCCCACGACGGCATGGTGCGATTGTTGATCAGCCGGTAGGCCTCGTCGTTGTATCCATTGCGCGTGAGTTCGTTCATCAAACAGATCGTGCTGTGAAAGCCGGTCGAGATGTGCCCGTCGTATCGCTGAAAGCACTCGACCATACGCCGTGCCGCAGCTTCGCCCAGTTCATCCGGCAGCAGGTCGAAGTGCAACGCGATCGCGTAGCCGGCCTGCGTATCTCCCTGAATGCGGCCGTCGGGCTGAACGTACGCGCGATTGAAGGCCTTCCTGATGTCGGTCGCCAACGCAGCGTAGCGCTGCGCTTCTTCGTCGCGTCCGATCACATTGGCCATCCTGGAGACGATTTCCGTCGAGCGGGCGAAGAAGGCCGTGGCGAACACCTCCTTGGGCATGGCTGCACCGGTCTTCGGCCAGCCCTCCAGCTTCAGCGTGTCGGCGTTGAGCCAATCGCCGTAGTCGTTGCCGCGACTGTTCTTCCAGAGCAGATCCGGGTTCTGGGCGTGAACGTAGTCCACCCAGCGTCGGGCGGATTCGAAGTGCTGCTCGATCATGCGCGTATCGCCGTAGTTGCGGTACACGCACCAGGGCACGAACACACCTGCGTCGCCCCACGCCGGCACGCTGGAGGACCGCTGGTTGGGATCATAGGGGTGCGGGGCGAAGTCGGGGTAGCGTCCGTCGTCGGCTTGCGCGTCGCGGATGTCCGGAACCCACTTGGTGAAGAACGCGGCCATGTCCATGTTGAAGCAGGCGGTCTGGGCGAACGCGAGGATGTCTCCCGTCCACCCCATCCGCTCGTCGCGCTGCGGGCAATCGGTCGGCGTGCTGTGCATGTTCGACCGTTGCGTCCAGACAATGTTCTGCCACAGCTTGTTCAGCAGCGGGCTGGAACACTCAAACTCGCCCACCAATGGTGCGGCCGAGTGAAACACACGGCCAACGATCGATTCGATCGAGAGTTCCTCCGGCTCGCAGTCCGCCGTCACTTCCACGTACCGGAACCCGTGGTAAGTGAAGTGCGGCTCGAACATCTCAAAAGCTCTGCCGCGCAGCGTGTAGCGGTCCGTCTGGGCCGCCCCGCGCAGGTTTGCGGTGTAGATCGTGCCGTCGGGGTCCAGGACTTCGGCGTGACGCAGCGTCACCGTCGTGCCGACCGGACCGCGGACTTTCAGCCGGCACCAGCCCACCATGTTCTGCCCCAGGTCGAAGACGTACACGCCCGGCTTCGGCTCGGTCATGGCAATCGGCTTGAGCTCTCTAACGATCCGGATCGGCTCGTTCGGCTGCGCGACCAGCTTCGCGCTACTGGGCTCAAACACGTGGACCGGTGTCCAGGACGAATCATCGAACCCCGGCCCGTCCCACCCGGGCATCTCACGACGGGCATCGCGGGTCTCGCCATCGAGCAAGTCGCTCACCCGGATCGGGCCCTCGGCCGTGCTAAGCCAGGTGTCGTCGGAAGCGATCGTCTGCGTGTGCCCGTCGGCGTATTCGATCTCCATTTGGAGCAACAGCTTCGGCAGGCGGCCGTAGACCGCGCGTGGCCGCTTGCCGGGATGCAGGCCGATCAGCCCGATTTCGCCGGCGTACCAACCATCACCGAGCAGGGCGCCAAGGGCGTTGTCCCCGGCGCGCAGCAGGTTGGTCACGTCGTAAGTCTGGTATTGCACGCGCCGTCGGTAGTCAGTCCATTCGGGCGCGAGCAGGTGGTCGCCAACCCGCCGCCCGTTGAGGCGCAGCTCGTACAAGCCGAGGGCGGTGACATACACCGTAGCGCGCTTGACCGTGTGGCGATCGCCGGCGACGTTGAAGGTCTTGCGGAGCATGGGAGCTGGAAGCGGGTCCAGGTTGTCTGGTGCCGGCGTGACGTCGCCGATCCACTTTGCCTGCCAGTCGGATGCTTCGAGCAGGCCCATCGTCCAGTGGGCCGGGCGGCTCCACGGCGAGGGTTGGTCATCCTGATCCCACACGCGCACCTTCCACCAGACGCGCATGCGCGCGCGGAGCGGCTTGCCGCTGTACACCACCTGGATGGACTGGTCCGAGATCACCTTACCGCTGTCCCATAGGTTGCCCGTGTCAGCGTTCAGCAGGTCCGGGTCATTGGTCACGAGAATCCGGTATGCCTGCTGAACCGCCCCGCGGCGCGAAGCGACCATCTCCCACGACAGCCGCGGTGCCGTCGCGTCGATGCCGAGCGGGTCAACCAGATACTCGCAGCGCAGATTTGCAGGCGCCGACAGACCGCCTTGGGAGGTCGACAGACCGGCGGCCGTTTCCGCAACCATGGTAACAACCGGGACGAGCATCGCGATCATTCCTGTATTCATCTATCCACGCACCCTTTGCCTGTGGGGAAGGGACACACTGCACACGTCGGCAGTCGTGCCGCTCGGAGCATTCGCGTGTGCAGGTTGCCACATCCGCCGGCACAGTCAAGGGGGCCAGTGTGCGGGTGTCCGGAACTCCACGCCCCCCGCAGCCGCGGCCTGTCGCGCCGAGTCGTATTGGCGGTTCTGCTGCGGGCGCCGCTTGTGTGCAGTGGAATCCAAACCGGCACAATCGATGGAAGCTCGTTCTGGTCGGTCGCTTTGAGCGCAGGTCTCACACTCGGGCATTCTCTCGCGTGGTCCCGCTGGGCGGCACGGCGTCCAGCCATCCTACGTCCAGCACGCCCCATAAGCCGATCAAAATCGCCTCGGCGGCGTCGTGCCGTAGCGAGGTCGGCCGCGGAGCGCCGGACCACTCGATGACCCGGCGGGCCAGGTCGGCTGCGCTGCGCTTCGCCTGCCGGCGGCCGCGCTGCTGGCGCGGGTAGAGTAGTTGGCGCCGCCAGTCCTCGGCGCTGATTCGCCGCACGGGGATTCGTCGGCGCTGAGTGGCGCGCTCCCAGATTGTGGCCACAGGTCCACCACCCTCGAGCACTAACCACGCCAGGTCCGGCAGCTCGTGGAGCAGCGCGCGCACGGCACGTTTGAGCCGCACCGCGGTGCCGAAGTTCTGAGACCGATACCACAGCAGGCGTCCGTCGTGCCGGTAGAGGGCCAGGCCGGTTCGCACGCCGATATCAACAGCGAGTAGCGAGCGCATCACGCCTCAATTCTCTGCGGGGTCTCGTCCGCGCCACGGCTTGACGGATTGTACCGGACATCAGCGAGTTCAATAGACGCGGCCGCACGACCACCCGTCGGTTAAGAGCCCGCGCGTGGCGGGTGGCTGCCGAGCATGGCACCCGACCTCGGTCGCAGGCGGCCTCGCCCTGGGCACGCTCCTTTGGCCAGAGCGCAGCATTGGCTGCGCCAACGGCCTCGCGTCGCGAGCCGCGGCGTGTTAAGGGGGACAGCCCCGGCGGACGATGACGTCCTCCAGCCCGTCGGTGGTGTAGGCCTCGATAACGTTGTTGTTGGAGTTGTCGGTGCGCACCTCACCGCGGCTACAGAAGTAGAGCCCGTCGGCCTCGAACGGCCCGGCAATGTCGCAGACCTCGAAGCTCTCGAACGGAAATAAGTATTATGTCCCGGCTCTATTTAAACCAGAATGTGCCCTGTATCTGTCGCTCTTCACGGCGGGGGCCCGTTGTTCGTTTTCGAACTGTCCCGTATGACCGAAAAACCCCGACCCAGAAGCTCCCTTCGATCCCGCCTTGACCACACGCGCCGGCACAGCCAATGAGCTATAGGCCCGAGTGCGCAGCCCCATGCGCTAAACTCCGCAACCCATTGGAGCAGGGACGCGTCTACCACTCCCCCCCCTGTTGTCCACTGGACGAAAATGGTCAGCGCGTGCGCTGAGGTGAGCGAAGCTCCAGAAATCGCCGCGATCGCAAGCGACCGGAAGGGACGCCAAAGCAGGCCTTCTACGATCAACCACGCAGCCGGCAGGACAGGCGTGTAAGCGACGATGGTCTTGAGTTCCTCGATCCAGGTTGTCCCAAGGCTCGCAAACCTATAGGTGGTCCAGCCAGAGATCGATCCGACCACCAGATGAAGTAACAGAGTCGTCAGGATACCTCTGCGCCAAGTGAACATGATTGCCTCGGTCACTTAGTGCCCATCACTTGCTGGGTTGCGACGCAGCCTGGGTTGACGGGGCCTTGCATGGCGCGTACCGCCCACTGCCTTTGATCGTAACCGTGATCTTGAACGTGGCTGTGCACCGCATGGCGCCGGGGTCCGTCCGCTTACATTTCGATGGCCACTTGATGCCGGCAAGGCTTTTCCAACGCCAATAGAAGGTGTCAGACTGCGTGCTTGTGATTGTAGCCTGGTCGGAGAAGGTTGTCTTGTTCGATTTGTCACAGAAGCAGGGGGAAGTACAGTTCTGCTTTGCCGGCTTCTTGCTCTTCTTTGCCTTCTTGAATAGCTCTTCTATCGGGCCACAGGCTGCACCTGCCAGGTGCTTCTTAGGCGGGCACTGACCTTGTGTTTTGACCACATCCGCCTTGCAGTCCGTTATCTTCTTAGGTGTGATCTCGAAGCATGTGGATGGGTCACACGGTGGGGGCGGTTTATCGTCGTCGTCGCCAGGACAATCGGGCCCTATGCATTCAGTGCCCGTCGCGCCCACCCAGTCGCCCGCGCCGGTGGTGCCGCCAGGGCCGCAGGCACCCTGGAACGCGCAGCCCAGCCCGGAGGGATCGGTGGCAAGCGTCGCCCGGTTGCCGACGAAGGCGTACAGGTTCATCCCGCTGCCTGAGTAGCCGGCCGGGTCACGCTGGACGAAGCGCCCCAGCGCGCCGTCGTACATGCGGTAACGCACGTTGTGCTGGCCGCTCTCGGCCTCGTGGGCCAGGCCCTGGAAGGTGAACACGTTGCCCACGGTCGAGACCCGGCTCAAGTTGCCCATCTCGCCGTTGCCGCTGTCGCCGGCCAGGACCACGAACTGCCCGTAGGGCGTGTAGCTGTAGCGCTCGACGATGCGGCCGTTGTTGGTGCCGGCGGTGTCGTACTCGCTCAGGGCCACCACGTTCCAGTTGCGGTCCTGGTGGTAGAAGTAGCGCTCGTCCGCCGTGGACTCGCCGGACTGGTCGTCCGGGTCGCAGTCGTTGCTCTCGGTCACGTCGCCGTTGACGTCAACCATAATCGGCTCGTCCACGTACTGCGTGCCCCAGACGTACTGGGCCGTGGCCTGGTTGGAGCCGTTGCGCGTCTCGACGATACGCCAGCGCCGGTCGTAGTAGTACTCGACCGTCGTATTACCTCCGTCACCGGCAAGATGCTCGGTGCCACAATTCTGGACGACCTTGCTGGCCCGGCGGTTGTCGCCCAGGTAGGCGTAGGTGGCCACGCTCGTCTCGGCATCCACCCGCCGCTTGACCTCCACCAGCCGGTTCCAGGCGTCGTACTCGTACTTGTACACGGCGTCGTCGGTCTGCCCTTGACGGGCCACTGCGGGCGCAGCCCGCCGGTCGCGTCGCGACCGTCGCCGCTGCGCGGCGAGTGGCGTGTCAAGGGTCAGGTTGCCCTTCGGGCTCCCGCCTTGGTCGCCCTCAGTGTCGTAGCTCAGGCTGATGACGTTCGAGCTGAAGCCGTCGTCGATCTGGATGTCGTCGCCGTCGTCGGCGATGTCATCGTCACTGTTGTTATCGTACCCGATTCTCACGTCGTCGTACTGCTGAATTGAAGATCCGCCGGCGGCCTGGTAGAGCCCCATGTGCCCGGCCAGACCAGCCCTTGACTCAGCGGTCCGAGCGACGCTCGGTGATCGCATTGCGATCAGTGCCGCGACGCGGTGAGTTCGGTCACGAGACTGCCCGGCGACGGGCAGGAGGAGGAGAACGGCGGTTACCCCGCGATCGTCGTTGACAACCGTGGCCAGCGCTGGGTCTTCTGGGAGTCCTTTGGCTGGGACGTCGCCAACGGAAAAACCCCAGAAAGTACTCGCTTCTTGTTACGATCAAGCGAAGGCGTGCTGGACTCTACCCCATAGGCTCAGCCACCAGGAGCAGACCGTCCTGAACCAGACGCCGCGGGCGGTCGTCGATTCTGACGGTGTGCTCTGGGTGGCATGGAGCGGACGGCCGAGCGCCGATGACGTAGACCAGCCGTGGGGAATCTATCTCTCGCGTTTCACCGGGGATGACTGGAGCGCGCCCGTGCTGGTCTCGGCAGAGGGCGAGAGCAGCCGAGCCCCCGATATTGTCGTCGGCGACGACAAGCGCGTGTGGATCACCTGGCATGCGGGCACCGGCGATGCGATGAAGATAAAGGTCCTGGAGTGTGAACGCGACGGCGGCACCCGATGAGGGCAGCCGCGCGTTTCGACCATTCGCGTAGGCGCTCGCAGCCGTGGTCCCGCCTTGTCTTCGATGGCGGTTCTGTGCGTATACTGCGCGTATGCAGCCCGGATCCGATCAACAGACACCACCAGATGCGGACGCGCAGGTTCCGCCGTTGCTGCGCTCTTGCCCGTCTTGTGGCTACGACCTGCGCGGCCTGCCACCGATTTGGACGTGTCCCGAGTGTGGGCTGGACTATGACCCGCACATGAGGATCGTCCAGCTAACACCGCGGCGGCGCGAGTTGCGGCAAGTTGTGCTCGGGATTCTGCTGTTGGCGCTGTTTGTTTGGGCGGGGATCAGAACGGACACGATCGACGAGGCTTGGTTCTGGTCAATCGGGCTGGTCGGCGTGCTCACACTTGGCTACTTCCTCGTCTACAGCCGGCGGGTTGGCGGGCCGTCGCGCTTGCTGCTGACCCGTCGGGGCGTTCGCTTTGACGATCCGACGATTGACCGAGGATGGATCAAATGGACGCGGATCGGCCGCGCAGAGTATCACTGGTTCTCGGGAACGCTGTGCGTGATCGGCACCGACGGTAGCCAGCTCCTGACGACTCGCTATGAACGGTTGGGCTCCTCGGCAGTCGCGCGTGAGTGCGTGGACGCCATCAACGAGTACCTGCGGCGCTATTATTTCGATCGGCATGGCCCTGCGTGATGCGGCCGGCCCCGCTGGCAGACAGAGGCCGGGCGCGGTACCGGTGTGTGGCCAACCTGCTGACGGCGCCTGCGTGGGACGCCGCGCGATTGCAATGTCCGCCACGGCGGCTATCCTGAGCTACGGTGGCGGTGAGAGGTCCCTGGTGCGCGAATCGAGGTGATAATGATGGCTACCCAAGCTGATTCGGCCGGTATTGAAACGCTCGACCCCACGCCGATGTGGCGTCTTTTCGCCGGCATTGCCGCCGTGCCGCGCTGTTCGAAGAAGGAGCAGCAGGCGCGCGCGCACGTGCGCGGCCTCGCGGAGGGCATGGGCCTGGCGGTGCGCGAGGACGCGGCCGGCAACATCGTGATCGAGGTCGCGGCCACGCCCGGCTGCGAGAACGCGCCCATCACCGTGATTCAGGGCCACCTCGACATGGTCTGCGAGAAAAACAGCGCCACCGAGCACGACTTCGCACGCGACCCGATCCGGACGGTCATTGATCAGGATCAGCAGACCGGCGAGCAGTTCGTCCGCGCCGACGGCACCACGCTCGGGGCCGACAACGGCATCGGGCTGGCCATGGCCCTGGCGGCCGCGTCCGAGCCCGACGTGAAGCACGGCCCGCTCGAACTGCTATTCACCGTGGACGAGGAAGCCGGCATGAACGGCGCCAAAGGCCTCCAGCCCGACTTCTTCAACGGCAAGTGCATGCTGAACCTCGACGCGGAAGAGGATGACGTGATCTATATCGGCTGCGCCGGCGGCTGTGACGTCACGCTGACGTGGGAATTCAAAGCCGCTTCGCCGCCCGCGGGCGCGGAGATCTGCAAGCTCAGCGTCACGGGCCTGCGCGGCGGGCACTCCGGCGGCGATATTCACCTCAATCGCGCCAACGCCAACCGTCTGCTGGTCGAAACGCTGCGGCGGACCGGCAGGGCAAGGCTCCAGTTGGCGGGGATCAAGGGCGGCAGCCTGCGCAACGTGATCCCGCGCGAAGCGCACGCGCATGTGCTCGCGTCACCGAAAATGCGCAGGGCGCTGCACAAGGCCGCCCAGACCGTGCAGGCGGAAGCTGTTCGCACGAACGGGGAGGAGAACTGCGCCATCCAGGTGGAGAAGGCGGCGACTGACGAGTCGCCGCTGATCCTCTCGCCGGCGGACACCCGCCGCGTGCTCGGCACCGTTGCCGGCCTACCCCACGGCGTGCTGGCCGTCGTGCCTGAGATCCCCGGGCTCGTCCAGACCTCGAACAACGTGGCCACCATCGCCAGCGAGCGCTCGGACGGCAAGCTCAAGGTGACTCTCGGCTGCCTGTCGCGGAGTTCGTCCAAGGACCAGTTGCACGCCACGGTGCGCCAGATCGCAGCGGTCGGGCAGCTCGCCGGCGCGCGCGTCGAGTGGGGCAACGAGTACCCCGGCTGGCAGCCCAATGTGGATTCGCCCCTCCTGGCCACCTGCCGCCACGTGTATGAGGAGCTCTTCGGTGAGGCCCCGAAGGCCACGGCCATTCACGCCGGCGTCGAGTGCGGCATCATCGGCGAACGCATCGGCGGCATGGACATGGTCTCCTTCGGCCCGCGGATCGAGGGCGCCCACAGCCCCGACGAGCGCGTCTACGTCGCCAGCGTGCAGAAGTCCTGGAAATACCTGACCGCCATCCTGGCCGAGCTCGCCAGGGGTTAACGCAATGGGACTGACCAGCCAGGCCCGCTTCGGGCCCTTGTGGTCCCCACGCAGGCATGTACGCGCGACGAGTCTGTGGTTCCACGACCGGTGCCAGATTGCCGCGTAATCGAACAAGAAGGCGAGCTTTTCAATAGCCCCACTGTCCCTCATTTCTGTGGCGGGCTGCGGTCGACTGCAAACGACCAGCCACTCATTGTGGATCCAGACTGCCCGAGGCGGTCCACGTCTCCAGGATCTGTTGCGTTGTGGGTTCCAACCAGGGGGGTCCTCCCTCTTTCTGGTAGTCGAATACCGCCTGCGCGGACACCTCCAGCCGGTCGCCCTCGAGGGTGACGTCGATGGACAGCGTGGCGGTTCCCGCAATCGAATAGACGCCGACAATCGCAGCGTAAAAATCCCCACCACAGAGAAGAGAGGCTGCCCCACATGAGTAGGATATTCCTGTCAACACGAGATTCTGGCTCATATAATATGAATGACAAATGAATTCCAGAGTATCAGAGTCGTCAACCTGACTGAGTTGAGCCATATCACTTGGCAAATAGGGTTCCCAGTACCAGCCACTCGGTCCCACAAGAGTCAGCCCGGTGAGTTGCCCCTGCTCGTCAAAGGCAATCGTGAAGTCGGTGGAGCGCTCGATGACTGCCGGCTCTCCGCCGTCTACCGACTCCGCGGACTCGCCTGCCAGCGTGCCGGCCCACGTGCCGGCCAGTGCCCAGCAGTCGTCGCAGACATCGCCGAGACCGTCCCCGTCGGTGTCCGCCTGGTCGGGATTCGCGTTATCCGGGCAGTTGTCGCAGACGTCGCCCACGCCGTCGCCGTCCGTGTCCAACTGATCGGGATTCGGCGTGGTGGGACAGTTGTCCGTCGGGTCCGGCACGCCGTCGCCGTCGGTGTCAGTCAGTTGCGGGCAGCCGGCGGGTGGCAACAGGCATGAGACGAGCAGCAGCGCTGCCAGAATGGAAGAGTTGTGTAGTGATCTTGACATGGTCGTCTCCTTCTCTTGCGCAAAGCCGTTCCCGATCGCCGCGCCAGTCTAGGTAGGGCGCGGATACGCTACAAGCGTTCCAGCGGACTATTCGGCCGGGCCGGGCCGCGGAGTCAATCGCACCCCATGCCGTACACGGCCAGCAACTCCGATAATTGGATTGATTATAATTGTAATTGTTGTAATTGGGGACAGTGGGGCTGTTGAAAAAGGCTTGCATGTTTCGGGCAGCGCGCTTCAATGGCGGTGGCAACAGGGAGGCGCGGTCATGCTTGGACGGCAGGAGCGCTGGCAGGAAGATCTGTTCGTCGTGGCACCGTTGCGAGAGTTGATTCCCGACGATCACATCCTCAAACGCGTGGACCGCGTGCTGGCCCTGGCCTGGCTCCACGACGAAGTGCGCGATTGCTACCACCAAGGGCTCGGCCGCCGGAGCATCGATCCCGAAGCCGCCGTGCGCCTGATGCTGGCGGGGTTGTTTCAGGGCATCACGTCGGACCGCAAGCTGATGCGGGAAGCCCAGGTGAACCTGGCGATCCGCTGGTTCGCGGGCTGTCGGCTACACGAGCCGTTGCCGGACCACAGCAGTCTGACACGGATTCGGCAGCGCTGGGGTGCGGAGCGCTTCAAACGCCTTTTTCGCAAGTCGGTGGAAGCCTGCGTGCAGGCGCGCCTAGTCAACGCCGAGACGGTACACGTCGATGCGACATTGATTCGTGCGGACGTGAGTTGGGAGAGCCTGACCGAGCGGCACGTCGAGCGGGTTCTTCAAGAGAATCCCCCGGGCGACGACGACCAGCCGGCCCCGCTGAGCAACGGCGCCAAGAGCCGGCGCGGCCGGAAGTCGACCAAGCCGCCCAAGGCGAAGAAGTACAGCCCGACCGATCCGGACGCGACGCTGACGACCTCATGCAAGCAATACCGCATGGAACCCAGCTACAAGCAGCACACGGCGGTGGACGATCGGGCCGGCGTGATTGTCGATGTCGTGGTGACGACTGGCGAAGCGAGCGAGGGTCGCCAACTCGCGCAGCAGATCAAGCGGATCGAGGCCCACACGGGCGAGAAGATCCAGACGCTCACGGCGGATGGCGCTAACGGGCATGGCCGAAACTACGCGCTGCTGGAAACGCGTGGCACGCAGGCGGTGATTCCGCCGCAGACCACGGCGCGTCGTTCTCATCGGATCCCGGCCCGGCGTTTCAAGTATGACGGTCGGCGCCGGCTCGTGCGTTGTCCGCGAGGCCAAAGGCTACGTCGCTCGACGCGGAACAAGCAGGGCTGGATCTATCGCGCCCGAACGCGTGACTGTCGCGTTTGTCCGCTGCGGGAAGCGTGCATCGCGCTCAGCGCTTCAGCACGTACGATCGTGATCGGCGATGGTCATGAAGCGTTGCTGCGTGCCCGTCGGCGTCATGGCCGTGGCGACGAAACGGCTCGTGCACTCTACCAGCGTCATCGCTGGCGCACGGAGGGCGTGCACGGCGAAGCGAAGACCCAACACGGCCTGCGCCGGGCGGCGCGCCGGCGGTTGTGGAATGTGGCGATTCAGGTCTACCTGACGGCGGCGGTGATGAACCTGAAGCGCCTAGCGGCGTTTTTGCGCGCGCTGTGCGGTCTGCGCCTCACCCGGCCGGCCTGCTCCGGGCCGTTGTGGTCCCCATGCAAGCATGTACGCGCGACGAGTCTGTGGTTCCACGACCGGTGCCAGATTGCCGCGTAATCGAACAAGAAGGCGAGCTTTTCAACAGCCCCACGGTCCCTCATCTCCTCGTCATGCGTCTGTGACTACTGCGCCTTCAGCTTCCTCAGGAGTTCCGCGGCGCGCCTGCGCATCAGATCGGCGTCAACGACTTCCCATTCTTCGTCGAACCCTGCCGCCTCGGCGCGAGCCACGTCCTCTTGGGGAAGCAGGTCCCACCCGCGGATGAGTATGAGCGCTGCGCTGCGAAGGTCCTCGCCCTCGATCGATCCGACACAGACGGGCACACACTCAAGAATCAGCTTCGCGATCTCGCGCCCCTCCTCCGCCGTCTCGGTGCCACGGTTACACAATAGCAAAACCGCCTGTGCTCGTCGTCTTGCGTCGGTGGACTCGTCGCATATGATCCGAGCAAGCTCACCAGGTTGGTCCACGGCATCCGGCAGTCCCTCCGGGATGGACAGGTCATCGTCCAGGTCGTGGGCGGCCTTGTCCTGAGCAGGAACCGGGCCGCCTTCGTCCGCGCTACCGTACGAATCATCCTGGTGCGCGGGCCCGTTCTCAGCAGAGACGCCGACGTATTCACCTGGTGGGGGCTCCTCATTGCCCAGTCCCATGGCGTCCATCACACTGAGCAGCCCCCAGACAAGGGCTGCCTCGCGGTGGTCGGTGATGGGGTAGCGGTCCAACCACTCATTAATCATCTGCATGTGCCCGGCCACAGCGATGCGCTCGTATGCGCGCACGAGTTCTTCTTCTTCCTCAGGCGTCATGTTCTCGAAAAACTCCGCCTTCTGCGCGCTGGATTGATACACGCCGTACTTCTCCGCCGGCTCAATCAGGTACGACAATTCCTCCGGCAGCTTCGTCCAATCCAGCGGTTCCGTGTCCTCGATCTCCACAAAAAACGGCATCCCTCGGTCGAAGGGAGACATGCCGCGCTCGCCCAGTTCGTCCAGAAGAAATAGCATGTTGGTCACGGCCCCGTCGTAACCCACAGGGTCTTCTGGGCCGTAACATTCAGTGATCCACTGCGAGATAGCCCGCTGGTGGCCATTCCTGCGAATGCGCTCGCTGACCTCAGCCAGTTCTCGGAGCGCGTTCGGGGAGAGCCGCCTTATGACCTCGTCATAATCCTGGGTAGCGAAGATGAACCCAAACTTCACGGCTGGACGTCTCAAGTAACGTAGCTCGTCCGGCAATGGGAGCGGCCTGCGGGCCATGATGCTGTCCCCAATACTGGCACTTCCAGATAGGTAGATGTTCTCTCTGCTTGCAAGGTCTTTCTTGGGTGGTTCATTGACAGCCTCCTGGACAGGTTTCACAGACCCTTGGTAGCTCGCGCTGTTGACGCGTGGGCGGTTGTGAGTGACGCGTTTGGCGCGGCTAGGCCCTGATCAAGCTTGATTTGTTCGCCTGATTTCAAAAAGCACTCG
>CAZNFA010000035.1:0-48744 GCA_964572345.1 uncultured Planctomycetales bacterium
GGAAACGTCGGGGCGATTCATCGCCATCGGGTGCATTTGATGGCGCAGGCCAACGGATACGTCGAGTCATTCAATGGCAAGCTGCGGGATGAAATACTAGACCGGGAGATCTCCTATACGCTCCTGGAGGTGAAGGTATTGGTCGAACGTTGGCGACAGCATTACAACCGGATCAGGCTGGACAGCTCTCTGGGCTACCACCCAGCGGCCCCGGAAGCGATCGCATGGCCGACCGCCGCCGCCGCTGACGCCGCCCTTGGGGGCTCTGCCCCCAGATCCCCGCCAGGGGCTCTGCCCTTGGACCCCGGCTTCTTCCCCTCCACAGAGCACCAGGAGAGCAAACCTGAAGCGAACAGACTAACATTGGATCTGGTACCATGAGCGGGGGCAGGCCACCGGACCCTCGTCGTCACTTACCGGGATGGGGTGGTGATGCGCGAGACTCAAGCTTGATCGTGGCCGCCATCGCAGGAGAGAATCGTGTACCCATACGCAAACACGCGTCGTGACTTCCTCAGAGTCCTGGGTTGGGGAGCAGCCTCCATTGCGCTCCCGCGCTGGACTGGCGCGGGGCAGCAGCCGGGCGGTGGCAGTGCCGGGCGAAGGCCGAACGTCATCCTGGTCTTCTCTAATGACCAGAGCGCACTCGACGTGAATTGTTATGGCTCAAAGGATTTGCACACGCCGAATCTCGACCGGCTCGCCGCGCGCGGTACGCGCTTCACGCAGTTCTACGTTAGCTCACCGGTTTGTTCGCCGTCGCGGGCGTCCCTGCTGACCGGCCGCTACCCGGCGTGTGCTGAGCTGAGCGACAATGCCGCCGGGCATCGTAAGAAGGCCGGCATGCCCGCGCGCCAGGTCACCATCGCGGAAATGCTCAAGCCGGCCGGCTATCGCACCGCCTGCTTCGGCAAGTGGCACCTGGGCCTGGCCCCGGAGATGAGCCCGATCGCGCAGGGCTTTGACGAGTTTCTCGGCCACAAGGAGGGCTGCATCGACAACTACTCGCACTTCTATCACTGGCACGGGCCCAACCGACACGACCTGTGGCGCAACGACGAGCAGACATACGAGTTCGAAGGCCAGTTTTTCCCCGACCTCGTTGTCCGTGAAGCGCAGCGCTTCATCACGGAAAACAAGGACCGACCGTTCTTCCTCTATCTACCGTTCAACATGCCGCACTATCCCGAGCAGGCCCCCCGGCGGCATCGCGACCTGTACCCGGACATGCCCATGCCGCGGAAATCGTATGCGGCGTTCATCTCGACGCTGGATGAGAAAATCGGTGAGGTGATCGGCAAGATCGACGAGCTCGGCCTTCGCGAGAACACGATCATCATCTTCCTAAGCGATCACGGCCATTCAGCAGAACCCTCGGCCTTCGGCGGCGGCGGCAACACCGGACCGTACCGTGGCCACAAGTTCACGCTGTGGGAAGGCGGTATACGCGTTCCGTGCATCATCTCATGTCCGGCACACATCCCCGAAAACGAGGTCCGCAACCAGACCGCGCACAGCATCGACTGGTTCCCGACCATCGCGGCCCTCTGCGGTGTCCGGCTCCCAGACCGAACGCTCGACGGCAAGGACGTCTCACCGCTGATCGCGTCGAGCACGTAGCCCACGCCGCACGAGGTTCTGCACTGGGAATACGCCAAGCAGTGGGCCGTCCGCCAGGGTGATTGGAAGCTCGTCTACAACGGCCCGCGCTCACAGCACCAGGGGCGGACGCTGGAGAAGGAAGAGCATTTCCTGAGCAACCTGGCTGAAGACGTCACCGAAACCAGGAACCTCGCCGGCCAACACCCCGAGATCGTCAAACGGCTGACCGCGCTCCACGAAGCGTGGCTGGAGGAGGTTGTGCGGCAGTAACGATGCCGGAGTGAGAATCTATGAACGTATGCGACAACTCACGTCGGGAATTCCTGAAAGCGGTAGGCTTGGGCTCCGCGGCGCTGCTGATGGCCCCCGCCCTTATGGGCCAGATCAAGCGTCGCAAGCGACCGAACATCCTCTTCATCATGGCGGACGACCACGCCTGCAACGCGATCGGCAGCTATGGCTCGCGTCTGGCCAGGTACACCAGGACGTCCAACATCGACCGCATCGCTACCGAAGGCATCCGCCTGGACAACTGCCATTGCACGAACTCCATCTGCGTGCCCAGCCGCGCGACGATCATGACGGGCCAGTACAGTCACGTGACCGGCGTCTACTCGCTGTGGCACCGACTGGACCCGCAGCGACAGACCGTCGCCAAGCTCTTGCAGAAGGCCGGCTATCAGACCGCCTTCTTCGGCAAGTGGAACCTGCGCTCCGAGCCCAGCGGCTTTGACGACTGGAGAGTTCTGCCTGGCCAGGGCAGATATCACGATCCGGAATTCCAGGAGAAGGGCAAGAAGGCCAGCCAGCAGTACAAGGGTTTCTCCACCGACATCATCACGGACTTCTCACTGGAATGGCTCAGGAGGCGCGACGCTGACAGGCCCTTCTTCCTGATGACGCAGTTCAAGAACTGCCACGAGCCCTGGCATTTCGCCGATCGGCATGAGGACCTGTACAAGGACGTCGAGATCCCGGAACCGGCGAGCCTGTGGGAGGACAAGACGCACCGCTCGGACGGCTCCCGTGAGTACGGGTTCACCATCACCACTATGGCGAGCAGGATGCAGCGAAAGAACCACCCCACCGGTCAGCTCGACACCAGCGGCATGACGCCGGAGCAGAAGAAGAAGGCGGCGTATCAGAAGCTGCTCAAAGACTACCTCCGGTGCGTCGCCGCCATCGACGAAAACGTCGGGCGGCTGTTGGCGTATCTGGACGACGAAGGTCTTGCCCAAAACACGGTCGTCATCTACACGTCGGATCAGGGCTACTTCCTCGGCGAGCACGACTACATCGACAAGCGCTGGATGTTCGAGGAATCCCTTCGCATGCCGTTCCTGGTGCGCTACCCGCGCGAGATCAGGCCTGGCAAGGTGAATGACGACATCATCATCAACGCCGACTTCGCCCCGACCTTCCTTGATTACGCCGGCCAGCCCACGTCTCCCGACATGCAGGGCCGCAGCTTTCGCGCCAATCTGCGCGGCCAGACCCCGCCCGACTGGCGCCAGTCCATGTACTACCATTACTGGCAGCAATGCACGCGCCCGGCACACTACGGCGTCCGTACTAAGCGCCATAAACTAATTTTCTTCCACGGCGTAAACATCGAGGGGAAGGGTCAACCGAATCACGAATCGACGAAGCCCGGCTGGGAGCTGTACGACCTGTTGAAAGACCCGCACGAGCTCAAGAACGTCTACACGGACCCAGCATACGCCGCCGTGGTCAAAGAGCTGAAGGCGGAACTGACGCGCTTGAAGAAGGAACTCGGCGATACAGACGAGAAGTACCCGGAACTGATGGCAGTGCGGGCCAAGCACTGGGACTAACGGTCAGATACTAATCCGGCCATAATATATTGCACTTATTGAGGATTTGTGTTATACTCCCTGTATGTCGAGCACGGATGCACGTCGTCTTTCGCCGGAAGCACAGGAGGCCCTGCAGTTTCGGGTGATCGAGGCGCTCCGTCACGGGACGAAAAAGGCCGAGATTCACTGGGGCGACGAGCTGGGGCTGCGCAGCGATCATCAGGCCGGTCGCAGCTACGGCCGGCGGGGACAGACGCTGATCCCCGGAACCGCCCAGCGTTTTCGCGGCAAGCTGCTCTCGACGATCACCAACCGCGGCGACCTGTCCCTCATGTTGTTCAAGGAGCGTTTCAACGGCCCGCTATTCTTGCGTTTCCTGCGACGGCTGTTGCGGCAGCGTCAGCGGAAGCTGTTTCTGATCATGGATCGCCACCCGCTGCACCGCGCGGCGGCGGTGAAGCGTTGGCTGGGGCGTCACGCGGATCGGCTGCGGCTGTTCTTCTTGCCGGCCTACAGCCCGGACCTGAACCCGGACGAGTATCTGAATCAGGACGTCAAGAGCAACGCCCTCGGTCGTCAGCGTCCGCCGGACCAGCCGACCATGATGCGAAACGTGCGTTCGTACTTGTGGAGCACGCAACCCCAGCCGGAGATTGTCCAGAGCTACTTCCATCACCAGAGCGTTACTTACGCAGCGATGTAGATAAGTTCAACATTTACTGGCCGGAGTAGTAACTTCGACGAGCTAATCGAGCGTGCACTGAGCGACCGTGCGAACCTCAGAGGGATCGAGCAGTCGCACTCTTAGGCGATTCAGCGTCGCGGTACGAGCAGCTTGCCCGTTCCGATGAAGCCGCGGAGGCGCTGCACTTGGCGGCCCAAGTGACATCACCAAGCTCGTTCTCCGCAAAGGAGCCCGATCACGGTGTTGCGCCTCAAGCGCAGCTGCCCAGCCGATCCAGACCGATCGCATCGCATGCCGTCCAGTGGGTACGCTGCACGTCGCTGCCGAGGAGCGGCCTGATCGAGGGATAGACGTACCTCCCGGTGCAGGCCACCAAAGGGACACCCTGGCCCACGCGAGATCGGATCGTCTTGCACAACTCCCGCGTCGGCTCCGGATCGTCCGCCATTCGGAAGATCACCAGATCGACTGGCCCGGAGACAGCGGGTTCCTCGTTGGCATAAAAAACTGTGATTTCAAAGTGGTCTGAGGACAGGCATTCCTCGACCGCTGAGCGGCTGCGGTCGTGCAGATCGGCGACGAGGATTCGTCGCTTAGTCGACACGTCATGATCCTCCCGCGTGCAGGCATCCGGGCCATCGACTGCACTGACGAGCCCTTCCGCGCCTGCATCTCACCGCGTCGCCGTGTGTCGGACGGACACCATACCACTCCTGCGCGCTACGTGTCCTGGCCCCACTTCTTGTTCCGGTCGGCGCTTTGGCGCAGCGATAGATACTGCACGCTGAACAGCCTGTCATGATCGGTCCAAACATCCATCACAGTCAGCCCCGCCTGCTCGGCAAGGGCCGCGAATTCGCCAGGGTCGTACTTGTACGAGTATTCAGTTCGGACTCGTTCGCCGGTTCCGAACATCACGCCGACGCCGTCGATATGTACCACCTGCTGGCACCGGCTCACGAGCGCCATTTCAATCCGGCCATGGGCCTCGTTGTACGGGGCCTCATAACCGAACTGCTCCGGCTTGAAGTCGGCGTCCAGCTCTCGGTTCAGGCGTACGAGGTAGTTCAGCGCAAAATCGCGTGATACCCCCGCAGCGTCGTCGTACGCCGGTTCGAGAATAGCGCGGTCCTTCTTCAAATCAACGCCAATGAGCACACCACGACCATCATCGTCGCAAAGCTCTCCCATATGCTGCAGCATTTCCACCGCGACCGGGGGAGTGAAATTACCGATGGTGGATCCGAGGAAATACGCCACGCGCTTGCGGACTGCAGCCTTGCACGGCGGTAACTCGTAGCCGTTCGTAAAGTCCGCACAAACGGGCACGACATTGAGGTCCGGGAAACGCTGGTCTATCTGCGCGGCGAACTCAGCCAGTTGCTGCCTCGCAACATCGATGGGCACGTACCCGGCGGGGGCTTCGAGTTTTCGAGCAGTAGCTGGGTTTTGACACCGCTGCCGCTACCAGGCTCGATTACCAGCGCGCCGGGGCCGATGCGGTTCAGGATGGCGTCCATGTTCTGGCGCAGGAGCGCGACCTCCGTACAGGTCAGGTAGTATTCCTCGGTTTCGCAGATTCTCTCGAAGAGCCGGGCGCCCCGTTCGTCGTAGAGATACTGGCTGGGCAGCATCTTCGGATCCTGTGCCAAACCGCGCAGGACGTCGTCGCGCATCGTCTCGACTGCGGGCTCGTAGTCATGAACAACAGTCGTGTTCGCGTTTTCCTCAGTCATCGGCGATGAGTCTTCCTAATTGGAGGTGAACGGGCTCACTCAAGAGGTTTCAGCCGAAGTCCCTTGGGCACAACGATGCGATCGACGAACTCGAACAGACCCTGGACGAGCAGAGCCAGCACGGCTGCCGGGACCGCGCCCTGGAGAATCACGCCATAGTCGTTGAGGCGGATGCCGGTAAAGATCGGCTCGCCGTAGCCGCCCGCGCCGATGAAACCGCCCAGCGTCGCGAAGCCAACATTGATCACCGCAGCCGTCTTGACGCCCGCCAGGATCATCCGCGACGCGAGCGGCAGCTCGATGCGCCACAGGCGGACCCATGGCGGAAGCCCGAGCGCAACGGCCGATTCTTGCAACTGCGGTGAGATCCCGCGCAGCCCCGTATACGTGTTTCGGACGATCGGCAACAGAGAGTAGAGGAAGAGCGCTACGACCGCCTGTGGGTAGCCGAGTTCATCGGAGAAGTAGCTTACCGGCCGGATCAGCAAGACGAGCAGCGCGATGGAGGGAACTGTCTGGATGACGCCTACGCCGCCGAGGATGGGTTGGGCCAGTTCGAGCTTGCGGGCCGCCAAAACGCCAAGAGGAATTGCCACGAGCATTGCGGCCGCGAGAGACACGACCACCATATGGAGGTGCTCCAACGTGTAGCGCGCGATGTCTTGGACGACGCTCTGCTCTCGAACGCGTGACCGGATCCCGCGCGCTTCCGCGAGGAAATTTGCGGCGACCTGGCTTTCGCTGAGGCCGTCGAGCTCGACACGCGCGTTCATGTTCGTCATGGCCGTCTCGTCGATAGCGGCCTCCAGTGAGTGGAGTGCGGCCACGAGAGCCGGCGCCCGCTGCTCCAGCTCCACGCGGTAGACGAAAACGGCGTGATACTGCGGGAAGTGAGCGAGGTCGTCTTTGAGCCGACGCAACTGGAGCTTGCGGATCTTCGCGTCGGTCGCGTAGAGATCGGTGACCTGAATTACGCCTTGGTCGAGCGCCTCGTAGGCCAAGGCGTGCTCCAGCCCCCGCACGTCCCGATGCGGCAACTGATAGCGCTGCGCCAGCGCGCCCCAACCGTCGGCACGCTTCATGAACTCGTTACTGAAACGCAGCGTCAGGTCGGGATGATCACGCAGATCGCTGATGCTGCGGATTCCGAGCTTGGCCGCAAGTTCCTCTTCCATGCCGATGACATAGGTGTTGTTGAAGCCGAGCGGGTCGGTCATCTTGAGGCCGGACTCGGCAAGCTTCGCGCGAAGCGCCCCCGCGCCGGGAACGTCCTGACCGGCGAAGATTTCCTCGCTCATCGTGCCGGTGTACTCAGGGTAGATGTCAATCTGACCCGCCAGCAACGCCTCCCAAAGCAGCCGCGTACCACCCAACCCCTCTATGTGCTCCGCTTCAAGTCCTTCGTTCTCCGCCAGGTGGGCGACAATCTCGGCCAGGATCACGGATTCTGTGAAGGCCTTCGACCCGATGCGCACAGTCGTCGTCTCGTCGGCCAGGCCCAGCGGCACAAGTGCCAGGCAAACAAGCAGCGGTGCGCTTCGTCGCTGGCTCACTGGGCTGCCCCCTGAGATGTTCCCAGCGGGCTCCGCTGGGCATTGACGAACTCAGTGACAAACGCGTCGGCCGGGGAATCGAGCAGGTCACGGAAGGAGCCGACTTGGACAATCCGGCCCTCACGCATCAAGACGATCGTGTCGGCGAAGTAACCGGCCTCGCCGAGATCGTGCGTGACCATGACGACGGTTTTTGCGAGTGTCCGGTAGATCGTGCGCAGCTCCACCTGCAGATTGCTGCGGATCATCGGATCCAGAGCGCCCAGCGGCTCATCCATGAGCAGCACGTCCGGGTCAAGCATCAGGGCCCGCATGAGGCTGATGCGCTGGCGCTGGCCGCCGGAAAGTTGCGCCGGGTAGCGATCGAGTCCGTCAGCCGGGAAACGGGTGAGCTGGACGAGTTCATGCAGTCGAGCGCCGATCCGCCCTACGTCCCATCCCAGGTAGCGCGCGACCAGTGCAGCGTTGCCGCGAGCGGTCAGATGCGGAAACAACCCACCATCCTGGATGACATACCCCATCTTGCGGCGCAGCAGCATGGCGTTGCCGGGTGTCAGGGTTTCGCTTTCGAACCGGACTTGCCCCGCGTCGGGCCGGATCAATCCGATCATCAAACGCAACAGCGTGGACTTACCACAGCCGCTCGGGCCGATGAGCACCGTGGTCTTTCCCGGCTCGACCGCCAAGTCGATTGCGCGCACGACTTCGGTCGTGCCATAGCGCTTCGAAATGCTGCTCAATTCAAACACGGACCGTGGACTCCCAGATAGCCCACGCGTGCGTTTACTTGCACGGCAGGAACCGGACTGTCGTCTCCATCTCCGTCAATACGTGTTTCAGCGCTGCGACGGTGTCATCGATGTCCGTAATGTCATGGGAGAGCGAGAAACGGACGGAGCAATGCGCCTCCTCCGCCGTCCTGCCCATCGCGATCAACACGTGCGTCGGCTCCGGTGAGCCGGACTTGCACGCCGATCCGGATGATAGCGATACGCCGTGAAGATCCATTGCGACAACAACGGACTCACCGCGTAGCCCCGGCAGCGTCAGATTGAGGATGTTGGGCAGACGCTGATCGGAGTGCCCATTCAACCGTGCCTCCGGGATCAGCCCGCGAACGGCGGCCTCTAGGCGGTCGCGGAGTGCGCGGGTTTTCTGGGACTTCTCAAGGGCGGGCAGCGCGAGGTCGGCAGCCTTTCCCAGGCCAACGATGGCCGGCACGTTCTCGGTGCCTGCTCGAAGCCCACCTTCCTGCTTGCCGCCGTGGATCAGCGGCTCCAGCTCAATCCCCTTCTTTACGAACAGGGCGCCGACGCCTTTGGGGCCGTGGAACTTGTGGCCGGACACGGTCAGCATGTCGACGCCGAGGTCCTCAACATCGACCTTGATCTTCCCGACCGCTTGTACCGCGTCGCAGTGAAGGAGCGCGCCACGTTCGTGGGCAATGGCGCAGAGCTCCTTAACCGGCTGGATCGTGCCGACCTCGTTGTTGGCCAACATGATGGATACGAGGATCGTCTCATCCGTGAGCGCACTCTGCAGCGCTTCAGGATGGACCAAGCCGTGCTCGTCTACGTCGAGATACGTGACGCGGTAGCCGAGGTTCTCCAGGAAACGGCAGGTTTGGAGAACGCATAGGTGCTCGATGCTGGACGTGATGATATGGCGACCTCGATCTTCGTGGGGCAGCGCGATCCCTTTGAGGGCCAGATTATTCGCTTCTGATCCGCTGCCGGTAAAGATGATTCTGCGCGGCCGCGCGTTGATAAGCTTGGCCAACTGGCGCCGTGCGTTCTCGATCGCGTCGCGCGCATCGTGCCCTACGCTGTGGATGCTGGACGGATTGCCGTGGCTCGAATCCAGGTGGGGCAGCATCGCCTCACGAACGGCGTCCGCGACGCGTGTAGTGGCGGCGTTATCGAGATAGATGCGATTCTTGGGTGCTCTGCGTTCGGCCCGCGGATGCAGCAGGCAGGGCTCGCACATGGTTACAGTGTGGCCGGCCTGGCGGCGCGTGACTTCCGTGCCTTCCTCGACCTTGGCCACGTCGCATAGCAACGCCTTGTAAACCGGAAAGCCGGAGACCTCGTCGAAATTGTCGTTATCCGTCAGTTTGTTGACGTTCCATTCCTGCCAGGCTTTCGGGCCAACGGGCGTACCGCCGCCCTGGTTGCACTCCATCGCGCCTTTGACGATGTCGTCGGTGACCCGCGCCCGGAAGGGCACGGCGCCACGCACCGTGCGCACTTCAACGAGATCGCCGCTTTGGATGCCGCGTGCCTCGGCGTCCAGCGAGTTGATCTCGACCGTGGGCTCCGGATGGTCCTTCATTAGACCGGGCACGCCGTGATGCTGAGAGTGGAAGTCGGTGTGCGGGCGCGCGCCGGAGTTGAAGACCAGCGGGAACCCGTCGAGCAACTCCGGCGTACTTCGCGGGCCCTCGCTTGGCTCCGTGTATTTTGGAAGCGGCTCGTAGCCGTACTCCTCAAGAACGGTCGACCATATCTCGAACTTGCCGGTCGGCGTGTCGAAGCCCGGCTGGCCATCGGGACGCAACCCGCCCTTTTCCCACTTCTTGTACTCCATCATGGGCGTGGGGATCTTCACCCAGCCACCGGCTTCTCTGACGTCCTTGAGCGTGAAACCCGACCCCTCGAGCACGAAACGGATTACCTGCTCTTCGCTCTGCGGATAGAGATGCCCGTAGCCCAGCCGCCGAGCCAGCTCGGCCATGATCAGGTAATCGTTCCGCGCCTCGCCCACCGGCTCGATGAGCTTCTCGCGCAGCCGGAAGACGGGACCGTACGTCATGTACGACTCGATCTCGAACATGGTCGTCGCCGGTAGCACGACGTCAGCATACGCCGCGTCCGCCGTCAACGTGCGGTCGATGCAAACCAGGAAATCGAGCTTTTCGAGCGCGGCGCGCCAGACCGGTACCTGGGGCCACGCGGTCAGCAGATGCGAGCCGTGAATGATGAGGCCGCGGATCGGGTACGGATCGCCCTCGAGCACTGACGGAACGAGTCGGCTAGCGTGGGGTTCGTGGCGGTAAAGCGTGTAGATCGGAAACTTCTCCACGCCCACCGCACGGTCCAGATTCACGTTCGGCTGGTTGCACGAGCGGTTGACCGGGAAGTGCGAGTTCGCCATCGCCAGGCCGATCCCGCCGGGCACATCCAGATGGCCGGCCAAGGCGAACAGCGTTAACACGGCGCGGATGGCCTGGACGCCACTGTTGGAGTACTCCAGCCCGGAATACATCACGGGGCAGGCCCCGCGGGCGGCGCAGATACGCCGGGCAAGGTCGCGAATGGTCTGCGCCGGTACGCCGGTGATTTCAGCCCCTAGCAGTCCGGTGCAAAACCCCTCGAACGCGCCACTCCCGTAGCGTCGGACCTCCGAGTCCGACGTTTCGACGGCATGAACGCGGGTGCGCCGGACTCGGAGGTCCGGCGCTACAGTTTTGCACCGGACTGCTAGGTCGGGTGGGAAGTGCTGGACGTATTCCTTCAGTTGGCCGAAGCCATGACACCACTTCTCGGTGAAGTCCTCCTCGTACAGCTCCTCATCGATCATTACGCCGATCATGCTCAGCGCCAGCGCACCGTCCGTGCCTGGGCGGACGGGTACCCATTGCGCATCGCAGCGGGTCGCCGTCTCTGTGCGGCGAGGATCAATAACGACGACACCCGCGCCACGGCGCGCGGCCGCTTCGAGTCGATGCATGTCGAGTGGCGGTGAATCAGTGGCCGGATTGGTGCCCCAGACGACGAGCAACTCGGCATTTTCCATGTCGGTGAACATGTTGATGAGCATCCGGCCCATAGTGACGTGCGGCGCGATCATCGCGAAGGACACGTAACATAGGGCTCCGCCACCCATCGTGTTTGGCGATCCAAACGGGAAGAGCACACTGGATGCCGAGCTAACGGCCACGCCCTTGGGCTGAAACAGGTCGCAGAGCGATAGCTCGAACGCACCGCGGCCCGTGTAGATTGCCACGGCCTCCGGTCCCGATTCCGACTTGATCCCGTTGTGGTTCTCGACAATGGCGTCGTACGCCTCGTCCCAGGAGATCCGCTCAAACTCGTGCGTGCCCTTGGGACCGACGCGCTTCAGCGGGTACTTGAGCCGATGCTCCGAGTACACGATCTCGGGGGCATGCTCGCCACGGCGGCATATCATGCCGAGCGGATGGCTGTCGTCCTTGCGGATGTCGACGAGCTTACCGCTCTCCAGTCCCACCTCGACCCAGCAGCCCGCCGGACAGATGCCGCAGATTCCGCGCCTCCACTCCAGTTTGCGTCTCGCCGCTTCAGCAAGCGAGGAGCCTTGTTGCTGTTCAAGAACCTCGGCCATGGTGGTCTACCGCTCGTTCATGGTAGCAGATGCGCGGCAGAGTCAGTGAGCCAGATTCGGTGGCTCTGCTACAGAGCGTGTTTCAACCGGTTGAGTGCGCTACCGCAGCGGTCCAGGTGGATCACCAGGACCTCACCCGCGCCGTACTAATCGTCGTCTTCCTCGTCGTTCTCGAGGTCATCCACGTGTTCGTAAGCTTCGCCGCTTTCTATCGCCTCGATCGCGTCGACAAGCCATTCGAGATCGCCCGAACCCACGTCGAGCTCGACCCGCAAAACAACCAGGTCCTCCTCATGTCCTGTTTCGGATGCGAGTTCCCATTCGTGGCGCCCGTGAACGACTTCCTCCTCACGGGCACTTACGTCCACAGCAATGACAACGTCCGCCTCCGCAAGCAAATCGCTGGCGTGGCCCGCCCGCACACCGTCGATAGAGATTGTGGTGCTGCCGAAGTCACTCACCATACGTCAGCCTTGTGAATCTTCAACATGGTCGACTCCTTCAAAACAGAATCCGCCAACGAAGACCGCGCCGGTGACACCAACGAATGGGCTCCCGGCGCGTGTCCAACAGAGGCTCTCTATCCCGACACTAGCGGAGCATGTGCGCCGCAACGTCATGCCGCTTGATTCCGACGATCGCCTCGTAGTAGAGCGGTCTGCGATCTGTCGAGAAGCGGTGCTGATAGCGTCGGCGTTGCCGCACCTTCAGCACGCCGTCATCCATCATCGATCGAATCAATCCCGAGAAGTCCGAACGATCCCTGTCCGTCAGGAAATCCTCCTTGATGTTGAAGGCAATCCATCCACCCAGACCAATCAAGTTGTACGCAGCAACGAAGGCCCGCGTGGGGATGTCGCCGAAGCCGAGCGCGGCGACACACGTCAGCGCGTTGAAACGGTAGCCCGCCAGTTCGCGCCGCTGCCCTTCGTTCAGGGTCGTCATGTCGACCACATGGTAGTTGTCATACAGCCCTGGCCGGTCGCGCCCCGTTGCCTTAGCGGCTTCTTCGATGATGTCCACGCCCACGATGAACTCGGCGCCCAGGTCGGCGAGTTCCTCGCCGACGATGCCGTTGCCGGCCCCGAGGTCGAGGACGCGTAACTCGTCGGCCGGCGTTCCCGCGTCCGATAGCTCGGCTTCCAGCACGCTGCGCACAACATGCGGTGAGTCGCAGCGCAGAATGTCGTAGATGACCTTCTCGTACAGGCCCGGGACCGAGTAGAGCTCGTCGTAGTCGTGAAAGCGAATCTGACGCCACTTGCCGTCGACGCGGACGACGCACCATTCCGCATCCTGCGTCATGGACAAACTCGGTTCGGGCAAAGCCACCAGAAGTTTGCCGTTCGTACTTGTCGAGGATCCTCTCTCGGTTGCCTGGGTCGTACTGGTCGTCATCAATTCAGCGCTCCGTTCGTTTTCCTGCTTTCGTCGATTTCGCCTTCTTCTTGGGCTCTCGCTCCTTGGGTAGCGCCAACGCCTCCGCCGCTACTTCGGTCGAGATTGTCTCCGCTTGCGTCCCGGCTGTGCGCGGGTCCATAGGGCCGGCGACCAGAATGGGCGACGCGTCCAGCGCCTCGACGTCCATCATTTCTGCGATTCGCTGAAGCGAAGCCAGCGTCTGAAAGCGTTCCCAGTCCTTCAGCTTTGCCAGTTCCGTGTGAAAACGATCCTGCAACAGCGAGGGCGCACCCTTGAGCAGATTCCGGCCAGTTGGCGTGATCGTTATGTTCACGCTGCGGCCATCCTGCTCGTGTGGCGAGCGCTTGACGTAACCAGCCCGCTCAAGGCGCTGGACTATGCCGGTCAGCGTTGCCTGGCCGACATGCACGGCACGTGCGAGCGCCCCGATGGAGCAGACCCCCAGACGCTCCGCCGCTCGCAGCGCGGCGAGTTGTGGCCACGTCAACCCAACTTTGTGAACGAGATGACGAGAATGTAGATCAACCGCGCGGATGATCCTCCGCACCGCTGCGACAATCTCCTCCTCGACCGTCAAGGAATTGGCCATGGTTCACCGGATCTACTGGAATTAGATTGAACTGGAAGTATATCACCAGTCTCTCATGCCCGCAAGCCCATGAGCGCGAGCATTTGTGATTTGTAACTGCATGTGTCATAAGTATTTACAGCTCAGCGCTGAATCCGGGGTCGGGTTTGGTTCCAGTCGTTGCTTGCTTTTGACGCGAAGAAAGTTAGTGTGGGAACTGGGTGATGGTGGAAGATCGCGCGTGGCCCTGCTGCCGGGGTTTGACCGACAGGGGCCGGGCGGGCTCGGCAAGCCCCGGCATTATCGGAATCGAAGATGTGCGGGATTGTGGGTATCTGGGGCAGGTCCGACGAGACGCTGATCCGAGACGTGGCAGGCCAGTTTGCCCATCGCCGGCCTAATGCGGAGGGACACTTCTCGCGACCCCAGGGAACGCTCGGCCGACCAGGCTGGACATCATCGTTCGGCCAGCGTCCACGCGGTAACCGGTCGTTGGGCGGGGCGGCGGGGTCCTGTTTCCCCCGGCCTGCTGGTAGCCGGCAGCCGCTGGGCGACCGCCAGCCTGCACGCCTGGGCGTCGTGCGCGAGCCGATTCACGGGACGGGTCACTTACCCCCGGCCTCGGCATGCCAGCGCTGGCACGTCCGCCCGCCGCCGAGTTTCCATTCGCTCACAGGCGTGCAACCTGGCCTAGTGTTCGTGATCGTGCAATGCGCCGGCGTCGTGTTCGTGCTCATGCTGGTCCACGGCGTCACCTTCCGCATTTTCGACGCCCAACGCCTCCTGAAAGTAGTGGGTCACCACGGCGGACACCGCGTCTCCCAGATAGCTGCTGGTGAGCGTCGCCAACTGGCCAGTGAGGTGTTCGTCGCAGCCGGCGCCGCCGAGCAAACACGCACTGAGCAGCATGACCGTGGCAGCCCTTCTGGTTCGATTCACACGTTTCATATCAAGCAGCTCCTCGGTTGGTTTTCCGCATTACGTTTCGTACCACAACGCAGACCACGAGGGCCGCGCCGAAGCAGCTCACGAGAGATGCCCCGGTGGGCATGTCACCTGCCGCGGACAGCACCAGCCCGGCCACGGTGACCACCACCGCCACCACCCACGCCGCGATCAGTTGCCGGCCAAACCCGGTGGCAAATAGCGCAGCACACGCCGCCGGGATGATCAGATAACTGAAGACCACCAGCACGCCGGCCATGTTGACCGACTGCGTTACCATCAGCGCGAACGAGCCGTAGAACAAACAATCCCACAGCCTGACCCGTTTGCCGGCCCGGTCGGCGGCCGCCACGTCTTTGGTTATCTCGACGAACGGCTTGCGTAGCGCGATGTGAAAGACGCCCAACACCGCGTAGAGCACTAGCATGCTTGCCACATCCGGCCAGCGGACGAACAGAATGCTGCCGACCAGCATGGCTTCCATCTTTTCGTGTCCGTGCGGCGCTTTGCTGAGGATCAGAACGCTCAGCGCGGCGCAGACCACGAAGATGATCCCGATGATCGCTTCGTGCGGGATACGCTCGTCCCTCAGCCGTCCGAACGCCAGCAAGACCGCCCCCAGCAGGGCGAACAGCAGCGACATGGCCCAGCCGAACCACTTGTGCTCCTGTTCGTGAGCCTCTTCGCGGTGGCCACTGGCATCGGCGTCGGCAACGTCCGGTGCACTGCCCGGCGTTCCGCTGCTGTTCTCCAAATCGAGCTGCTCGGCCAAGTCGGCCTCGCTGAGGACGCCCGTGGTTGATTCGTGGTGATGATGGTGATGGGGTTCGGTGCCGACATATGGCGACAGAAGCAGCGCCACCGCAGCCCCCAGCGCCGCCGACTGTGCCAGCGCCAGGTCCACGAAGATCACGCCCCGCTTGATCACGTGCAGCCCCATATAGCAATGCAGGCCGGCGATCACCAGGCAGGCCGCGAACGGAGCGGCGAGAAACGGCAGCGTTTCCAGTAACTGTTCCACGGGTCAGGGCTCCGTACGTCGGATCGTTAAATGGTCAAGTGGTCAAATGGGTAGAGTCCGTGCGGCGTGGCACCTCCGGCCCGGGCCCATTTGACCACTCACCCATTTAACCATTTGACTGTTACTCCGCGAAGGCTCCCGACACCCGCCTGACCATGTTATCCAGCGACGTCAGGTAGTCCGTAGCCTCCGGCTGCCCGCCAACCGAGTTGGCACACTCGACGACTCTAATACCGGTCTCTGAGGCAACCAATTCGGGGGCCTTGCGGCTGTAAAACGGTTCCATCAGCAACACTCTGACGCCCTCGGTCTTTATTCGTTTGACGACGTCGGCCACGTGTCCGGGGCTGGGTGGTATCCCCGGCTTGGGCTCCAGCTCGTCCGCCACCACCAGGCCGAAGCGCTGGGCGAAGTATGACCAACTGCGATGATATGTGACGATCTTCTTGCCGGCGTGGGGGCGCATGGTGGCCAGCCAGCCTCCCAACGGCGGCACTCCCGGCTTGTCGAGCAGTTCGTCCAGACGATCCTTGAGCAGCGCCGCCCATAGCTTTCCGCCGCCGACCTTGGCGACCAGCTCGCGGCCGAACATCCGCTGGTCGAGTTGCTGCTGAAACGCCTTGGTTCGTTCCTTGAAGTAGTCGGCGTGCTCCGGTGCCAGGTGGGCCAGACGGTTGCCGATGTTCTTGGCGACGATCCGCCCGTTGAGCGGGTCGATCCAGTAGTGCGGGTTGCCCAGCGGGTGGATGTCGCCCATCGAGCGGTCGATCTTCTGCGTGGGTACTTCGAGCCGCAGAATGCCTTCGGACGCATCCAGGTGCCCGCGCGTGGCGATGCGGATCTTGGGGTTGCGCGAGCCGTCCAGAATCAATTCCTCGTACCCGATCTCCAGCTCCATCCCCACGCGGACCCACAGGTTGGCCTTACGGGCGGCCATCATGTAACTCGGCCTGGCGGCGATGAAGTGGGGATCTTCGCGACCGGTGGCGATCGAGGTGACCTCGACCTTGTCGCCGCCCACCGCGCGGGCGATGGCGGCCAGGTCGGTCGTGGTGGTGACGATGCGGAGCTTGTCGTCGGCCTTCGCCGACAGCACCGAAGCAACCGCCAGCCACGCCGACAGCATCAAGACACATCGCTTTATCAAGATTGGCATTGCTGATTCTCCATACGGCCGGCGAGGGCGCCGGCCGCTACATCAGTACTTATGAGCGCGGTGGGGACCGAGGCCGAAGTTGCACTGTAGAAAAACTTCGTGCTCCTGCTTGTCCCCGTGCACGCGGAAGTTGCGGTCGGTGTACTGGTACGCCAGGCGCCAAAACAGGTATTCGCTCTGCATGAACGTCAGATAGGCCGACAGCCCGTGCTCGTGCCGGCTCGAGCTATAGGGCATCTGTGAATAGTCGTAGCGCGTCCCGGCCGACCAGCGTCGGGCAAACTGGTAATCGGCGGCGCTGTACATGCCCCAAGTGGTCTCCTGCCCGCCGATCAGGTCTGCCTGGGCCGCCAGCACTTCGGTCTGCCACAGGAACGACTTGTAGAGACCGGCCTCGGGCGGCCGCCATTTGTACGTCAGGTCGAACCCCTCGACGTAGGTGCGGTTTCCGCCGTGGCCCTCGTCGTTTGGTGCCGTGGCGAAGGTCAGGCCGGCTTCCAGCGTCGAGGCCGCGGACAGGTCGAGGAAGTTCTTCAGGTGCGCCAGGTGGACGAAATCGTCGGTCTCCTCACCGGCGAACAGCGAGCTATCGTTGTTGATGCACTCGTACGTCAGCTCGATGTACTGGTCCCACGGGTTGGGCACCAGCCAGCTCACCCCGGCCCCGTCGCCGGACAACCCCTCGTGGCCGAAGTAGTTCTGGATGACGAACGGGTATTCGACCCACGGCAGAGCATGCAGGTGTTGCGGGTTGGCCTTGCCGAAGCCGGACTTGAACCGACCGATCCGTGGCTGGAGGTCCCAGGGCACCCCCAGGTATGTCAAATACCCTTCTTCCAGATGGATGTGCCAGTCGCCCTCGTGCCGGCCGAGCCCGACGAAGAGATCCGCCCGCGTGTAGGGATCGACGTTGCCGGAGATGCCGAGCTCGAAATGCCGAAACAGGAACTCGTCGTCCAGTTCGCCGCCCTCGCGGTTCGAGTAATGCCCGACGAAGTCCCCGATCACACTGATGTCGGGGTTGAATGTCTGGAAGGCCCGCCCGAGCGATTCGGCGAAGCCGGGTTTCTCCGCTCCGGGGGCAGCCTCCGCGGTGAGCTCCTGGAGCAGGCTGTCGAGCTCGTCCTCGGGCTTCTCCGCCGGCGCCTCGGCCCGGAGCTCTTCAAGCTGGGCCTTCAGCTCGGCAATCGTCCGCCGGTCCTCTTCGTGTTGCTTGGCGTATTTCTCCTCCAGCTCCTGCACGCGGGCGCGGAGAGTCTCCAGTTCGTCAAGCCGGGCACGGAGTTCGCGGAGTTCTTTGAGTACGTCGTCTGAGGCGGGTGGCTGCTGCGCTGCCGCCGGAAACGCCAGCAGCAACAGGGCGCACCACAAGCAAGTGTGACAAAGCTTCATGGTGAACTCCTGTAAAGTATTCGCGGCGCCCAGCTTCGCTTGGCGAAGCTGACGCGAACCCTGAACACCGGTTACAGGAGTTCAACCGGAGGTGCTCGTGCGGGCAACGCAAACAGCGGCCGGCACGTCGGCCGCGCTGTCAGTAGCACGATCAATTGCGGCCGCATCTCAGGCGCCGGCGGCGGCGGCGGGACTTCAGGCGCGCAGATCGGCGCCTTGGCCTGCCAGCAGATCGGACAGGATGCGTGACCATCAACGTGGCAGTCGTGCAAGGCCGGCGCCGCGGCACAAAGCAACAGCGCACCGATCAGGGCCGGCGCAACTAGCGCCACAACTTGGTGAGAACCACGTCTAGGGCATCGCGCGGCGGGCATTTGCGCTCTCAATTCTCACGCCGGTGCCTCCGGGGCAGGCCAGTATTCTCCCGCGAAGGCCCCCTGCGTCAACAACCGCCCCTCTGCGCTAGTCGCCAGTGGTCCAAGGAGGCTGATGCGCGTTTGGCGTTCATCGGCATCACGCCCTGACGCGCTGAGGCTCGACCCGGAAATCATGACGTTCTCGCCGTATTGCGACGCCATTGAGATGCCCGGCTGTCGTTTAATCCGGACATCGCCTGATCGAGGTCAGCGATGATGTCGTCTACATTCTCAATACCCACGGACACGCGTACCAGGCCGTCACTGATCTTCGCCCTCTGTCTCGCCTCGGCGCCCATGCTCGCGTGGGTCATGCTGGCCGGATGCTGAATGAGCGACTCCACGCCACCCAAGCTTACCGCCAAGCTGCAGAGCTTGACCGCGTTCATCATTTGCCGGCCGGCTTCCAGTCCGCCCTTGAGGCCGAAGCTGATCATCCCCCCGGAGCCGGTCATTTGCTTGCGGGCGATCTCATACTGGGGGTGACTCCCCAATCCAGGATAGCGGACCCATTCAACGTGCGCGTGTTGCTCCAGGAACTCAGCGACCTTCATGGCGTTCTCGCAATGCCGCTGCATCCGTAACGCCAGGGTCTTTATGCCGCGGTGCACGAGAAAAGACTCGAAGGGCGGGAGCACGCCCCCGAGTTGGCTAAGCGTCTTCCGAAATGCCGCATACTGCTCCTCCTGCTTGACCACGATCATGCCACCCACGACGTCGGCGTGTCCGTTAAGAAACTTGGTCAGACTGTGCACGACCACGTCCACGCCCCAACGCAGCGGCTGCTGCAGGACGGGGGTCATGAAAGTGTTGTCAACGACCACCTGGGCCCCGCGCTCGTGGGCCAGGCGGCAGACTGTTTCCAGATCGCAGATGACCAACGTGGGGTTACCGGGCGTCTCAATGTAGACGACCTTGGTGTTGGGGCGCATGGCCCTTTCGATGGCGCCCAGATCTGCCGTGTCCACCATGGTGTACTCGATACCGAACCGCGACAGGATGGTCTCGACCAGCGTACACGTGGGACCGTAGACCGCCTCGGAGCAAACCAGATGGTCACCGGCCTGCAACAGAACCGTGAACGTCGTGTGAATGGCGGCCATGCCACTGCCACAAGCCAGCCCGGCGTAACCGCCTTCAAGTGCAGCGACCGACTTCTCCAGGGCCTCGACGGTGGGATTGCCCATGCGCGAATAGATATAGCCCCGGCGCTCGCCAGCGAACAAGGCCGCCCCCTGCTCGGCGCTGTCGAAGGCGAAGGTCGAGGTCTGGTAGATCGGCGGGACGACGGCAAGATGCTCGTTCCTCCCCACTCCGGCGTGCACCACCAATGATTCGGTTGACAGCTCGCTCTCTTCTCTCATGTTGATGCCCTTGTTGGATCCGGACCGCCGTACCGTCATGTTAGCTGCTCAATCGCGAGCGAGACGAGTTGGCCAGGGATGCCGACACGAGATCCGCTACGCGCTTGCCAGAGAGGAGCATCCCGCCGAAGATCGGCCCCATGCGCGGTCCGCCCAGCGCGGCACAGACGCTCATCCCGGAAACCCAAAGCCCTGGGAAAACCTCCCCCACGTTCTCGACCACGAAGGTCTCTCCCGCCGCGGCATCCATCGGCCCCTCGCCAAGTCGGCTCGCGCCTGGTTGGGCCGGCAACAATCCTCGCCGGCGCACCACTTCGACAATGCTCGCTTCATGACCGGTCGCGTCGATCACAGCCTTGGCTGAGAAGGTGATGGGATCGACCGGCAAGGCGTCCGCGATCATGCTGCGATTGACCACCACGCCGTCAACACACCCCCGGTGAACGCAGACGTCTTCCACGGTCATCAAGTTGAACATTGCCGCACCGGCCTGAACGGCTTTGAGGCAGAGCCCGGCAGCCAACTCGATGGCGCTCACCGTATGCAATCCTTCTTGCCACGGGCGATGTCGGATCCCGAGTTCGTCCAGCAAGGGCGCGACGTCGTCCTGGATAACCGCCGTGGGCATCGCCATGCCGCCGCCCCAGATACCACCTCCCGGTGACAGCCGCTTTTCCAAGAGTGTTACTTTCAATCCCTTCTTGGCGAGACAATACGCGGCCATCATCCCCGCAGGCCCCGCTCCGACGACGATAACGTCGCTGACGAGCCTGTCCAAGAGTTCTTCGTGATACGCGCTGATGATCGCGCGGGAGATATCGATCTCTTCCAATCTGCGCATCTGCCTCGCACTCCTAACAGTCCGGTGCAAAGCTGTAGCGCCGGACCTCCGAGTCCGGCGCGCCCCCGTTCATGCCGTCAAAACGTCGGACTCGGAGGTCCGACGCTACGGGAGTGGCACGTTCGAGGGTTTTGCACCGGACTGCTAAGCCACGCCGTTGTGTCCGGAGCCACTGGTCGTCAGGTAACAACGGACTTTCCCTCACACCGGGCAATTCCTGCCTGGTGCATGAACTTGCCACGAGCCGTCGCCTTAAGCTGCCCGTCTTGCAGGAGCTCCGCTCCAAGTACGTGCAACGGAGGCGAGCAGCGCTCGATCCAGGCCCGCACGGTCGCAGGCGTGCCGGTGCGCACCGGATGTCGGAAACGCACCGTCAGCTCGGCGGTCACGCCGGGATGTCCGTGGGCAAAGAGGCAGTTCATCATCGCCCCATCGAAGAGCGCGGAGACCACGCCGCCGTGCAAAACGTTGGCGTAACCTTCGTACGCGTTCTCGCAGTCAAACGTCGCTTGCACACTGCCGTCCCCGGACCTGTGGAACTCGAGCCGCAGGCCGCGCCCGTTTGCCGCACCGCAAACGACGCAGTTGGGATGGGTCCGGGCTCGTATCCCGCGTAGCGTATCGTGTGCCGGCTCAGTGATCACAGATGTTTTCCCCGGGCTGCAACGTTCCGTTCAGGTAAGCGGCCGCGACCTGCTCAGGCGCATCAGCGGGGGAGCCCAAAACGACGCTGATGCCGTTTTGCGCGAACAGTTGCTGTGCCCGCTGGCCCATACCGCCGGTAATGATCACGTTGGCGCCAAGCTCGTGCAACCAGCGCGGCAGGGCTCCGGGTTCGTGCGATGGTGGCTTGTGCACCGTCTTACCGAGGATGGCCTTGTCATCCTCGTTGACCTCGTACAGTGCGAATTCCTCGCAATGTCCAAAGTGCATGCTCACCCGTCCTGCTTGTACGGGAATGGCAATCTTCATGCGATGATTCTCCTTGCCTTGATTCTCTGTTGCGACACTGGCGTGCGCTGCTGTCTGCTGTCCCAGGAGCAGGCCCACGATGTCGGCGAACGCCTTGGCGCCGAGACTCTTCGTACGATCGTCAACGAACGGGATTCCCGCGTCGCCCGAGGTAACGATGTCCGGATCGATCGGGATCGAACCCAGGAACGGCACGCTCATTTCATCAGCCAGGGCCTTGCCGCCGCCTTTCTTGAACAGGTTGATTTGCTGCCCGCAGTTCGGGCAAACAAAACCGCTCATATTCTCCACGATTCCCGCAACCGGCAGCGACAAACTGTTGCAGAAGGACACGCAACGGCGCACGTCCGCGACAGCCAGGTCTTGCGGCGTAGTCACGATCACGGCCTCCGCCGGCGAACCGACGAGCTGAGCCACCGACATTGGCTCGTCCCCGGTTCCGGGAGGCGAATCGACGACCAGGCAATCCAGGTTGCCCCAGGCGACGTTTGTCAAGAATTGGCGTATGAGGTGGAACTTGCGCGGGCCGCGCCAGATCACGGGCTCGCTACTACTGGGCAGCAGGAACCCGATCGACATGACCGCCAGGTTGTCGCTCATGTGGACCGGCGACATGTCCCCTCCGGAAACGCCGATCTGCTTACCCTCCAGCCCCAGTAGTTTCGGAATGCTCGGTCCGTGGACATCAACGTCCAAGAGTCCCACGGCCTTGCCGGCTAGTGCCAGGGATACCGCCAGGTTGGCAGCCACGGTACTCTTGCCGACGCCGCCTTTGCCTGACAAGACAAGCAGCTTCCGTCGGATGGTCTTCATCCGGGCTTGAAGCATCTGCTCGTCACGTTGCCGCTGGGCCTCGTCAATTGCTTGTGCTTGTTGCTGTGACATTTGGACTCCTGAGTATCTCCACGACGTTTGCCCAGAGCCGCCGAACATCGGCCGTGACCCCATCCACCGCATACTCGGCGATGGACTGCCTTCTGATCTGAGCCTCCGTGACGGCCCGATCGTAACGAACTCTCCCCGCCAGCTTAAGACCACGTCGACGCGCCAGAGCTTCAATTTCCAAGGTGAGATCCTCGTTTATGTCCCACTTGTTGATGCAAATCAGCGTTTCGACGCGGAAATGCCCGGTCAAATCTGATACACGCTCCAGATCATGCAGGCCGCTCAACGTCGGCTCCGTGACCACCAAGGCCAAATCAGCCCCTGTAATCGACGCGATAACGGGACAGCCGATGCCCGGGGAGCCGTCGATGAGCACCAGATCACGCTTCCGGTTCTTGGCCGTTTCCCTCGCTCGCTCGCGAACCAGGCTGACCAGCTTGCCGGAATTCTCTTCCGCGACGCCCAGCTTGGCATGCACCATTGGTCCGGCGCGCGTCTCGGATACGAACCACTCCCCGTTGACCGCGGGAGCAAACTCGATGGCCTCTTCGGGACAGAACCAGGCACAGACGCCGCAACCCTCGCAGGCGATCGGATCGATTCGATACACCTTTTCGCCTTCTCCTTCAGCAGCTTCGCAGGAAGAAACCGCGTCAAAACGGCACACCTCCGCGCATTTCCCACAGGCCGTGCAGCGTTCGGGCATGATCCGGGCCCGGCAGCCGCCGGAAAACGTCTCGCGTCTGACAATCCTCGGGTCGAGAACGAGATGGAGATCGGCCGCGTCAACGTCGCAATCCGCCAAAACAGCGTTTTCGGCCAGTGTGGCGAACGCGGCCACGATCGACGTCTTGCCGGTCCCACCCTTGCCGCTGATTATGACCAGTTCTTTCGCCTTTTGCGCCATCTATTGCTTTGACCCTTCGTTACGTTCTTGATCCCGCGGCTCGCAGCGACCTCCTGAGGTATCCTTTCACGGTAATACCCGCAAGCCCCAGTCTTGCCAGTGGGTAGCTTAACTCAATACGCTCAGCGGTGATCATCTTTGCCCAGATTCTGGACCCGACCGGCCCCATATGTGTGAACACTCTTCCAAGCTTACTTCCTTCTCCGGCCTTTCCACATCAAGCGCCTGAACGACGTAGTCAAGCTGACTCAAGAAGCTCGCGACGTCCGTCACAGACTGCCCTAGCTCCTTGAGATACTCATGGTGGATTTCACAGAAAACCTGAGGAGACTGCACCTGCAGCACCGCTTCAGCCCCCTCAAGTACGAGCAGCTCGCTGCCTTCGCAGTCCAGATTGAGAATGTCGATCCTGCTGGTCTCCTGTTCGTTAAGGAAATCGCCCACCGTCGTGGCTTCGACCCAGAGAAGCTCTGCATCGTCAGTCGGCGTTATGCCGCTTCCCTCTCCGTGTTTATAGAAGCGGATTTGGCCTGTGCGGTTACTCAACGCCAACTGGTGGACGCTTACATTGTCGGCCGCATTTCGCGCAAGGTTTGCCTTCAAAGCGGCACAGTATTCCGGCACGGGCTCAAACGCGTAAACATGCCCGCGGCTGCCTACCTCGCGGGCTACAGCCACTGTCGTTAGGCCTTTGTTCGCCCCTATGTCGATAACCCGCATTCCTGGCTTCGCAATGGACTTCAGAAATCGAATCTCTCCGGCAGGATGAGCCTGATTCTGGAGCTCACGCTGAAATACCGGAGAGTCATAGATGAATCTATCCATCTCTGCTTCTCTTTCTGTCCTCTTTCAGGAGTCCTGCGGCCCGGTAAAACACTCGTTCGCCATCGCGTTCGCAAACAACCACGTGCTCCCTGACCAGCTCGTCCAGGTGCTTCGCAACCTCGTTGGGATGCAGTCTGAGCCCGGTGGCCACATCGTCCGACGTGCACGGGCGCCGCCTCAGGAGACCGAGAATGTCCGCCCGGCGCGCCTGGCAGTACTCGTTGTGTTGCGTGGTGTCGCCTTCGGTAATGATTTCGGCGCGGTCCCCCAAGAGCCGAGCGGCCTGTTCGAGTTCGTCACGCGGTGCCGGCCGGGCGAAGTCCTCACTGGGCGGGCGTGTGACGGAGTTCAACTGCGCACGGTCGGGCATGATCCGGTGAACCAAGCGGGCAATCCTCTCGAGCTGCACGCCGGTTGCGTTCAGACCCTTCAGGAGAAACACCTCAAGCCAGACAGGCTTGCGGAATCGCCGGCAAAACTCCTCGATTCCTCCGACCACGCGCTCGAAGGAGAGTGCCGGGTGCGGCCGGTTTACCCACTGGAACGTAGCCTCGTCGCCGGCGTCCAGCGATGGGATGACGAGATCCGCCTCCAGGAGCGATTCCTGCACGTCACGGTCCCACAGAAGCGACCCGTTCGTCAGCACGGCGACGGGCCGGTCTGTTCGTTCCTTGATTCCCGCGATCAGTGGCGCCAAACGGGAATACAAAGTGGGTTCGCCCGATCCGGACAACGTGACGTAGTCGGGTTCCGCTCCGGTGGCCAACCTGTATTCGAGTTCCTCCAGGACGTCGTCCAACGGAACATATTCCTTTCGTTCAATGGTCCTGTTTGTCGTTCGGCCGAGCTGGCAATAGATGCAGTTGTAGGAGCATGTCTTGAACGGCACGAGGTCGATTCCCAAGGACCGACCCAACCGACGGGACGGCACGGGGCCAAAGACATGTTGGCAGCGCTCATTGAAGATCATTTACTCCTCACACGGGGGAGTGTCGCAGGGCTGCTCACGCCCACAACACGGTCGTGCGCGATCGCACCGCGGGCCGGACGAGCCGCTGTGCCTCCTGTAGTCCGTTTCGTGGGCCCCACTGCCCTTGAGCAGAACAGCGCTGCCGGCCCCGATCAACCTGTGGACCCGGCCCGAGCAGCGAGGACAACGCTTGAGCGGCTGGTCAGACATGTTCTGAAACCGCTCAAACCGATACCCGCATTTCCCGCATTTGTATTCATAGGTGGGCACGATCCCCACCTCCTCTCGCAATGTTCGATCCGGCCAGCAACGACTCCTCAATCCGGGCGTATAACTGCTCGAATGCTGCCTGAGTCTCCGGAACGGGCTCAAACGCGTAAACGTGCCCGCCACTGCCCACCTGCCTAGCTATGGCCACGGTCGTTACGCCTCGGTTCGCGCCTGTGTCGATAACCCGCATTCCCGGCTTCGCAATGGACTTCAGAAATCGAATCTCTCCGGCAGGATGAGCCTGATTTTGGAGCTCACGCTGAAATACCGGAGAGTCATAGATGAATGTACCCATCTCTGTTTCTCTTCCTGTCCTCCTTCAGGAGGGTACCTCTTCTGTCCTGCCCCAATCGGGGCCCGAAGAGGGTTCTCCGGAGAGAACGAAGCGACAGGCCTAGTTGTCGTTGTACGCGCAGCAGGCGTTATAGGCTTCGTTGAAGTCAACGAGCAGTTGCCTCCGGTGCTAACATCACCTTCGGGCACCCGGCCGAGGCAGCCGCCTGTCCCGCGCTTGCCGCTGATTATGGCTAATTCCTTCATGAAGCGGTTCCCGGTTTTTGGAGCCGTTCCGGGCGGAAGCCTCTGGCCCAAATGACCTGTCGTCGCTCAATTAATCGCACCGTGGTTTCCTGATACCCAGCATTGTCGAGCATCGCCGCCAGCTCCTCCGGGCTGTAGTAATCCTCACCCCACAGGCGTTGCGCCAGCGAATCCCGTGGGAATTCCACAATCAGGAGCCCTCCGCCGGGGCGCAAGACACGCTTGGTTTCCCCCAGGATTCTCCTGGCGTGTTTCATTTCGTGCAGCGCCCATAGCACTACGACCGCGTCCACGGACTCGTCCGCTGCGAAATCGAGGTGGGTTGCGTCCTTTCGAACGCAGCGAATCCGCGCGTTCCTGGAAGAGCGCGGCCGTTTTGGAAAGTCTGCCGAGGAGATGTCAACCCCGGTGACATGCTGGCCATACACTTGTGCCAGGTAGCGCACCAACTCGCATGCGCCACAGCCGAGATCGAGGACGCGACCAGCCAGGCGCAACTCGCGCCCGATCCGCTGATGCAGGCGCGGCTTGATCCGCTCATAGAACTCGTGGTTCAGAATGTCCCGGACCATCCCACACTCGAAATCCGTATTCTTGCCCTATTCCACCGGACATGTTCCCGTTGGGCAGCTCGAGTCACCCAAGTCAGAGGTCGCCTTCGTTATTGCAGCAAAGGTCGACAACAGCTTTTCCGTCGCCTTGGAACCGCATTTCTCGCATACGTGGCTCTTTCGGCTCCCAGCCTTTTCCAGAAAGGATGTTACATGCTCGCACTGCTTACACTGGTACTCGAAGATAGGCATCTATGTTCTCCTTCTTTTGTCCGCTCAGCACATCTCGGTCTGCCAATTGCTATCCCACACTTGCCCGCCCTCTTCGGTGATTCCTTTCAGGAGCCCTTCAAACAGTGATTGGTACTCTGGCAAAGCTTCGCAGACCATTTCGCCCCGTGAATACGCCTCGGCAATCCTGCGGTCATCCCGGATCGCCGTCAGGATCTTGATCCCGTCCTGGTGGCAGTAGTGGAAGACCTCTTCGTCGCCCAGGTCGGCCCGGTTGATGACTACCCCAAAGCGAAGGTGCAGGACGCGGACCATTTCGACGGCCAGCTTTAGGTCATTCAGGCCGAACGGCGTCGGTTCGGTCACAAGCAGCACGTAGTCACAACCCCGGACGCTCTCGATGACCGGACACGAAGTTCCCGGCGGAGCATCCACCAGCACGACGTCCGCCTCGGGGGCGGCCGCCTTGACGGCCTTGATTACCGGCGGGCTCATTGCCTCCCCGACGTTCAGCAGCCCGTGGACAAAGTGGATGGGACCGGCGTGACCGGCCTCCAATACCCCGATTTCGCGAGGCACTTCCGTGATCGCATCGGTCGGACAAACCAGCGAGCAACCACCGCAGGCGTGGCACAGCTCCGGGTAGACAAGGACCTTCTGCCCCAGACACACGATGGCGCTGTACTGGCAGATCTCGCCACACTCGCCGCAATGAGTACACTTCTCCTCGTCCACCTCGGGAATCAGGTTCCCCACCGGCGTGCGCTGGGAGATCTCCGGCTTCAAGAAAAGGTGCCCGTTGGGCTCTTCCACGTCGCAGTCGAGGTACACGACACTTCGGCCATTGCGCGAGGCCACGTACGCCAAATTCGTGGCCACCGTGGTCTTGCCCGTACCACCCTTGCCACTTGCTACCGCGATCTTCGTCATCTTGGTTCTTGTCTAGCGGTGCGCCCCTTGAAGAGCCGCGCGATCCACCGTGGCACGAAAGTCAAGGCCGCGCCGATTGCTCCCAGTACGCCGGCACCGACCAGTCCACCACCACAGCCTGGTTGCCCACAGAACGGGCACACAGAAAACGGTCCGAGCAACACAAAAAAGCTCGCCCACCATTTGAGAAACCGCGAAATCGGGCTTCGCCACCGCAGCCGCCCAAACGCGCTCCGTCCCGGAGCCACTCTGGCATTAGCCCCTTCCACGGGATGCCCGCCTCGCTCCGCTTTTCGAGAAGAGCAACGGGGACCCTGTATGACTTGCAACCTCTACCGTCGCTGCCATGCAGTTATCCTCTCTGTTCCAACTGCTGAATCCGTTCTTGTATCTGCCGCATTTGCTCGAGCATGGCCTCCGCTTGCTGCTTGAGCATGGCCAACTCATCCTCTTTGCCGAGGTTTTGACCCGGTGGCAACGTGGGAGCCGGATCGGCTGCTGGGAATCCACCGCCCTTGCCCATTCCACGGCCCATGCCGCCGCCGCGTCCCATGCCCCGTCCCATGCCGCGGCCCCCGCCCGTGCCACCACCCCTTCCCATCCCGCGGCCCATGCCCCCGCCACCACCGGGCATCGGCGGTTGCTGGAGTGGTGCGGACTGGCCCTGGGCAGGGCCAGGCCCGCCGGCCATGCCGGAGTGACTGGCAACGTTCGGCTGATTGGCAGCACTGAGTTGCCCTGCCTTAAACTGCTGGATCACGTCTCTCACGACGCCGCTGCATCCGACGATCACCTCGATACCGACCGCGGCCAGAGTCTGATGCGCATTGGGGCCGCAATTCCCGGTCAGAACAGACGTCACGCCCTTCTCAGCCATCAGTTGAGCTGACTGGATGCCGGCTCCTCCGCCGAGAGCTACGCTCTCATTTTGAATGGCTTCAAAGGTCAGATCATCCGGATCAACTATCAGGAAATACGGGCAGCGGCCGAAGCGAGGATCAACGGCGGCATCCAATGTGGGCTCAGTAACCGTGATTGCTATTCTCATGAAGGTTCTTCCTTTCGCGCAACTCGCATCACCGCGGCAAGCACGCACTCAAGGTATGTTCGCATCCATCGCCACCGTTCCTTTCCAAGAGGTGAAACTCACCTCTTTGGAAGGCTTCATGAAGGGGCGTTGCAGGCGGTCTTCAGAGAGCGGGAGAAGTACTTCTGGTCAGCTTGGTAGTGACACCGCTTGTACTTCTTGCCACTGCCGCACCAGCATGGAGCATTGCGGCCGAGGTTTGCGGCCTCTTCCGGCGGCCGGCGGCCGAATAGCCTATCCAGAAGTCCCATGTCTCTCTGCCCTCATAGTTGCTCCCTATCAGGCATGGTACACGAACGTTTCGCCATTTGCCGCTCTTCTGGCAAACTTTCTGGCTGCAACCGGACGCTTCAGCTCAATCTGATGGCCCCGGTCGGGCACACTTCCACACAAGCGCCGCAACCGCAGCAGGCCTCCGCGTTCACCTTGACCGCGGTCTCGCCGAGGGTTATCGCCTCGGTGGGACAGAGCGCCAGGCAAGCCCCACACAGGGTACACGCTGCTTCGTCGACACTCGCGACCGGGGGTGGGTGACCGGTGCGCCGTGCGGCCTGGCGCGACCTGACTGTGTCGAGGTGCTCCATGGCAAGAGTCTGCTCCTTCAAGGGGCTGAGCATTTGCGGTTTGGTCGAGGCAGCGCTCGAAAGGATCGAGGGTTCCGCTGTTCGATCGCTCCTGCCGGCTCGGCGCATGCGTCGGCCTTGCTGCCGGCCACGCCCGCGTCCCATTCCGCGGCCACCGCCACGCCCACGCCCGCGACCACCAGCACCCGGCGGTCCCGTTCCGTCACCTCGCGGCATGGTCAACCCTGTTGTTCCTGGGCTGCCTCGAGTTCTGCGATTCGTTTCCTAATCTCAGCGAGCGTGCCTTCAAAATGCTCCGCCTGAGCTTTCAGTGTCTGCACTTCCTGCTCGGCCGAGACTGGCGGATAGTACGGCGCGACATCGGAAACTGGTGGCGCGCCGGGAAAGCCCATCGGATAGTATCCGTAGCCCCAGCCGCGGCCCCAGCCGCGCCCGCGGCCCCAGCCGCGCCCGCGACCCCATCCGCGGCCCATGCCCCAGCCTCGCCCCGGCAGCGGGCTTGCGTAGCCGGGCATTGAGAACCCGGCGCAGTAACCTGCCGCTCGTCCCGTCATTGGGCCCAGTCCGGCAGGGCCCGTTCCATCTCCAGCTGGCATGCTGTTGCTCCTTTTTTAGAATGCCCTGGAATTCGTCAACTTAGCTGCCTCTTCCACGTCCTGCATCGCCGCCTTGCCTCTGGCCACGGCCGCGGCCCTTGTCGCCGCCGCGACCCCGTCTGGGCCGTCGGCCTTGTCCGCCGCCACCGCCGCCTTTGTCTTCGCCGCTGCAAGGCCCTAGACCCCTGCCGGTCCCGGAACCCTGTCCTTGCGGCCCGGTGCCGTCACGATTTGGCATCATTATTCTCCTTCACGCGCCATACGACGCACACGAGTGACTTCCGAATTGCCGGGGGGCTTACCAACGCCCCCAGCCACGACCACGACGAAAACCGCGGCCCCAGCCGCGTCCAAACCGTCGGCCGCGCCACTTGCCGAACCGTCCGCCCCAAACCGGGACGTAAGGCACCCCGTATCCGTAGGGCGCAAAGCCCTGCCGATAGGGTGGCGGACCATAAACCGTTGCGAGGCCCCAATACGAGGATCGTAGCCAGAAGCCTCGGCGGGGAATGGGGTTCATGAAGCCCGGAACCGAGTAACCTGCGCAGTAGCCGGCCGCGCGGCCGCTCATTGGACCTACCCCGCCAGGGCCCATTCTATCTCCACGTGGCATGATGCTGCTCCTTATTCACAACGCCTCGGCATTCGTCTTGACGGTTTCGTTCCTGTTCGAGCCTCCAATCACCGGGTCTGTCGATCTCCGCAGGATCAGACTGCCGACGTCACATCCCAGGTCTCTGGCAATCACGGGGCATTTCGCCTGGAGTACGAAGAAGATGTCCTTCGGGACCTCACTGAGTGTTTCGTAGTTTCCCTGCCCTTTGGCGATAATAAGGTCGGCCTGGTCAAAGCGCCGTCGGAACGCGGCGCTGCAGTCGTCGAGAATCGTGCCTGGCGCATCTGAACCGTTGTCAATGACTTCGACTATCCCGGGAATCCCTGCTGCCTGCGTGTCGGCGATCGTCGCATCGTTGATCACGGCGGAGCCCCTGACGGCAACGGTTACCTTCTCGACCGGCATTCGTTCGAGCAGCAGCCTGTCGAACACGATCTCCCCGGCGTTGTCAGCCAGGTAAAGAATCTGCCGGGCGCGCGACAGGGCCTCGGCAAACGCGCGTACGTCGCCGTCTAGCGGGGCCGACGACGCTTGTTCGACCGCCTCAAACACGCGGGATTCATCCAGACGCGCGTTCACGCCCATGTCGATGATGTTGCCGGCCATCGCCAGGCGCAGGGCGGTCTCCAGCGGGTTGGCCGAAGTACGAACGCGGGCGCGCAGCTTCGGATAGAGCTCCATTGCCAGCCGGTTGTGACGATGCTTGATCTGGCGATACGGGTCGCTCTGGCCCGTCAGGCGGCGAATCAGACGATGGATGCGTTGACCCATCGCTGGCGGTGATTGACGCAGCTCCATCTCGCTGGCAGCCCGCAGGACTTCGCGGAGCAGCCGTTCGTGGACCTGCTCGTCGTCTGTCACAAGACGGACGGAGTCCAGGGCCTGGCGGACAAAGCATGGAATGCAATCGAAGAACGTCTTCATCAGTTGGCCCCGCGCCGGCCGCCGTGACGCCGGCCTTCTCGAAACCGTCGGCGTCGACCGCAACACCCCGGCATCAGGAATGCTTCCCTTGCCAATTGCCCCGCGAGGAAGGCCCGCAGAACGTCTTCCACCGGCCCACACGTCTGCGCAATCACGCGCACGCCTGCGGAGATCAGCATCGCCTCAAGCGGCCAGGAAACCGCACCGCAGATGAGCACATGCACGCCGAGCCCCGTTAGGCGCCTTGCCCTGAACGCAACTTGTGTCTCTTCGAGATTCGTTTCGCTCCGCCCGAGTTCGGCGTTGCGTTCGACCTCCACCACCAGCAAACGCTTGGCGACGTCGAAGACCGGAGAGACCCGGCCGTCCCACGTTGGAATGCCGACCTTCATTGTGGAGAAGGATGGCAGGACGCGTGCCAGCGGCCGTGGCCAGTTTGCGAAACAGCTCTAATCTCTTTCTAATAAGAGACTTGCCGCAATTGCGCGAACTTTGAACCAGAAGGCTAGCTATTGCATGATGCAATACCTGCCAGCGACGAGAGTTGCAATCTGCAACACTTAGATTTCCTTCGCCTTTTCGCGATCAGGGCTGGGCAACTCGATCCCCAGAGACTTGATCTTGCGAAACAACGTGCTGGGATCGATCCCAAGCTCCCGCGCCGCGGCCGTGCGGTTGCCGCCGTGCCGACGGACGGCGTCTGCAATATGCGTCGCCTCAAGCGCTTTCAGTGTGAGAGCGCCTTTTGCCCCCAGGGGTCGGATACCCGCGTCGCCGCGGAGGGATGTCGGCAAGTGATGCGGTTCAATCAAGCCGCCTCGGCAAAGCACGAACGCATGCTCAATGACGTTCTCCAACTCGCGGACGTTGCCCGGATAGTCGTGTTCCATGAGGATCGCCATTGTCTCATCCGAGACCCCGGCCACATCCTTGTTCTGGAGGCGATTGAACTTGTTGATGAAGCGCTCCACCAACAACGGAATGTCCTCCCGACGATCGCGCAACGCCGGCAGTCTCAGCCGAACCACGTTGATGCGATAAAACAGATCTTGCCTGAAAACGCCCCTCTTGACCAAGCGGTTGAGGTCCTTGTTCGTGGCGGCGACCACGCGCACATCGACCTTGACCGGCTCGATGGACCCGAGTGGTTCGAACGTCTTTTCCTGGAGAACCCGCAGTAACCGGGACTGCATGGCGGATGAGATATCGCCGATCTCGTCGAGCAGGATGGTTCCGCCGTCCGCGATTGCCAACCGTCCTGGCTTGTCATGTCGGGCATCGGTGAACGCGCCCGCTTTGTAGCCGAACAGCTCGGACTCCAACAGCGTGTCCGGAAGGGCACCACAGTTGATCGCGACGAAACGCTTCTCCCCGCGTGGCGAGAGGCTGTGCAACGCCCGGGCGACCAGCTCCTTGCCGGTACCGCTGGCACCCTCGATGAGCACGGTGCTGTTGCTGTCGGCGATCTGTGGGAGCAACTCGAATACCTTCTGCATGGCGAGGCTGCGGCCGACAATGTCCGCGAACGTGTATTTCTCCTCCAGCTCCTTGCGCAACTCCTCCACCAGGCTGAGATCCCGAAAGGTTTCCACGCCTCCGATCGTGTTGCCGTCGGCATCCTTCAGGGCTGCTGCTGAGATGCTGATGGGAATACGCTGGCCATCGACATCGAGGATATAGATGGCCTTGTTCACGATCGGCCGACCGGTTCGGAGCGTCTCCTTCAAGGCGCAGTCATTCTCGCAGATGCTTGCCCGGAACACGTCGCAGCACCTCCGCCCGATCGCCTCCGCGCGCGGCACTCCAGTAATCTCCTCGGCCGCCCGGTTGAACGACGTAATCCGCCAATCCTCATCGACGGTGAAAACGCCATCGGCGATCGAGGCGAGGATCGTATCCGTCGCACGGTTTTCGGATGGATTGCTCACGGCAGTTCCACACGCTCCGCTTGAACAAGCGCCACCATGGTAAACGGCCGAGTTCTCGACAGGAAGCCGCTACACCGCCCGCATCGCCGTGGAAACGTCGCAGCCGGTGGCCGAATGTTGCCCTCAGTGGGCTCTCCGGATAGGCTGGACTCGCCGTAACAACTGCCGTCCTTGGGTCTTCTCGCGGTGGAGCATCGACTGTGAACGCCAAGCCCAACCACGGTGCTTCTGTCCGCGATAGCGCGGGCTTAGTGGTTGAAATGCTCCGCAGCCATCTCATGCCCGGCGCGCAGGAGCGAACAATCCGTCAAGTCGTCGCGGGCGCGCGGTTTTGCGCTGTCATACTCGACGATGGTGGCACAGGCGTAGCCAATCTCTGCCCCGACGTCTGCGGTGAGCCCTCCCGGCAGGCTTCAGATTGGCTGCCACGACGGGGGACGGCGGCCGCAGATGTGCTGGCGACCTTGGGTTCGACCGCCCAATCCGCTCTTGGCCTGGCCACGGCCAATGCCTTGGCCAACCGGCCTGACAATTGGGGCGGGCCGCGGGATGCAGCGGTCGTCGTCGGCGATCTGCTCGATGTGCTCGAGCTAAGACCCGATGATCACGTCGGGATGGTGGGCTGCTTCAGCCCTCTGGTCGAGCCGGTCCGCCAGTGCGTTAAGCGCCTGTCCATCTTCGAGCGGCGTGGTCACTTGACGCCGGACCTCCTTCCTGAGAATCGAGCGGGCGAGCTGTTGCCCGAGTGCTCGGTCGCGCTGATCACGGCCACAACCTTGATGAACGGCACAATTGACGCGCTCCTCGGCGCGGCCGCGAATTGCCGCGAAGTCGTTTTGCTCGGTCCCTCCACACCACTCGTGCCGGAGGTCTTTGCAGAGTCGCCCCAACGAGCTTCGCTTCTATCGGGCATGGTGGTCGCCGACGCGGCGGGATTGTTGCGCGTGGTTGCCCGGGGCGGCGGCACGCGCGACTTCAAATCCAGCATGGCCAAAGTGAATGTGAGGGTAAACGTGACCGGCGGCCGCCTGCCTGAGGCATAGCCGCCCGACACAAACTGCGTACGACGGAGTTTCCTGGAAAGGAGAGAATAGAATGCAGGCCAATCGGCGGATATCCAACCGGGTCAGGACTATAAGCAAGTCAGCCATTCATGAGATGACGCGCTTGTCAAAGGCAGTGGAAGATGTCGCATTCTTGTCCTGGGCAAAACCGACGGCTGACACCCCACGTCATATCAAGGAAGCGGCGGTTGCTGCGATCAAGGACGGCCTGGTCGGCGGATATTCTGAGAACTCCGGTCTACTGGCGTTACGCCAAGAGATCGTCGCGAAGCTCAAGAGAGACAACAACTTGGATGCGAACGTATCCCAAATACTAGTCACTGTCGGAGCCATTGAAGGCCTGGCGGCCGCGGTCATGGCCGTGGTAGATCCGGGAGACGAGGTTATCCTGCCGACTCCGACTTATTCAACGCATATTCGCCAGGTCGTCATCGCTTCCGGGAGACCCGTACTTGTACCGACGATAGAAGAAGAGGGGTTTGTCTTAGACATTGAGGGCATCAGGAACGCCGTCACACGCCGCACGAAGGCGATCATGTACTGTTCGCCCAGCAATCCCACCGGCACCGTCTTCAGCGAACAGCAGCTTCGTGAATTGGCCAAGGTTGCATTGGACAATGACCTGACCGTTATTACGGACGAAGCTTACGAGTATTTCACATACGATGGCCACCAACACTTCAGCATAGCCTCGATTCCGGAGATGCGAAAGCAGGTTGTAAGCTGCTACACCTTCACCAAGACCTATGCCATGACCGGATGGCGGATCGGCTACCTGCACGCCGATGAGGAACTCATTCCGCAGATCGCCAAGGCACACATCCCGTTTGCGATCTGTGCCCCAGTAGTCTCCCAATATGCGGCGCTGGCTGCCCTACAGGGCCCTCAGGATTGCGTCACACGATTCCGGGATCACTACCACGCCACGCGCGACCTGATGTGCCAGCGACTCGACCATATAAATTCCGTCTTCGAGTACCAGAAACCGCACGGTTCCTATCTCATGTTCCCGAGAATTCTGTTGGACGAAGGCAAGGACTCGGCCACTTTTTGCAAAAAGCTGCTCAAGGAGGCGCGGGTGTCGACAACTCCCGGGGTGGCTTTCGGGCCGACCGGCGAGGGGCACCTGAGGTTGTCGTTCTGTGTCTCGGAAGAAGAGATAAACAAGGCGTTCGACAGAATGGAAGCGTTTTTCAAGTGATGGCCCGGCCGGCGACGGTGTGCGCTGCGTGGGCCGAAGGGCACGAAGAAGATCACCACCTCGGCTACAGATGGAGGCAAAGCCCTGTCAGCCAAATCCGACATCGCAGCAGTAGCCCGCCGGATTCTCGATGACCTGGAGGTCGCGTTGGATGCCGCCGAAGGCCCGCGCTGGGAGCCGTGCGGGGTTGGGGTGCAGCTACGGTCGTTGCTGACAATGAGCGGTCCGTCCACCGGCCCACTGGGGGGGCCCGGCTCACAGTTTTGGCCGCGACCGGACACAGCGAGATCGGCGATCAGATCCGCGGCACTGGCGGCTGCCATACCGGCGCCGAAAAGGCCGTGGAGTTCTCTGAGGATACGGACCTTGAAGTGCTCACTGCGGGTTTGCAGCAGCTAGCTAAGCTCGGTGATGACCCCGCGTAGACGGCTGAGACGCGAGCACGCGATTGCCGCGCGAGTCATCACGAACGCCGAGCGAACGCTCGATCGGAGACAGATTAGCGAGTGGAGTACTGTACCCACGCCGGCGACGCATTCGACGCAGGGTCACCCGACACGGTCACTTCCGTGACGGACCACAGGAAGGCAAAACGCACGCATAAGCGATTCGCGCGCGGAGGACACGATTATGAGGAACCTGCCCGAAGTCGGTCTTAGCTTCGACCCCCTAACTCGGATTCTCAATGGGGCCATCTCAGCGAAGCTCCTGCTCACCGCCATCGAGCTCGAGGTGTTCTCACACTTGAGTGCGCCGATGTCGGCCGAGTCGCTCGCGCGCGAGCTCGAAACGCACCCAGAGAACACGCGCGTCTTCCTGGACGCACTCGCCGCGAACGATCTGCTACATAAGCAGAACGGAAGGTACGAGAATACCCCACTGGCAGAGACCTTCCTGGTCAAAGGCGAGCCCACCTATCTCGGCGACGCGTTGTTGGCTGACGCTGAATGGATGCAGCCTGCCCTCGAGAGCATGACCGCACTCGTGAAACACGGTCCGTCCACCTCCGGTCGTCCTCGGCAGTCCGTCCCCCCGGCAAAAGAGGCCGAGGTCTACGCCAACTGCCAGCGCGCCGGCGTCGCCCAACACGCGGCTGCGATGGTGAGCCAACTCCCTGAGTTCCCTCGCATGAAGAAGTTGCTGGACTTGGGCGCTGGCGCCGGACTTATCGGCATCGCAATTGTCGCCGCTCATCCTACCATGACTGGCGTACTCTTTGACCGCCCCGCCATCGTCGAGGTCGCGCAGCAGTTCATCCACGAATACGAGCGGCAAGACCGCCTGACGACGATGGGCGGCGATTACTCCACCGACCCCATCGGAGACGGCTACGACCTCGTCTGGACCCGTTACACGCTCAGTCGCGACAACCTCGACCCAGTCATCCCCAAGATCCACGCTGCCCTCAACCCGGGCGGCGTCTACGTCAGCTATGCCGAGGGCCTGACGCATGAGCGCACCCGGCCCGCCATGCTGATCAACGGGATGCTGGCCGGCGGTCTCACCGGCGCGTATACGATGTTCGACGAGGGCGAGATTGCCCAAGCCATGCTGCGCGCCGGGTTCAGGTCCGTCCATAGCGGTGTGGTGGAAGGCTCGGAACCCTACGGTCCGGCGGTTGTCGATATCGCGCGCAAGTAGCCCTGCTCGCCCTGGCGCTGCGGCGGTCAGCCTCGTGTCGACGCCAGTGCACAGCGCGTGATCAACCGCGTACGTGTGCTTGAGGTCGAGCGCCCGGTTTGCGCAGGATGATCGTCGGAGAATCGGGCGGATGGGAGATGTATGGTGAGCAAGGAAAGCTTAGATCAGATCGAACCTTCGTTCTGGGAACCGCTGAATCGGGACATGATCGATTGGCTGGACGTCCGGCCACCGTGTCGAGTACTGGATGCAGGCTGCGGACGCGGTGACCATGTGCTGCTCTTAGCCGAGGCGCTGCATCCGGGTGGGTCAGTCACTGCCTTCGATATCGACTCCGAGGCCCTGCAACAGGCAAGGACGAGAATGCACGGCCGGGCGGAGGCTGCATGCGTCCGATGCCAGGAGGGTGACATCCGGAAGCTCCCCTTCCCGCCTGGACATTTCGATCTCGTCTGGGCCCGTCACGTATTCCTGGCTCCGTCCATCCGGGAGAAGATGGTCTCGGTTGCCGGCGAATGCAAGCGCGTGCTCAAGTCGGGTGGCCGGATTGCGGTGTGTGAAGACTGCAACAGGGGCAGGCTGCTGCCGCTGGACATCGGCATAGGTCGGCCGGGAATCGAATATCGCCTCAGAGCGGCGTTCCTTGAGGCCCGTGTCAAGGCTGGATGCTACCCCTTCGGTTGGACGCAGCTGCTTACCGATGCGGGTTTCAGCCGCGTGTCGGCGCATTCCTTCCTGTTTGAGCTTTCTCCGCCGTTTTCCGAGTCGCAGTGCGTTTATCTGCGGCACTATCTTCGTGAATACCTCGGCGAGGACATTTCGCCGGAAGACCGCAAGACGCTGACCGAGATCACTGACCCGAACCATCCGCATGATGTGCTGAGGCGCTCCGACCTGTATTTTGTGAGCGTGGCCACCGTTTACACTGCCTTCGCATGAGCGCGGGTTCTACTGACGATCGCCCAGGTCGTCGTTCACACAAGACAAAGCCAATGTGTAGCACTTCGGCGGCTCCGACCAGGTGGGCCGCAGATGGGGGAAGCGCGCATGGGGACCTACCGTACCGAGCTGGCAATGGGTCAAGAGCACGACTGAGACGTGTGTTTGGTCAAAGGCGGTGCTAGCGCAGCCTCGGCGTGCTCGACTATCCCTTGAGCCCCCGACCAGCACGGGACCAGAAACCTACCCCCGGGCAGGGAAAACAATGCAGAACCAACGGAACCCGCCTGATCCCGCCCGATCAAGCGGACCGAAAAACCAAGGGCCGGCCGAAACCGGCCGGCCCGCTTTCTCGTCGTTGGCAAGCCAACTTGGAGGCGCCGACGCCCTTACGTGCCGCAGCCCCAGTCGGCGAGCAAGATACCCAGGTCACCGTGACCAACGTGGCCATCGCCATCCAGGTCTGCATTCGGGTTCCAGTTGGGGTCGCCCTCAAGCGAGCACCAGGCCGAAAGCAACTCGCCCAGATCAGAGTGGTCGGTGTCCCCGTCGCCGTCGATGTCACCGGGGCACTCACACTCGTCGGGGATGCCGTTGCCGTTGTCATCCTGCGACGTCCCGTCGGCGATGTCGCAGATGTCGATCGTGCCGTTGGGTTGGCAGTCGGACAGGCCACGAAAGATGTACGCTGAGCCGGACTGTGCTCCCGCGTCGTCATTGGCGAGCACCCCGAACAGGGCCACGTCGCCGCTGATGGAAACATTCCGGCCGAAGAAGTCGATCGTGTCGGCGTCAGAGGCGGTGAGCTTGGCTTCCTCGATCCAGGTGGTCCCATTGAATCGGTACACGTAAGCCGAGCCCGACTTCGATCCGTCATCATCGTCCTGCTGCACCCCGATCGCGGCCACGTCGCCGCCGACGGCAACGGCTTCGCCGAAATGGTCATCCGTCGCGGGATCGGGGTTGGAGAACTTGGCCACCTGGCCCCAGTTGTCAGGTCCGCCCTGGTTGCGCTCGAACACGTAGGCCGAGCCGGAGTCCACGGCCACATCGTCGTCTCGAAACGCCCCGATCACAGCAACGTCGCCGCTGATGGAAACAGCGTGGCCGAACCACTCATTCGGCGCGGCGTCAGAGGCGGTGAGCTTGACCAATTCGTTCGCTTGGCACTGCCCGCGGGCGATGTCCGCATCGCCGGCGAGCACCAACGCGGCGCTCACGAGACCCAATACGCTCAGAATGGTTCTTGGAAGTGTCATGTCCCTCTCCTTGCCCCTGTAGTTCCCCGGACAGGTACGGTGTGCGGCGGTCCGCATCTGCGACGTGAGCCCGCCGCCGCCTCGCCAAGCGCCTCCACAGTCTCGATCCTGGGATACGCCGGCGGTCAACGTGTCAGATAAGAGTCACTACTTTTCATCGTCGTATTCATCATCCAGAGTATGGACGCAGACTGCCCGAAAGTCAACAGTCTGGGCCCACTGGTTGCACGCCCTATGCGGTCGCAGCTTTCACCCTTAGAGCGCCTAACAAAGCTCCTTGAAACCTGCTGGGGATCGCGGATGATGCGGCCATCGAGCGAGTGGAACTTGTGTCAAGGAGGACACCACGACGGGCAAGCCGCTGGTCACGGACGACCGGTGGGCAGTGATCGAACCGTTGATCCCCAAAGGCCCCCTACGAGCGAAGGGTGGCCGCCCCGTCGCCGTGCGGATGGTGCAGTATACGGCGAGCCGGGCAGCGTTCGGCGGTTAGCTAGGCCGCCGTCCCGGTTTCAGCTTACGGCGCGCGCCCGGCCTTCGCAACCAACGTACCGGCGCAATCGCTATCAGCCGTGTGACAAAAAAACGCCCCGACCGAACGCGATGTTCGAGCGGGGTGCAGTTGGTGCGAGTTGTGCCAGCGCTTTATCCCAAACGGCGCCTTAATAACCCGATGCTGGTCAAGCCGATGACGCCCAGTAGGGCGGCGCTGGGTGCAGGAATGGGTTCGATGTCGAGGTTTAAGAGGGTTTGAACCCGGAAGACCCGCTCACGAATCGCTTCAACGACGGAATCACCATCCCTTATTGCCAACACCTTGCAGGGGACCATGCCCTGAAGCCATCGTTCGCCGATAAGAGCAAGAACGGCGCGCAATAGAAGAGCGGTCTGTGCGGGAACAGCGCCACCCTGGGCCCCAGGCCGCTCGAACGGAGTCCCTCGACGTGGGGGCAATCTGGGCGGCTCACGCCGAGAGCCAACCTGGGATTCGATCCGGAATCAGTTCCGGCACTGCCTACAGAGCGCAGGAAGCCCGAGAATGAGTAGCGAGATTGTGGCTGGCTCAGGGATCTGGGCGATCCAGCCCTCCGATCGGCCAAGCGGATTGCGTCCCTCTCCAACGATAGTCAAGCCGTCGTCGGAGACACCCCAGGCCTCCTGAAGCCTCCAACCCATCAGGTCCAGGCCCAGGTCGGTCAGTACGTCATGCAGCCTACGCATGGCGTTGACTTCATCCCAAATGAAGGCTTCCCAAATGTCGGTGTAATAGCGCATGTCGCTACGGCCCACGACCACCGCCCCGTCTGCGGACACTGCGCGCGCTTCACTCTCGAATTCCCCGCCAGGTAAGTCACCCAGTCCGACCATCCCCGTTTCCTCTGTCCAACGGAACGCCTCGGTGTCACTGCCGGACGCGGCGGACTTCCCATTGCCGACGACGACTAACCCGTTGGCCGAGACGTCCGTGGCCATGCTCCAGTAGGACCCTCCCGGAAAGAATCCTAGGCCGGTCATTACGCCGTCTGCCCAACGGAAGGCTTCCCGGCCTTGCTCCGACTGGCTCCAGCCGACGACAACGCCCCCGTCGCCAGATACGGCGAAAGCCCCGCTATCGAACGATCCGCCGGGCAGATCTCCCAGGCCAACCATTCCGGTTTCCTCCGTCCAGCGAAACGCCTCGTGATCGAAGGACGAATTGGTGCCACGCCCCACAGCCACCGACCCGTCGGCCGAGACGCCGTACGCATCGCTGTAGATCACCTGGCCGTACAGGTCACCCAGGCCAACTACTCCGGTCTCGGCCGTCCAGCGGTAGGCCTCACGCGTCGGGCCGAAGTGGTTGAGCCCCACGATGACTGACCCGTCGTACGAAGCATCCTCAGCGGTTCCGAACACGGCTCCCTCCAGCAGGCCGAGGCCGGTCATGACGCCGCGTTGCCAGCGGAAGGGTTCCTTGTAGCTCAAATCAGAAGCGCTCTGCCCCACCACTAGCGATCCGTTACCTGAGACGTTTATGGCGTCGCTGCTGAAGCTTCCACCCGGCAGGTCACCGATGCCGGTGAAGAATGGCTCGTCGGCGAGAGCCTGCGACCTAGGCCATAAGCCCACAGCCAGCCCCACTGCTACACAAATCCATCCAAGATGCCTCATTTTCTCCTCCTATAAAGAGATGTCACTGGGGGGCCTGGGCCGCCCTACTGATCACCTATAATCCGACATTTCCCATTTATCAGACCTCAAGCCGCGATTGTACCCGACGGGGCTGCCGATTCAATCCAAAAGGGCCTGTGTTGCCCCTGCTTGCGCCCATCCGGCCGACCTCCCGGCACGCCGAGACACCAATTCGGCCGCTCCCGCCTTCGGAACCACGGTTTTGCGGCGTTTCGGCCCAGCATCAGCCCCTGCCCCCACGAATCGCCAACCTCTCGTTCGGCCGCTGCGTCAGCCACGCTGCACCAACGGCGGCGGCGCACCGAATCGCTGGATGCGATCGAGGATCCTCGCGAACAACTCGCGCGGCACCGCCACGTCGGCCAACTCAAACGTCACGTACTCGGCGTGCCGAACCACCCTCGCTCCGATCTTGATCAGCTTCTCGCGCAGCGTCGTCAGCGACCAGTGCTTTACGGACCTCGCCAGGGCCAGCCGACGCAGGAAGTTCCCCAGATTGTAGGCCAGCGCGAACAGCTGAAGTCGCGCTTGGTTGTCCTTGAAGTTGTGGCATGACAAGCGGGTCCACTTGACCGCGTACTTGCCTTCCTTGATCCGTTGCTCCGTTCTGCGGCGCCCGCTATATGGCCTCACCAGCCCGATTAGGCATCTGAAGACCTCGCGAGGGATGAGGGACAAAGCCCCGCTGAGAAAACAACATGCACACGGCGGGCGGGTATGGTACCAGAATCCCCCCCCCGGGGGTGGGGGTGGCGTGTGGGCACCATGCGACGCGGCGCGCGTGGCCGGCGAAGTCTACAAGTGCAGAGAACAGGGTAGCCGCGCGCGAATGTAGACTTCCCAAAAGGCCGCAGAATACCGATGTAGACTCCCCGGAAAGCTATAGGCCGTCCCAGAGCCGCACTGTAGACTTTCTGTCCACAACCGAACGGTTGTACACATTTATAAGTGGCATTTGCGCAGACTTGTGTTAAACTGTAGGTATAGAGCGAAAGTGAAAGCATATGTATTCCCGCCCGAAATGCTGAGCAAACAACGGCGGCCGCCACGTGAGCTACCACGTGGCGGCCCGGCGAGTCGGCAACATGTACTTGCCGGTCGCCGACCACACCTCTAGCCCGGAGTCCGGGCAATGTCAACACGTTTCTACGGCAAGGCCGAATCGACCGCCGGCCGCATTCTGGAGCTGTTTCGCTCCGGCAACGTGCCGAGAGCGCTCGCGCCCATCTTCATCAGGCGGCGCGATGCCGTACCCTGCCGCGCGTGGTCGTGGTCGAATCAGCTACTCACAGCGTTGGCCGGCTACGACGATGCACGCGGGTTCCGCCAATGGGAGCAGGTTGGCCGAGACGTGAAGAAGGGCGAGCGCGCGTTCTACATCCTGGCGCCGCTCATGCGGAAGGTCACCGAGCGCGACGATGAGACCGGCGACGAGTCCGAGCGTGTTGCGGTTTACGGTTTCCGGTCGGTTCCCGTGTTCGGCTACGAGCAGACTGACGGGAAGGCGCTACCGGACCGCGTGGAATCGGAGCGGTTTATCGACGGTCTGCCGCTCGTTTCCGTCGCACGTGCGAAGCCGTAGCGCTGATCCTGGACGCGGCCGACGAATTGAGCGTAGCCGACATGGAAACGGGGGTTGCGGCATGAGACTCGAAGAACTCGGGGGACTGGACTGGCTGTTTCTGACAACCGCGGGGGTGCTGCTCATCGCAGCAGCGCTCCCCTAAAGGGGTCACACGATGAATCTCTCAGAGCAATACCGCCCGCGCACGCTGTCTGAGCTGATCGGGCAGCCCAAGGCCGTCAAGATCGTGGAGCGGATCGCCGAGCGGGGCATCGGGGGCCGAGTATTCTGGATCTCCGGTGCGACCGGGATGGGCAAGACCACGCTCGCCCGCATCATCGCAAACATGATCGCGCAGCGGCATTCCATCGTGGAGTACGATTGGGCCGGCAAGTTTAAGAAAGCCGACGCCGACCGTCTGGCCGACACGATGCACACGTTCGGCTTCCTGTCGCCCACCGGCCTGTACGGCCGGGCATGGATCATCAATGAGGCCCACGGGCTCCGCCGGGCCGTGGTGCGGCAATTACTCGGCATTCTGGAGCGTTTACCCGGTCATTGCGTGGTGATCTTCACGACCACGCGGGACGGGGAGGACGCGCTCTTTGAGGACCATATCGATGCTCACCCGTTGGTGTCCCGATGCGTGCAAATCCCGCTGACGAATCAGGGCTTGGCCCAAGCGTTCGCCGAGCGCGCTCGGCAGGTTGCCGACGCCGAGGGTCTGAACGGCAAGCCGCTCGCGGCGTACAAGCGGCTCGTGCAACGCTGCCGGAACAACACGCGGGCCGTGCTCCAGGCGGTCGAGTCCGGGGAAATGGTGGAATGAGCAGCCCGGCGACGAATCGCCCGCGTGTCGGCCGTCGGTGGGGCGTTGTGCCAGACGACCCCCCCAGTGGGCCGACCCGGATCGCGTACTGCCCAAGAGCCTGAATCGGTCGATCGACGAGAGGCCGGGAGCCACCACGGCCCCAAGAGAGCGAATTGGCGCTCTGTACCGGGCCTTCTCGGCCAACGTGGCGCGGCCAGCCATATCACCGTAGCGCTCTCAGCTACTCGTCAGCCGTCGCGTCGGCGTCCGCACCGGTCGTCGGCCCCGTGGTGAGCATTCTGGCGAGCCTGTCGCGGTCTTCGGGCGAGAGTTCCCGCAGTGTGGCGGCCAGCGTCTTGAGCCTGTCTCCGTGAACGTTTTTCGCGTCGCTGCTGCAAACCCTGGTGCAAACGGCGTGCGGCGTGTCTGTATCTGGCGTGCTGGCAGGGGGTTGCGGTAGGGGAGTATCAGCCTTCCAAGCTGAATGTTGTGGGTTCGAGTCCCATCGCCCGCTATCCTGCCCCGACGCGCCAGCGGTTGAGAACCTCTGTGTCTGCCGAGATTCTGTGACACCCGTGACCAGCGGCGACAGGCGGTCTGTCACGCGCCAGCGCTTGGTCGTCGGCCCACCGCCGCCCGACCTTGTTTTTCTGTGGGAGTACAGTGGCCAAAAGAGCGCGGGCAGCGACCATTGCTCCCGGCTCGGATATGATGTGCGCGGCTGGAGCTCGACGGGACGCGACCGCCGAAAGGAGTGCAGCTCATGAAACTCGAATCCTTCTTGCAGCAGCGGGGCGTCGGCTATGAGAAGCACAAGCACAGCACGACGTACACGGCCCAGGCCCTGGCGCAGGCGGAGCAGGTCTCCGGGTACATGGTGGCCAAGCCGGTAGTCGTAAGGGGCCCCGCCGGGTTCGCGATGTGCGTGCTACCGGCACCGAAGCAGCTCGACCTGAAACGGGCCGCCGAAGTACTCGGCGAGAAGGAGCTGCGCCTGGCTACCGAGGATGAAATGTCCGAGCTGTTCCCGGATTGCGAGGTCGGGGCCGAGCCGCCGGTCGGATCGCTGTTCGGCTTGAAGACCGTGATGGACCAGCGGCTGAAAGAAGACGAGTTCCTGGTCATGCAGGCCGGCTCGCACACCGAGGCGATCAAGCTCGCCCGCGCGGACTGGGAACGACTGTGCGAGCCGCTGGTAGCCCCGATCGCCGCCGGCTGAGACCAGCCGCATCGGCCGCCGAGGCCCAGAGCGTAGGGTGGGCATTGCCCACCATTTCCCTACGCCCGGCCATGCGACCCGTCGCCTCGCGGGAGACGCACACCATGCCCAAGATCGAGATCATCGCCACCAGTGCAACGAACATCTGCGACCACGAGTTCTGCGGCTTCCGGGACCCCAAACACGAGGGGTATCGGAGAAAAGCGAACTGGCTCAAGCGACGCTTCGCTGAGGGTATGAAGTTCAAAGTGCTGCGGGTCGCGGGCGAGGATGCCGGCATGATCGAGTACATCCCCGGCGAGCACACCTGGAGACCGATTGAGGCGCCCGGCTACGCGGTCATCCACTGCATCATGATTCACAAGCAGAAGTACAAGGGCCAGGGCTACGGTTCGCTGTTGGTCGAGGACTGTGTGAGGGACGCCGAACGAGCCAAGCTGCGCGGCGTGGCGGTGGTCACCAGCCGCGGCACTTGGATGGCCAGTGCCGACATCTTCCGGCGCTGTGGGTTCGAGTGCGTCGATACGGCGCCGCCATCGTTCGAGCTGCTCGCCAAGCAGTTGCGAAAGGGGCCGTCGCCGAGGTTCAGAAGCGGATGGGACCGGACACTCCGCAAATACGGCTCGGGGCTCACGATCATCAAGTCCGATCAGTGTCCCTGCATCGCCAAGAGCACCGATGGTATCCTCCAGGCCTGCCAGGCACTTCGCATCCGCCCGAAAGTCGTGGAGCTGAAGAGCGGCAGTCAGGCGCGCAATGTCCCGTCGGCCTACGGGGTCTTCAACATCATCCACGACGGCAAAGTCGTCGCGGACCACCCGATCAGCGCCACGCGCTTCAGGAACATCATGCGCAAGCTCTCGAAGTAGCCGCCGCCGAGCGTCGCGCAGAGCGTAGGGTGGGCATTGCCCTCCATCTATTTGGGCATTGCCCACCATTCCCCTGGGCATCACCCACCATTTCCCCGTAGCGGCCGGGCCCCGTAGCGGCCGGGCCCCGTACCGGCCGAGCCGTAGCGTCGGCCAGAGGGACCGGGGGGGCCGCAAACGACCACTTTACAGCCCCTGGTGCACCACGTATCATGATGCAGTAGTAGATCAGCGCTCGCAGCCATACTGTACGCCGAGTGCCCACTTTATCCGTTCCAAGTGTACATAAATGATGCTCGCTACACCAAGGATAGTGATCCTCGATTCATCAACACTGGGGAAAGTGTCGCGTGACTATTGGGGCCCAGAAAGGAGTTGCAGGGACGAAGCGCGGTGTTTCCTGGCGCGGCTACAGGATCTGGGTGTATTCGTCACGTTCACGTTGACTCACATCAGCGAATTGCTTCGACACGGAAATGAGCAAGTCGTTCGGGATCGGTTAGCTTTTCTACGCACCATTCCGTTGATCGCATGGTTACGTCCCTATGATCGCAGTTGGTTTCCAGGCGGGCCCCCAGACCTGCTCCGTCGCGAACTTCACGCCGTGGTGCATGGTTCGGCACGAAATTGGCGGGAAATCGTGGATAACGTTCGGCCGCAACTCTGGGAAACAGGCGTGGGCTCCGAAATGTTCGTGGAAGATGATAAGTTCTGGTCAGCTATACGCAGCGAGGCTGAGCGCCAACATAAGGTTGAAACATATGTCGCCTCCGTCGCCAGAACTGATCCAGGCCAAATCATGGACATGAAGCTTTGCGATGTTGTGCGCTTGCCCAAGCGGCCGAGAGAAGACTGGGATGCCTACTTGCGTCGATTTGCGCGAGTGATGCAAGAACAGATAGAGCATCATGGCGACAGACGCTTCGACTCTTCCCGGGAGGCAGCAGTCGATTTTGCAGATAAGCTTCTAGAAGACATGAAGGCCATCGAAGAGATGGGGGGAGATCCAGTTCAACGCTTGCTTGAGTTCCATGACGTACCCGCTGGCTCGGTGTCTCCTGAAATGACAATAGGAGAAGTAGGGGAATTAGCTGTGTGGGGTAGGCGACTTGAGATACTTGCCACCAGACTCCGACCACCGGTCACAGTCAGCATAAGGAACGTTCCACAGGACACGTTACCATCTCACGTTCTGGAGCGAAGGCTCGCTTCGATTCAGATCAAAGCCGAGAGAGTATCTGGCAGTGATCTGGGTGATGTCCATGTCGCGCCACTGGTTTTCTACGCAGACGGCATCCAGCTTGACAGGCGGATACAGGAGTTTCTGAATCAGGTGCGGCGTGATGAGCCAAAACTCGCTTCCCTGATGGGACAGTCCTTTCGATCTTCGGACTACAGTCAAATACCGCGGCTATTCGACAAATAGGCGCACCTAGGGCGGGTCGCTTGACGGACCGGGTGCGTGAGGAGATCGGCGGGGTGGTCGCTGTCTTGCCCCGCAGGGGCGGGGGCGCGTGGCCGCGGGTGGAGCGCAGCGCAACCCGTGGATAGGATGCGTGCCGAGTCATCATCCCGCCCCGCAGGGGCGGGGGAGACATCCATGCCGGGCACGTTCACTCGATTGCTGTATCACGTCGTCTTCAGCACGAAGCACCGCGCCAATGTGATTGCGCCCGAGTTGCAGGCGCGCCTATACGACTATCTCGGCGGGATCGTCCGCGGCGAGCGTGGCCGGGCGCATGAGATCGGCGGGGTTGCGGATCACGTCCATCTGCTGATCCAGTGGCGCACCGATGAAGCACTGTCAACGCTCATGCGCCGGCTGAAGGCGAACTCGTCGCGCTGGTTGCACGCGGAGTTTCCGGCCATGCGCGGATTCGCGTGGCAGGAAGGTTACGCGGCGTTCACTCTGAGCCCGTCGCAGTTCGAGACGGTGCGGCGCTATGTCCAGAATCAAGCGGCCCACCACCAGCAGCGGGGATCGCTGGAGGAGTTGAAGGCGTTGCTGGACGCACACGGGATCGAGTACGACCAGCCGTATCTGCAGGACTGAGCGCTTCATCCGCCGGCCCTTCGGGACGGAGACTTGTTGGGGGGGCGGACCGTGTCCACGGGTTGCGCTGCGCTCCACCCGTGGCAAATCGCCGCCGGCCCTTCGGGGCGGAGACTTGTTGGGGGGCGGACCCTGTCCACGGGTTGCGCTGCGCTCCACCGTTGGCAAATCGCCGCTGGCCCTTCGGGGCGGAGACTTGTCGGGGGGCGGACCGTGTCCACGGGTTGCGCTGCGCTCCACCCGTGGCAAATCGCCG
>CAZNFA010000036.1:0-48598 GCA_964572345.1 uncultured Planctomycetales bacterium
CAGCAATCGTGTGAAGGTGCCCGGCATGGATGTCTCCCCCGCCCCTGCGGGGCGGAATGATGACTCGGCACGCATCCTATCCACGGGTTGCGCTGCGCTCCACCCGCGGCTATGCGCCTGCGCCCCTGCGGGGCAAGACAGCGACCAGCCCGCCCATCTCGTCACGCACCCGCCGCAGCCATAAGCTCGCACAGATGCTTCTGATTCGTACTCCGCCCGGCTACTATACGTGGCCCGATTTTCTGAAGGAGATGCCCTGATGCCTGCTGACACCGCCTTGATGGAGAAGCTCACCGCCTTGTGCAAACGCCGCGGGTTCATCTACCCCGGCAGCGAGATCTACGGCGGGATCGGCGGGTTCTGGGACTACGGCCCGCCGGGCGTCGAGCTGAAGCGCAACATCAAGGACATCTGGTGGCACGACATGGTCACCAACGCCCCGCCCGGCCCGGACGGCAAAGAGATCACCATGGTCGGCGTGGACTGCGCCCTGATCATGAACCCCAAAGTCTGGGAAGCTAGCGGGCACGTCGGCGGCTTCAGCGATCCGATGGTCGACTGCAAGGAGTGCAAGTCCCGCTTCCGCGCCGATAAGGTGTTCTTCGCCCATGTGCTGGCTCCTTCCGGACAGGCTAAAGCGATAGAGCACGTCAGGTATGCCGAAGAACATGTCACGGCACGTGTCACAGATACTCTAGAGACCCTCCTGGATTTGGCTATAGAGGCGGACTCTCTCGGTGAGGCAGTAGATGCCGTCGAGGTCGCAATCAGGGAGTTCGCGCGGGCCCGCAACCTATCGGATCTCAAGAGATGCGAGGTAATTGAACTCGAGGAGGGGATACAGGAGGAGAAAGCTGCTTTCGCTGTTGCTGACAGCACCGGGACGCATCGTCTCGGACTGGCAGCTCCCCTGTTGAAGGCCCCGGCGGACTCACCGCGCCCGTGTCCCAACTGCCACGCGGAAAACAGCCTGACGGAACCGCGTGAGTTCAATCTCATGTTTGAGACCTACGTCGGCGCGCTGCGCGACGCGTCGGCGAAGGCGTACCTCCGGCCCGAGACCGCCCAGGGCATTTTCGCCAACTGGTCCAACGTGCTCGATACGCAGCGCGTGAAGATTCCGTTCGGGATTGCGCAGGTCGGCAAGGCGTTTCGGAACGAGATTAACCCACGCAACTACACCTTCCGCTCGCGCGAGTTCGAGCAGATGGAGATCGAGTTCTTCTGCCGTGACGAAGACGCCATGGCCTGGTACGAGTTCTGGCGGAAGGTCCGCTACGACTGGTACGTCAACCTCGGCCTCAAGAGCGAGAAGCTCCGGCTGCGCGAGCAGACCGAGGACGAGCTGGCCCATTACTCCAAGGTGTGTGCGGACATCGAGTACCTCTTCCCCTTCTCCGACGAGCACCAGGAGCTGGAGGGCGTGGCCCACCGCGGCTGCTACGACCTCGAGCAGCACGCCAAGCACAGCGGTAAGGACCTGGCCTACTTCGACGACGACCTCTGGCAGCAGGACGCCCACAAGTACAAGGACGACAAGCAGGCCGCCAAGAAGGCCAAACAAGGCCCGCCATACCGTTTCCTGCCCACCGTCATCGAGCCGTCGGCGGGTGTGGACCGCAGCGCGCTGGCGTTCCTGTGCGAGGCGTACACCGAGGACGAAGCCCCGGACGAGAAGGGCGTCATGCAGAAACGCGTCGTGATGAAGCTGCACCCCAAGCTGGCCCCGATCAAGGTGGCCGTCTTCCCGCTGGTCAACCGCGAGGACATGCCGGTGATCGCCGAGCAGATCTACCGCGACGCCAAGCAGCACATGAACGCGTTCTTCGACTTGAAGGGTGCCATCGGGCGTCGTTACCGCCGCCAAGACGAGGCCGGCACGCCCTTCTGCGTGACCGTGGACGGCCAGACGCTCCAGGACGGTACGGTCACCATCCGCGACCGGGATAGCCTCCACCAGGACCGCGTCCACAAGGATCAGGTCGTCCCCTGGCTGCGCGAGCGGCTGGCACGCTGAGCCACAGAGGCCACAGAGCCCGCCGGGGTATTGCGGGCGTCCCGCCCGCGAATAGCCGGGGTAGTGCGGGCGTCCCGCCCGCACGTGGCCGGGTGCCCCATCCTTCGCGCAGCGAAGGGTGGGGGACAGAACGGCTCGGGACGTCCTTCCCCCCCCTTGCCTCCGACAAGGGATGGGGCACCCGCATCCGTGTTCTTGCTCCGTGCCTTCTGTGCCCTCTGCGGCCGGCTTCGCGGGTTGTCGGAAGCGCGGGAAGGCGCTATGCTTACCGGCCAGGGCTCTCTTATGCAGTTGCGGTCCAGGTGCGGCGTCGCAGCCGGCTTCAATGGAGTACTTGCCCATGTGTGAACGAAAATGGCTCAGCGGGATGATCGTGGCACTGCTGGTCTTGTCGTCGGTGAGCGTTGCCCCGGCGGACATCACCTCCCTCAGCGGCTCGGTCGCTGCGACGGTACATGAGTTCCGGGTTGACGCCCAGGGCGACGTTGACCAGGCCAGCGACAGCTATCCAGGCACCTGCGAGCTGCCGCTGCAAGTCGTCGCCCGGCTGATCAGCGAGTTCCCGGACGAAGCGGCGGGGATGGCGGCGGCCCAGTTCGCCGACCCAACCGAGCTGGACCAGCCCAACCCCGAGGAATTCGCCATCAACCTGACGCTCAACAGCATCTCGGCGAACATTCGCTACACCGGCGAGGCGACTTCGCAGGAAGTGCGCGCAGTGCTGTTTAGCGAAGCCGACCTGGGGCAACCGGCCGGAACTTCCGTCCCGCTGGTGGGGCGGCTGTTTCTCGACGGGGCCCTGGTCGTCTTCAGCGTTACCCCGGACCGCGACCTGACCGGGGCCTACGTGCGCCTGCGTGTGACGGTCGTGAAGCAAGTCACCGGGCAGGAGGACGAGACGGTCTTCAGCGGCTCGGTGGAATTGAACGGCGGCCCCGGCGGCACGGCCACGACCGCTTCCAGCGGGCAGTTCCCGACCGCCGCCGCGGTCCTGAGCGATCTGTCGGCGCTCCCGGACGAGTTTGAGGCGCTCCACCTGCTGGTCCTGCCGGATCTGGCAATCGACTACGACTATCAGGCAACGGTGGGCGAGAAGTTCACGCTGCAGGCCACGGTTGAAGTCGAGGCTGCCAACCTGGCGGATGCGGTCGGCGTCGTCGCCCTGATCGGCACCCCAACCGACACGTTCACCGAAGTGATCACGCTGACGCAGGGTCAGGAGGTGGCCGCCAAGCTGCTCTCCGCGATCCAGAAGGAACGCGACCAGCCGACCGGGCAGCCGGCCTTCCCCGACCAGACCACGTTCGCCCCGCCGCTGTTTGGGCTGTGCGGCACGTTTGGGCTGGAGGCGGCGGTGGGCCTGTTCGCGCTGGTCGGGCTGAAATTCGCCGGGAGGCGGTGGCCAGGCCTCCGCGGCTAGCATGTTCTTCCTCCGTCTGGTCATCACGGCGATGCGCAGCCTGGAAAGTCATTTTCTGCGCTCGCTGCTGGCGACGCTGGGGGTGTTGATCGGGGTCGGGTCGGTGGTGGCGTGCATGTCGATCGTGGAGGGTGCCACCCGGGAGATCATCCAGGACCTCAAAGCCCTTGGTTCGAACGTTCTGCTTGTTTCGCCGGCCATCGCCCGCATCGAGGGCCGCCCCGTCGGTGCGTCGCAGACGCTGGTGATGGGAGATATCGACCAACTGATGCGCGAGCTCCCGGAAGACATCCAGGCCATCGCGCCCGAGGCTCTGGGAACCAGCCTGGTCAAACGCCTGCAAAAGTCCCACACCTTCACCGTGGTCTCCACCTCAGACATGTACTTTCAGATCCACAGCTTCGAGCCGCGCTACGGCCGCGTGTTCGACAGAAACGAAGCCAACGACGAGCTGGCCTCGGTCGTCTGTCTGGGCTCGAAGGTGGCCGAAAAGCTCTTCGGCGGCGCTCAGCCGATCGGCCAGGCCGTCAAGATCGGCAATACGCCGTATCGGGTGATTGGCGTGATGGAGAAGCGCGGCAACATCGTGTTTCTCAACGCCGACGATGCCGTCTTCATTCCCATCAAGGCCGGCCTGAAGCGCTTCTTCAACCGCCGCTGGCTGACGCGCATGACCATCCAGGCGAACGACGGCGTCGAGATGGACGAGCTGGAGAAGAAGGTCGGCCGCGTGTTGCGGCAAGAGCACCACATCCGCGTCGGACAGGAGGACGACTTCGAGACCTACACGCAGGAGGAAGTCCTGCGCCAGGTCAGTGAGTTCACCATCATCTTCCGGATCGTCTTTTACAGCATCGCCGGCATCAGCTTGGTCGTCGGCGGGATCGGTATCATGAACATCATGCTGGTCTCGGTGACCGAGCGGACGCGTGAGATCGGCGTGCGCATCGCGGTGGGCGCGCGGCGCGGCGACATCCTGCTCCAGTTCCTGGTCGAATCGCTGATCATCAGCCTGCTGGGCGGGAGCTTCGGCCTGCTGCTGGGCATGATGTTCTCCGATCTGCTGGACAAGGTGCTCCAGGGCATCTTCAGGACCGAGGTCTCCACGGGCGTCATCGTCGTCGCCCTGGTCACGGCCACGGCCGTCGGCGTCCTCAGCGGCCTCTACCCCGCCTTCAAAGCCAGCCGCCTCGACCCCGTCGAGGCGCTGCGCTACGAATAAGAACCGGCCACGACGTACTCGCGCCCGCAGTCGGCTCGCTTCAGAGTAGGCAAGAAGTAGAATGTCCCGCCTAAGCGGGGCCGAATCGCTCTGGACGTGTACGGTTGAACCGCGTGGACAGATTAGCCGTTAGCCTAAGCGTCGCCGCCGCTCTCGTGCTCGCGCTGAGCCTCTCAAATGCCTTCCCTTGGCTTCAGGGTCGGCTGAACGGGAGCTTCTCTGGCCTGCTGTTGAACATCATGACGTTCGTAGCTTGGGCGGTCCTGACTATAGGCCTGCTGTGGAGGTTAGCTAACGGTCGAGGGCAACGGAGGCCTGGGACGATACGTTCGCGGGTGTTTCTCGGAGCGGTTGTCTTCGTGCCGTGGCTCATTCTCGTGGTCCAGCGCGACGCGATGGCCGCTTTCACCCACGGCTTCAGGCGGTGGGCGACAACACATGTGGATGTCCGTGCGATAGAAGGCTGGCGGGCCAAGTTGACGACTACTGCTGCTACAGCGCCTGCCCGCTTGTGGTGGCCGACTACGGAACGTGAAGTGCTCCTGGGTGTGCCGGTGTCGCGCCGATCGTTCTCGCCAGCGGTTGCTGGATTGCGGCCGGACGAAGTCCGTGTCCTTCCTGAGCTGGAGGGCGTGCTCTTCGTATGGGAGGGCGGTCGCGTCGGCTGGGTCAGGTTCGTCTTCGTGGGCAGCGCTGCTTCTGGCCCTCCCGAGGAGCTCAAGCGACACGACGCGGACTGGCGGTTTCTTCAGCCCGGCGTTTATACCGGGGTCGTTGCACATCACTAAGTGGCGGATAAGGGGGGACGTTCTGCTTTCCCGCCTCTGTCGGAGTTGTCCCGCAGGGACAGCGCGAGAGTAGCCCCACGTGCAACGCGGGGCGTTGCCGCCGGGCGTTATCAGCTCTTATCGGGCCGCCGGTCGAATTGCAGCCGTGCTGCCGGCTGGTCGATGAAGACGATGCTGTCGTGGGTTTGGAGCGCTGATGAATCTGGATTTGGACGAGCTAATCGGAGACTGGAGCTGCCCGAAAGGGGAGGTCGCTGCCCGGCTGGTCAGCGGGGAGGACGGGGGCGAACTGGTGCAGTTGCGCATCGACCTGGGCCTGCTGCAGATGTTTCCGGACGGCCGCCCGGACGGGCAGCGCTACCACGGTCTGCCGAGCGTTCGGGAGTATGTCCGACGCGAGCTCCGCCTGGGGCAAGCCCCGACCGAGCAGGATTGGGCCGAGCTCCAACGCGAGCTGGTCCAATTGAATTACCGCCGCATCGCTTTGGGCAACCTGGTCGACGCCGAGGCGCAGCGCGACGACTGCGAGGCGGAGCGCTTTCACCTGTTCCGCGCCGCCCGGGACACCGACGAGTGCTTGTCGGTCCTGCGGATGATCGCGGATCACGCCGGCGGCGCGGGCGCCAATACCGCGCTGCTGCCCACCTTGTTGTTCAATCGGGCACGCTTCCGGTCACGCCTGGCGGCTCTGGAGGGCCGGGTCGAGGAGGCGGTCGAGGAAGCCGAAGCCGGTGCCGACGTGTTGGGCGGAACGCTGGGTGAAATCGGGCTTGATCCGGAGCAGCGCGAGCAGGACCCCGGCATCTCCTACCTCCGCCAGCTCGGAGAGCGCCTGCGGAAGCAGCACGGCATCGAGCAGACGTTGCAGGAACGGCTGGAGGCGGCCCTCGAGCGCGATGATTTTGAGAGCGCCGTTCAGCTCCGCGAGCAGCTTCGCCGGCGGCGGGAAAGTCAAACACCCGGTTCTCCCACGCCGGATCCGCAGGAGGACTGATCCCCAAACGGGCGCGCGACGATTCGACCCCGGACGGCGGCGAATATGGCCGCGGCCCAAGCGCGCAAACACTCCCTATGGACAGCAGGCTGATGTTACCCGCGACGTTGAGAGAGGCTCCGCGCTTCAGCGCTCAGGCGCGTGGAGCCTTCCGGTAGAGACCGGCTAGACCATCCCTTTCAGGCCCTTGAGGGCCAGAACCTTCACGGCCTTCCGGGCCGGCTTGGCCTTGAAGATCATCGGCTCGCCCGTGAAGGGATTGATTCCCTTGCGGGCCTTGGTGGCCGGCTTCTTGACGACCTTGATCTTCATCAGGCCGGGCACGGTGAACACGCCGGGCCCGCGCCCGGAAAGATCCTTCTTGATCAACCCGGACATGCCGTCGAAGACGGCGGCAACTTGCTTGCGGGTCAGTCCGCTGTTGTCCGCCAGCTCGCGATACACCTCAGACTTGGTGCGTGGTTTGGCTGACTTGCTAGCCTTTCTCCTGGCCATCTCTTACCTCCGTGCTGGGGCGAGCCAACCGGAGTTGTGCTCGCCGCGACTCGTTCTTGACGCCTACCGCTGCCAACCGGCAGCGGACGACTTGCCGTGGCGCTTCGCAGGATTTCTGGAAACCGCCAAAAACCGCGGGGAAAGCCTGCTTTTCCGCGCGTGCTGGCGTAAACATTTGGCACGCTTGAGCCTTTTCGTCAAGCGGATTCTGCCAGAAATCCCCCAAAAATGCGGGAAATCCGCGAATCCCGGCCCCAACCTGGTCTGCGAGCCGGGGCTTTCACCCCCTCAGGTCCCGTTGCTACGCCCCGCCTTCGCTGTTGATCGTGTCTACCAGCCGCCGCAACAACCCGAAGCTCTTCCTATCGAAGTGCATCTTCAGGCGCGGCAGCATGGCGTATTCGCCGTTCTCCGCCGGCAAGGCGTCGCACTGCTCGATGCGGCCTTCGTCGAGGATATGCCCGGCGTACTCGTCGTTGATCCGCTCCAGCAAGGGGCCTGGCAGCCGGTTAGTCAGCCGCAGCACCAGGTCGTTGCCCACGTAGCGCATCGAGTGGTAGACGCGATAAAACTGCAGCACCTCGGCCGCCGCCTGGTCCACGCTGTCGGTGATCCGGATCAGACCCATGTCCTGTTCATTGATCATTCGGTTGCGGAGCAGTTCGGCGACGACATAGGCCCGCCATTGCGGCCAATACGTTCCGCCGGGCTGCTCGACCAGCACGATCGGGATCAGCGAGGCCTTGCCGGTCTGCACCAGCGTGAGCACCTCGAAGCCCTCGTCCTGCGTGCCGAACCCTCCGGGGAAGAGTGCCACCGCCGAGGCTTCTTTCACGAACATGAGCTTCCGCGTGAAGAAATAGCGGAAGTTTACGAGCTTGGAATCGTCGGCGATGATCTCGTTGGTTTTCTGCTCGAAGGGCAGGCGGATGGCGACGCCGAAGCTGGCCTGTCGCCCCGCCCCGCCGCACCCGGCCTTCATGATCCCGTCGCCCGCCCCGGTGATGACCATCCAACCGCTGTCGCACATCTTGCGGGCGAACTCCAGCGCCGCCTGATAGTCGGGGTGCCCCTCGGGCGTGCGGCTGGAGCCGAAGATACTGATCTTGCGAGTCTCGGCGTAGGGGGCAAAGACCTTGAACGCGTACCGCAGCTCCGCCAGCGCCTTGTGCAGCAGCTTCACGTCCCCGCGGTTGGCTTGATCGCGAGCGAGCCAGCAGAGCGTCACCAGCATGTCCTGGTAGAGATCCTGGTTCGGCCCGGCCAGATGCTGGTCGGCAAACTGCTGAATCGCCCGATCGCGTTCGGCCCTGGCCTGGGCGTCCGGGCGGCGCTGCTGTTTGAGGCTCAAGCGCTACTCCTGTTTCCGTCGCGTCTGCACCGGATAATCGGCGCAACCCAGTTACTATAGCCGCTGTGACTTGCCCCTGGAACCGTCCCAGGCGCGTTGACACCCGCGCAGATCCATCTAGCATATGACGTTCGTGCGACGACGCGTCGGCCGGTTTCGAGATCGTGGGTACGATCGTCCATGAGCGCCATCTGGCTCAGCAAGGCGACTATCACGGCCTACTTGGTGGTCCTGTCGACCATTTGCGTTTACGGGCTGCACCGCCTCTTCCTCGTCCTGATGTTCTACTACGTCAAGCGGAAGGCCCCACAGCTCAAGGCCTGCTTCCGCGAGCTGCCCCCGGTGACCGTGCAGCTCCCCATGTACAACGAGCGCTACGTCGCCCGCCGGGTGATCGAACAGGCCTGCCGCATCGACTATCCCCGCGACCGGCTGGAAATCCAGGTCCTGGACGACTCGACCGACGAGACCGTCGAGATCGCCCGCGAAACCGTCGAGCGCCTGCACGCCCAGGGGCACAACATCGTTTACATCCACCGCGACAACCGGGTCGGCTACAAGGCGGGCGCCCTGGAGGAAGGGACGCGGGTCGCCCGCGGCGAGTTCATCCTCATCTTCGACGCCGACTTCCTCCCGCCGCCCCACATCCTGCGCGAGACCGTGCACTACTTCACCGACGAGCGCGTCGGGATGGTCCAGACCCGTTGGGAACACCTGAACCGCGATGCCTCGCTGCTGACCGAGACGCAGGCGATCCTGCTCGACGGTCACTTCATCATCGAGCACACCGCCCGTAACCGCTCCGGCCGCTATATGAGCTTTAACGGGACGGCCGGTATCTGGCGCAAGGCGACCATCGCCGACGCCGGCGGCTGGCAGCACGACACCCTCACCGAAGACCTCGACCTGTCCTACCGCGCCCAGCTCAACGGGTGGAAGTTCGTCTTCCTGCCGCAACTGACCTCCCCCGCCGAGCTGCCACCCGAAATGAACGCCTTTAAGGCCCAGCAGCATCGCTGGACCAAGGGCGGGGCCCAAAGCTGCGTCAAGCTGCTGCCGATGGTCATGCGCCGGGCCGCCAACTGGCGGATCAAGCTCGAAGCCTTCTTCCACCTGACCAGCGGCTTCGTCTACATCCTCATGGTCCTGCTGACGCTGCTGGTCGGGCCGGCCGTATACGCCAAGCTGGTCATCCCGGGCCGGACGCCGCATTGGCAACTGACCCTGGAGTTCACGCTGTTCCTGGTCGGCTTCGGAGCCCCGCTCAGCTTCTACCTGGCGGCCCAGCGCGAGCGACTCCGCAGTTGGGCCAACAGCCTGCGCTACGTGCCGGCCCTGATGGCCGTCGGCATCGGTATCGGCTTCAACAACGCCCTGGCGGCACTGGACGGCTTCTTTGGAAAGACCGGCGAGTTCGTCCGCACGCCCAAGTTCGGTGACCGAGTTGCCAAACGCGGGGCCCGGCGCCATCAACGGCGTGGCGGCCGCCTGCGCATCCTCGCCTCCTGGAAAGCCTGGGCCGAGTTGGCGATCGGCCTCTATCTGAGCGGTTTCTTGCTCGCCTTCTTCTTCCACGAAGAGTGGTACGAGCGCGTCTCGGCGGCAATTCCCTTCTTGCTCCTGTTCATCGTGGGTTACTTCTACGTGGCGTTCCTGACCTTCTACGGCCGCTGGCGCAGCGAACACGAGCACCAAGTCGCCGCCGCGGCCTGAGGTCGGACGACCCAGGCAACGTCGGGCCCCGAGACACGGAATCCATGCACTTGACCGTCATATGTGTTCGATACCGGCCGGCGCCACTGCTTCGGCCAAGCGCTGCCCGTACCGCCTTGACACCGCTGCCAGGGCCCTTTAGGAGATGTATGGGCCGAACCGTTAGTGTTACATCAACGGAGGAATCACCATGAGGAGATTGTCACTAGCCATTCTCGCGGTTTCCATCGCCGTCGCCGGTAACGCGAACGCCCAGCTTCCCGGCCGGCTCAAGAAGGAAGCTGAGAAGGCTTTGAAGAAGAAGCTCAGCGACAAGAGCAAGCAGGTCGCCGACGAGTCGGGCGCCCGGCCGCCGGCTCGAAAGGACAAGAATCGCAAGTACGCGCCCGGGCTCTCGTTCTCGAGTGTGCTCAATGGCGTCAACATGCTCGCCAAGGACGGCAAGTTCAGCCTGCACCACATCCAGGCCACGTTCCTGCCCGACGACTGCAAGGAAGGCTTCACCGTCCTGCGAACCACGGACGGCAAGGAGATCTTCCAGTTCGACTGGAAGGTCCAGATGCTGAAGAAGCCTTATTCGCTGCTGGACGTGCATAAGATCACTGACCTGCGCAGCGGTGAGAGCCAGGGCGGCATTCCGGTCACGCTCGACACGCCGGGCGACTACGTGCTCGATTTCTACGTCCCAAGCGAGCACTTTTACACGTTCCCCTTCTCGGTCGCCAAAATCGGCGCCGACGATCCGTTCGGTGCCGGTCAGTGCTACATCCTCAATGGCGCCTGGCAGAACTGGTGCTACCTCTACTACCGGGAGGCCAAACCGGACCAGAATCTGCAGTGGAAAGTGTGGCTGCGGAACGAAGGCTGCGATGAGAAGTCGATCAAGGTGCGCATCGAGATCAAACGCGACGAAGACGGCGAGTTAGTCTGCACAAGCCGTGAGAACACGACCAACTCGTGTCAACCGAAGTGGACCCGCCTCGAGTTCGGCATGGTCTTCCCCAAGGGCAAGGACGTGCCGTTTGGCACCTACTTCAAGGCCAAGGACCTGCTCGGCACCGACGGGGCCTACACGCTCACGATGAAGATTGACGAGCAGCTCTACGGCACCTGGAAGTTCGCCATCGAGGGCGGCAAGCTGAACTACACCGGCCGCACGCTCCGCGGCGAGGCCGACCCGCTGACCTTCATCGAAGGCGGCCGGGACGCCTGGTGGTACGCTAAGGAGAAATAGTCTGGCAATGGTTGCCGGCGCCTCCCAAGAGCAGGGCCTTGGCATACGTCAGTCCTTGGCGTGCCACTCCGGCAGATCGTAACGGGCTTTGGGCCGCCGACCGTAGAAGAGGTCATCGGCCAGGAGCGCCAGACGACGCGCGCGGGCGTTGCGGGCCACGGCCCAGCGCACCAGCTCATGCATGGGCGTGTCGGGGTGCGAGTAGGGGCAGACCTTCACGCAGATGGCGCAGTCGGAACCTTGTACACGCCAGAACCGGTAGCAGGACTCCTGGTTGGTCTGCCATTTTTCGACACCCTGGTAGATAGCTTTCTGGCCGGAATCGATTGCTCCCGACGGGCAGCACGTCGCGCATTTCCTGCAGAAGTGGCAGAAGTGCTGCACGCCGAAGCAGACCGGTTCGTCCTGGGGCAGGGGTAGGTTGGTGGTGACGACCGACAGACGCAGGCGCGGGCCGAACGTGGTACTGATCAGCAATCCCAGCCTGCCCAGTTCGCCCAGGCCGGCATCGGCCGCGATCGGGCCGCACATCACGCGATAGTTGCCGTCCACGTGGGCTCGGGCTTCGTAGCCCAGCAAGTTGATATACCGCGCCACCAGCATGGCGATCTTCGCCGCCTCGAAGTATTTGAACGCCGTCTCCGTGGTGGTGGCACTGTCGGGTGCGTGCCGAACCATGTCGTGACTCATCTCGACCCCGATGGCTAGGGCGTGGGAGTGGTCCAAGGTGATGGACGCTCCCCACCTGCCGGGTGATCGACCGATGTGGCTGTACACGTAGGCCGGGTTGAGCCGCGTGGTACCGACCAGATCCGCGCCGAGATAGCGCGCAAAGCCCTTGAGTCGCCGGCTGAATTCCTCCGGCGCGGCCTGCACCGGCGCGGCCTCGATGGGGGCCGGCTGCCACTCTATGTCCCGCGTTATGCTCTCGAGCACCTCGAACGCCGCGGCCTGGAAGGGCGAAGCCAAGCGATGATAGGTCTGGCTCCCGGGATCAGCCAACTGCGGCAGCGACCGGACCTGCTCGTCGAATTCCAGCTTCTCCGGATGATCACGGTAGTATTCGTCGAACTCGGGCATGCCGGATTCGAGCCGATAGAATCGGTGCAAGATCGCCTCTCGTTCGTCAACCCGTGCCTGCTTCCCCAAGATCCGGATCGAGGAATTCGAGCCAACCGGCAGCGTTACCAGCAGACCACCGAGCGTACCGAGGACCACAAGCGCCAGGACAACCCACGGCCGAACAGGAACGTCCAGCAGGAGCAAGGCGGCGAACAATCCCAATAGTGGGGTGAACAACAGGGCGGCGACGCCTGCAGCGCGCCATCTCCTTTCATATAGCGACGTGATCGCAAAACCCACGGCCCCTGAAGCAAGGCCGGCAAACCCGATCCATCCCAAGGCCAAGATCCAGGTTACCATCTCACCCTATCAGGGATGCGCTGAATCCACGTAATCGCGCCGCGAAGTTCCGGGGCGCGCAGGGTGAATCTCGCTCGTTGCCATTCGGGCCCCGCCCGCCGCAGCGCAGCGTGAGCACTGCCACTATCATTCCGGAAACGATCCTCAGCGGCGAGCATTGGCCCCCACTACTCGGCGAGCAGTTGCTCCAGTTCGCCGTTGATCCGTTCCGCCGCTTCAGGGGCAATCAGCGGCAGATTGACGCGGACGTTGGCGGCGGCGGCGTGCATCGCCGCACGGGCCAGGTGCGTCGCCGCCTCAACGTCGGACCGCAGATTCGGGTTCGCGATCGGCGCCAGCCGCTCAAGATCTCCCAACACCTCTCGGCTGATCGCCGCTGTCTCCAGCGGCACTTCGGCGGCCAGCACGGCCGCTTGTCCCAAGCGCTGCTTGCGGGCGGGCTCCGACTTGTCGATCTTGAACGCCGCGTTGAGTTCGGTGTACGCGGCGGCGTCTTCATCGATGAGCTGCCGAAGCATGTCGGCGGCGCGCTGCAAGCGCGTCGCGAGCTCGCGGACCTGGGGCTCGACCTGGGCGAACTTGGGTTTTCCGACGGTCAGCGCGCAGGCCATCTGACCAAGGCTCGCGGCCAGCGCACCGGTCAGTGCCGCCACGCTCCCGCCGCCCGGCGTCGGCGCCGCCGATCCCAGCCGGGCGAGGAAATCCTTGAGCGACAGGTTTGCCAGCGATTGTTCTCTCACGGACAAGCTCCCGGCTTCGGTTGCGACCATAATACGGGCCGGAGACGGAACGGCCAAACGGGTGTCGCGATGGCGATGGAACTACATCAGGACGAGATCGATCGGCGGTATATGCAGGAGGCGATCGAGCTGGCCCGCAAGGCGCTTGAGTCCGAGGACGTCCCGATCGGTGCACTGGTTGTGCACCGAGGCCGTGTGATCGGCCGCGGCTATAACCAGCGTGAAAAGTTGCAGGACCCGACTGCGCACGCGGAGATCCTCGCCTTGACCGCCGCCGCCGAGTACATCGGCCATTGGCGCCTGGAAAACTGCACGATGTACGTGACGATTGAGCCCTGCCCGATGTGTGCCGGCGCGCTCGTCCTGGCGCGTATTACCCGCCTGGTGTATGGAGCTCCCGACGAAAAGGCCGGCGCCTGCGGGTCGCTGTACCAGCTCACGCAGGACGCGCGCTTGAACCACCGCGTGGAAACGGTTGGCGGCGTGCTGGCCGAGGCGGCGGCAGAGTTGTTGCGCCAATTCTTCCAGCGCCGTCGCGAGCTGGGCGAAAAGTAGTGCCGAGCGACAAGTTAGCCCGCGCGGCGGACCCTACGATTTGGACTCGAAGAGCATTGCGGCTAGGTCAGCGAGTTTACGTTCGGCGTCGGCCATGGTGGGTTTGGGCTTGCCCGATGGAGGCGTTGCCGTGGGGTCACGCCGGTCATTTGGCCCGTCCGGCGGCGACGCGGTTGCCAGGGCCGAACGGTCCTGCCGCCACCAGCGCTGCACGATGCGCTCGACGTCCCCGGCGCCGGTCCCGCGGCTCCACAGCTTGAAGAAGTCCACGTTCCCGCTTTGCGGCGACCTCGGCGGCAGATCGATCAACGTTCGCATCGGCATCACGACCGCGTCGCCGATGATGAACCCCTCGCCCGGCTTGAGGCTGGGCAGCAGGCTGATCAGACTGCGGAACTGGTCGCTAACCACGCGGGCGGCGTACTCCTGGTCGTCCGGGTTGTTCATGCGCATCAGCACCATCGAGTTGCACTGGCTCAGCACCGTCTCGGAGATCTCGTTCGGTCGCTGACTGACGATCATGGCCGAAACGCCGTACTTACGCCCCTCTTTGGCGACCTTCTCCACCGCCTGGCGCGCGAACAGCTTACGCCCACCATTGTCACGCGGCAGGTAATTGTGGGCCTCCTCGAAGACCAGCAGGATCGGCCGGCGCACGTCGGGCGGCGACCAGAAATTGAAGTCGAACAACGCCCGCGTCAGCACGGCCACGGTGACGTCCACGACGTCGAACGGCAGCCCGGACAGGTCCACGATCGTCAGATTCCGGCGCGGCTCGCTCCGGCCCAACATCTGCCGGATCACAGCCGCCACGCTCTTGCTCAGCTCGCCCGGCGGTTGCTCCGGCTGAAGCACCCCGGCCAGGTCGGGGTTGCGCCCGGCTTGCTCGAACGGCCGCAGCAGGAAGTCATAGCGCCGATCGTTGAGCCGCGTTTCGAGCAGGTTGACCAGCCCGAGCAGCTTGCCGAAGTACGTCGCGTGCGGCACCTCCCCCTCGGCGCTGGCCGGGTTGAACTCCATCCGATGCGTCAGCAGCAGTTGCTCCTGTTGCTCCAGCGGCAGGGTGCGGTGCGGCAGACGCGAGAAGGCGTAGTTCTGCGTGTTCAGCACCAAGCGGGCCTCGTTCATGTTCAGCGCGTAGGTCATTAACTGCTCGAGCGAGTAATACACCGGCGTGTCGATGGTGAACTCGCCACCCAGGTCCAGTTCGTCGGCGGCCGGCCTCTTGAGCCGCTCGAACGCCGACCGCAGGAACATCTTCTGGGCGTTGATGTTGGGCAGGTCGTTGGTGTCCATGAAGAGTTGCTCGAACTCCTCGCAGGCCAGCATCCAATAGGGCAGGACCAGGTTGCGGTCGCACAGGTACGTGACGTTCGCGCGGGCCCGGCCGCTCTCGTCGCTGAACGCGGACAGATACTCGCCGTGCATGTCGAACAGCACGATCTGGGCGTTCGGCAGCTTCAACGCCTCATGGACGATCTTGGCCGTTGTGCAGCTCTTGCCCGAACCGCTGTTGCCCATGATCGCCACATGCTTGGCGAAGAAGTCCTTGCCGAGCACCTTTACCTCGAAATCAGTGTCGATTGCGAAGCGCCCCATCGAGAAGGTCCGCGGATACCCCTCACCGGCCGCCAACCCGTCGAAACAGCCGAAGATCAGCGCGAAGTCTTCCTCCACGCCCAGCCGAACCGGGTCCCCCAGCGTCGGGTATTCGTTTACCCCACGCTGAAACTTGTCGTCGCGGACCGTCCCCAGCAACTGTACGGTCATCGTGATCCGCCGGGGGGTAGGGAGATTGGGTGCCGGGTCCAGCTCGCCGGTGGTGCCGATGCCAGTGACAAAGCCGATGAGCGTTCGGCGTTCCATCGGCAGGGTGACGTACGTACCCAGCCGCCCGACGCGATAGATCTTCCCGCGGTGCGGGACGTGCAGCTCTCCGAGGCCGACCTGCACCTCCACCTCGTCCCCGTGAACCCCAATGACGTACCCGATCTCCAGCGGGTCCATGCGCGTACTCCGGGTATGGTCTTCTCGTCAGATGGAGTATCGAACGGTGGGCAGGGCAGGATCAGATGCGGTCGGCGATTGCCCGGGGGAATCGTGCTCTCGGTTGTCAACCGCGTCCGGACGACCGATAAGGGCTACTCCAGGGAACGTCGTGGATGCGCGCTCACCTCACGGCCGGACAGATCAACCGGTCAACCAGCCCGTGTGCTGACCTTAGCGGCCGGTGCTCCCCGGCGGTCAGCGGCGGCGCGCTTTCACGCGGTAGGTGCCGCGCGGTCCCCAAAAGACAAGCGCGCCGGTCAGCCGTCTGACAACGGCCGATCGACGCGCCGGGGCCGCGGCGTTTCTCTTCACGAAGCGTCCGCGCCTTAAACCACCCCGGTGGCGAGGAAGCGGAAAACCATGTAGGCCCACACGCCAAACAGGACGAACGCGCTAGTGCTGCCCATTAGCTGGCTGATCAACGCTGAGATATCCATTTGGACTTTCTCCCACTTCACACACTGCACCTCGGCCCTGCCGCGCCGACAGGAGAACGCCGAAGCGCATAGTAAACTACTCTTGTCGCGTGCGGACGGACCCGGTCAAAGACCCGTCGCAGCTTTCCCTGACCTGCGCTAACCGCTCTCCTACTCGGAGAGCACTCAAAATGTCTGGCTAATCTCTCATGAAAAAGCGATAGATAAACCAGCCGAAGAAGCCGATTACCGCGAGTGCGATCGGGATCCCGAGCACGCCCACGAACGCCGTGAGGTCCAGAGCTTGCGCTATCATCTGATTTCACTCCCACATCATACCGGTCGCTTCGGCCCGCCGCGCCGACGGGAGACCGCCGAAGCACGTATTGGCCGCGTATCATCTGCCTGCAATCGGGTCTCGTCAAGCCGAATCGACGTTTTTTCGGACGCCGCTGGGCGGCTGCCCAGCCTCCCCCCCGGCATCCCGCCCGGGTATGATGCCCACCCATGCAGGTGAGGCATGACGTGTCCGGTCCGCTCCTCTCCGTGGTTGTACCCGTGTTCAACGAGGCCGACAACCTCGAGCCCCTGCTAGCCCGCCTGCTGCCCGTCCTGCGGAGTCTGGGAGGACGGTCGGAGACCCTGTTCGTCGATGACGGCAGCACGGACGGCAGCCCCGTCCGGCTGGCCCGGCTCGCTGCCGACCACCCCAACCTCCGCGTGCTGCGGCTGTCCCGCAACTTCGGTCACCAGGCGGCACTGGTCGCCGGGCTGGAGCACGCCCGCGGCGACGCTGTGATCACCATCGACGGCGACTTGCAGCACCCCCCGGAGCTGATCGCCGAGCTGGTCGAGCGCTGGCGTGCCGGGTTCCAGATCGTCCAAGCCGTGCGACGGGAGCCGGCCGACACCAGCCCTCTTAAGCGGGCCGGGTCGCGCGGGTTCTATCGGCTGCTCTCCTGGGTGTCCCGGCTCCACGTTACCCCGGGGGCGGCAGACTACCGCCTCATGACGCGTGAGGCGGCTGAGGCCTTCCTGGCCTGTCCCGAACGCTGCCGTTTCAATCGCGGGCTGGTGCAGTGGATCGGCTTCGACTGCGCCGAGGTGCCCTACCAGGCCGAGCCACGCCACGCCGGCCGATCGAAGTACTCCTACCGGGCCATGCTGCACCTGGCGGGGGACGCCATCTTCTCGTTCTCGTCCTGGCCGCTGCGTCTGGCCGGGCTGGCCGGGATGTGCGTGTCGCTGGCGGCGGCGGGCTACCTGCTGTTCGTCCTGTGGGCGGCCTGGTTCACCGAGCGCACCGTCCCCGGCTGGAGCTCCATTCTGGCTACCCTGCTGATCCTGGGCGGGGCACAGCTAATCGTGCTGTGGATCCTGGGCGAATACGTCGGGCGGCTGTACGAGGAAGTGAAGCGGCGGCCGATCTACGTGATTCGGCGCGACAAGCCGCAGCAACAACCCTCTTCCCCCGCCGAGAGCCCTCCGCCGGGAAGTCCCCCCGACTCATCCCACCCGAACCAGGACTGATTTGGCGTAGTCCGGGTCGCCCCGGAAGTCGGCCGGCAAACGCGGACGCTCGACCACCTCCCACCCGCGGCCCGCGCACGCCTCGGCCACCGACCGCTCCAGCCGACGACGCGGCGTCCCGCGGTGGTTGGTCGCCAGCAGTAGACACCCGTCCCGATCGAGCAACTCAACCGCACCAGCGACCAGGCGATCGAGGTCCTCGGCGATGGCAAACGTCCGCTTGGGACGCCTCTGCCGTGCGAACGTCGGCGGGTCAAGAATGATCAGGTCGAAGTGGCGACGCTGCCGTCGAGCGCGGCGGTAGTAATCGAAGATGTCCGAGCAGATGAACGTGTGGCTGTCCGGATCGAGGCCGTTGGCCGCGAAATTCCGCTTGCCCCACTCCAGGAATCGCTTCGACACGTCAATGCTGACGGTGCCCGCGGCCCCGCCCAGCGCCGCCGCCACCGAAAACCCGCCGGTGTACGCAAAGGCGTTCAGCACGCGCCGCCCGGCCGCCAATCGACGCACGCGCAGCCGGTTCGCCCGATGCTCGAGGAACAGTCCGACCGAGTAGCCCTCGTACGGGCGGACCAGGAAGCGAATCCCGTTTTCCAGCACCGCGAGTTCGGCCTCGACCGGCTCGCCCAGCCACGGGACCGGGTCGCGCTGTCGCGCGTCGGTTTCCCGCGGTGGCGCGGCCCGGTCTCGGGCGAAGAACTTGGCGTAGACCGCGCGGGCGTTCAGTTGCCGTCGAACGCGCTCACACAACTGACGGGCGGCACTTACCGGCAGCGCCAGCCGTCCCTCGTGCAATTGGGCCACCAGCACGTCGCCCAGCTTCTCGATCACCAACCCGTCGAAGCCGTCCGCGGCCCCGTTGAGAACGCGGCAGACGGTCGTTTGCGGATCGGCCAGCAGACGTGCGCGGGCGTCCAGCGCCGCTTCGAGACGGCGTTGGGCCTGGCCGAGCTTGGCCGGCAGAGCAGCCCGCCGCGGTTTGTGAGTTACACGTCGCGTCACGTTTGTGCGATTGTACGGCGGACGTCACGAACCGCCGTTTGCCAACCCGCGCCCGAGGCGTTTTGTCTATCGTCCGGCGGCGATCGGCTCGAGCGTGACGACCGCGTGCCCCGCGGTCACCTCCAGCCGTCGAATGCGAAAGCGGCGTTTCCCGTTGGGCCAGACCCATTCGTTGCGGAACGTGAAGCCCGCGTCGCCATCTGCGTCGCGGACCACGTTCGACGAAGCCGGCAGCCTGCGCGCCAGATCGGCCACCCAACCGCGCGGCGCCGGGAGCACCCCCACCCGCACCGTCTCGCAGATGACCGTAAGTTGCTCGTCCTTCAGCTCGAACCGACAGGTACCCGAGATGATCGGCTCCAGACCCGCCCATCCGACACTCGCCGCGACGCGCACGCGGTCTCCGTCGAGCAGAGCGATCTGCGGGCGGCGCAGTGGCTCCAGCGACGTTTGGGAATCGGGCCAGATCTCGGCCCGGGCCGTGATCCAGCGGTTGATCTGGTCTTCGTAGAGCTCCAGATCGATGGACCGCCGACCGTTCAGCGCCGCCCCGATCTCATCCGCCAGACCGACCAGCTCGCGCTTGTCCGCCTTGAGTCGCGCGTAGTCGATCGAAGCCGGGTCGTACCAGGTGGGGCGGCACGTGAGGGCACAACCAACGACGATGAGGGCTCCGGTCAAGCCGGCACCAACCGCCAGCAGGACGCCTCGCCAACGCCGTCGCGCTCCAGCCAAGAGGGGCGGAACTCCTCAGTGCCTTGAGAGCTGATTCGTCTTCAGCCTCCGGCGTCGTGCCCGCCGGGCAAGCGCGCCGGGCTTACTTCGACTCCTCCTCGTCCTCGTCTTCATCCGAGAGCACGTCGAGGGACCCGACTGCGTCGTCCAGTTCGAGCTCATCCAGATCGAGGATTTCTTCCTCTCGCTCCTTCCCGGCGGCCTGCCGCGAGGGCACCACGTCTGCCGGCTTGATCTCCCGGGGTTTCCCCTCGATCTGCACGACGAACACCACCGGGCCGACCTCGAGCCGGTCGCCGGCGCTGAGCTTCGATTCGGCAACCCGCTTGCCATTCACGTACGTCCCGTTCGAGCTGCCCAGGTCGCGGACGATCACCTCGTCGTCGCCGACGGAGATCTCGCAGTGCTGACGGGAAACGTCGCCGGTGGGGATGCGCAGGGTGCAGTCCGGGCGGCGTCCCACCACCGTGGACTTGTCCGTCAGCGGAAACTCACGCCGCTCCTCGTCTTTGAACATGACCAGGACGACTTTCATTCAGCTTACCCTTTACGTGGCCATGGATGAGTCGCCAGCGACGGGTGACGACGGCGAATCCCGCCGACCCACGGCGGCCGCTATTCCACGCCGCCATCGCTCTCCCTTATGCTACGCCAAGCAGGTCGCCATGACAACGCCCCGGCCAATCCCAGCCCTGTACGTCCACGTCCCGTTTTGCTGTAGCCTGTGCGGATACTGTGACTTCTACTCTCAGGTGCCGGATCCGGCAGCGGTGGCCCCGCTGGTGGACGCCCTGATCGCCGAGCTGGGACGCTACCGCGGACGGCACGAGCTGACGCTGGAGACGATCTACGTGGGCGGCGGGACGCCGACGATCCTGCCGCCGACTGAGCTGGCCCGGTTGCTGGACGCTGCTCGGGCCGCGGCACGCCCGCGTGCCGAGATCGAATTCACCGTCGAGGCCAACCCGGCCACCGTCTCGCCGGAGATCGCCGAGGTCCTGGCACGGGCCGGCGTGAACCGCGTCTCGATCGGGGCCCAATCGTTCGATTCGGCCGAGCTCCGCGTGCTCGAACGAACCCACGCCCCGCCGCAGGTGGCCGAGACCGTCGAGATTTGCCGACAGCACGGCGTCCGGCAGATCAACCTCGATCTCATCTTCGCGATCCCCGGACAGTCATTGGCGTCGTGGCTGGCGACGCTCGACGCCGCCCGCGGGCTGCAACCCGACCACTTCTCCTGCTATGGGCTGACCTACGAGCCCGGCACACGGCTCCATCAGCAACTTGCAGACGGCTTGGTCGGGCGCGTTGACGCTGATGTTGAAGCAGACGTGTACGAAGCCACGATTGATCGGCTTGCCGCGGCGGGCTACCGCCAATACGAGATCAGCAACTTCGCCCGGCCCGGACGTGAGTGCCGCCACAACCTGACATATTGGCACAACGAGCCGTATCTGGGCATCGGGCCGTCCGCGGCCGGCTTCGTAGACGGCGTCCGCTACAAGAACGTTGCCGACACCGCCGCGTATGTCGAGGCCGTGCTGGGCGGAGCCAGCCCGTGCGTCGAGCAAGAGCAACTGACGCCCGGACGCCGCGCCCGGGAGACCGCGATGCTCGAGCTGCGGCTGACGCAAGGGATGGATCGCGGCCGCTTCCGCGCGCGCTTCGGCGACGACCCAGTAGCGTTCTTCGCCGACGCAGTCGAGAGAAACGTGCAGCTCAGCCTGTTAGAGGTGGACCAGCGCGCCATACGCCTCACGCGCGCCGGCCTATTAGTAGCCGATTCGGTGATCGCGGATTTCCTCTGAGCCGGCCGCTATGGCGTGGGTTGGTTCTTCGGCTTCGGGCGCGTGGGTTTGGAGGCTGGTTTCTTGTCACGCTCACCGACTTGGCGCTGCTCGATCCGCTCCTTGGCGGCCTTCTTTCGCTGGTCGCGCGTGGGAAGCTGCTGGAGCCGGTCCTTGAGCTGCTGGAACATCCGGTCAACCGGCTCGTTCAGCTTGCTTAACTGGGCCTGGACCGTTTCGCGCTCCTCATCGGTTTCGGCTTCCTTCAGGCGCTCCTCGATCCGGTCCATCTCGGGAAGCTTGCGCTCCAGGTAGTTGTCGCGCTTGCGCAGTTGAGCTTCGAGCAGCCGGTACGCCTTCTCCTTTTGTTCATCGTTGAAGCGGTACCGCTGGACGAACTCGTCCACGTACCGTTCCCAGGGGTCTTTGCGGCCCTTGCCGGACCCACGGGCCGGGTTGGCCGTCTGGCCCTCGCGGGCCTGGGCGATGGCCTCTTGACGGGCGGCCTCCATCTCCGCCTGAGCCCGCTGCTCTTCCTCACGCCTTTGCTCCGACCGATGGCCCGCGCTGCGCGGCCACTCCGTCTCCGGGTCGTACCCGCCGTCACTCCAGACGGCCACCTTGTTGGTGATCATTCCCCAGCCGGTGCGAAACGCGGCGTGCTCGCCCTCCATGATGATGACCTGGTCCTCGGTCAGGTATTCACGCATGTCCCCGGTAAGGCCATCGACCACGTCTTCGAATTTGTGCATCAGCGGCAGGGCGCGCTGAGCCCAGTCGGCGACGTACTCGACCTCGGGCGCCTCGTCGGCGAGTTGGGCCTCGAAGAACTGGTTGATCAGCGGCTGGATCTGCGCGCGGTTCTCGTTCAGGAAGCGCGGGATATGCTCCTTGAGGGCCTCGCGCGTCAGGTAAAGCTGATCCTCGTCGAATTCGTACCGCCGCGCCATGTCGTCGGCGATCCGGTGCATGAAGAGTTTCATCATCCGCTGTGTGGGCCAGAAGCCGGCGTCAGGCACCTTGGCCTTCCCAGATGGAGGATCCTCGTCGTCGGCGTACATGTCTTGGGCGGGTGTCGCGCTGACCAACAGCCCCAGGCATACCAGCAAAGCCCAGCGGGGTTTACGGTTCATCTTGTGCTACTCCCTCTGCTGCACACCGTCCGACAGAATACCGCGCGGCCCCGCGGCTGGCGAGCGGCCGTGGCCGCCATGCGGGCGCACCCTACCCGCGACCCCACAAGGTCTTACCGGTTGCCGGACCACGGGTTGCACGCCGGGCCCCGGGTTTGCGGCCGCAAGAGCCTTGGAAAACCGGCACCCAGACAGCACAATACAGGCCTGATGAAACGGCGCATTCCCGTCCGCACCCTGGTGATCGACGACGACCTGGCCGTCTGCCGAAAGCTGCACGGCTGGCTTGCGGCGGCCGCGTTCGACGTCGTCACCTTCACCGACCCGAGCGAAGGTCTGCACTACGCCGCCGAGAACCCCTGTCAGCTCGCGCTGGTTGATCTGCGCCTGCCGCAAGCGGAGGGGACGGAGGTGATCGCGTCGCTGCTGACGGCGTCGCCGCAGACGCGGGTTGTGGCGATGGCCGCGTTTCCAGAGCGTGATCAGGTAGTCGCCGCCACGCAGGCCGGCGCGCGCGATCTGCTGGAGAAGCCGATCCAGCAGTTGACTTTGCTGACGGTGCTGGAGCGGCAACTGGCGGAGATGGGGATTGCGGCGCGGACGGAGGCGGAATTCAATCGCCGCCTCGGCGCGCGCATGCGGGCTCTGCGGACCGGCGCGGGCCGCAAGTTGAACGAGGTGGCCGCCGCGGCGGACATCACATCGGCCCAGCTTTCCCAGATCGAGCTCGGTAAGACCGCCACGACTACCTGGACGCTGGCGCGCATCTGTAGTGCCCTGCAGACGCCGCCTACCTCCGTCTTCTCTGAGCTATAAGTGGCGTGGGCGGACCCGGGTGGACGGGCCGCGGGCGTTGCAGGCAGGCCGCGGCAGCGGTCTCAGTGGCCGGGTGAAAGTCCAGCAGTCTGAGAGTGGGCTATGAAGACGCTTCTCGCCGTCCCCATCACGAGTCTCGACCGGCCGCTGGCTGAGCAGGTGCGCGCCGCGACGCAGGCCGGCGCGGACCTGGTCGAGTTGCGCGTCGATTGCATCGCCGACGCAGACGGGCCGGTGGGCATCGACGCTGTCGAAACCCTGCTCAGCAAGTCGCACAGCCTGCCCTTCATCCTCACCGTGCGGTCAGCCGACGAGGGCGGGTTATGGGACCATGACGAGGCCGAACGCATCGCCCTGATCGAACGGCTCGCGTTGCGCCAGCCCGGCTACGTGGATGTCGAGTATTCGGCGTGGAGCCGGTCGGCGAACCTGCGGCAGAAGCTGGGCTTGGTGTGTGAGGGCGAGAGAAGGCACGAAGGAGTTGTAGATGCAACGGGGCCCGGATCGGCGGGGCGGCCAAAGAACCGCCTGATTCTCTCGTATCACCAGGCGCGCGGCACGCCCGCGATCCAGGAGGAGGTCTTCGGGCAGTTGGCGGCGGCGCCGGCCGCGGTCGTCAAGGTGGTGTTTGCCGCCCGCGACGCCACCGACGCCTGCCGCGTCCTGGGCCTGCTGCATCGTCACGCGTCGGAACGGGCGGTGATCGCGTTGGCGCTGGGTGAGGCGGGGTTGGCGTCGCGCGTGCTGGCCCGCAAATTCGGCGCGTTCCTGACCTTTGCCGCCCTGACCCCGGGGGCCGAATCAGCTCCGGGCCAGCCAACCCTCCCGGAACTCCGCGAGCTCTATCGCTGGGATCGGATCGGTGCCGCGACGCGGGTTTACGGCCTGGTCGGTTGGCCGGTCGCCCACTCGCGCGGATCACACGTGCATAACGCGGCCATGGCGGCAGAGGGCATCAACGGCGTGTATCTCCCGCTGCCCGTGGCCGCTGCGTACGACGACTTTTGCGCGTTCATGGATTTCGTCACGGACAACCGCTGGTTGGACGTGGCCGGTCTGAGCATCACCCTCCCGCACAAGCAGCACGCCCTGCGCTGGCTCGCCGAACGGGGTCATCGAATAGCGGAGCCCGCCCAGCGTTGTGGGGCGGTCAATACGCTGGTGCGCACGCCGGACGGCGGTTGGACCGGCGAGAACACGGATACGGCCGGCGTGCGGGCCGCCCTGGAAACGGTCCCGGAGCTCACCGGCGACGGCCTCCGTGGACGCCACGTGGACGTGCTGGGCGCGGGGGGGGGCGCCCGAGCGGTGGTGGCGGCCTTGCTCGAGTGCGGCTGCCGCGTCACCCTCTACAATCGCACCCCCGAGCGAGCAGCCCGGCTCGCACAGCAGTTGGGCTGCACGCACGCACTGTGGGAAGAGCGGCGGCGTTGCCGCGGCTCCGTTCTGATCAACTGCACCTCGGTGGGCATGTGGCCGGAGGTGGGCGAGTCCCCGATGCCCGCGGAGGGCTTGCGCTCCATCGCGGTGGTGATGGACACCATCTATAACCCGCCCGAGACACGCCTGCTGCGGGAGGCGGGCGCGCGTGGCTGCCGGCTTGTCGGCGGGGGCGCAATGTATATCGGTCAGGCCGTGTGCCAATACGTGCTCTGGCATGCTCGACCGGCCCCGCGGGCGGTGATGCACGCCGCCCTGACCGGCTGAGCAGGCCATGCGTCGGGCCCCGCGGGCCGGCGCCACGGCCGCGACGCGGGCCGGCCGCCACACATCGCCTTGCTTATCTCAAAAAGTTCTCTCTGCCGGTTTGCTTGCCCACGTCTTATTTTGAACAGTCACTTGTGAGATGCGTCCGGGCGTGGGGCCCGGCCGTGGGGGGTGGAACGGTGTTGGGCGATCCGCAACACCTGAGAGGGTTCCGGCCTTGTGGCACCGGTCAGCAACCGGTGAGAGGCGAGCACGGTATCGGGCGGGGCGGTCCCGCTCGCGCTTTTCGGAGAGGAAAACGTCCGAAAACGTCTACGGACACGCATCGTGGGTTTCGTGGGATTTGCGCGGCGTGGTCGCGCCGCGGATCACTCAAGGAAAGGAAGCAACCATGAAGGCTTGGCTTGGCAGGGCAAAAGACTTTTTGGTCAGGGACGACGGGCCGACCGCAACCGAATACGCGGTCATGTTGGCGTTGATTATTGTGGTGTCCATCGCGGCCATCCAGATTCTGGGTACCAACGTCAACAGCACCTTTCAAGGCGTGAACACTTACTTCACGTAATAGGCGGCGGCGCAGCCGTCTCGGGAGAGGGCTATCAGACGGCGGCGTCCGCGACAGCGTGACGCCGCCGTCGCCATTCTTGCTTTTAGCGGCCACTTCTCCACGCGGCTTGCTTGCCCGGGCGGCCCGAATAGCCGATGAAATTCCCGGTCGTGCTACGCGCGCGGTGACCGCCGAAACGCGCTCCGACGCGACGAGAGGCCAGGAACGGTGATGCCGATCGGTTATTGGGAAGTCACGCTGGTCGTTCTGATCCCGGCCATTCTGTACGCGGCCTGGATTGACTACACCCGCCAGCGGGTCCCCAACTGGCTGACCGCCTCGATCGCCGCCCTCGGTCTGATAAACCAGGCCGCCTTCCACGGCTGGAGCGGGGTCGGCGTCGGCCTGCTGGGGCTTCTGGTCGGCTTCGGCGTGCTGATCGTCCCCTGGCTCATGCATGGAATGGGGGCCGGGGACGTCAAGCTCATGGCCGCGATCGGCGCCTGGCTGGGACCCTGGTTGACGCTGCTGAGCTTCGCGGCGGGCGCGATTATCGGCGGCGTGGTCGCCGTGGTGATGATCTTCGCCTCGGGCCGCACCGTGCACGCATACGCGAACCTGCAGACGATCCTGAGCAAGATGCGCCGGGCCGAAACGATGTTCAGCGAATACGGCGGGACCAAAACGTTTGGGGAGACGAGTCAGCTTCTTCCATACGGGGTTCCTCTGACGGCAGGCACGATCGGTGTCCTGCTGACGTACTACCTGGGAGGGTGGTTATGAAGCTCGCAATTCGGAACAAGCGACGTGGGTCGGCCCGCGGACGGTGGCGGCGGGCGGTGGCGGCCGTCGAGATGGCCGTCGTTACCCCGCTGTTGTTGGCGGTGCTCTTCGGCATCATCGAGTTTGGCTGGTTGTTTACCGTGCAGCACACGCTGGTGAACGCGGCGCGCGAGGGAGCCCGCACCGGGGTCCTGGAAGGGGCCGACGCCGGGGACGTGACCACGGTCGTGCAGAATTACCTCGCACCCATGGGGCTGGGCGACAAGGTCACGGTAACCGTCACCGAGGCGACCCCTGGCGACCCAACGGTGATCGTTGATCTCAGCGTGCCGCGCGCCGAGGTGTCGCTGGTCGGCAGCTTCTTCGGCTTCACGACCGGCGAACTCGAAGCTTGCTGTGCGATGAGAAAAGAAGGCGTCTAGCCCGTTTGCCGCCCGGGGCGGCAACGAGTGATCGGCGGGATGAAAGAGGCATGGTTCGGCGTGCCGGCGCACGCCGACGACAGGGCGCGAGCCCATCCGCACGGCGCGGGTGGGGCAAGACGAACGCTCGCAGCGGCGGGCAACTAGTGCCAAGGAGTATAGGACCAGACCAATGAATGCAAGAGCACTCATCCCTCTGATTGCTGGCTTAGGTGTTGGCGGACTGGCTCTGAAGCTCGGGCTGGACTTCGTGCAGCGTGCCAAGGGTGCGCAGGACACCAACGCGCAGATCTGGATCGCACAGCAGGACATCCCGCACTGGATGGTGGTTGACGAGGAGATGCTCTCGGAGATGGCCTTCCCCGTCAAGGCGATCCCACAGGGGGCGTTCGCCGACAAGGACAAGCTGGTCGGACGCGTACTGCGCGTGGCGGCGCCAGGCGGGTTGCCCATCCTGGAGTCCATGCTTCTGCCGCCGGGCGCCAAACCGGGCTTGGTGGTGCCGAAAGGTCACCGCGCCGTAGCGGTGAAAATCGACGAGGGGTCGGGCGTCGATTACCACCTCCAGCCGGGCTGCCGAGTGGACGTGATCGGGTCCTTCGCGATCCGCAAGGGCGGCGAGAATCGCATGATCGCGCGAACCATTCTCGAGAACGTCGAGGTGGGGGCGGTCGGACCCCAGTTGAGTCCGACCGGCTCGACCGGCGAGGGGCAATCCGGCAAAAAGGACAGCCGCCGCCAGAAGAAGGTCCGCGCCGTGACCCTGTTCGTCAAGCCTGACAAGGCGCCCCTGCTGCACATGGCCGAGCAGCGCGGGAAGATCAAGCTGGCAATGCGAAACGCCGACGATGCCGGGAGCTCGGATGAAGCCCCCTGGGTAACGGCAGAGGAGCTCCTCGGTGATGACGAGCCGGCTGAGCCTGGCGATGGCAGGCCTGGCGGGCTCGCGGCCGACCTGATGTCGAGGCTCGCCAAGTCTCAGGCGCCGCCGCCACCTGAGGGGCCCGTCCAGCCGGCCCTGGCGTGGGTGATGCGGGTTTGGAACGGGAACCAGATGCACAAACTGGGCTGGCACGGACTGGATTCGATCGAGGCGATCGACCTCACCATAGCCGCCCAGTCGAAGGCCGAGAAGGAGGGACCGCCGCCGGCCCCGTCGCCCGCGGCGCAGACCGACGGAGCCACCCAGCTAAGCGAGGAACCGGCGCCGGCACAACCCGGCGACGGCACCGAGGAACCCAAGGACCCTGAGCCCGAGGAGCTCAACGAATGATGCCCGCAGCGAACAATACCAATCCGTCCCGAAGCGTTATCACAGCCACACACCTAGGCCGGGCCGCCGCGCTGCTTGCCGTGGCGGCATGTGCCATCTCACCGGTCCGGGCCCAGCCGGCCGCCAGTGGTACCGACCAAGCGGCGGAGGTTCAGTTCACCGTCAGCAAAGTGAGCGGCGCGGGCCAGATCATCCGTGTCCCGGTGAACAAGGCGGTGCTGGTGAATTTCAACGTGCCCTTGCGCGAGGTGCGGCTGGCCAAACCCGAGATCGCCGAGGTTACCGCGACCTCGCCCAAGCAGATCCTGGTGACGGGCAAGGCCTTCGGCTCGACGCAGTTGATCGTCTGGCTCGACGACGCCGAACAACGCGTCTTTGACGTGGCGGTGGACCTCGAGCTCGATCGACTGCTGGCCAGCATTCGCACGGCCGTCCCGCGCGCGAAAGTCAGCGCACACGCGCTGCTGGACGCGGTGGTGCTGACGGGAACCGTACCGGACGCCGCCTCGGCCCAGCGGATCATGGAAATCGCCAGCGTCTATTCCGACAACGTGATGAACCACATGAAGGTCGCCGGCGTGCAGCAGGTGCTGTTGCGTTGCACGGTGGCGGAAGTCAATCGGCGAGCCGTCCGGCAAATGGGCTTCAACGGCTGGATTGCTGGAGACAACCTCCACGACCTGTTCATGGTGAACCAGTTGGACGGGATCAACCCGGTCAACATCGGCGGGGCGGCCAACTTCGGGCCGATCGGGGGTTCGCACGCCCCGGCGATTCCATTTGGGACCGACCGCCAGCAAGGCCTGCCGCTATCAGCCCGCCCCACGCTGAGCTTCGGGTTCCCACGCGTGCAGATGCAGATTTTCATCCAAGCCTTGCGGGAAAACGGGCTGCTGCGCGTGTTGGCCGAGCCCAACCTGGTCACCATCAGCGGCCAGGAAGCGGACTTCCTCGCCGGCGGGGAGTTCCCCGTCCCGGTGCCGAGCGACCAGGGCGTTGCGATCCAATATCGCAAGTACGGCGTGCAACTACGTTTCACTCCGACGGTGCTCAGTGAGAACGTGATCCGGCTCCACGTGGTTCCGGAAGTAAGCGAACCCGACTTCACCACTGCGGTGACGGTCCTGGGGACCACGGTGCCCGGCTTGGCCCAGCGGCGAGTCGAGACGGTGGTGGAGTTGGGCTCGGGCCAGACGTTTGCCATCGGCGGCTTGTTGAGCGAACGCGTGCGCGGCATCAGCCGCAAGGTCCCGGGTTTGGGGGACATCCCGGTGCTGGGTTCGCTGTTCAGCTCGGTGGATTACCAGGCCGACCGCAGCGAACTGGTCGTGCTGGTCACGCCGGAACTGGTCGAGCCGGTCTCTCCGGATCAGATTTCGAGCGTGCCGGGTACGAGCCTGGTGGCCCCGAACGACTTTGAGCTCTTCCTGCTGGGGGAGCTGGAGGGAGCCAGTGAGGAAGCCCAGCCGAAGTTACGGCCGCGCGTCAACCACATCTGGCCGGTGCGCCCCTCCGAGCTGTACGGCGCGGCGACGCCCCTGAAGCTGCGCGGTCCGCTCGGCCCGGCCGGGATGGACGAAGGTTCGTGACTGTGACGGGGGTTGTGAGAGCAATTCGGAGGAGTGAAGATGCGAGTTAGACGACGACAAATCAACAAGTGCTTCCGGCCTGCCGCGGTGGTCGTGTACGTCACGGTCTCCTTGACCGTGATTCTGGGGATGGCCGCCCTAGCGGTTGATGTAGGCATGATGTACACCGCCCGGGCCGAGTTGCAGCGGGCAGCGGACGCGGCGGCGCTGGCGGCCGCAACCGAGTTGGTCAACGCCGACCCCGACGAGATGGAAACCCTCGCGATTCAGGCCGCCGACGAATATGCCCAGCGGAACCCCGTCCTGGGCGCCCCGGCCGGCCTTGACTCCGAAGACGACGTTGAGTTCGGCAAGGCCGTCCACAACCCGGACACCGATCGTTTCGAGTTCCAGCCCGGCGGCCAGCCGACCGATGCGGTGCGGGTCACCGTGCAGCGTCCCTCCGGCGGCGAGGCCGGGCCCATCGAGTTTGCCTTCGCCGGCATCTTCGGTCACGACACGAAAGACATGAGTGCCCGGGCGGCCGCCGTCCTCGTGCCACGCGACATCGCGGTCGTCATCGACCTCTCCGCTTCGATGAACGACGACAGCGAGCTGCGGCACTACAAGGCCTACCAGGGCGAACTGGGCGACTGGCGCGACGGCATCCAGGTCAACCTGCGCGACGTCTGGTGTGCCCTGGACGGTCCGGAACCCGACCGCCCGTACATCCCCGGCGGCGAGACGGAAACCCAGTACGCGGGCGATACCGGCCCTCCCATCGGCGCGATGAGCGAGTGGGGCAACGAGGTTGTCCCCGAATCGTACGACCCCACCTGCGATCCTGGCTTGTGGCGCATCCCCAAGTACTCGGACTGCACCGAGGGCGCCGTGCAAACCCAGGTGGCAACGCGCGGTTATAGCGCCGCGGAAATCAGTGCGCTGATGGGCTGCGGACAAGATGGGAGTTACAGCAACCAGTGGCGGAACCGTACCGCGGTCATCCTGGGTGTGGCGAACTGGCACAGCGGCAAGCCCGGCGGCTGGGACCCCGACGGTGGAAACGGAAACAACATCGTCGGCGACTCCGAGATCACCTGGGAGCCCATGCCGCCTTTCCGCGAAAGTTGGTCCTGGACCAGCTACCTCGACTACGTCAAGAGCACGAGCACCCGTTTGTATGGGATCAACCACGACTTCCGCTACCGCTACGGGCTGAAGACCTTCACCAACTGGTTGCTCGAGCAGCAGCCGCGCTACAGCCAGACCAACAACCTCTGGCAGACCCCCGAGCAGCCCTTGCGCGCCGTCAAAGACGCCGTCCAGGCCATGACCGACGTCATCGTCTCCCTGGACAGCCTCGATTGCGTTTCGCTCGAAATCTTCGCCCGGACCGTTCACCACGAGGTCGATCTGTCGGACAACTACCAAGCGGTTCCCGACCGGCTCTATGAGATGCAGGCGGGACACTACGACAACACGACCAACCTCGGCGGCGGCCTGGCCCAGGCCATCAACGAGCTCACCAGCCCCCGGGCCCGACCGGCGGCCGCCAAGGTGATCGTGCTCATGTCCGACGGTAAGCCAAACATCAATGAGGATGGTGGCTACCTCGGCGAAGGCGATGCGGGTGCCGAACAATACTGCCTCGACCAGGCCCAGGAAGCCGCCAACCAGGGCATGCGCGTCTACACGATCAGCGTGGGGTATGACGTGGATCAGGAGTTGATGGCCGAGATCGCCGCCATCGGTCGCGGTCAGCACTTCCACGCGGAAGGCACGCCGGAGGAATACGCTGACCAGCTCGAGGCCATCTTCCGGACCCTGGGCGGCAAACGGCCGGTGCAGTTGATCGAGTAGGAGGCATCAGGCGTCAGGCTGGGTGGCACTGCTCTAGAGCAGTGCCACCGGGGAGGACACGTGCAGCGGTGAGCCGGACGGTTCGCGTCATCGTGGTCAACGCGGATGAACAGGTCGCGCCGGAGCTGCGCGCCGCCCTGCTCGCCGTCGATGGCGTCCGCATCGTGGCCGAGATTGAGGAGCCGGCACTTGTACCGCAGGCCCTAGCTCAGTTTCCCGCCGAGGTCCTGCTGATCCACCTCGACCCCCACCCGGCCGCCATGATGGACGTCATTGCGCCGCTGCTCGAGGCCCACAAGGGTCACCTGGCTGCCATCGGGATGACCGACGATCGCGACGCCGACCTGGTCGTGCGCGCCATGCGGGCCGGTATGCGTGAGTTCCTGTGGAAGCCCTTTCCGCCCGAGCAGCTCTGCGAAATCCTGCAGCGCGTCGGGGCCGAGGCGCAGTCGGCCGGCCAACGCTGCGGCCGGCTGTTCGTGGTCCTGGGGACCTGCGGGGGGGTGGGCGCCACCAGCCTGGCCATAAACCTGGCCGTCGAGCTGGCCCAGCTCGAGGGCTGGACAGCCGAGGCCAACCCCACCGCACGCCCGCGGGTAGCCCTGGTCGACCTCGACCTGCGCTTCGGACAGGTGGCCATCCAGCTCGACGCACAGCCCGCCTACACCATCGCCGAACTGGCCGAAACACCCGAGCAGATTGACCCGCAGATGCTGGAGCGGGCGATGTTCAAGCACGCCTGTGGCGTGCACGTGTTGGCTCGTCCGGCCGACTTCGCCCAGGCCGAGCAAATCACGCCCGCCCACGCCGCCAGTGTCCTGGCCAGCCTGCTCGAACACTATGACTTCGTCATTGCCGACCTGCCGGTGCGCTTTGACCCCGGCGCGCGGGCGGTGTTCGACATGGCCGACACGTACTTGTTGGTTCTGCAACTGCTGGTCCCCGCGGTGCGCAACGCCGACCGCATCCTGCAGGCCCTGGACCGCTCCGGGTACGCCGCGGAGCGCCTGCGGCTGGTGTGCAACCGCTTCGGGCGGGAGTCCGGGTATCTGGAGCCCGGCGACGTCGAAGCGACGCTCCGACGCAAGCTCGACTTCACACTCCCGGACGATTGGAAACTCAGCAGCACCGCCGTGAACATGGGCGCCCCGCTGCTGAGCCACGCGCCGAAGACAAAGCTGCGCCAAGCGTATCGTCAGATGGCGCTGACCTTGGCGAAGGGGAGGGAGCCGGCAGGCGAAACGCCGCATGACGTAGGTTCCGGCCGCGAGCGCAAAAGCTTGTTTTCGTTTCTGGCCGGCGCCAAGCCGTAGTCCCGCGGCCGCCAGGGGAGTTCACGGCAGCGGGGCAAAGACAGGTTTGAGGGCGACTGATGGCGTTGTTTACGAAGCGACCGGGCTCTTCGCCGCCGGCGGCTCCGCCGAAGCCGCCGGCCAAACCGCCACCCAGCGCTGACAGCCCGGCGCCGATGCGTCCGGCTGCGGCGCCGGCACCACCGCCCGCGCCACCTGCGGCCAAGCCGAAGCCCGTCCCGCCCACGTCCCGGTCGGATCCCAAGCCCGACGAGCGCGTCCGCCGCTTCGACGAGCTGAAGGGGACGATTCACCGCAAGCTGGTCGAGCAGCTCGACATGAGCAAACTCTCGCGCGAGGCCACCGATGAGATCCGCGAGCAGGTGCGTCAGGTGGTGATGGCGTTGTGCGAGGAAGAGGACACCCTGCTCAACAGCAACGAACGCCAGCGGCTGACGCAGGAGATCCTGGACGAGACCTTCGGCCTGGGCCCGTTGGAAACCTTGCTCAAGGACCCGCGCATCACCGACATTCTGATCAACGGGCCTAACCAGATCTACGTCGAGCGCGAGGGCCAGTTGGGGTTGACCGACGTGCGCTTCAAGGACGATGCGCACTTGTTGCACATCATCGACAAGATCGTCTCGCCGCTGGGACGCCGCTGCGACGAGGTGTGCCCCATGGTCGATGCACGGCTCAAGGACGGCAGCCGCGTCAACGCGATCATCCCCCCACTGGCGATCGACGCTCCGTCGCTGTCGATCCGGCGGTTCGGCATCGACCCGATCAGCTGGGATGACTACGTGCGCTACAAGTCGTGCTCACCCGAGATGATCCAGTTCTTTGAAGCCTGCGTGAAATCGTCGCTGAACGTGTTGATCACCGGGGGCACGGGCTCCGGCAAAACCACCTTCCTCAACAACCTCTCGGGCTTCATTCCGGAGGACGAGCGCATCGTCACCATCGAGGACGCCGCCGAGCTGCAACTGCGCCAGCCGCACGTGGTCCGGCTCGAGACGCGCCCGCCCAACCTGGAGGGCAAAGGGCGCATCACGATGCGCGACCTGCTGATCAACTCGTTGCGCATGCGGCCGGACCGGATCGTGGTCGGCGAGTGCCGCGGGGGTGAGACGCTGGACATGCTCCAGGCCATGAACACTGGCCACGAAGGCTCGATGACCACCGTGCACGCCAACAGCACGCGCGACGCGGTGCAGCGCGTCGAGACGATGGTGATGATGGCCGGGTTCGAGCTGCCGCAAAAGGCCATCCGCCAGCAGTTCGCCTCGGCGATCGACCTGATCATTCAGGCGGCACGGTTGACCGGCGGGCGGCGCAAAATCACCGCTGTCACCGAATTGCAGGGGATGGAAGGCGACGCCGTTGTGATGCAGGACATATTTAGGTTTGAGCAGGACGGTGTGGACTCTAATGGAGCCGCGTACGGACGGATCGTGGCAACCGGGGTCCGTCCCTTGTTCATGGACCGTTTGATCGCCGCCGGGGCGCAGATCGATCCGCAGATGTTCGCGCCCCGGGAACTGGTAGCAGACTAGCGCAGACAACCCCGGGCCAAGCGACAGCGGAGGCTGCCCGGCGGAGGGCGCAACGTGGTCAGAATACCCTTATTGCTCGGTTTTGAGCTGTTCGGCAGCAGCGGGGACCTGTTTCTGCTGGCCTTGCTGGTGGCCGGTCCGGCCATGGCGGCCTACGGAATCTTCCAACTGGTAACCGACCTGCGCAGCGCCCCGCGTAAGCACGTCGTCGGGCGCTTGCACGGACGCAAAACGGGAGCCCGCTCCGCCGCCGCGATCCTCGACCCGCAGGTCCTCCGCAAGCAGGCACCGGAGGCCGCCGGGAGGCTCGGGGCGGCCTTCGCCAACCTGAGCATCACCGCGCGCCTGCAAAAGATCCTCGAGCAGGCCAACGTGCCCTGGTCTGCCGCCAAGTTGCTGGTCAATCTGACCGCCGTCGCCTGTCTGCTGCTGGCCGGGCTGATCCTGCTGAAGGTGGGCATGATCACGGCGGCTGGCGTGGCGCTGGCGGTCTTCGTGCTGCCGATTCTCTACCTGATCCGCCGCCGCAAGAGACGCCTCAACAAGCTCGTCCTGCAATTGCCGGAGGTGTTCGAGTTGCTCGGTCAGGCCTTGCGGGCGGGGCACTCCCTGGCCAGCGGGATGCAGCTGGTTGCGACCGAGAAGTCCGACCCGGCCGGGACCGAATTCGGCCGGGTCTTCCAGGAGCAGAACCTCGGACTCACCATCGAGGAGGCCCTCAAGAACCTGGCCGACCGCATGGACGTGCTCGACGTGCGCTTCTTCGTGACGGCGGTGTTGATCCAGCGGCAGACCGGGGGCGACCTGGCGGAAGTGCTCGACAAGATCGGCAGCATCATCCGCGATCGGATCAAATTGTATGGAACGGTGAAGGCCCTCACGGCCGAGGGACGCTTGTCTGGCTATGTGCTGCTGGCCCTACCGGTGGTGGTGTTCGTGGCCATGCTTAAGGTCAACCCCGATTACGCCATGGTGCTGCTGGAGCATCCCCAAGGTCAGATGATGCTGACCACCGCGATCATCATGCAGCTCATGGGCTGGGCCATGATCAAGAAAATCATCAATATCAAGGTATAACGGGGCACTGTCATGGACCTGATGGCTGTTGGCATCCTGTTGGTCATTGGCGTCGCGCTGGTCGGGTACAGCGTCTTCCCACGCCAGCCGAAAACACGCGATGCGGTCAAGCGTCGGCTCGACGGCGGTCGCTCGGTGGACGACGTAGCCGAAATCCGCGAGAAGGCCCGGGCCAACGCGACGCGAGGTCTGGTCAAACGGGCCGCCCCCGTCCTCTCCAAGCTGGTCATGCCCACCTCGGACGAAGCCCTCAGCCAGCTCCGCCTGAAGCTCGCCAGTGCCGGGTATCGACGCCGCCAGGCCCAAACCGTCTTTCTAGCAAGCAAGACCCTTCTGTCGGTGGTGCTTTTGATCAGCGCGGTGGTGGTCGGCGCCTCGCTGGGGTACGACTGGCAGAAGACCGCCCTGGTAGCATTGTTCGGCGGCGGCGTGGGGTTCATGGTCCCCAACCTGTGGCTCGGGCTGGTGGCCAAGGCGCGCCAAGACAAGGTGCGACGCGGGTTGCCCGATGTCTTGGACCTCATGGTTGTGTCGGTCGAGTCGGGTTTGGCGCTGGACGCGACCATCAAGCGCGTCGGCGATGAGATGGTCCGCGTCCACCCCGAGCTGGCCGAGGAGTTCCGCATCGCGACGGCAGAGTCGCAAATGGGGATCCCCCGCGGTGAGGCCCTGGAGCACTTGGCCCAGCGTGCCGGTGTGGAGGAACTCCGCAATCTGACCTCGGTCATCACCCAGGCCGAGAGATTTGGCACCAGCATTGCCAAAGCCCTGCGCAACCAGGGTACCAGCCTGCGGGTCAAACGCCGGCAACAGGCCGAGGAGCGCGCCCAGAAAACCGCCGTCAAGTTGATGATCCCGCTGGTGCTGTTCATCTTCCCGGCCATGGGCGTGGTGCTCGCCGGGCCGGCGATCATTCAACTGATCGGCGCGTTTGGCGACGGATAGCCGCCCGCCTGTGGGTGGCCCGGCGGGCGTCGAGCGCCAGATGACAACCGCATCATGCTATGACTTTGCCAGCGCCGGCCCCGCGCGACGGTTGCACCGACACCCAGGGACCGGATAACATGTCGGCAGTGTGGGACGGGCCGGGAAGCGGCGTCCACGAGGGCGGGAAGTCGAGGATTACCCCCGCGCGGCGGCGCCCCTGCCGACGCGCGTGTGGCACTGCAGGGGAACAGACGGGCAGCCCAGACTTCCCGACTGCCGACTTAGTGCGTCGGACCGTCGTGAAACCGGCGGACGGCCCCGTCCCGGTGTATGCCCGCGGGAGATCTTAGCATTGATCTGCAACACATGTGAGTGCCGACGATGGAGTCACGGAAACTGCGACTGAGCGTTGGGATTTGTGCTGTTCTGGTTGGGTTCAGTCTGGTGTTTGCCCAGGACAAAGAGCCCGCTAGCCGGCCGACACCGCCGACAGCGGGCCCATTGACCCTGCGGATCCCGCAGCTGGAGGTTACTCCGACGGAGTTGGACTACGGCCAGGTGTGGCATGGTGAGAACCCGATAAGGGAAGTCGTCCTCAAGAACACGGGCACCGCCCCGCTGGAGATCATCAAGATCAGGGCCCGTTGCGGCTGCGTGCAGGCTAGCAAACCCAAGAGTCTGCTGGCCCCGGGCGAGTTCGACATCCTCAAGATTCAGTACAAGAGCAAGAACCGCGTGGGGCAGATCCGCCAGGGCGTGACCGTTCAGACCAACGACCCCAAGCAGCTGTTGACCAGGGTGAAGCTCACCGGCGAGGTAAAGGAGATCGTAGAGGGCGAACCCGGCAATTCGATCGCGTTTGGCTATGTGACCACCGACGAACGTGTCACCAAGTCCGTTGATCTCACCGTCGTATACGACGAGAAACTCTACCTCAAACTCAAAGGGCCGGACGACAAGGCGGCACCGTCAGCTCGCGACGCGTATGAGCTGAAGCTTGAGGAGATCGAGCCCGGCCTGAAATACCGGCTCACCGCGACCACGAGACCGCCGCTCAAGCCGGGCGTCCCGACCATAGACGCTCTTCTGGAAACCGATCTCAAGCGGGTCCCGGAAGTCGCGGTGGGTGTGCGCGCCATTGTCAAACCGCGCGTCTCGCTCTCCACGTCAAGGTACTACGTGTCTCCCAGGCTCAACCGCGCCACCCAGCGCATCCTCCGCCTCTATTACCTGACCGCTCAGCCGGTAGAGATCACCAGGATCGAGTCGGACTACGTGGGGGTTGCGGGAGAGCTTCGGCCCCCGCGTGTCAAGCCGAAAACGGTCAAGTCGTCCGCTCAGACGGATGAGAAGACTTCGCTGGCTTCTCGGCCGGCGCTTAGCACGCCGACGGCCGGCAGGTTCTCCTTTCACGAGATCACCGTCCAGCTTCCGCCCGGCAAAGACATTCCCAAGGGCGGCGCCAAGCTCTTTGTCTACACCGATGATCCGGACCCGAGGTACTCCAAGTTGGTGGTGGTGATCACCAACGAGCAGTCCCAGCGGTACTCGCGCCGGCGGGTGCGGCGACGGCCGTCGGCGACGGACCGGGCCGCCGAGCCTGCCCAGGAGCCGGCGTCGGGGGAGCCGCCGGCCGACGTGGAGAAGCCCGACAAGCCCGACCAGGAACCGCAACAGCGGAAGCCTGACAAGCCGACCGACCCGTAGGAGTGGCTACGTGGATCGGCGCTTCGTCCGACGGCACGGCGGGCCGATCACTCGCGCTCGAACTCTTTTGCCCTGCCAACTTGTCCAGGCCGGCCTGCGGGCCTAGAATCGATGATCGGGTTGAGGTTCCCACGTTTGCGCGTCAAGCACATGGAGAATATCGATGCCATTCCCAGTTACACGAGACGAATTGGTGGAAGAGGTTCGCGCCCAGTACAACTACCTGCCGGACCAGGCGCGGGTGATCGTCGGCAGCCTCGAGGCCAGCGGCGCCGTGCAGTTTCACGGCCCGGGAATGACCATCCTGGACCCCACGACGCAGGAAGCTCACCTGATCGCGGGCTTGGTCTACGGGGCCTTGGGACGCAGCCTGGGAAGTGCCGGCCAGTATAAAATCAAGGAATTCCTAGACATTCTCAGCCGACGGGCCACTACCAAAGGCAGCCAGACGATATAGCACCGACACCGCACGGCAGGGCTAAGGAGCACGATTCGACGTTTGGGCGAAAGGGGGGAGCGCCCTCGCCGGCCGTTCATGCCCCGCTCGTGCCCGGAACCTCATCGCCGCGAGCACGGTGGGGTGGGTCATTCGACCTCGCGGCGGGGCACACCATTGGACGATCGCACCGGCGAGACGTGGAAGGTCGCCGAGCACCCGCTACGCGTGCACCGCACCGTCATCGTCGGTAGGGCCACGAACTCCTGGGGGTCCGTGTTGAGCATCGCCAACAACGTCGGCAGAATTGCGTGTGCCGCGTGGACGCACAGTTTTGCCGGAAGGGTGCTGGACACGATAAGCGACTGAAAGGCACAACCGCCCGCCGGGCACTCCTGCGGATCAGGCGGCCTAGTCACGACCACACGGACGCCGCGCTCGGCGGACGCCGGTCCCGCGGGCGCCTCGGCGGGGGCGCTCTCGGTTGCCCGGGCATCCGCGGTGACGGGGTTTGTACCCGGCTCGGCAAGCGGCTCGCTCGGCCTGGTTGATGCGGTTCGCCCGGCCCCGATGTCGTGGACGATGATGTCACCCCGTCGATCTATTGCCAGGTTGGCCAGCTCGTCGGCCCGCCGATTCTCCTCCCGCGGCACGTACCGCAAGTTCCAGCATGAGACCTTCAGCAAGAGTGTCTGAGCCTGCTCGAAGAGCGGACGTAGCGTCAGGCTCTTCACCCGATACTGCCCGGTGATCTGCCGCACCAATAGCTCGCTGTCCGAACACACGCAGATCGGCTGGTCGCCAAAACTCTGCGCCCGTTGCAGCGCGCGGATTAGGGCCTGGTATTCGGCGGAGTTGCTGGTTTGTTTGCCGAGGAAGTAGGCGCCCTCGAAAAGCAGCGTGCCGTCGTCCGAGCGGATCACCACCCCCGCGCCGGCCGGACCCGGGTTCCCGCGTGCCCCGCCGTCAACATGAATGATCAGTCCCACGGCCCACTCGTCGGTTCGCGCCGCTACTCCTCGAGGTAGAGGATCCGCCCGCAGTTCGCGCAGGTCAGCACCTCGTCGCGAATCATGAGGGCGTTGACCCGCTCGGCGGCCAGCGACATATAGCAGCCTTCGCAGACGAACTCGTCGCGGCCGGGACGCGTGCGGACGACCTTCGCCATCACCTCGCCCTCGTAGCGTTCCGAGACCCGCTCAAAGAGCTTCAAGACCGTCGGTTCCAGTTGGTCGGCCGCCTCCGCGCGCCCCTGCTCGAGGCCCGCGCGCCTTTCGGCGAACGAGCGATCGGCCTGTTCGAACTGAGCCGTGAACTGGTCCAGCCGCTCCGCCTCGCGGCGCTCGACCTCCTGATGCTCGCGAAAGTCCTTGGTCCGGGCCTCGATGCGCTCCATCATTTGCAGGGCCCGGCTTTCGAGGCGGCTCACGTCGGCCTTCTCGTTGTTGAGCTCGCCCAGCACGGCCGCGTACTCTCTGTTCGTCCGCACGGTATTGAGGTGCTCGCGCAGCCGGTTGATCTTTCCGGTTCGCCCCTTGATGTCCAGGTCGAGCTCGTCCACGCTGGCCTGGGTCCGCTTGTTTTCGTCGCGTTCCGTTTCCAGCGCCTGCCGCGCTCTCTCCAGTTTGGCCGCCTGGGCGGAAACCATCTTCCGTTTGCGACGCAGTTGACGGCGAATGTCCGCGAGTTGGAGTTCGATCTCTTGAAGGTCGCGTAACGCCTGGAGCTTTGCTCCCATCCAGCCACTCCCAGTGGGCGGTAGCAATCCAAGATTGAGACAGACCCCTTATTATCCCGCCTCTCGTCCTCCCGATCAAGTCACCGAATCCACACGCCAGGACTGCTCTAGACTGCGTCACGAGAGTGGCTGTCGCCGCCCGATATCTCCGCAGGGCAACGCCTCGGCGTCGCGGCACCGCCCAGCGTGTCGGGCGGTGGGCAGGGCTGGCCACGCTTGGCGGATCGAGAATCTCGGTCGCCATGCCGAAAACACCTGCGTCGAGCCGCCGGCCCCACGCGCCTTATGGGACGCATTCGCCTGAGACCCCGATTCTCCAGTGAATCGTATACTTCTTGCGTGGGATGGCCGACGAACCTGAAGTCCTGGTGCCGCGCCGGTAATGCGCGCCCAGAGTAGTCACGAGGTAAGCACCGCCGCCTGATGAACGACAAAGGGGCGAGAACACCGATTGCCGGGTTGCCGCCGGAGGACGGAGCGCTTGATCGCGCGCTGGCCGACGTGGACGCGAAGCTGACGACGTGGCTCGCGGCGATGAGCGCGGCACTACGCGCCGCCGACGCCACGCCCGAGCAGCCCCCGGCCGCGACCACGGGCGATTCGCCCGAGCAGGCCCCGGACTCCTCGGCAGTAGGGCCACCCACGGACGGCACAGCCGGCGCGGTTGCGGCCGCTGCAGAGGCCCCCGCCACGCCCGCTGCGACACCGCCGGATGCCTGTCCCGCGGAGACGGATCTGGCGCAGGCCGCGGCGCCGGCGTCGGCCGAGGACGCGCAGGGATCGGCCTCGACCGACCTTCCCGCCCCGGGCGACGAGCTACCTGGCGAACCGGCCGAGTCAACGACCTGCGAACAGCCCGAGTCGGCAGATGACGAACAGTTGCTGGCTTCGCTCGACGAGCAAACCCAGGCGGCGATCCATGTCAAGCGCCGGCTGTTTGGAGACCAGAAAAGCGTTCGCGAGCTGCTCGACGAAATGAGCCAGCCGGAATCGGTTCAGCAGACTACGAAACCGCAACCCAAGCGGTGGTGGAGGCGATGATCCTCATGAGTGTCACGACTGCCGACAGCAAGCCGCACACCCCCACGCACTCCGTTGATCTTGCCCAGCTTGAGACCTTGGGCCGGGACGTCGTTGGCGCCATGCAGTCCCTGCGGGAGCTGCTGACGGCGCGGGCCACGGCTCTGGAACAGTGCCGCGACGCGCTCGAGGAGCACCGCGCGCAGCTTGCCCGTGACGGCGACCAGCTCGCGCAGCGCGAGACCGAGCTGTGCGAGCAGTACGAGCAGCGTGAAGGGGCTGTGGGCGAGCAGGAGCGCCGCTACGAACAGGAGCGGCTCCGGCTCGACGAACTTACCAAATTGCACGAGGGGAGCCTGGCACAGCTCAAAGAGCAGGAGGCCCACCTCGAATCGCTGGCCAAAGAGACCGAGGCCCGACAGGCCGCGCTCGACCAGCGCGAAGCGTCGGGTGCCGAGCAGGAGCAGCGTCTCAAGGACACGCGACAAGAGCTCGAACGACAGGTCGGCAAACTCAACAAAGAGAAGAAACGCCTCGAAGCAGCCGCGCAAGAACTCACCGCTACGAAATCCCAGATCGAAGCGCGGGGGGCCGAACTCGATGCCGAGCAGCAGTCGCTCGCCTCGCGCGAGACCGAACTCGCGCAGCAAAGCGCCGCGCTACGCGACCAACAGGAGTTCATTGCCGACCGCCGCCAGGAAGTCGACGCCCGCCTGGAGGGGATGCAGGCGCGGGAGGCCGAAATCGAGGCACGCGCCGCCGCCCTCGAACAGCGCAGCGCGGAGCTCGATCACGGGCACACTCAGTTGGCGGCCCTGCAACAGGAGCTCGACTCGAAAACGCGCGAACTCGAGGGCGTGCAGGCTGGCGTGGCAAAGCTCAAGCAGCAGATGGAAGCGGAACTTGACCAACTCGTCGAGCAGAAGAACGACCTGCTGCCGCGCCGCAGCCCAACCGATGGCGAGGCACCCCCCACGCCGGACCAGGACCTGCCCGGCGTTCCCGACCAAAAGGCGCGCCAGTCGCTGGAGCGGTTCCAGAAGCTATGTCGGGATGCCCGGCGTCGGGCAATCGGGACGCGTTGACCCGCATTCCAGCGTACGGACACAGAGAGATACCATGGCTCTAAAGTTGTTCTCACGTAAGCCCAGTGAAGTCCAAGCGACCCTGCCGCGCGCGGCTGCTCCCTCGCCGGCCGGCAATGGGCAGCATTGCCGTCCCGCAGAAAAGACCAGGCGCACCGAAGACCCGCTCGAACGCGCGCTGCAACGCGGCCGCTTCGGCATCATCCTCACGCGAGCAGACCGCTGGTCGGGCCACCCGGGGCTCAACGCGGCCCGGGCGGCGGCGACCGAAGCCATCGATGAACGCTTCGGCATCGTGCCCGAGGGCTACGCCTCAATCCCGCGCACGATCACCGATGAGCCCGGCTGCCCCGAAGAGGACTACGAGACCGAACCGTTTCTGCTCGCCCGTCACGCGGTTACCAACGCCGAATTCCAGATGTTCGTGGACGACGGCGGGTACCAGGACCTCGATTTGTGGCCGCAGGACATCTGGCCCCACTTGATCGGTTTCAAGGACCTCAGCGACCAGCCCGGCCCACGTTTCTGGAGAGACGGCCGCCACGACCGACAGCTGGCGGGTCACCCCGTGGTCGGCCTTTGTCACTACGAGGCGGACGCCTACGCACGCTGGGCCGGCTTCCGCCTGCCCACCGAGCCCGAATGGCAGATGGCCGCGACCTGGCGGGTTCGAAGCAGCGCCCACGTCCGCCGCCGCTATCCCTGGGGTGATGCCCTCGATTTGCAGCACTGCAACATCTGGCATTCCGGGCGCGGCGGCACAAGCCCGGTGCAAGCCTACGCCTGCGGTGCGGCGCCGAACGGCGTCCTGCAGCTGATTGGCAACGTTTGGGAGTGGACCGCTTCAGACTTCATCGTGCAGGGCGAGCAGGGCCAAACGATCATCGGCGACATGCTGATGAAAGGCATACGCGGTGGCGCGTATGACACCTACTTCGCTTGGCAGGCGACGGGTACGTTCCGCTCGGGTCTGGCCTGCCTGGCGCGCAGTCATGACGTCGGGTTTCGCTGTGCGATGGACCTGCCGAGCGAGTAGCCGCCGCTGCGCGCGCGGCAGCGGCGAACCAAGGAGAGTCTCGTGTCGACCACCTACACTGACCCACATGCTGAGATCCGCTGCTTGATCTGCGACACAGGCAACGGGTCGGAGGCGGCCGTTTGCCGGGAGTGCTCCGCCCCCCTGACTCTCACTCATGACGCCATCGCGCAGGACCGCCAGCCGCGGATCGTCACCGTGGTCGGCGACAGCAACGTGGGCAAGACCGTCTATCTCGGCTTCCTGCTGGACATGCTTTCGCAACGCGCCAACGAGTTCGAGGCGATTCCCAAAGGCGCCCACTCGGTCAGTTTGCAGCAAACGGTCATCAGCCACATGGCCTGGCGGATGTTCCCGCCGAAGACGCCGATGGAGTCTACCGAGTGGCACTGGGCTTACTACCAGGTCTGCAAGCGCGCCCGCCGGCCGAAGTGGGTCGATCTCGTGATGCCCGACATGGCCGGCGAGGCACTCGCCGCAGAGATTGACTCGCCCAGCACGTTCCGCGTCATTCGCAGCCTGCTCGGCAAATCGGCCGGAGCGCTCCTGCTGGTAGACGCCGCCTTGGCGGCCAACGGCTCAACGCGGCCCGACTTCTTCGCCCTCAAGCTGCTCAGCTACCTCGACGGCATGTTCGCCGCCAAGCGCAAGCAGCGCATCGGCTTGCCGGTCGCGATTGTCCTGTGCAAAGCTGATTATTGCCCCGAGTGTCTCGACGACCCGCGCCGCTTCGCCGAGGCGAACCTGAACCGACTGTGGAACCTGTGCGACAGTCGCTTTGCCAACGTCGCCTTTTTCGCCGCCAGCGTCGTCGGCTCGCTAGCCTACAGTACCTCCGCGGAGAGCGACGTGGTCACGCCGGTGCCCCTGCACGTCGCCCCGCGCGGCATCCTGGAGCCGTTCGAATGGATTACGGGCCGGATCTGACAGCGGCTGAACCGCGCCCCGGGCACGTCAACGTTGACCAGGCGATCTTCACTTCCGTCCGGTCGGCGATGGCTGACGGCTATCGCATCATCGCGTCGTGCCCCGGCCTGACCACCGACGAGAAAAGGGAAATCACCCGGCGCTCGCCGTCGCACGACGGCCTGTGTGATTCGTCGTCGTCGGCATCCGGCTTGGCGAGTTACCCGCTCGGCAGCGGCCGGCGTTGTATCGCCGCTTCGCGCCACGCCGGCATCGAACACACGGGCCGCGGCGGCCAGCGCGTCTATACGCACATCGTCGTCCTGGACCGCGCCGACTTTCGCCGCTTCCGCTGCGACCCACTTGAGGTTCAAGCCGCGCTGCGACGAGCGGTCGGCCAGGAAGTGCTGCTCGATCCGAGCGCCCGGCTCGACCGGCTCGCGCTGCCGGCCCCTAAGTCACGCCGCTTTGGCCCAAGCTCCACGGGAAGTACGTCGCGCCTCCGCTGCAATGCTGATCGCATCGGGGACATCTTGTCGGCGGTTCTGAACGGGCGGCGCATCATCGTCAGCGCTGCCCCCGCGCCCCGGGAAGTCCTCTCCTGGACGCTGCGCGGGCTGCCGCGAACCGCACGTGAATCGTTGGCCGCCTCCTTCGGGCTCAAACTAACCCCCAACCGGATCCTTCCACTTGCGTTCATCGACTCTTGCGGCCGCGAGACGGAACGGATGATCCGCGGCCGGGACGTCCTCTTGTACGACTGGCAATCCCCGCCCGCACCGGAGAGTTCGCCGTTCGATCCCTGGGTCCGCTTCGTGCGCTCGCGGTGGGATCAGGGGCGCTTCGCCCAGCTCGAACGCCTCTCCGCTCAGTTGACCGAAGACGTGACCGCGCAATGCCTGGAACGAATCGCCACTCTGGCCACGGACATAGACCTCGTGAAGGACGCCGACGAGAGGTCGCTCGGTCTGTTGATCGAGAAACACGCCCAGGCCGCCCTGCACATTGAAGCCGAAACCCAGCTCCTGCGTGAGTTCCGCCGGGCTGCGGAAACGCGCAAAGAACAGTTGCACGAGCTGCCGGAATGTCCCGCCGCCGACTGACTGACGAACAACGCTCCGCGCGATCCATCCCCACCTCCACCCGCTTGCTGGCACACGCCGCTCACGTTGACGCCGTTTGCGGCAACGGATAGGTTGGCAGGCCGGGCGGGCGCAGCGCGTGAGCCGATTTCCCCGAGACTGGCCGAACCCTTGGCGGATCGCGGTCGGGGCAGACTGTGGACTACCTGGTCGTCGTGGTATTCATCCTGTACGCGGCGTCGGTGCTGGGGCTGTGCGGGCACTTCGTGCGCAGCGTCCAGCTTGTGCGCAAGCAGCGGACGCTGCGCTCGGTCGCAGCCGACGCTCGCGAATGGCCGTCGCTGGACATCGTCATCCCCGTCAAGGACGAGCAGGCCAATATCGGGACGTGCCTCGAGTCCATCCTGGCGCAGGACTACCCCGACGCGCGCATCATCGTGGTCAACGACCGCTCGAGCGACGGAACCGTGCAGGTCGTCCAGGCGATTCAGGATCGTCACCCCCAGCTCCGCCGCGTGGACGTGACGGAATTGCCGGAAGGGCTCTACGGCAAACCGCACGCCATCCACAGCATCGCCTCTGAGCTCGAGAGCGACTGCGTCGCCTTTGTGGACAGCGACCTGCGGCTCGCCCCCGGCTGCCTGCGGACATTGGTCAATCGGCTCGCCACGAACGACCTCGACTGGGTCGCCCTTATGGGGGCTCCGGAAGTGTCACGCTTTTGGGAACGGCTGCTCGTGCCGCTGTTCGGGGCCGTCATCTTTGCCTGGTACGACCCCCGCAAAATCAGCGACCCCGCCTGGCCGGACGCCATCGGCAGCGCCTTGATGGTCTGCCGGCGCGACTCGTACGAGGCGCTCGGCGGGCATGGTGCGGTCATCCGCATCTACGATGAGGACAGCGAACTGATCCGTATCGCCAAGCGGGCCGGACAGAGAGTGTCGTTCCTCTTAGCGCCGGAGCTGTATACCCAACGCCACTACGGCACGCTGGCCAATACCATTCGCGGGATGACGCGCACATTTGTCGGGGGCCTCAAGACCGTCCCTCGGCTGCTGCTGGTCGTGAACGGGCTGAGCTTCGTCTCGTTGTTGCCGGTGACGTTGCTCATCCTGCTGGGCCTGGCCGCACTGTTCGACTGGCCCATATTGTGGTTACCGCTGTGGTGGTCGCTGGCGGGCCTGCACGCCGTCGTATCCACGGCGCTGGCGTGGCTGGTGTATCACACCGCCGCGGCGGACCGACACCTGGCTTGCCTGCATCCCCTCGGGTGCGCGATCCTGGTCGCCGTTTGCATCCGCGCGATGGTGCATCTGGCGCGTGGCGAGGAAACCGTCTGGCGCGGGACGCGCTACTGAGACGACGGCCTTGACGCATAGGCACTCAGCCGCCGCCGGTCGTGAGCGCCGAATGACGGTTGCGGCCCAATGATAGAACAGGGACCATACAGTGCCCTGGAGCGAGCCAGGGTTCTGCCGGTCATTGTTACTTTTCTCGGAACATGGGCGATAGTGCAGCGTCTAAAGGAGCGGGACCCAGGGAGAGGTCCGCCGATTCAGATCCCGGAGGAGTACACATGAGAACAGTGTATACCGTCGTTGCGTTGGTCAGCGTCGCTGTGTTGGCGACGGCCGAGACCATCACCGGTCCGCACGTGCGGGTTGACTACTCAGGCATCAACCCGCGGCAGGCCCGGTCGATCGCGAAGGTTATCTCAACGGCTCGGCAGGTTTACGTCGGAGAGTTCGCCGCCGACATGCCCGCCACGGTCATCGCGGAAGTCGAGTGCGGGTCGTCGCATCCGACGCGCTTGTACACGGACGGTCGCGACCACATCTTCCTCTCGCTGTCGAGCGCGCGGAAGCTGGCCCCGCCGCCGGCCTCGGGCGTGTTCAATCTGTATGGCTTCTGTCACGAGCTGGGTCACGTCATGATGTACCGGCTGCTCAAGGAGCGCGACTGGATGACGAGCGCGGCTGCCGAGGGCTGGGCCCACTAGGCCGGATCGGTGGTGGTCGATGCCGTCTACGCTGCCGAGGGCGAGTCGATCTGGTTCGAGCCGTACGACTACCGCGCCGACGGCACCATGCGGCTCGAGCGCCAGTTGGCCGCCGAGCGCCCCTCGAAGGTTGATCGGGGTGCCGGCCTCTGGCGCGACCTCGAGCGGATAATCGGTCGCCGGGGCTTCGCCAACCTGTTCACCGCTTGGCAAGCCGCCGACATCGACCCGGGCAAGCCTGAAGAGGCCCTGCTCGCCACGGCCGTCAAATCGTTTCCGCAGAGAGAAATGGCGTTGACAACCTGGTGGCGGAAGGCTGCGCCGCTGTTCGTGCAACCGGTCTCTGTCAGCCGAACCAAGGCCGTGCGTGTCAGCACCGATCGGTTGACCGGCAAGCCGCTGGAGCTCGCGTATGACGATGATGCTGGCGAAGGTAAGCGGTCAATCGCCGGCGGCGGGCATGCCCGTAAGTACACCGCGCCGGGCGAGAGCTGGTACGTCAGCGCGGTGTCGGTTTATGGCGCTCGTTATGGCCGCCCACGCCAGACGGGTACGTTTGACGTCGCCCTGTGCGACGCCGAGATGCAGCGGATCACCATCTGGAAGAAGCCCTACATGACCTTCGAGCGCGGTCCGTTGCGGTGGGTTCGGATGGAGGTGGAGCCGACGCGCGTCCCACCCGAGTTCTACATCTGCCTCGATTTCCGCCCGACCGCTACCAAGGGCGTCTATGTCGCGTACGACGACAGTACCCGCGGCAACTCGCTGGTGGCCAAACCGGGCCGGCCCGGCTCGCCGTTCGAGCACGGCGACTGGATGATCCGCGTGGAGCTGGACCAGCGCAAGGAGTCCGACCCCTTGGGCGGGGAGTAGACAGGCCTGCCGATGCAATGCTGGCCACTGGTTCGCCGAATGTGCTGAACTGACCCGTGGGCTGGGGCGGCTCTTGCTCTCGAACGATCTGCCGCAGCTCCTGAGGCCTGACCCGTTTGCGCAGCTTGGGACGTTGATCGTCAGCAAAAAACCTCGGACGATTTGCAAAATATCTCGGACAAACGTGAGTAGAAACACCCCCTGTGTCCCCCGCGAAGCTCGAAGAGCCGAAAAAAACTACAGCGGCAAAGTTGACTTGAGGTTTTGCGAAGGAATGGGCAATAT
>CAZNFA010000037.1:0-46457 GCA_964572345.1 uncultured Planctomycetales bacterium
CACACAACGCGACTTGTGTCAAGCGAAGATCATGAAAGCAGTGGGGCGAGGCTCCAGCCGAGCCAGGCTCAGCGGGAGCTTCGCCCTCCCGAAGCTCGCGTTGGATGATCCTGCTCACTCATATAGACCCGCACATCCGCGCAACGCTCCCAGCCGTTCCGCCTCTCAGCGGCGAAAGTCACGCCAGTCGTCGAACTGGCGGCGATTGATCATGGGCGGATCGATGCGGCCGATCCGCCATTCGCCGGCTTCGCGTACGAACGTGATCCTCCAGCGCGAGCCGACCGGCCCGACATAGCCGTGGGCCGTCACGTCGGCCGTGTAGCCGACGGAAATCGTGAACGTGTCTTTTTCCGACTGTTCGACGCGTGGCCCGGTTCGCCGTAGCCAGTGAATCTCGACGACCTCGAGTTGCCGGCGGGCGAAGTCCACGAATGCCTCGTGGTTCCTGTGTCCGGCTTGGAAGTCGGTGGCCAGCGCGCGGTCGAGCGCTTCGACACGCGATGCCAGCAGGTCGGTCTCGATTTGGCTGAGGATGGTAGCGGCATGCTCGCGTTTGGTCACGATCAGGGCTTGCAACGCCAAAAGGACGACTGCTACCGCCAGCCCGATCAGCAACGGACGTGGTCGCCCGCTTCGTCGCCAATACACCAGCAGGAAGAAGTTCGCCAGCGCGAGGATCACGGCCAGAGTGACGGTCGATTCGAGCAAGACCCAGACAAGCGTCTCCACAGACCCGACTCCCACCGGCGCCGGCCAGCTCGGTAGCCAAAATGCCTGTCCCACCCTTCCCGCCGGAACCGTAGGCAGCCCCGTGCCGACGGTCAAGCGGTTGCGACATCCAGCCTGTCGCTCTACGCTTTGGTTAGTGTCTGCCGCCGGCAGGGATACCCCCGGCCATGCGGGAACCGGGCGCTGAGTATCTGAGTCGGCTGGCAACGGCAACAGACGTAGGAATCGATGGCCAACAAGAACGCCAAGCAAAGCGACATTGACCTGCCGCGGATCGAGCGGGCGATTCGCGAGATTCTGCTCGCGATCGGCGAGGACCCCGAGCGGGACGGGCTGCGCGAAACGCCACGGCGCGTGGCCCACATGTATGCCGAGCTGTTTGCCGGCCTGCGCGACGACCCCGAGCGGCACCTGGCGACCGCCTTCGACGAGAAGCACCACGAGATGGTCGCCCTGCGCGACATCCCCTTCAACAGTATGTGCGAGCACCATCTCATGCCTTTCGAGGGCAAGGCGCACATTGCCTACATCCCCGGCGGCAAGGTGCTGGGACTGTCGAAGTTGGCCCGGATCGTGGATGCGTTCTCTCGTCGGCCGCAGGTGCAGGAGCGGCTGACGTCGCAAGTCGCCGACCTGTTGGCCAAGCGCCTGCATGTCAAAGGCTGCGCGGTAGTGATCGAGGCGGTCCACACGTGCACGACGTGCCGGGGTGTCAAGAAGTCCGGCAGCGTGATGGTCACGTCCGCTTTGCGTGGGATCCTGCACACGAACCAGGCCACGCGGGCCGAGGCGCTGGCGTTGCTGCACAAGTAATTGCGAATTCAGAATAGCGAATGGGTAGTGCGGGCGTCCCGCCCGCAATCGGCGAGCTGGTAGGGTCCGCCGTGCGGACCACACGTGAATACGCCGCACTCCAAAAACCCGCTCGGTTTGTAAGCGTCGCCGTAGCTGTTATCGGTTATGATCTGCCGGTGAAGGAGATCAGCCATGCTGCGGTTACTCCCTTCAGCGTCAGGAGCACCTAACAGAACCCCGAGTGCGAGCGAGGGGCTGTTCGCCTCACCGTGGCACCTGCTTGGCCAGTCGCTTGCGCTCCCGGTTCTGTTGGGGGGTCTAAGCCTCTGTCCGTGTTTTGTTCTGGCCGAGGACCCGCCGTTGCCCAACCCTGACAAGCCGGTGGACTACGTCGCGTGGATCAACGCGCAGTACTCCAAAGGCATCAAGGAAAACGCGGCGGAGGTGTATCGCGAGGCGCTCGACGCATTCGTGGAGGACAAACAAGCGCTCGAGCTGGCCACACGCTGGGACCCACCCTGGAGAGACTACGAGCGGCGCAAGCTCCAGCGCTGGCTGGACAAGAACGAGAGGTGCCTGGAGCGCTTCGCCGCCGCGGCCCAAATGCGGGACTGCTATTTTGAGTTCCAGTCGGAAACCGGCAGCGCGTTTGAGGTGGGTCTCCCGATGATGAAGCCGCTTCGCGACGTGAGCAGGATGCTCGCGGCGCGGGCCCGGCTCCGCTTAGCACACGGCGAGACCGAGGCCGCCGTCGAAGACATCGTCACGCTAGTCTGTGCGGGACGCCACTTGGAGTCGCAGCCATACCTGATCGGGTATCTCGTGGGTGTGTCGGTGCGGGCCACCGCGTATGGGCTGCTGATCCGTTTCCCACAGGTGGCATCGGGCGAGGTGGACTACGACGCAGTGTTGAGGTCACTCCGCCGCGTGGACCGCGTACCTCGGTCGCCGAAGAAACAGCTTGGGGTAGAACGGATCACGTACCTGGATGCCCTGCAGCGCTACTGCAAGGACGACGATGGCGATGGCCGCCTTGACAAGCTCGACATCCCGACCCTTGAGAGCGTCGAATTCGCCAGGCCCGAGACCATCGAGACCCTCATCGCGGAGTGTGACAGGTTCCTCGAGCGCTGGTATGAAGTGCTCAGCAGCGATTACTCCACCGGCAAGCGGCTCGCCCAGGAACTGCGACAAGACCTGAAAGCACAGGGCCGTGCGCCGGTCTGCGTCCTGCTGGCGGGCTTCTGGGGCTCCATGCGAATGTATCGGCAGCTCGTTGCTGAACGCGGCGGCGCGCGGATCGTGCTGCGGATACACGCGTTCAAAGCAGAACATGGACACTGGCCGAAGGGTTTGAAAGAGACGGGCACATCGGCAAGCATTCGCCGGGACCCGTTTTCCGGCCAGGAGTTCGTCTACCGACTCAAAGACGGCGAGCCGCTGCTCTACTCGGTGGGCGAAAACGGCATAGACGACGGCGGCAAGCCGGCCGAAGACGGTAAGCAATGGAGCCCCACCGGCGATGCCATCCTCTGGCCGCCGACGGAGAAGTAGAGCGCCCGGCCGTCGGTCGGTTGTCGGCGTACGCAGCGTACGCCGGCTCGTTGGGGAGGGCGAGGCTCCGGCCGAGCCGTCGATTTCGCTCAGCCGTTGTGGTTCAGTAGGGTTCTTACCGTGTGATCATGGCTCAGCAGGAGCTTCACCCTTCCGGTCCACGGCCGCCGCTTCGGCTGCGCTCAGGGCCGGCGCGGCCGTGCCACAGAGCGGGGCGTGCACGTGCGCGTCGGATCACTAACGCGACTCGAGTTGCCGGACGCGGTCTTTCAGGTTGTCCAATGCTCGGTCGAGCCGGTCGAGCTTGCTTTTGATATCGCGCGCGTCACGCAGGCTGTCGACGGCCGAGCGCAGTTCGCGCCGGACGTTCCCCAGCTTCTGCTCCAGTTCTTTTTGCTGTCGCTGCGTGTCGCGGGTCGAGCGTTCGAGCTCGCGGAGGTTGCTGCCGGTCGATGACCAGGGCGGTCGCCCGGTCACCTTGCTCAAGTGGCGCAGCCCCTCCTCGAGCGTGCTGACGCGTCTGGCCAGGGAGGAGTGGTCGGGCGACTTCTCCGCCACGCCGACCGCCGACTCCAGCGCTCGAATCCGTTCCTCGAGGCGGTCGAGCCGCTTGGCGAGGTCCTGGTCGTCGGGTCGACCCCCACCGGCCGTTGACCAGGCCAGTAGGAGCACGATCGCCACCGCAACGGGTGCGGCGTAGGTTTTGCGGGCAGGTGTATTCATGGTCGAGACCTCCGCACTGTGCCACGCTCACCAGCTCCCGCGGCGCACGCGGCGACAGCGGCGAACGGCACCCCCATTATAGGCGCTGCCCAGCCTCCCGAGCCCGGCTGGGTGCCGTTCGAGGCCCGCTCCGGGCGGCCCCTCGTTCCGCATCCCGCGGCAACGGCGTATAATCCGCGGTCGGAGACGAAAGATGCGGCTTGTCGTGAATGGTGACTCCAGGACGCTTGACGGTGTGAGCACCGTCGCGGATCTGGTGCGGGAGTTCGACCTGACGCCGGAGCGGGTGGCCGTGGAAGTGAACGAGCAGCTCGTTCGGCGGGCGAACTACGCCCAGACGCCGCTGAAGGATGGCGACCACGTCGAGATCGTTACGTTGGTAGGAGGTGGCTGATGGAACCGGTGCCGCTGGAGATTGGTGGCTTTCGTTTCCGCTCGCGGCTTATTGTCGGGACCGGCAAATACCTGAAAGACGGCGAACCCGATTACGAGCTGATGCGCGACGCGCTCGACGCTTCCGGCTGCGAGGTGGTGACCGTGGCGGTGCGGCGGGAGCGCTTGTACGACAAGCAGGGTCGCAGCATGCTCGATTTCCTGGACCTGAAGCGCTATACGATCCTGCCGAACACGGCCGGCTGCTTCAGTGCCGAGGACACGATCCGCTCGGCCCGGCTCGGCCGCGAACTGCTGGAAGGCATGAGCAACCCGGGCGCCAGGTGGGTCAAGCTCGAGGTGTTGGCCGACAAAAAAACCCTTCTGCCCGACCCGGTGGAAACGCTGAAGGCCGCCGAACCGCTGCTCAAAGAAGAGTTCATCGTCCTGGCATACAGCAACGACGACCCGGTGCTGGCGAAGAAGCTCAAGGACGTCGGCTGTGCCAGCGTGATGCCGCTCGGTTCGCCGATCGGCAGCGGGCAGGGCGTGCTCAACCCGAACAACATCCGCATTATCCTCGAACAGCTCAAGGAGAATGATCCGGATTATCCGGTGATCGTGGATGCCGGCGTGGGCACGGCCTCGGACGTCACCATCGCGATGGAGCTGGGGGCCGACGGCGTGCTGCTCAACACCGGCATCGCCGGGGCGAAGAACCCGGTGCAAATGGCTCATGCGATGCGGCAGGCGATCGAGGCCGGGTACCTGGCCTATCGCTCGGGGCGCATCCCGCGCAAGCTGTACGCGACGGCCTCGTCGCCGATCGAGGGCGTGATCGCGCCGAGCGGCGCGCGTTGAGCAAACAATGGACTCGTCTTCCGCTGACAAGGTGCTGCCGGTAAGCGAGCAAAACGCCCAGGAGGGCGTATCGGCGGCGTGGTGTCCGGTGGATCGCATGCCGCGGCGCCGCCGCAACCAGATTTGCATTGCCATCATGGCACTCGGGGCGGCCAACTTCCTGCTGTACACGCTGGTGTATGCGGGTCTGGGCGGCGACGCCCGCAACGGGCACCGCGAGGTAGTGCAGCAGGCGGACGGCAGCACGCGCGCCGCCTACTTTGTGCGGGGTCACTTCCTGCGCAGCCTCGCCGGCAGAGAACGCGAGGTTAGTTCGAGCTGGTGGATCTACAGCTACCTGCATTCCATCTCGGTGCCGGTCACGTCCGCGGCCATGATCATCAGCATGCTCGTGTTGGCCCGCCCGCACATTATGGCCACCATGCGGGACGGGTTCGTCAGCGGCCGTGCGTTTGTCACCGCCCTTGGCACGATCGTTGTCCTGGTGACCGTGTTCACGGTGACCCTGTTTGTGTGGGATTTCGTCGCCCAGCTCGGCGGCGGGCCACAGCCGTGACCGTAATCAGAGCCGTGATCGTGATCAGCGCCGCAGCCGCGATCGGAGCCGCGACCGTGAGGGAGCGGTTAGCCTTAGGATTCCCCGCGTGATCGTCAGCGACTGGTTCACTCCCGATGGCCCGCTGGCCCGGCGACTACCTACGTTCGAGATCCGCCCGCAGCAGCAGGCCATGGCTAAGGCCGTCGCCGCAGCCTTCGAGCAGGGGCGGCACCTGGCGGTCGAGGCCGGCACCGGCGTGGGGAAAACCTTCGCCTACCTCTTGCCGGCGATCGAGCAGGTGCTCCGCCGCGACGAGGCGGCGCGGGCGTCCTCCCCGCGGGTGGTCGTCAGCACGCGTACCATCGCGCTGCAAGAGCAACTGATCGACAAGGACATTCCGTTCTTGCAGGCGGCCCTCGACAAGTCATTCAGCGCCGAGCTGGTCAAGGGGCGAAACAACTACGTCTGTCTTCGGCGGCTGAAGCAGGCCAGCGAGCGCCAGAACACCCTCTTCCCGCACAAGCCGCTCCTGCGTGCCCTGCACGCGATCGAGGACTGGGCCTATAAGACGCAGGACGGCTCGCGAAGCGATCTGCCCGAGACCGTTGTGGCACCGGCCGCTGGTGCGAGAATCCCTTCTCGCACCCACGAGGTATGGGAGAAGGTCCGCAGCGAGCACGGCAACTGCCTCGCGCGCCGCTGCCCCATGTACGGGCAGTGCTTCTACCAACGTGCCCGGCGGCGGGCCGAGGCGGCCGACGTCCTCGTGGTCAACCACGCCCTGCTGGTCTCCGACCTCGCCTTGCGGCGGGAGCACGTCAGCGTGTTGCCCGATTACGACCTGGCCGTCATCGACGAGGCCCACACGCTCGAGCAGGTTGCCGTCGATCACTTCGGCACCACGGTTTCCAACAGCCAGGTGCATTATGTGCTCGCCGGTCTGTTCAACGAGCGGACAGGTAGGGGGTTCCTGGCGGCAGTCGGCGGCCACGAACACCGGCAGGCCGTCATCAGCGCCCAGTCCGCGGCGACCGAATTCTTCAATACGCTGTACAACTGGCAGCGGGAGCGCGGGCGAAGCAACGGCCGCGTGGTCGTGCAAAACCCGGTCGAGAACCGGCTTTCGCCAGAACTGACTGCTCTCGCCGCGCGGCTCACGCCGCTGAAGAAATCCCTGCCACGCGAGGAAGACCAGTACGAGCTGGGTGCGTCGCTCGACCGAGCGGGTGTGATCGCCGCCAGCCTGCAACAACTGCTGGCGCAGGAGTATGACGAGCACGTCTACTGGATCGACGTTGAGCCGGCCGGCAAACGGCGGTCTCGTTCGGCCCGCTCAGGGCAGGTCTCGCTGTGCGCGGCGCCGTTGGACGTCGGCCCGGCACTGCGCGAACTGCTCTTTGATCGCGTTCGGAGCGCGGTGCTCACCGGCGCGACACTGGCCACGGCCGCCCGGAGTCTTCCGTCCCAGCCCGAGGGCGAGGACTTGGCGAGTACGTCCAGCCCGGGCGAGTTTGCCTATCTGCTTGACGGACTGGGGCTCTCTGAGAGCGACTCCGACGGCACCGATCCGCAGCGGGTCGACGCCCTGCGACTCGGCTCCTCGTTCGATTTCGAGCGGCAGGTGACGCTGCACGTCGAGGCGGGTATGCCCGAGCCGTCCACGGGCGGCCGCTTCGTGGAGGCGGCCACGCGTGCCGTAGTGCACTACTTGCGCGAGAGTGTGGGGCGCGCGTTCGTGCTGTTCACCAGCTACGAGATGCTCCGGCAGGTGGCGGCGATGGTCCGCGAAGAGCTGTCCGCGGACGGCTACACCATCCTGGCGCAGGGGGAGGGTCTGCCGCGGTCGCAGATGCTGGCCAAGTTCAGGACCCTGGGCAGCGACCCCAATGTCGGCCCGGCCGCGATCTTCGGTACCGACAGCTTCTGGCAGGGGGTTGACGTGGTGGGCGAGGCCTTGTCGAACGTGACGATCGTGAAGCTGCCGTTCGCCGTCCCCGATCGGCCGACGGTCGAAGCGCGGATCGACCTGATTCGGCGGCGCGGCGGCAACCCCTTCAACGACTATCAGTTACCCGAGGCCGTCCTCAGATTCCGTCAGGGTTTCGGCCGGCTGATCCGCAGCAAGACCGACCGCGGCATCGTGGTGGTCCTCGACCCGCGCGTGGTCCGCAAGCCCTACGGCCGGCGCTTCCTCGACAGCCTGCCGCCCTGCCGCGTGGAGATCTCGAAGCAGCCGTGGTGAGGGGCGAGACTTGACGTTTGTGGGCCTTAGGGGAACGATGCGTCCAGAGATATGCGTCTGAGCGCTTCAACTGGAGCTTGAACGTGCTGGATCACCTAGAGATTGCCAACTTCCGTTGCCTGCGCGAGGTGGGTGTACCTCTACGGCCGCTGACAGTCCTCATTGGGCCGAACGATTCGGGAAAGTCTGCTTTCCTCGCAGCTGTGCAGCGCGCGGGAACCGGCAGTCGCGTCCATGCGCACGACTACTGGAGGCTTGATCCGGATAGGAAGGTGACCATAGAGGCCCGGGCTGGCCCGACGCGGGTTCTATATGAGTGGTCGCCTGGAAACCTCCGCCGAGTGGTCACCCGCAACGGTTCCATTGTCCAGGCGAAGGATGACCCCACACAGCCAGTGGGGTTTTTCCTGCTGCCGTCGCAGGGCGTCCCGATGACCTGCCAGGGTTACTCCGACGAAGGTGCGCCGCCTGGGCTAGGTCCGACTGGCGATATGATACCAGCTTTGTTGGATCACTTGCTCCGGCGTGACCGGGAGCGTTTCTTCGCTTTCGTTGATGCAATGAAGGAGCGGGTCCCGGGTTTGGAGGATGTGCACGTAGCCACGCCGTCGCCGCAGGAACGGCGGATCGACCTGAAAATCGACAATGGCCTCGTGATCCGGGCGGACGACGCTTCGGTGGGTGTTCGCCTGATGCTCTTCTTCGTGGCCCTCACGTATCATCCTTCGCCGCCGAAGATTATTCTGTTGGAGGAGCCGGAGAATGGCGTTCATCCGCGCCGCTTGGCGGACGTGATGAAGCTGCTGCGGGACATCACCCAGGGCGTGCACTGTGGTCATCCGGCGCAGGTGATTCTGACCACGCATTCGCCGTACTTGCTGGACCACGTCGATCTGGATCGGGACCAGGTGCTTGTTTTCCGGCGCGAGGCCGACGGCTCGCGTACGGCTGAGCCCGTTGACAAGGAGCGGCTGAAGACCTTCCTGGACGAGTTCATGCTCGGGGAGGTCTGGTTCAACCAGGAGGAAGACGGCCTCGTGGGGCGCGAGAAATGATCAGTCTTTTCTTCGTGGGGGACGGTCCACGGGACGAAGCGACGGTTCCCCCTCTGGTCAGGACGATCCTCCAGACCGATTTCAGCACGCTGTTCCAGCCTTGGGCACGGTTGCACGCAGCCGAGCGCAGGGGGCGGCCCGGCCGGCGTCTGCGGGGCTACGGCAGGAAGCTGCTCTATGCGATCAGGGCTGCGCGGGTGGCTCAAGCCGATGGGCTGGTCGCCACGGTGGACCGGGACAAAGCACCTGGCGGTCGCCTTGGGCGTCTTCGCGAGGCGCGGGCGGCTGATCGGCAGCAAGCGCCGAGTCTTCCGACTGCCTTGGGAGAGGCGAAGCCACACGCCGAGGCTTGGCTTCTGGATGATCCGGTAGCCGTGCGAGAAGCGCTGGAACTGCCGGGGAACGCCCCAATCCCGTCCGTGCGACAGTCGAGACACCCCAAGGACACATTGCACCGACTGTGGGAGCGGAGCCCACGGATAGAGGCCGGGCGCGACGAACCGGAGATAGGCGTGCTGCGGGACATCGCCAGACGTGTGGATAGCACGCGGTGCGCTCACGGCCGGGAAACAGGCTTCCAGGCCTTCGTGACAGAGGTCCGGCGTGAGTTGGGCGGGTTGGCTGGGGATTGACCCCGCCGGCTTGTACACCGGCCTATTCGGGCGCCTGCCCGCCAGCCAGTACATCGCCGCGAAGTTTCCCCGGCCCCTTTCGCGGAGCGGCGGGCCGGATTAGACTCTGGCCCGTACGTACTGCCCTTCTCGGCAGATGAGGTTGCCGGTAGAGGCGCGGTCTTCGGTCGGCTGAAAGGCTGCTTCACCGGTTGGACACGGGTGCCAGAAGCTGAGCCGGTCAGGCTTTCCGAAGGAGAAGGATGGTATGGGCAAGATCAAGCTTGCGATTGCGGGCGTGGGCAACTGTGCCAGCTCGCTGCTACAGGGAATCCAGTACTACCAGACCACCGCTTCCGCCGGTATGGCCGGGCTCCTGCATCCGGAAATCGGCGGGTACCGCATCGGGGACATCCGGGCGGTGGCAGCCTTCGACATCGATCAGCGCAAAGTCGGCCGCCCCTTGGAGCAGGCCGTGTTCGCCCCGCCGAACTGCACGCGCGTGTTCCAGCGCGAACTGCCCGCCTCCGGCGTGACGGTGCGGATGGGCCCTGTGCTGGACGGCGTGGCGACGCACATGCAGGACTATCCCGAGGAGCAGGCCCTGCGGGTCGCCGATGAGAAGCCCTGCGATGTGGCCCAGATGCTGCGCGACTCAGGTGCCGAGCTGCTGGTTTGCTATCTGCCGGTCGGCTCGGAAGATGCGGTCCGCCATTACGCGCAGGCCTGCCTGGACGCCGGCGTGGGGCTGGTGAACTGCGTACCGGTTTTCATCGCCTCCCATCCCGAATGGAGCCAGCAGTTCCGCAAGAAGAACCTGCCCGTCGCGGGCGACGACATCAAGAGCCAGTTAGGCGCCACGATTGTACACCGCATGTTGACGCGGCTGATGGGCGACCGCGGCGTACGCCTCGATCGGACCTACCAGCTCAACACCGGCGGAAACACGGACTTCCTCAACATGCTGGAACGATCACGGCTGCGGTCCAAGCGGATCTCCAAAACGGAGTCCGTGCAGTCGCAGCTGGACGTGCCCCTGGAGCAGCAGAACATCCACATCGGGCCGTCCGACTACGTTCCCTGGCAGAAGGACAACAAGGTTTGCTTCCTGCGGATGGAGTGGCGCGGCTTCGGGGACGTACCCATGAACCTGGAGTTGCGGCTCAGCGTCGAGGACTCGCCCAACAGCGCGGGGATGGCCATCGACGCGATTCGCTGCGCCAAGCTGGCCCTGGATCGGGGCATCGGCGGCCCCCTTGAAAAGGTATCCGCCGTTACCATGAAGCATCCCCCGAAGCAGTTCCGCGATTCCCAGGCGCGCGAGCTGCTTGAGCAGTGGATCGCCGGCGCCTAGCGGCGGGTGCGGCGGCGTTCGGCCTCAACCGCCGGCTTGCGAGATCATGGCCCCCGGCTTCTGGGCACAGTGCAGGACCACGCCGCCCAAGTTCATGCCTTCCACCCTGAGGCTGCCAAACCCGGCCTGCTCCAGCCGATGGGCGAGCACGCCACACACTTCGAACGTTCGGATCGACCTGGGTAGGTAACGGTAGGCTCCGCTCCGGTCGCCGCTGATCAGTGTTGCCAGACGCGGCAGCACGTACTCGCAGTAGAGACGGTAGCCCCAGCGCAGGAGACGGTTTTCCGGCAGCGCGAACTCCAGGATCACCACGCGACCCCCAGGCCGCGTGACGCGGTACATCTCGCACAGCCCCGCCTGCAGATCCTGAAAGTTGCGAACGCCGAACGCACAACTGATCACGTCCACCGTTTCGTCGGCCAGCGGCAGCCGCAGGGCGTCGCCTCGGATCAGCCACATCTCGTCCCCCAGCCCGTCGTAGACGCCGCGTGCCAGCATCTGGGCGGCAAAATCCACGCCGATGATCTGCCGGGGACGTGGTCTGGCGGCGGCGAAGGCGCGCAGCATGTCACCCGTCCCGCAACAAACGTCGAGCACCACGTCGGCCGGCCCCACCTTGGCCGCCGCGACGGCTCTTCGTCGCCAGACGGCGTCGCGACCGAGGCTCCCGACGGTGTTGACCCGTTCGTACGTGGGGGCGATCGCGTCAAACATGGCTTCAACCCGGGCCGCTTTGTCCGCACGGGCATGCGGCGCGCGGAGCGCCTCCCGGTCCCAGGCGGGCGGTGGTGACGGCGATGTGCGGTTCTCGGTCATGGGGACGAGCGCTTACGCACGGCTGTTGATCGGCGTCCGTTTCGCCACTTCTTTTGGGCGAACCGCCCCGAAAAAGCAAGTCAAGGGTGCCCCCGGCCGGCTCGAACGCACAGTCGAGAGTCAGCAACCCGGTGGGGCCGAGTGCACCGTGGACGGGGTTTCTGCTCGGTGGGGCCGTGGTGCCATACGCCCGGCGGAAAAGCTGACGGGCGCCCGCGGCATCAACTTGCCGGGACGCCCGTCGCTTTGGATTGGAACAACCTCCGCCTTTGCCGGTGAGAGAAGTTTGCTAGAACCCATTTCGGCAGGGGGGTGGCCGCCGTCTGCCCCGACCCAACGCTCACAGGCGCCTCCGCCGGGGTGAAGAATCGCTCGGCCTCCCAGGGTTCAGCTTACCGGTTCATGCAAACGGGTTCTCCCTTGTCGTACAACGCAGGGGCTGATCCAAATACTCTCTGCTTCCAGTATAGCTTCTCATCGGCGAGGTTTCAGTGTGGAATTGAAAAGTTTGCCGGTTTCACGCGGGTCACGGAAAGGCCGCAAAAAAAGCAGATTTCGCTTGACAAAACGCCTTGGCACGTACCTTGCTAAGCCCCGAGCCGCCCGTGATGCAACAGGCCCACCCGCCAGGTTGCTGCGGGTGGGCCTGCCTGTTGGCCGCTAAGCATCTGCTTTCGCGGGCTGGGCTTACGGGTTCACGCCGCAACCCCAGTCGGCGAGGAGAATACCGAGGTCACCGTGACCTACGTGGCCATCGCCATCGAGGTCCGCGTTCGGGTTCCAGTTGGGGTCGCCGGCCTGCGTGCACCAAGCCGCGAGCAGCTCACCCAGGTCGGAGTGGTCGGTGTCGCCGTCGCCGTCGATGTCGCCGACGCACGCGCCCTCGCACTCGAACGTGCTCACCGCGAAGGCATCGATGCCCGCCTCGACCACCGAGCCGCCACCCAGGTCCGAGGCCTCGAAGCGCACCTTCACCTGGCTGGTCGGGGTCACGAAATCCGCGACGCGGAACGAGTGCTCGTTCCAACCGCCGCCCGGCGTCTGCGGACCGACTACCTCAGCCACGACCCAGTTGGCCCCGTCGTCGTTGGAGACGTAGGTCTTGAACAGATCGTTGTTCGGGTTACTCCCGTAGTTGTTCGTGTACCACAGGGCGTACTCGATCTCGGCCTCGGCCTCATCGCTCAAATCGATGGTCGGCGACATCAGCCAGGTATATCCGCCATCGATATCTTCCTCGTGGCCGTTGCCGGTTACAAAGCACATGCCGGAACCGTCGTAGTCTTCCTGCGGATCACCACGTGGCTCACCGCCTTGTGATGGGACCACCCGGACCCACGCACCGGTCTCTAGGTCGCCGGAGTTCTCGACCGTCCAGCCTTGATCCGTGTTGAAGTCGTCCTCCCAGATCACGACGATCTCGCCCACCGCCGCGGTGAACACGTCATCCGGCGCACCCGGGGGCTGGTAGACCACGCCGCTCTCGGTGCCCTCGGCACTGAAATAGAACTCGGGCGTGTCGTCGCACTGGGCCGGCGGCAAGGTGGCCAAGTAGAGCTCACCGCCCTGCGACACCAGCGGCGACGTCTGGAACTCGCCGCCGTCGTAGCGGTAGTAGAGCGTGCCGGAGCCCGGCACGTACTCTTCCGCCCCTTCGTCAATCCGCACGGTGATGTCGTAGGCCTCGCCCGGAGCCAGGATCTGGGGCAGACCGTCCGGGAAGCTGATCGACAAGACCGGCGGGCCACCCATGCTCAGATCAGGGTTGCCCCAGAAGGCACCCCACTCGAACATCTCGTACTTCACGTAGCCCCACAGCCCGTTGGTGTACATCTGCCGCAGCGCCCACTGATGACCCGCACCCTGCGTATAATCAGTGGACGTCACAGACGTTGTAAAGAAGTAATCGAATGACTGGCTGGAGCCATCCATCGGGCCACGCCACCCCGGCCTTCCAAGCGCAACCTTGGTGGATCCCAGGAAGCCGACCCCGCCTTGCTCCAGCATGGCCTGCCCGATGTTGAGATTGTCAGTGTCCGAGTTACTGCAGGCGTCGGCGAAGATGATCGACGGGTAATTGTCGTTGAGATACGAGCAGGTGTTTGTATCAACAAAGGCCTGCGACGGGTAGTATTCGTAACATGCGGTGGGCGACCCATGCCCCGCCCAGTCCACGAAGGCAAAGCTGCCCGCAGACCACACGTCGCGCACGTTGGCATAGCTCAGATTGTAGTCCATGTCGTAGTTAGACTGGGGCTCTTCGTACATGCGCGTCATGGTCCAGTCGGCCATCCAGGATTGATTGACCTTGGCTTCCATCAGCACCGCGTTGTCCGTATCCGGCCAGAAGTAGGCACCCAGCAAAAGGATGTTCTTCTTGAAAGCCGGGTCGCTGTTTTGCTCGTAGGCAACCGATTTCTCGCAGATGTGTAGCACCGTGTCGGGCTGACTCCAGGGGATGCGACCGACGTTCACTTCCGAGTAGAAATCGATCGGGTCGGAGTCCTCACCGTACCGATGATTCCCATTTGCGTCCCACGATTCGCTGTCGGGCAGGGAAAGCTCGGCATAGTACAGATCGGTCTCCGGCATCCCATACCCGATATCCTGCCAGCAGCGGCGCATGGGTACATTATCGTAATGGCCGACCAGGAGCACGTCTTCGATGCCCCATTCCCCGTACGGGTACTTGTCCCTGAGGAAGTTCCTCATTTTCTCGGCCAGATCGTAACCACTGTAGTTGGAGCTGATCCATGACGTCGTCACCACTTCGACGGTCCTGCCTTTGCCGGTCTCCCAGCTTACCAGGGGTGCTACCGATGAGGTCAGTGAATCGAGCGTGATGATCACGAAGTCATGCAGGCCCCGGCCCCCACGCCCGCCGTGCGGATACCAGCTCGCGGCCTGCTCGTAATTGATGATGATCTCTTCGGCGATGCGCTCCGTCCGCGTGAGGTTGTCAACCATTGCAGCGCGGGGCTGTGCCGGCACGCGGTAGTCTACGTGGACGGTAACGCTCGGATAGTACGTCAACTGGCCGGATACGGGACGGTACGCAAACGGTGTCACCCGCACATCGACCAAGTTGTATTTTCTGTACCTGGCGGTACGCACGAATTCCGCTACGTTCTGGGGATAGGCCGCGTCGTTTCCGTAGACGGCGTTGTAGTTCTGCTCGTACACGCGCTGCTCTTGCGCATACACGAACGGGTCTTCCTGGCCGATCACTCTGGGCAGAGGAACGGGCGGCACGTTGTAGGTGCCGGGAAGGACGACACCTGCACCTGTGTCAAATGTAAGCCCCGCGAACTCGGCTCCCGGAGGGATCGCAACGGCGAAGATCTTGGAAGGCAGGTTCGGCTTTCCGGGAACGAGCAGACGGCCGAAACCCTCGACGGAGAGTTCATGGCCCTGCTCGGCCTTTGTGATCTCCGGTGCGGCCACAGGAATGGTTACACTGATCGTCCCGTCGTCGGTCGCGGCGGGAGCGCCCGCCGGAGCCAGGAGCACGCAGGCCAGTGCGGCCAACGGCGCGGCATAGAGCAGCCGACGTCCCAAACTGTGTGCGGTCAAGTATGCCATGTCTTCTCTCCTCGTGCGGCTGAGACTAGCTGTTCAGGCATGCGTCCCATCCGGAACCCGAATCCGCTTCGGGTCAGCGCCCCACGAAGGGCGCTAACGCATGCCGTTTCTTCCGCAGACTGTCGGCGGCGGACAGCCGGCTGTGTTGCCCCCGGGAGGCGAGAGCACCCAGTACCACACAGGCACTGGTCGTCGCGCGCCACAAGGCACGTTGCCGGCGCGCTCCGACTCGGGCTGTCCCCCGCAGAGACTGCCAGGCCGGTCCACGCCGGAGCGTGACTTTCCCGTCAGTCTCTCGGTAGTCGCCGCGACCGATGCCCTGTCGTTCAGGCATCGTCGGGGCGGAGCGTTCGCCAGACCGCGGTCGATACCTCTTCGGTATAGGCCGAGGCCGGACCGTCGAGCATGCCCGCGTTGATCAAGCGGGGCACGTTCAGCATCAGCCCCACAAAATGGCTCAGCGCGAGTTCCGGAGCGAGGGGACGGATGGCGCCCGCCTCCTGGGCTCGACGGATCATTGCCATGAACAACTGCCCCTGGCGCGTGACGGTGACCCGTTCTGCGGCGGGGCGGGTGTGCGGAGTGAGGAACACATAAGTGAACCCCTCCGGGTAGTTATCGAAATACGCGTAGGAAAGGCGGATCCACTCGTGCAGCTTCCGGCGAATGGGAGCTGGATTGGAAACGAGCTGCTCCTTCTCGCGGATCATCTCCTCGACGATGCGGGCGTAGGCGCGCCGGCAGAGATCCTCCTTGCTGCGGTAGTGGCGATAGACGGTCGCGTCGGTGACGCCGGCCTCGTGGGCGATCGCGCGGATGGTGGCGGCCCCGGTGCCGCCGTTGGCCACGAGGCGCACCGTGGCGGCAATGAGCTCGTCCTTCTTGTTCTTCCGTCTGGTGTGCATGGCTAGTCAGCGGGCGCTTACTGACTTTTATGATACCCTGAAACGCCAGTCAGGGCAAGGTTCGGCTTGAGTCACCCCAGGCAGGTCGAGGGAGGGGGCTTTGGCAGGCTGACAGCCAACAGGCGCTCGTTGCCTGCCACGTTCCCAGGGACGGGTGCTGCTCAAGCAGTCTCACGCTTTGTAAGTAACGTGCACTACGGCAGTTACGACCGGCCGGCATCTCGGGCTCGCCACGCGGGCGTACTACACGCATTCCGAGCGTCGCAGTCGCTCCAGTCGGCCTGGGTGAGCTGGGTTCGGCATCGGGCTGGGCCGGGTTTTCCCCATCTCAAGCCCCACTACAGACGCGCGCAACCCATGCGTGGAGCGCCAGTTGTGCCGCCAACGCCATGAACCGGAAGGGCGCTGGCTTCTACGGCACGCCGCAGCCCCAGTCGGCGAGGAGAATACCGAGGTCACCGTGACCGACGTGGCCATCGCCATCGAGGTCCGCGTTCGGGTTCCAGTTGGGGTCGCCGGCCTGCGTGCACCAAGCCGCGAGCAGCTCACCCAGGTCGGAGTGGTCGGTATCGCCGTCGCCGTCAATGTCGCCGGGGCAACCCGCGTCGAGCACCTGGTATGAGGTCACGTCGCCGCCGCGGCCCGACACGTTGGCGTGGATGGCCTTGCTGCCGGACAGCGCATAGACGCCGTCGCCGGAGAGATCCAGGCCGAAGACCGAACCGCGGGTGTCAACACTGCCGATGAGGTTGGCGCTGCGGTCGAAGACCATCACCTCGGGATGGTCGTTGTACTGCGTGCCCCACGTGCCGATCGCCAGGACCGAGCCGTCGTCGGACATCGCGGCCCGTTTGACCGAGTCCTGGTAGCTGCCTCCGCCATAGGTGTGGTACTCGCCCAGCAGCGTGAGCGTGGGGACGTCCCAAATGCGCGTGGACGTGTTTAGGTAGCCGCTGCCGTAATCACAGCTCCCCGCGCCCACCGTCAATCCGTCGCGTGAGACCGCCACCCCATGGCCGAACCACGAGGTGGGGGCGGTGAAGTTGAGCACGCGCGTATAGGTGTCGCCGCTCTTGACGTAAACTTCGAACCGGAAGCCACCCAGCCCCAGCACTTCACCGTCGCCGGAAATCTTGTGGTGCACGTTCCCCGCGCCGGAGCCGGGGGCGGTAAAGATCTCGGTCGCGGTGGCCACGTCGATCAGCCGCCCGTTCGAGCTCTGCGTCACGAAGCAGAGCGAGCCGTCGTCGGTCAGATCGACCGCCGTCAGCGTGCCGCCCACGTAGCTCCAGGAATTCAACAGCGTCCCGGTCGGGCCGTCGAAAAAGTGTAGTTCGGAGACCTGCGCACCGGCATCGTAGACATAACACGCGAGCACGCTGCCGTCGCGCGAGATGCAGGTGCCCCTCCACGAGGAGCCCGTGAAATTCGCCGGAAACGGATGGGTCCACAGGGGCATCGTGCCGGTCGAGTCATACACCTTCAGCACCAGCGTGGGGTCGGTGTCGAGGAACGCCCCCAGGTCGGCCTCCTTCGCCGCGGCCACGACCACAATGCTGTTGGGACCGGCCGGGACCTCCAGGTTCGGCGTGCCGTCCCCGTCGATCACGAAGCGCTGCATGCGCTCGTAGTTCAGATACTGCCCGGCCCAGGCGCTATTCCCGAACGGGCACAGCGCCACCGTCTCCGGGATGGAGTCCGCGTCGCTGAAGGTCCACAGGATGTCACCCGCATCCCGCAGGCTGCCGCCAGACGTGCCGCTACCCAGGTCCGTCACCAGATAGGTTCCCGTCTCGTCGGTGAACTGGTGCGTGCGCTGGCCGGTCTGGGCGACGGCAGGGGCCGCCAAGGTTACCACCAAGACGCCGCTAAGCAAGTGCAATGCAAACCGTTTCATACCAATACCCTCCTCCTGAATTGAACGTGTTGACCTTCCGCTCCTCCAACCATGGTTGGCGCTGCAGCACTCATCATCGAGTTTACCGGTTCACCGGCGGGAAGTACAGGGCAAAAATGGGGTTCCCGTCGCCCCGTGGAGCGGCGGGGAAACCTGTTCTGTTCGACTTCGTGAGCGTTCAGTGCCCGGTCACGGTCCGGTGCCGCAGCCCCAGTCGGCCAGCAGGATGCCGAGGTCGGAGTGGTCCGTGTCGCCGTCGTCGTCGAGGTCGCCGGGGCAGTCGCCGCCGGTGCAACCCCAGTCGGCCAGCAGAATGCCGAGGTCGGAGTGGTCAGTATCGCCGTCGCCGTCCAGGTCGCCCGCGCAGCCGAGGCTGGTGGTGTAGACGCCGGTCGTCGTGGACAGGAACATCCGCGCAGGCGACGCGTCGGCGTAGGCCAGATCGCGCGCCCACCCCGCCGATTCGAGCCCGGTGTCGAACGGCGAGAAGCTCACGCCGCCATCCGTGGACTTCTGAACCATGGGCGGATCGGGCTGCATGATGTAGACGACCTGGTCGTCATTCGGGTCAACGATCACGTCGAAGACGCGCCCGTAATGGCCCGTGTTCGCCCAGGTCTGGCCGGCGTCAATCGTCTTGAACAACCCGCCGTGTCCGTAGTCCCCGTCCGCATAGAAGAATGTGTTTGGATCAGTCGGCGAGGTGCACAGGGCAAAGCCCTCGGCCTCGGCGTCCAGTCCGCTCGAAGACTCGTACCAGGTGTACCCGCCGTCGATCGAGCGCAGCGCCCCGCCGGTCTGTCCCTCGTCCGAGTCATAGTCGTCAAACGAAGCCACCATGACCGTGTCGGTCCCGTCCTCGACGAAGTCGATGTCGGTCACGCTCTCGGAGGAGTTTGGCCCTTCGTAGGCTTTGAGCCAGTTCTCACCGGCATCGGCTGAGACCCACACGGTAGCCTCGAAGCCGGCCACGCCGAAGTCCGCCCCGCCCATCACGATGAGGTCCGGATCGTTCTGACTGAAGCGGATGGCGTACAAGTTGGTTTCGAAGTACGGCCCCTGGTCCGGCCCGAGACAGGTCCACGTGCCGTCGCTGTTCCGGCGGTAAACGCCCTCCGGCGCGATCGACGAGGGCCCGTCGTTCAGGGCATATAGGGTACCGTCAGGGGCGAAGCACATGTCGTTCCAGCGCGTGCCGGGGACCGGCTCGAGCGACCAAGTCTGGCCGGTATCGGTCGAGGTGTAGATACCGCCGCTGTTCAGCGCCTGGAACGAGATGGCGATCTCGCTGACGTCGGTGGGATTGGCCTCCACCGAGACCACTTCGAGGGCGCCGATCCCAACGGACGAACGCACAAAGCTGGCCCCGGCGTCGGTGCTCTTGAGAACGCCGATCGAGCTTGCCCCGAGGTAGATCACGGACGAGCTGCCCGGGGCGAAGCGAACGGCGTTGAGCGACATCCCGGCGGTCCCGCCGACACTGAATTCCCACGTACCGCCGCCGTCGCTGGACCGATAGGCGCCGGTGCCGAGACTGGCCAGGAAGATGATGCTGCTGTTGTTGGGATCGAGATCGATATCCTTCAGCGCCAGGATCGGCCACGACCCGTCGTGCAGCGGATTCCAGGTGACACCGTCGTCAGTCGAATCGTACAGGCCCACGTCCTGCGAGGCGAAAAGCTGCCCACCGGTCACCAGCACCCGCGCCCCGTCGTGCACAACGTCGTTGAGCGGGTTGTTGGGCAGGCCGCTGGATCGATTGAACCACGTGATGCCATAGTCATCCGAAAACCAAAACGCCCCGCCACCGAATGCACCGCCGAAGCATGCGTAGACCTTGTCCGTGTTGTTTGGATCAAAGGTGACCCCGCGGCAACCCATGGGCGACATAGGCGGCGTTCGGTCTTCCCACATCCCGCCACCGTCGGTGGACAAAAGTACGTTCTTGTCCTGATTGCCCATCGCGTCAGCGACACCAGCCCAGATGTGGTTAGGATTGCTCAGACCAATCGCGACCTCGAGAACCTGGTCGTTGGCCCCGATGCCGAGGTTCAGTTGCATCCAGGACTCACCGCCGTCCGTGCTCTTCCACACGCTGTCCTGGGTCCCGATGTAGGCCGTCCCGTCGGGAGCAAACTCAATGTCGAACACACTCGTCCCGCTGAGTGCCGTGACCTCCGACCATGTGGCAGCCCCGTCGGTCGAACGGTACAGCGTTCCGCCGCTGCTGCCGTCAGGCGCGATGCCGGCCAGAACGACGTCCGCGTTGATCGGCGAGACGTTCACGTCCTCGACGTCGCCGCCGAAGGGGCCGAGCGGGACCCAGTCCGCATCCACGCGTAGGCCACCCGGGCCAGCCTGCTCGTGGCCGCGACTGTCCACCGTGCATACGATCGCGCGGTGGCCGTAATCATCGGTGCGGACAAACGTGCCATCCGCCAGCGCGGAGCAGGCCGTCGCCGCGACAAGCAAACATGCAACATGCATTCTCATGATTTCTCCTCCTTGTGTGTGCCAGAATGGATTTTGGACCTCTCACAGGAATACGCGGCGGCTCGTAAACCGGCCGCGGTTCCTCCCACGAGCGGTGCCCCGGCAGCCTGGCGAACAGACGCAACCACGCGGCCTGTTGACAGTCCCTCCCGGGTCCGGGCGCGCGCCCGGCTTCCCCTTATTCGCATACTAACGCGCGGCTCCCCCGGACGCAACAGAATTTGCCCTGACCAGCGGCGTGCGCTCGTAGGGCCCGCTGGCCGGGTCACGCACCTGTCGCCCCAGCTACTGGCGCCGAATAGCTGATGGCTCTACGGCGCACCGCCCCAATCGGTCGGGAACCCGTAGCGGCCGGCGCCCCCAGTCGCCAATGCAGCGACCGCCCCCCCCTACGGTGGCGGCCGTCCCTCTACAGCCCGCAGCCCCAGTCGGCCAACAGGATTCCGAGGTCGGCGTGGTCTGTATCGCCGTCGTTATCGAGATCGCCGGGGCAATCGCCGCCGGTGCAGCCCCAGTCGGATAGCAGGATGCCGAGGTCGGAGTGGTCGGTGTCGCCGTCACCGTCGAGATCCCCGACACAGACTTCGCGCGGCAGGATGCGCAGCGCGATGGGCGGTCTGTCGAAGAAATCGTTGCCGAGCCCGGAGCGCGAGAACGAATTCAGGCCGCTCGTGCCGACGCTCACACTGGCGGTGTAGGCGTTGTCGCCGTTGGCGGTCAACCGTACCCAGTGGCGTCCCTGGGGAAGCGTTGTGCTGAGCGGCACCGTCTCCCAGACTGCGGCGTAACGGAGCAATGCGTCGGCGGAGGCCAGTGGCTGGCTCTCGTCGGGGTAATCCGTACCGTCGTCGGGGAAGATGGTGGCGGCGAAACCGTCGGGGTGGTAGTTCCACGTGACGCCGTTGATCTCGAGTGCGCCAATGTTCCAGCCTTCGGGCGGCACGTCGAAGGGCTGGAAGATGATCCATTGCTGGTTTTCGGGCGCGCCGCCGAGTTGCCGCCCGCCGCCTTCGGGGTCGAAACCCTGGTCGAGCAGGTAGACCGGCGGCTCGCAGGGGTTGTCCTCGCACTCATCGGGGATGCCGTTGCCGTTGCAGTCTTCGCTGTAGCCGCTGTCAACGTCGTCTTTGTCGCGGATGCCGTTGCCGTTGCAGTCCAGGATGGGTTGTAGCGTGTTCACGTTCAGGATCAGCCCGCTGGCGTTATAGCCGCTGGGGCTGGCGTGGATCAGCTCGATGTCGCTGCCGTCGAGGTTCGCCCGGAAGATGCCCTTGGTGCCGATCTCGTCCGCCCAGTAGGCTTTGCCGCCGACCAGGTCGAGCGCGACGTCGATCAGACCCGAGGATTCGGTGGAGTTCGGCGTGGCGTCCATGATGACGGTGAACCCGGTGTTGTCCAGATTGACGCGCACCAGGGCGTCACTGATCGTGTTCGAATCGATCCAGTAGAGGTGATTGTTGGCGACGTCGAGCTGGATGCGCGTGATCGTGCTGCCGCCGGTCGCAACGGTGTGATAGACGAAGGGCGGCCCGTCGAGGTTGGCGCGCTTGATGACGCCGTTCGAGCCGAAATAGACGTAGCCGTTTACGTCGTCCGCCGTCGGCCTGCTGATCTTCGACCAGGTCGGGTCGTAATCGGGATCGTAGTAGACCGTCTCGATGTTGGAGCCGTCGAGGTTTGCGCGCTGGATCAGGCCGCCGGCGTTGCCTTCGGCGGGCGAGGCGGCCCAGTACATCTTGCCGTCCACCAGATCAAGCGATACGCCGCGCGAGATCTTCAAGCCGCTGACGAGCAATTCCTGGTTGCTGCCGTCGAGATTGGCCCGCCGGATGCGGCCCGGCGTGGAGCCGTGATCCCAATAGATCTTGCCGGCGGCCTCATCCAGCGCCAGGCCGATAGGCAGCCAGTCGGCAGGGGGGAAGGGACAGTTCGGATCGAACAGGTCCTGCACGTTTGAGCCGTCCAGGTTCATCACCTGCAATTTGGGGTCTTCGTACTTGTAGTGCGTGAAGTAGAGCTTGTCCTGCGCGGTGGCAGTGGCGGCCAGCAGCGCTGTTCCAACCATCATTGCCGCTATCAAGTTTCTCATGCTTTGTCCTCGCTTGGTAAAGGCGTGCCTCATTGCCGAACGTCAAGGTCGCTTCCTGAAGGTCCTGGGAACACGGATCGGCGCGTCTTCCATCCCCACCCCGTCCACGTCGGGATGGTTCTCGAGTTTCTTCAGCCCGTCTTTATTCACGCGGCCGTGTAAAGCGGTGAAGGATTTCGTTTTGCTGCTGAGCCAGAATTCGTCGGCGGTGAGAGCGGACAGCACCCTGTTCTCGATCTCCTTGACGCGCGCCTTGTGTTCATCGCTCAGCCGGTTACGGGACCCCGTGGGGACCAGGTTGACTAACACGAACACGCGCTCGTGCAACCCCAGGGCCTGGTAGACCTCGACCTCGACCTTCCCCCCGCGGCCCGCCTGTGTGGCCGGGTCCCCGGGCTTCAGCGGCGGAAGGTCCACTTTGAACACGTGCTCCGGACGCCTGGGGAACGGCTTGTGGTCCAGACAGATGGCGACGACATCCGCATTCGTCTTCAGCTTCTCCAGACCCGCCCGGTTCACATAGCCCAGAATCCCCGGCAGCGTCTGGAATGGATACTCGACGTGGAACTGGGCGGCGGTGAGCTGGGACAAGACCCTGCTCTGAAGCTGCTTGATCGCCGCCTTGTTCTCCGCCGAGTCGGCCTTGCCTTTCTGCTCGTGGTTGAGCTGCACTTGGACGTAGACCGTGCCCTCGTACCCCACGGGCCGTGGCCAGGGGCGCTCGTCCTTTTCCAGCGCCTTGTAGACATGGGGATGAACCTTGCCGTGTTCCTTCGTCCACGGCGTCTCGTCCAGCCCCAGCGCCTCGCGCTGCTCCGCCGGCACAACCTCGCGCACGCCCTTCGCGTCGCGGGTGCCCGGGTCGTCCTGCTGCGGCGGATCCGCACCCGCACGGCCGCCGAAAAGCGCCAGCGCCCCCACAGCCGGCAACACAAACCCGACAACTCTTGCGTTCATGACAGTACCCTCTCAGACGTGGACCAGATCAAGCGATACGCCGCGCGAGATCTTCAAGCCGCTGACGAGCAGTTCCTGATTGCTGCCGTCGAGATTGGCACGGCGGATGCGGCCCGGGGTCGAGCCATGATCCCAATAGACCTTGCCGGCGGTCTCATCCAGCGCCAGGCCGATGGGCAGCCAGTCGGCCGGCGGGAAGGGGTAGTTCGGATCGAACAGGTCCTGCACGTCTGAGCCGTCGAGGTTCATCACCTGCAATTTCGGGTCGTTGTATTTGTAGTGCGTGAAGTAGAGCTTGTCCTGTGCGATGGCAGTGCCGGCCAGCAGCGCGACAAGTCCGATGACGCGGGTCGAATGGCTCAAGGCTTTCATTTCCGCGCTCCTTTAGACGGTCGCACCTGGTGGGCAAGGCCCACCATGCTGCTGTCTGTTTACTCACGGCCCGGTGCCGCAGCCCCAGTCGGCCAGAAGGATGCCGAGGTCGGAGTGGTCCGTGTCGCCGTCGTCATCGAGATCGCCGGGGCAATCGCCGCCGGTGCAACCCCAGTCGGCCAGCAGAATGCCGAGGTCGGAGTGATCGGTGTCGTGGTCGCCGTCGAGGTCGCCTGGGCAAACCGGCGCGTCGAAGAGCTGGTACCACTCGTACTCCAGCCGCGGCGTCCGGCCGGGGTTCAACCGGCCGTCGAACCAGATGGTCATGTCCTCGCGGCCGCGATAGGCCACGCTGAGCTGTTGTAGCGAGCTGCTGTTGGCCAGCAGGTCCCAGTGGCTTTCGAGCGTTTTCGGCGACTCGTCGTCGTAGTATGTGTCGGCCCCGAAGTTCTCGTCGGCGGGCGTGTAGGTTCCGTCGGTCCAGGCGTTGGTCGTGATCATGGCTTCGCCATGGTGCCACACCTCTTGCGGCACACGGCAGTCGTAGAAATCCGGGCCGGAGGTGGGATACGGGTGGCACGTCATCACGCCGCCGTAGCCTTCGGGCGCGTAGTAGTTCACGAAGCTGCCGGTCATGATCTCGTAGTCCTGCAACTCGGCGTAGACCGTCTCCAGGTGGGTGGAGACGTCGGGGTCGCTGGCGAAGGTCAGGGCATAACGGCAGGCGACCATGCGTGGCATGCGGCCGGGGGCGAAATCCGTTTGGCACTGGTAATCGTGCAGCGATACCAGCGTCCCGAACTCGTTGACCCCCTGCGCGGCCGTCGGCAGCCCGGCCCAGCCCAGGTTGACCCAGCGCGGCGAGCCGTCGTCCGGATCGCGGGCGCACAGGACGTGATGGTTCATGCTCGGAAAAACGCTGGAGAAGTCGAGCCGACGGGTGGCCAGCGTCTTGATCGGATCGGCGACATACCGCCCCCAGCAGGTGTGGCTGCGACAGCCGTATAGCCACTCACCCGCGGTACAAGTCACTTTCAGATCCAGCTCGTCGATGTCCTCTTCGGGGTGGGTGATCGCCAAACAGTCCACGGCGGCGTCGATTTCGTCCTCGATGCCGGGCGGCATCCACACGGCCCCGGCCATGATGGTCCGCACGTAGTCATAGTTGCCGCCGAGAAAAGCCTTAGTCTCGTTGACGCCTTGGACGACGTAGTCGCCGAGCAGTTGCGCCTGGGCATAGCCCATCTCGTAGTGCGAGCCCCAGACGCGGATGACGGTGTACCCCTTCCCGTTCTCATCGAGCTGCTGGTCGAGGATGACGCCGTTTTGGGCCAGGACCGGGGCGACGGCCGCCGTCAGGATTGCCACGGCGATGAGCAGATGCCATTCGAGCGGCCGGACGCCTTTCCGAGACGGGGTCGCCGACGGGGCGATGGGTTTCATCACAGGTTCCCTCTCTTCGCACGGGTGGGGCCGCTCTGGCCGAGCCTCCCGGCAGTGCGCCCCGGGAATGAGTGCTTCTCCCTCCCAGTATAGCGTTTTGACTGAACCACCCAAGCGTCGGGCTCTACGGCGGCGCGGGTCAAGGAAAAAATGGGGGAACCGGATCGTGTCGGCAGCGTCCAATTCCATGACAATGCGTATAAGCCAATGGGTCAACAAGGAGCATGTCATGCACACGACGCGGATCGGTCGCGGAAGGACTCTCGGATTGGCCGTACTCGGAATTGCCTCGCTGCTATGCCTGGCAGGCACAAGCTGGGGGAACCAAGAGCCGACGATACCCGGCGGCGAGCTGCAAATCCTCGATGCCCAGGGCAAGACCGTCGGGGCCTGCCCGCTGAAGCACACCGACGTCGAGGCCGATATTGTCGGCTTCGTCGGCCGGGTGACGGTCAAACAGACGTTTTATAACCCGCTCGACAAGAAGATCGAGGCGATCTACGTCTTCCCGCTGCCGCAGGACGCCGCCGTGGACGACATGGTCATGACGGTCGGCGAGCGGCGGATCGTCGGGCAGATCAAGCAGCGCGAGGAGGCCCGTGAGATCTACGAAGCGGCCAAGGCGGCCGGGCATGTGGCCAGCCTGCTCGACCAGGAGCGGCCGAATATCTTCACGCAGTCGGTCGCCAACATCGAGCCGGGCGTCCAGGTCGTGATCGAGATCAGCTACGTCGAGACGCTCAAGTACGAGGACGGCGTCTTCGAGTGGGTCTTCCCGATGGTGGTCGGGCCGCGCTACATCCCCGGGCAGCCCACGTCGAAGGTTCCCGAGGTCCCTGAGGAATTGAAGGGCCAGGTGGTCGAGCCGGACAAGAAACGTGTGCAGGAAGGCCCCGATGAGCCCAAGGGCACCGGCTGGTCGCCCGATACCGACCAGGTGCCCGACGCGTCCAAGATCACGCCGCCGGTGGTCAAGCCCGGCATGCGGGCCGGCCACGACATCAGCCTGACCCTGCACATCGACGCCGGGATGGAGCTGCACGACTTGGAAAGCGTGCTGCACGAGGTGGACATCCTCTCCGACGCACCCGGAACGGCGACCGTCACGCTCAAGAACCAGGCTGAGATCCCGAACAGAGACTTCATTCTGCGCTACTGCCTCGCGACGGACGAGATCGGCGACGCGTTCCTCGTGCACAGCGACGAGCGCGGCTCATTCTTCACGCTGATCTTGCAGCCGCCGCGGCGAGTGGTGCCCGAGCAGCTCGTGCCGCGCGAACTGATCTTCGTGCTCGACACGTCCGGCTCGATGAGCGGCTTCCCGATCGAGAAGGCCAAAGAGGTTATGAGCAAGGCCATTGACGCCATGCGGCCGGAGGACACGTTCAACCTGATCACCTTCGCCGGGCGTACGCAGATCCTGTGGGACGCACCGCGGCCGGCTACGCCGGAGAACATCGCCGAGGCTCAGAAGCTGCTGTCGTCGCTGAAAGGTGGCGGCGGGACCGAGATGATGAAGGCGATCAACGCGGCCCTAGTCCAGACGCGGCCCGACGATGACGCCGCCGGACCGATCCGCGTGGTCTGCTTCATGACCGACGGCTACGTCGGTAACGACATGGCGATCATCGGCGCCGTCAAGAAGAACGCCGATACGACGCGCGTCTTCAGCTTCGGCATCGGCAACAGCGTCAACCGCTTCCTGCTGGACGGGATGGCCCACGCCGGACGGGGCGAGGTCGAGTATGTGACCCTGTTTCACCGGCAGGATGCCGGTGCCACATCCCAGGCCGCGGCCGCGGTCGAGCGCTTCCACGAGCGCGTCCTCGCGCCCGTGTTGACCGACATTGAGATCGACTGGGGCGATCTGCCGGTCGCCGACGTCTATCCGAAGCGCATCCCCGACCTGTTCAGCGCCAAGCCGATCATGATCCACGGGCGGCTGACGGGACCGGCAGAGGGCGTCATCACCCTCCGGGGCAACACCGGGGCCGGAGCGTACGAGGATCAGATTCACGCAGCTGAGCCTGAGTCGCCGCCGGACCATGACGCACTGGCCTCGCTTTGGGCCCGCGCCAAGGTCGCGGACCTGATGATGCAGGACATGGGGGCGTTGCAGAGCGGTACCTTCCCCGACGATCTCAAGAACCAGATCACCAACCTCGGCCTCGAGTTCCGCCTGATGACGCAGTTCACCAGCTTCGTCGCTGTCGAAGAAATGACCGTCACCGTCGGTGGCGAGCCGACCACCATTACCGTCCCGGTCGAAATGCCCGACGGCGTGAGCTACGAGGGCGTCTTCGGCGAGCAATTAGGCGCCCCTGTGCTCTATTCGAATATGGCGCGGCGTGGCGGACGGGGGCTCTTCGGCGGGGCTCCAGCGAAGGGGAAGCGGGGCACTTGGAACTTCGGCGTCGCAGGCGGGGCTCGCCGCGCTCCGGTCCGGCCGGCTACCGCGGCCGCAGCGGGTGCAGTTATACGCGAGGAGCTACTGGAACTCGACGCGGAAGGAAAACCGGCGACGCGGCCGATGGAGCCGCGGGACAAGCTCGCCGAGGCGCTGCGCGGGTTGGCCGAGAAGGTCGAGAAGGAAGGTGCCGACGGCAACCTGACTGTCGGCAAGCTGCGCGTGATCGACTGGAAGGTGGACGTGATGATCTTCCTGGGCGACACGTCCGGCGAGACGATCACGGCGTTGAAAGAGCTCGGTTTCGTCCAGACCGGCGAAAGCAAGGCCGTCACGCTGCTGATCGGCACGATCGACGTCCGCAAGCTCGAGGATCTCGCCAAGCTCGACGCCGTGATCCGCGTGAAGCCGGTTGCCACGTAGGGCCGGTCGAGATTGTAGGGTGGGCAGCGAGGCGACGCTGATCGCCTGTGGTTCCGACGGGCATGCCCGCGAGCCTCGCTGCCCACCATCTTGCTATTCGTCGAACAGCCCCGGCTGCTTCGGGTCGTCGGCCGTGCTGCGGAACTCGCCGTCCGGCAGTTGCGTGATGATGCGCATTCTGTCGCGAATCTGCTGGATCGAGCGGATGATGCGGTGGGTACGCGCGTCGCGCGTGATGCTGTAGCCGCGGGCCAGCACGCGCTCCGGATTGCAGGCGGCCACTGCTTCGAGGCGTACCTGTAACAGTCGGCGACCGTGCCGGAGCGTGTTTTGTGCCGCGGAGGTCAGCCGCTCGGACGACTGCCGCAGTCGCTCGTCGTAGCGTGCGAGCAGGGGGATGGGAACAGCTCGTTGCAGGCCGGCTTCGCGCTCGCCCAGTCGCCGTTCGGCCCGCACTGTCCTGCGGTCCAGGGCGTGGTGCAGGCGGTAGACGCGCTGGCTGAGGTAATGTCCGGCGTGGGCGAACTGGACCCCCGAGCCGAACCGCAGGACGGCCAGTTCGGCCCGGTCGAGCCGCGTGCGTGTCCGGCGGAAGAGTTCGAAGGCCGTCTGCCTGAGGCGCTGCTGAACCTCATCGAGGAGCTGGCCGCGCTCGCGCAGGCGTACGAACGGGCGGGCCAAGCCGTCATACGCCAGGGTGGTGCGAAGCCGGGCGCGGGCCAGTTCGAGCGTGTGCCCGGCCGCGCGTGTTGCCCGCCCGGTTTGACGCTCGAGCTGCTCAAGTAGGTCGGATATTCGCGGGGTGATCAGCTCGGCGGCGGCGGTGGGCGTGGCGGCGCGCACGTCGGCCACCAGATCGCTGATACTCACGTCCACCTCGTGACCGACGGCGCTGACGATCGGCACGCGGCTGGCCGCGATCGCCCGCGCGACGACCTCCTCGTTGAACGCCCACAGGTCCTCCAGGGAGCCGCCCCCGCGACCCACGATCGCCACGTCGATTCCGCCGAGCGCCTCGGCGTGCTCGTTCAACAAGGCGATTGCGTCGGCGATCTCTTGCGCGGCGCCTTCGCCCTGCACACGAACCGGAAACACCAGAATCTCCAACGCCGGGAAGCGGCGAGCGAGCGTCTGCAGTATGTCGCGAATCGCGGCGCCGCTCGGGCTGGTCACGACGGCGACGCGCGTGGGGATGCGCGGCAGCGGCTTCTTGCGGCGAGGGTCAAATAGCCCCTCCTTTTCCAGACGGTCCTTCAGTTGCCGAAACGCTACTTCGAGAGCCCCGACGCCACGCGGCTCCAGCTTGCGGACGACGAGTTGGTACGACCCGCGCGGGGCGTAGACCTCAATGCCGCCGGTGGCGATTATTTCCATGCCGACTTCGGGCTCAAACTTGAGCCGGGCGACGGTGCTGCGCCACATCACGCAGCGCAGCTCGCTGTGCGGATCTTTGAGCGTGAAGTAAACGTGCCCGCTGCCGGGACGCGAGAGATTGCCCATTTCGCCGAGCACGTGCAGCGTGGCGGGCAGGTTGCGGGCGATCGCGCTGCGGATGAGCTCGTTGACCTGCCGGACCGTGAGCGTCGTCGGGATGGTCGAGCCGGCAGCGCGCTCCGCCTCGGGAACGCGGATGCGAGACGGGTCAAAGCGTGGGCGTTCAGCCACCGCTGGCCTCCGAAGAACCACGCGCATACCCCGCGGCCGCGGCCACGGGCCACCCAGGCCACTGGGCTGAATCAGCGTTTGGAGAACTGGAAGCGCCGGCGGGCCTTGCGCTGGCCGTACTTCTTGCGTTCCACCCGCCGACTGTCGCGTGTGAGGTAGCCGGCCTGACGCAGGACCGGCTCGTAGCGGCTGTCGGCCTTGACCAACGCGCGCGCCACCCCCAGCCGAATCGCGCCCGCCTGGCCACTGTGCCCTCCGCCGTGAACGCTCACGAACACGTTCCAATGACCAGTGGTGTTGGTGGCGATCAGCGGCTCGGAGACCGCCGTCTGCTCCTGCAGCTCGGTGAAGTAGTCGTCCACGGCGCGCTTGTTGATCTTGATCGCCCCGTCGCCGGGAATCAGGCGGACGCGCGCCACCGCCGACTTGCGCCGCCCGGTGCCGCGGAAGAGGCCCTCGCTCGGGGGCGGCGGGAAGAGGGGCTGTGCCTCGGCTTGCACCTCCGGCCCGGCCCCGGCGTCCGCGGCGGCAACAGCCAACTCGCCAACGCCGGCACCTTCGGCGGCAGCAGGCTCGGCAGTTGGCGGGGGCGTAGCGGCCTCGCTCACCGCTTTGGCCGGAACGTCGGCTTCCGGCTTGGCCTCGGCCTCGGGCTTGACGTTGCCTTCCAGCTGGGCGTCGACCTCGGTCGGTTGGTTCTCGGCGTCCGGCACGGTTACTTCTCCAAGGGTTTACAGTGGAAAGGGCTCGGGGTTTTGGGCCTGGTGCGGATGCTCAGCACCCGCATACAGCTTCAGCTTGCCGAGCATCCGCCGGGCCAAAGTGTTCTTGGGTAACATGCGGCGGACCGCCTCACGCAGCACGCGTTCCGGGTGCCGCTCGAGCATGCGCTTCATGGGGATCACTTTGCGGCCGCCGGGGTAGCCGCTGTAACGCTCGTAAACGTTGTGCTCCAGCTTGCGCCCGGTGACCCTCACGCGGCCGGCGTTCAGCACGATGACGAAGTCGCCCGTATCGACGTGCGGCGTATAGGTGGGCTTGTGCTTGCCCATCAGCACGGTGGCGATGCGCGTTGCCAGCCGGCCGAGCACCTGATCCGTGGCGTCCACCACGTACCAGCGCTGCTCGACCTGGCCGGGTTTGGCCTGATAGCACTTGTTGGCGGTTTTCATAAGCTGTTCTCACGCACGGGGTCTGCGGTCCGGCCGCAAACCGCAATGCTTGACTATAGGTCCTCAGCCATTCCCGTCAACCCGCCAGGCGAGGAAAACGGGGCAAGTCCAGCCTCGGGCACCTCCAGGGGCCCGCTCACTTCGGCGCGCCGGGTGCCATGCCCAGGCGTAGCGCGGGCGTGCGGTTCGCGCCCGTCCGCACAAACTGACGTAGCCCGCTCCGGGGCGTAGAGCGGGCTACGAGAGCGTATTCGCCGGGCCGTTGCGGCCCGGCCGACAAGATACGGGGTGCAGTTTACCTCACCCGAGCCAGAGGCCCAACCCCGGCCTCTCCGTGACGTCGTCTACTCGCCCGGCCCCCGAGCCAGGGCCTGTAGGCACTACCCCATTCCCACTCGATTCTGACAAGGAGAATGCCATGACCGTTCTTGAGGCACCCGACGCGCAAGAGGCCGCCGTCGTTGCCGTCGGGGTCACGGCCCCGTCGGGCAGCCCCAGTCGGCGAGCAGGATGCCCAGGCCACTGTGACCAACATGTCCATCGCCATCGAGGTCGCCGTATTCATTCCAGTTCGCGCCGCCCTCGTCCGCATCGAAAACGAGAGCCGCATGTTCGTCGATCGCCTCGAGCGCCAGTTGGGGCGCGATCGCAAGCGGCTGAAGGACTACTACAGCGCCTTGCTCCGCGGCGATGGCAAACGCTCCGGGCGACGAGGCTCCGAGGATGCCGTCCAGAGAAAAGCCACGGTGACCGCCGTCCAACTCGAACTGCGCGGAAAGCTGGCAGAGCTGGACGAACGCTATGCCTACCGCCTCGAGCTGACCCCGCTGGCCCTGGTACGGATCGACTGCCCTTCCCTGGCCGTGCGGTGCCGAGTGCTCCGCCGATCCGCTGCCCGAATGTACACGGTGTACTGGAATCCCTTCAACAAGGAGTTGGAGCCGCTTCGCTGCAGCCGCTGCTGCCTCAGCACATTCAGCGTCGCCTTCTCGGATGAGAAGGTCGCTGCGCTCTGCGCCTCGTGCCATGCGTGAAGCATTCCTCGGCACAAACAGGACGATGACCGCGTCTGGAGACCACCCACTGGCCGGCTTGTCCTGGAATTGGCGAACCCGGTTGTTTGAGTTGCACCGGTGGACCTGCGAAAAGGAGGCGCGGCGAATGCGGCGTCAACGTATTATTTGCAGTGAACCCGGCAGGGTGACCGTTGTAGTAACGGAGAGGAGTCTGTATACTGCCGGACGTGGCGGGCAGAAGATAGGGCAATGCGGCCGACGGAACGTGAGTGCCGACCCAGGGGGCAAGACCGGACCCCGGGCGACGCTCCGGACGGTGGGATCGGCGGTGTTCGCTTGCCCTTCGGGATTGGCATCAGTGCCTCGGGGCGCAGCCCCGAGCTTTAAGGAACAGGAGAGAAACGTGAACACCGGGATACGGTCTCCCGGATAGGCGTAACTCAGGAGTGGTGGTTCTCCATGTGATGGTGAACCACTACAGGGCGCCAGTCCAGTAACTTGAAAAATGATAGGAGTGGAATGATGTCTACATGCTGCATCGGACACACCGTCTACGTAATCGCTGTGGTGATGGTCGTTCTGGCCCTACCCGTCGGTTGTGCAAAAGTGAACTCCGAGAGGACAGATGCTCTACCGACAGATACATCCCTTCCCACCAACACACCCATACCGTCTACAGAAACACCTTCAAAAGAAGAAGGCAAGGCTTCGCCCGAAGCACAGCCGGGCGAGAACACTTTTCCGTCTCCTAATGGCAGTGCTGGTGGGACGATCGCCTTCACCTCCAATCGAGATGGCGACTACGACATTTACGTAATGAAATCAGACGGGAGCGATCTGAGGCAACTGACGGACAATCGGGGCACGGAAGGATACGCTGCCCGAACACCAGATGGAACACGAATAGCCTTTTATGCCTATAGCGATATGACCACTTGGTCAATCTACATAATGGATGATAATGGTAGTAATCAGCAACGGCTGACCAGCAATGAAGGAACCAGGGATAGTGCACCGGCCTGGTCGCCCGATGGAAAGCGGGTTGCGTTCGGATCCGAGCGCGACGATAGTTATCAGATTTGGGTGATGAGTGCAGATGGCAGCGATAAGCGTCAGGTCGGCCCGGTATCCGGAGGTGGTCCAGACTGGTCGCCTGACGGCACACAGATTGCCTTTCATTCAGAGGGGGAAGGCGACTCTGAGATTTGTGTAATACACGTTGATGGGACCAAGCAGCAGCAGTTGACCGAAAATGACGCGGCGGATTGGTGGCCGACCTGGTCACCCGACGGCACGCAGATTGCCTTTATGTCTAACCGCGATGGCAACTGGGAAATCTACGTGATGAAGATCGATGGAAATGGTCAGCGACGACTTACCAATAATAATTCCGAGGATCGGATGCCCGCCTGGTCACCGAAAGGCACACAAATCGTCTTCTGCTCCAATCGAGATGGCAATTATGAAATCTACTTAATGAATGCCGACAGTAGCAATCAGCGGCGACTGACCAACAACTCTGCTCAGGATATTCAGCCCGCTTGGCTGCCCTAGCACGAAGGTGCTGATCACACAAAACCTTGCATATGTAACACACTGCCCAATACATCACCTACAACTCCGGCCAGTAAACGTTGGACTATTTACCCTGCCGCATACCGGACGGATTCGGCTCGGAAAAGGGGGCGGCCAGCACCTATGCTTTCGGCATGGGCGATCACGGCCTGCGCTGCTATCCAAACATCAAGGCCATGACCGCCGTCCAGCCCCTGCACCATAAGGAGTTGGTCGAAGCCCTCGGGATGCCCGGCTTTCTGCGGCGAGCAGCGTGCAAGACGTCGCTCGAGAGACTGGGCTTTGAGCACAACACCAACACTTCACGCCCCACGTAAAGGCCATCACCGTGCCGACCCTGGTGATGGAAAACAGGAACGATCCGTTAACCGACCTCGAGTTCGCACAGCGATATGTCACCGGGCAGGTTGAATCCGGCCAGTGGTGGGCGGGTTAGAACCGGCCAGTCGTGTACGTAACCGTATACCTCATTTCGCCTTCTCTTTGCAAGACCGATTCTTCGCCGGCCTGACGGTCAAAGAGAGCGCCGAGGTGCTCGGTGTTACGGAGAAGACCGTCCGACGGCATTGGAATTACGCGAAGGCGTGGCTGTACCGGGAAGTCGCCAAAGGTGACACCCGGAGCGAAGATGAGGAGCGGACATGAGCGATCAGCACTCCAGTCGTGTCCGCGAGCTGTTCGACCTGGCGCTAGAACGGCAGCCAGGTGAACGTGGCCGATTTCTCGACGAGGCCTGTGCGGACGACCCGGCCCTGCGCAGCGAGATCGAGCAACTGCTGAGGGCTTTTGAGGAGGCGAAGAGCTTCCTGGAGCCGGCTCCGGGCCGGCCGACCCGGACATCGCAGCCCGACCCGGCCGCCGGCATGGTCGGGAAGGAGATCGGCCATTACAGGATCCAGCGCCTGATCGCCAGCGGCGGTATGGGTGCGGTCTATGAAGCCCAACAGGAAGAGCCCCGCCGCTCGGTCGCGCTAAAAGTGATGAAGCGTGGCGTCGCCTCCAAGTCCGCCCTGCGGCGCTTCGAGCACGAAGCCCAGCTCCTGGCTCGTTTGCGGCATCCGGCCATCGCCCAGGTCCACGAAGCCGGCACGTACGATGACGGTACAGGCGGCGTACCGTATTTTGCGATGGAGTACATCCCGCAGGCTACGCCCTTCACCGAGTACGCCACGGCAAACAAGCTCGCCACCCGCCAGCGTCTGGAGCTGTTTATCCAGGTCTGCGAGGCGGTCCACCACGGCCACCAGAAGGGCATCATCCACCGCGACCTGAAGCCGTCCAACATCTTGGTGGACTCGGCCGGTCAGCCGAAGGTGATCGATTTCGGCGTGGCGCGGTCAACCGACTCGGACGTGGCCCTTACAACGATGGAGACCTCGGTCGGCCAGTTGATCGGCACGCTGCAATACATGAGCCCGGAGCAGTGCGCGGCCGACCCACACGACCTGGACATCCGCAGCGACGTTTATTCGTTAGGCGCAGTGCTCTACGAGCTGCTGTGCGGACGCGTGCCATACGAGGTTTCGAGCGTGCAGGTCTACGAGGCGGTCCACGTCATCCGCGAGCAGACGCCGACCAGGCCGAGGACCATCGATCGTACGCTGCGCGGGGACCTGGAGACCACTGTGCTCAAGGCCTTGGAGAAGGACCGTGAGCGGCGCTACCAGTCGGCAGTCGGGCTGGCCCGAGACATCCGGCACTACCTGGCCGGCGAGCCGATCGAAGCCAAGCGTGACAGCGAGTGGTACGTGCTCCGAAAGACGCTGTGGAGGTACAAGGTTCCTGTCGGCGTCTCGGCGGCTTTTGTCGTTCTGCTTGCCGTGGCCTCGGCCGTATCACTGGCGATGTGGCAACGGGCCGTGGCAGACCGCAAGGTTGCACAATTCGCTGAACAGGAGGCGCGAGACGCACAAACGGTTGCCATCGCACAGCGGGACGAAGCGGAGAGACAACGACGTCAGGCTGAGAGAAACGAAGACCTAGCGAAAATCTCGGCCCTGCGCTCCGCTTACGATGATCGACCGGCGCCGGAATCCGAACCAGCTTGGTCGATCGCAACGGCAGATTTGGATGGAGACGGCGATGGGGACCTCGCCGTGGTGAACACGTACACCGACAAGGTCTCGGTCCTCCTGAACCGGGGGGACGCCACCTTCGCAGCCCCGGTCTCTTACGCCGTCGGCGCTGAGCCTCTGTACGTCGCCATCAAGGACCTGGACGGGGACGGGGACGCCGATTTGGCCGTGGCGAACGCGAATCGCGACAACATTTCGGTCCTGCTAAACCACGGGGACGGCACGTTCGCCGCGCAGGTCACGTACGCGGTCGGTTACTGGCCTTGCTGCCTGGCGATTGAGGATCTGGACGGGGACGAGGACGCGGACTTGGCCGTGGCAAGCCGGAACCTCCGCGATGTTTCAGTTCTGCTCAACCGCGGGGACGGCACGTTCGCGACCGAGGTCAACTACCCCACCGGTAATGGCCCCGTGTCCGTCGCCATCGCCGATCTGGATGGAGATGGGGATTCGGATCTGGCGGTGGCGGCCGACGTCAGCGATGCCGTTTCGGTTGTGCTGAACCACGGGGACGGCACGTTCGCGCCACCAGTCACCTACGCCGTTGGCGATGGGCCTTCGTGCGTAGCGATCACGGATCTGGACCAAGACGGGGATGAGGATCTGGCCGTGGTAAACCGTTGGACCGACAACATCTCGGTCCTTCTGAACCACGGGGGCGGCACGTTTGCGCCACAGGTCACCTACCCCGCCGGCTATGAGCCTCATTCCGTCGCGATCGGTGATCTGGACGAAGACGGGGATCCGGATCTGGCCGTGGCGACTTTCAGGGGCGATGAGCTTTCGATCCTCTTGAACCGCGGGGACGGCACGTTCGCCGAGCGGGTCACCTACGCCGCCGGCGACGCGTCCGATTCCATAGCGATCGGGGACCTGGATGGGGACGGGGTTCTGGACGTGGCCGTGGCGAACGTCGAGAGCGACAACGTGTCGGTGTTGCTGATCCGGCCGGAAGATTTGCGACGCCCGCGGTGACGCCGACGTAAGGCGCGGCGTCCGCTCCTCATTGGCCGTTTGTCTGGCCGGACCGGGCCCGCCAAAACAGGCCATTTCGATTACCGGGTCCCAGCGGGTTCCGGGCTCGGAGGGAACCGACGGCAGCGTGGCGAGCGCGGCGCACAACGCGCCGACAACCCGGGCCATTTCGATGCTCGTTCGTGAATCGGGGTCATTCGGAACGGCGTCGTACCAGGTCGGCGACGTCCGTGACGTCCCGGGCTTCCACCTGGCCGAGCACGATCGCCTGCTCCGTCTTGTCGAGCTTGACGAACCAGTCCAGCAGACGCCCCAGCAGCGACTTGATGGTCATCCCGCGATCGTTGCAGGCCTTGTCAAGGGCGGCTTTCCCCTGGGGCGACAGCTGCACGCTGACGATGTTCGGGCGCTTCTTCTCTGTCTGCTTGCGCTTGGCCACTATTTACCTCCTGTCCGATTCGTACCAGCGACGACACAGTAGGCACCTGTTTGGAAAGCGTCAAGGCGACCCGGTAGGCGTACATTCCTCGATAGCCAAGCAGCCAGAGGTCACACGTGTCCCATTTCGTTGAATGCAACACCGAGTTCCGCGACCCGCCCAGGTCACTTCTTCATGTAGCTGCGGTGGATCCAGGCATCGCCGTCGAAAGTCTCGGTGATTAGCCAGTCGGCCGATTCCCTCATCACGATTCGGATGCGGGCTGAGACCTGCTTCTTGGAGATCTTTGCATCCTCGGCGGCAAGTCGCCTCGTACGCCAACGTGCCGTCTCCATGGTTTCGCAGGACGCAGGCGTTGTCGCTGCCATAATGCGCCAAAGCCAGGTCCGTGTCCCTCTCGCCCTAGATTCTTGAACAGATCCCCACTCCATTCTACACGCGTTCGCATTCCTGCCGGCCTGACAATGCTCGTCTGCAGACGCGACACGCTGACGGCCGAACGACCGTGCTGACCCCGGCATAGCAGGATGCCCGCGGGCACCTTATGATGGGCGTGGAGGGCCAGAATGGCCGGCGCGAATACGAAAAAGGACCGCGCGGACGCCACTGGTTCCGGTAGGCGCCGCGGTATGCGGATTGAGGAGGGGGCGCAGCTCTCGCAGGCGATCTTGCAGTGTGCCAACCGCGGCCTGACCAGGGTGGAGTTCCTGCGCGAAGTCTCGAGCGTGCTCATGGAGTTCTGCGGCTGCGACGCGGTCGAGGTGCGGCTGAACGAGGGTGACCTGCATTATCGCTGGGAAGCCACGCGGCGGCCGCAGAAGGCGACCCGGCTTGAACTCGTGCGGTGGACGGTCCGCGAAGGCGGGCGGGTGATTCCTGCATCTCGGAACGACGCGGACCTGGAGCGATTGTGCTCCGACGTCGCGTGTCAACACTTCGATTCGGCGCTGCCTTTCTTCACCGGCAACGGGAGCTTCTGGACCGGCGACACCTGTGAGCCATTGGTGCCGAACGCGGGGACCGATAGGCGAAAGGCCGCCGAGAGTCTGTGTATCGGCGGGCACTACCGCTCGCTCGCTTTGACACGGTTTTTCGTGGACGAGGAGACCATCGGCCTTCTGCACATCAAGAGCGAGCAGCCCAACTGCTTTACCGAAGAGGAAGTTGAGTTCTGCGAGGAGGTCGCCCAGGCACTGGGGCTGGCGGTAGCGAACTGGCGGGCACAGGCGGCGTTGCGTGAACGGATCAAGGAGTTGACCTGCCTGTACGGCATCGCCCAAGCGGTCGAACAGCCTGGGATCTCACTGCAAAAGATCCTGCAGCGCATCGTGCGGCTCCTTCCTCCCGGCTGGCAGTATCCGGAGAGCGCTGCGGCCAGGATCGTGCTCGACGGGCATTCGTACGCAACTCCCGGCTTTCAGCGAACCAAACACCGGCAGTCGGCGGACATCGTCGTCAGCGGACGGCGACGAGGCCTTGTGGAGGTCGTCTATTTGGAGGACAGGCCGGAGTTGGCGGCCGGCGCGTTTCTCCAGGAAGAGGAGAAGCTGATCGACGCCGTGGCCAGAGAGGTGGCTCTTATCGTCGAGCGGAAAGAGGCCGAGGAGGAGAGGTCCGCGCTTCAACGTCAACTCATCCACGCGGATCGCTTGGCCACAATCGGACAGTTGGCTGCCGGCGTAGCCCATGAATTGAACGAGCCGCTGGGCAGCATTCTCGGCTTCGCCCAACTGGCCAAGAAGTGTCCCGATCTGCCTGTCCCGGCGGAGCAGGACATCGAGAAGATCGTCACCGCGTCGCTGTACACGCGGGAGGTGATCAAGAAGTTGATGGTCTTTGCCAGACAGATGCCGCCAAAAAGCGCCCGTGTGGATCTGAATCAAGTGGTTGAGGACGCGCTCCATTTCCTGGAAGCCCAGTGTGCAAAGAGAGATATCCAAGTTGTCCGTGAGCTGGCGCCAGCGATGCCTGAGATCACTGCCGATCCGGCGCAACTCAAGCAGGTTCTAGTCAACCTGGTCGTCAACGCCGTACACGCGATGCCCTATGGAGGAACGCTGACGGTAAGCACGCGGTCGAGTGGTTCCTCCGTGCGGCTGAGCGTGAACGATACCGGCATCGGTATGAGCAGAGAGACCCTCGAAAAGGTGTTCTTGCCGTTCTTCACGACGAAAGACGTGAACGAGGGCACCGGGCTTGGTTTGGCCGTGGTGCACGGGATCGTAACCTCGCACGGCGGTTCGATTGACGTTGAGAGCCAGGTCGGCCAGGGCACGCGGTTCGAGATCCGTTTGCCCCTCAGCGGGCCGGAAGAAACTCAGGAGACTGCTCCAGATGGCGCCCGCGGCTGAGAGGGAACGCATCCTGGTCGTCGATGACGCACCCGATGCTCTGGAACTGATCGAGCGGAACCTGACGGCCAGCGGGTATCAGGTGTTCACCGCCCCCGGCGCGGTTGAGGCCATCCGCATCCTTGACAGCACGCCGGTCGATCTGGTCGTCACCGACCTGAAGATGCCCAAGGTCGGCGGGCTGGACCTGGTTCAGCACGTTCGCGAGAACTTCAAGAACACCGAAGCCATGATGATCACCGGCTACCCGACGATCCAGGGAGCGGTGGCGGCCGTCAAGGCCGGGTCCCAGGAGTATCTCACCAAGCCCTTCACTGATGAGGAGCTGCTTTCGGCCGTAAGGAGCGTCCTGGACATCTTGCAGGCTCGCCGAAACGCGCAGAGCGCGCCGGTTCAGCCGCCCAGGTCTTTGGCTGGTCTGATCGGCGAGTCGAAGGCCATGCGCGAGGTGTTCCAGGCGATCGGCAAGGCCGCCTCAGCCCGGGCTACGGTCTTGATTTCGGGTGAGAGCGGCACTGGCAAAGAGCTGGCGGCCCGGGCGATTCACTACAACGGCTCACGGGCATCGGCCCCGTTCGTGCCGGTGAACTGCGGGTCTATTCCCGAGAACCTGCTGGAAAGCGAACTGTTCGGACACGTCAAGGGTGCCTTCACGGGAGCCAGTGAGTCGCGCGCGGGCTTTTTTCAGACGGCCGACGGCGGGACCATCTTCCTCGACGAGATCAGCGACACGAGCCTGGCCATGCAGGCCAAGCTGCTGCGGGTGCTCCAGGACGGCGACATCTACATGGTCGGATCTTCCCGGCCCCGAGAGGTGGACGTACGGGTCCTGGCTGCGACCAACAAGGATCTGCGCACGCTGGTCAAGAACCGGGTTTTCCGTGAGGATCTGTTCTTTCGTCTGCACGTCATCACGATCTTCATGCCTCCGCTGCGCGAGCGGGAGGATGACGTTCTGCTGATAGCTTCCCACTTCGCCACGAAGTTCGCCGAAGAGCTGGGCCGGCCGGTGCCCCGCTTCTCCGACGAGGCTTTGCAGGTCCTCAGGAACTACCACTGGCCGGGAAACGTGCGCGAACTGGAGAACCTCATTCAGCGTCTGGTTGTCATGACCGAGGCGGATGTGATCGAGATTCCGGATCTGCCTTCGACGATGCGTTTTTCCCTGGGCCGGGAAGCAGGCTTGGATCGAGCCCTGGCCGAGGTTGAGGCGGAACACATTCGCAACGTGCTGGCCAGCGTGGGCGGCAACAAGACGCGCGCGGCGGAGATCCTCGGCATCGACCGCAAAACGCTGCGTGAAAAGCTCAAGAGTCACGGAGGTGAACCAGCTTGACCAATTTCGCACCGGGGCGATTTGCCCCAGCGGTTCACATCTCCCCAGTATTCGGCCCCATCTTCGGGCACCGGCTCAGCCCGTGTGCTCCCGCGTTGGGTATGGCTGGCGACCAACGTATCCTTCTACTTGTGCAGGACTTAGCTCATTACCGATCCATGCCTCGGCCACCGTGTGGACGTTTCATCAAGCCGAATCGCGGTACTGGCACGCCGGTTGCCTATGACAGTTGTGTGTGGATGAATGACTTGACGGCGTGGTCGCACGCCCGCGTGAGCGGTGCCGCGCCTTGCCGAGCACGCGAAGGAGATCGGCCCCATGCCAGCAATCGGAGGCAACCTTGGTCTTTGCTCGACGTGCAATAACGCTCCAACCTGCTTCCACCGGGCCAGAAGGGGCCCGGCGCTATTCTGTGAGCTGTTTGACGGCTCTGCGCCCCCCGTCGAGTGGACCCGCCCCGAGAGGGTGGTGCCGTCGGCCGAGCCGTCGATGGCGCGCCGTGCGGCCGAAGAGGAGGTCTCCAAGTATTCGGGGCTTTGCGTGAACTGCGAGCATCGTCAGACCTGCACGCATCCGAAGCCGGAGGGGGGCGTCTGGCACTGCGAGGACTATGAGTAATCCGTCCGACGCCCGGCAGCGATTGCGATGCGACAAAAACACAATGTACCTTTGTGTGGGAACAAGAGATGGAGACGGATGAAATCCTGAGCATTCTCGAGAAGCACGGCACCGATCGGGGCGGGCTCATCTCGGTTCTTGAGGACATCCAGGCCAAACACAACTACCTGCCACCCGAGGCGCTCAAGCTGGTCGCCGAAAAGACCGGCCGGTCTCTGGTTGACGTCTACGGCGTGGCGACCTTCTACAAGTCGTTCAGCCTGAAACCGCGCGGCAAGCATCTCTGCTCGGTCTGCACGGGGACCGCCTGTCACGTCCGCGGGGCGCCTACGGTTGGCGAGGAGTTTCAGCGGCAACTGGGAGTCGGGGCCGGCGAGACGACTGCGGACAAGGAGTTCACGCTGGAGACCGTGAACTGCCTGGGCGCGTGCGCGCTTGGGCCGATCGTCGTTGTGGACGGTCACTATTTCTCCAACGTCGGCAAGGGCAAGGTGAACCAGATTGTCAAGCGGACGCGCGCCGGCCTCGACAAGGTCGAGGTCAAGGGCGACCGGCGCATCTTTCCGGTTGTGGTCAATTGTTCACGCTGCAACCACAGCTTGATGGAGCCGGATCACCTGATCGACGGCTGCCCGTCCATTCGCGTAACGGTGTCCTTCGACCGGAAGCACGGCTGGCTCAGGATGTCCTCCCTGTACGGCAGCTACAGCCTTGAATCCGAGTACGAGATCCCCATGAGTGTGGTAGTAGATATCTTCTGTCCCCACTGCCACGCGGACCTGAAGGGCGCTTCGAACTGCCCGGACTGCGGCGCCCCGATGGTCTCCATGATCGTCCGCGGGGGAGGCATCGTGCAGGTTTGCTCACGCCGTGGGTGCAGGGGACACAGGCTGGATCTGAACGGCGGCGGCTTCTGAGCGTTGTTCGGACTTAACCGCTCGGGTCGTCCACTAGCGGGTCAATAACGGGATAGGTCTATGGAAAGGCTGAGATCCATCGAAGATTTCAAGGCGTTGCAGGGCCGTCTCATCGCCGACCGGGACCCGAGCATGCGCACGATCGTGATACCGGCGGGCACCTGCGGGCAGGCGAGCGGGGCGAACGATTTGATTCGCGTCGCCAAGCGCGAGCTTCTGGACAGGGGCCTGACGGATAGGATTCATCTGCGCATCACCGGCTGCCACGGATTCTGCGAAGCCGAGCCCTCGGTGCTCATCGAGCCACGCGGAACCTTCTACCCCAAGGTGGGCATCGAGCAGATGGCCTTGATCGTTGAGGCCGTCGCCCAGGACAAAGTGCTCGACGACCTGCTCTTCGTTGATCCGGCCGCCGGCAAGGCGGTGGAGAAGCAGGGCGACATCTCGTTCTTCAAGGCACAGGTGCGGACGATCCTGGCCCGCAACGAGAAGGTCGATCCGATCCGTATCTACAACTACATCGAAAACGCCGGCTACTCGGCGCTGGTCCAGGCGCTGGACAACGGCGCCCCCAAGTGGGTCGTCGAGGAGGTCAAGGCGTCGGGCCTGCGCGGTCGCGGAGGGGCCGGTTTCCCCACCGGACTGAAATGGGAGCTGTTGGCCGCCCAACGGAACGGGCAGGGCAAGTTCCTGGTGTGCAATGCGGACGAGGGCGACCCGGGCGCCTACATGGATCGCAGCGTGCTGGAGGGCAATCCCCACAGCATCATCGAAGGCATGTTGATCGGCGGTTACGCAACTGGCGCCAACGAGGCCGTTGTGTACGTGCGTAATGAGTACCCGCTGGCCATCAAGCACCTGATCATCGCCCTGCGGCAGTGTCGCGAACTCGGCCTGCTCGGCCGGGACATTCTGGGAACCGGTTTCTCATTTGACATCAAGCTCGTCAGGGGCGCCGGGGCTTTCGTCTGCGGCGAAGAAACGGCGCTGATTCGCTCCATCGAGGGCAAGATGGGTGAGCCGCGTCAACGCCCGCCGTTCCCGATCGAGAAAGGTATCGACGGCAAACCGACGGCCATCAACAACGTCGAAACCTGGGCCAACATCCCGGTCGTCATCGCCGACGGCGCCCGCCAGTTCGCCGAGGTCGGCACCAAGGGCAACACGGGCACCAAGATCTTCAGCTTGGTGGGCAAGGCCAGGAACACGGGGCTGGTCGAAGTTCCCATGGGCATCACCGTAGGCGAGGTCGTCTACGACATCGGCGGGGGCTCGTCCGGAAAGGCGAAGATCAAGGCGGTTCAGACCGGCGGGCCATCCGGCGGATGTATTCCCGCCAGAATGTTTGATCTGCCCATCGACTACGACAGCTTAGCCGAAGCGGGATCGATCATGGGCTCGGGCGGCATGATCGTCATGGATGAGAATACCTGCATGGTCGATGTCGCCCGGTATTTCATGAATTTCCTCAAGGACGAGTCGTGTGGCAAGTGCTTCACGTGCCGCAAAGGTACACAGCGGATGTACGAGATCCTCGACGACATTTCCAAAGGAAAAGGGACTCCTGAACATCTGGAGCTTCTTGAGGAGTTGGCACAGGTTGTGAAGGACACGACCATGTGCGGCCTGGGGCAGACGGCATCGAACCCCGTTCTGAGTACACTTCACTATTTCCGTGACGAGTACGAGGGGCATATCCGGTACAAGAAGTGCAGGGCCTTCGTTTGCAAAGACTTGGTCGGGGCTCCCTGTCAGGCCGCCTGTCCTCTGGACACCGAGGCGTGGCGCTACGTCGCTCACATAGCGCGCGGTAGATACGAAGAGGCATACCAGGCAATCCGGGAAGCTAATCCATTCCCCTCAGTTTGTGGCCGCGTCTGCTCTCATCCGTGCGAAGATCACTGTCGTAGCGCCACGGGCGGCAAACATGCGATTGCCATCCGCGCTCTCAAACGGTTTGTCACCGATCGCGTGGAGCCGTCGGTTTACAAGCCGAAGAAGACGCCCAGCACAAACGGCAATGGCGCGAAGATCGCCATCGTCGGTGCGGGCCCGGCTGGACTTGCCGCTGCTCATTACCTCTCTCTTGCCGGATATAGGCCGACGGTCTTCGAGGCGGAAGACCGGCCCGGTGGGATGCTGGTCAGTGGGATCCCTTCGTTCCGTCTGCCGCGTGAGGTGTTGGGCAAGGAAATCGACGCGCTTCTCGCCGATGGGGTCTCACTTCGCTGCAACGCGGCGCTCGGCCGAGATTTCACCGTGGACAGTCTCTTCGAAGACGGGTTCAAGGCGGTCTTTTTAGCCACCGGGGCCCACAAGAGCCGTCGGCTCGGGGTGGAAGGGGAAGACTGCGAGGGGATAATTCCGGCGATGCGCTTCCTGAAAGCGTTCAACCTACAAGCCAAGCAGTTGGCGCACGGGCGCGTAGCGGTGATCGGCGGCGGCAACTCTGCCATCGATGCCGCCCGTGTCGCGGTTCGGCAGGATGCGGTCGAGAGCGTCACCATCCTTTACCGCCGCACCCGGGATGAAATGCCCGCTTTTGAGGAAGAAATCGAGGCGGCCTTGGTGGAAGGGATCGAGTTGCAGATTCTGGTCAGCCCGGTGGGCGTACGCAGCGACGGCGGGGGTGTAACCGGAGTAACGGTCATTCGCAACCGTTTGGCGGATCGCGCCGCCGACGGACGGCGCAGACCAGTACCCATCTCCGGTACCGAGACGGATCTGCCTTTCGACACGGTAATCGTGGCCATCAGCGAGGACCCAGACCCCTCGAACCTCGTGGATGTGTCGTCGCGACCCCTGGAGATGGGAGCAACCGGCACGCTACGATCGGATCCCATGACTCTGGTGACGAGCCGAGCGGGCGTCTTTGCCGGAGGAGACTTGGTCACCGGCCCTAACACCGTAGTTGACGCTATCGCCGCCGGCAAGAAGGCTGCTCTGATGATTGACCGTTGGCTGCGAGGCGAGGAACTGGAACAGCCACCAGTGACCCCCAGGCTGCCGGACATTTACGTCGAGCCGGTTTCGCTTAGCGAGGAGGAACTTGAAGAGGCCGACCGGGTCCCGGTGCCCGTGATCCCCGCCAAGTCGCGCGAACGGAGCTTCAAGGAAGTGGAGTTGTCGCTTTCCGTTGAAGATGCAACCAGGGAGGCCAGACGCTGCTTGAGGTGTGACCTCGAGTTCACTCAACCCAAGGAAGACGAAACCACGCGCCCGGCCGCCGTGGGAGAAACGGCATGATAACTTTGCAGATCAATGGCCTGGCAGTCTCGGTTGAAGAAGGCACGACGTTGCTCGAAGCCGCCCAGTTCCTGGGCTTTCCCATCCCGACGTTGTGCTACAGGGAGGGGCTGTCGCCGTACGGCGCCTGTCGGCTGTGCGTGGTCGAGATCGGGGAAGGGCCGAAAGCGAAACTGGTCAGCTCGTGCACCTATCCGGCCCAAGAAGGTCTCAAGGTGCGGACAGCCTCAGCGCGGGTTGTGCGGGCCCGCAAGATGGTTCTGGAACTCCTGCTGGCCTCGTGCCCGCAGTCCAAGACGATCCAGGACCTGGCCGCCGCCCACGACGTGCGTCAGCAGAGGTTCCGACAGGAATACGAAGATTGCATCCTTTGCGGACTGTGCGTGCGAATGTGCCAAGAGCAGATGATGGCTAAGGCCATCGGCTTCCGCGGACGGGGCCAGAACCGCAGCATCGGCACGCCGTTTGACATCAAGTCGGAGGAGTGCCGGTTGTGCGGCGGCTGCATGTACGTATGCCCGGCCTGCCAGCTCCGCTGTACCTACACCGAGCCGGAGAAGGCCATCTGTGGTGCGTGCGCCAACCTGAGCCCGCCGTGCGTCGAAAAGGAACAGTTCGACGACATGATGTGTTATATGGCCCCCTGCGTTGCCTGTGAAATAGAAAAAGAATAACAAACGGAGGAATAGACTCGATGCTAACCTCACTCTCAAGGGTCAACAGCTCGGCTGCTACGCTCAGCAAGAATCGGACCGAAGGCTCCGTCACGCCCAGCTCGGGTATGTGCGTCACCTGTGTGGACGGCTGCATCGGCATGTGCGAGATCGGCAAGTCCGCCTACCGGGGCC
>CAZNFA010000038.1:0-45583 GCA_964572345.1 uncultured Planctomycetales bacterium
CTGCTAGCTCGAAGCCCTCTTGCTCAAGTCAACTTTGCCGCTGTAGAAAAAAACGGATAAGCTGATAAGAGGGGGACAAGTCCAGTTATTGGCAAGGGAAGAAAAAGGGCGGCGAGTGTTGAACTCGTCCGCCTGTTACCATATATGCCGCTCTTGCCATATTCGCCTTTTCCCGCGCGCCTGGCCCTAGGTTGATCATCCTTGACCCGACTCGCTACGAGTCCGACGTTGTGTGGAAGCGCGGCAATGTATTGAGGAGATTCAGGTAACGACAAGTGAAGGCGTGGACGTGCTGTCCGCCGAGGGCATGACGGCGGGCCGGTCAGTTCTTTTGGGGCCTATTGTTCCGGTCAGAAGCGGAAAACGCTGCCCACGCCAGCAAGACTGCAGCGCTTGCCAAAGCGTTGCTTGAACAGGCTTCGCGCCAGTTCGCCCGAGCAGTGGCATGGCGCCACCCGCTGAATACCGAGCTCTTCGAAGCGATCGATGACTGCGTTGATCTTCGACGCCGGCTGCGCGCCCAGGTGGAAACCGCCCATTACCAGATGAATCGGTTCGCCGGTCATCTGTTTGGCCTGAGCCGCCATGCTGGCTACCCCCGGATGCGCGCAGCCGGTAATCACTACCCAGCCCTCGCGGACCCTGATACACAAGCCGTGTTCCTCGATCGCGCCTTTCCCGAGCGTGCCGGTGGTTCGAACGCCCCGGCAAACCAGCTCGGATTTGGCGGCCTCCTTTGGATCGGCTCCCAGCGACCGTACCTGTGCTTTAAACGCCGCCGGGAACCCGGCGGGCATGTAAACCGGCACACCCGTCCGAACTTGTAGAAAGGATGACAGCCCGCCAGTGTGGTCGCCGTGGATGTGGCTGAGCACCACGACGTCAACCTGCTTGGGGTCCAAATTCAATGCGCGCATGTTCTCCAGCAGAATCCGCCCGTCTCCGCCGGTATCGAACAATATGGTCTTTTCCGGGCCTTGAATCATGCAGGCAAAGCCCCACGCGCTAGTCAGCTCCTTCTGGCCGGGATTGTTGTCATAGACGATTGTCACAACAATACTCCCCTGATTTGGCTGGCCTGATGGACGAGACGTTGAGACCTGGTCCACCGGCTGGCAGCCCAGCCCAGAGAGCGTGATCGTCGCTGCCAGGGTGGCCATGAAAGACCACGGTCGCACAGTGCAGATGATTGATTCGTGGGAGCTAATAGGCATACTCGATCTCCCTGGGCATCGGGTTGGGCGGTCGGCACGCTTGCTCGTACTGATCAATTATACCCGAGATTCCCGAGCTACGACTGCCCCTTGGCGCCCAGCCGGGCCCTCCGGGGGGGCGTGGCTGATTCGGCGGCCACCCACAAGGCGGTCAGCGCTGCGGGGACCGGGCCCCACGTCGTATCACCCCAGCGTCCTGCGTCGGCTACGGCGAGACGAGCACCACGTGGACGTGGCGCGGGCCGTGCACGCCGGTGACCAGGATGCCCTCGATGTCGGCCGTCTTGCTCGGGCCGGTGATCAGGTTGATGTTCGCCGGCAGCGAGGTTGAGGAGGAGGAGGCCGGACCGAGCGGCGAGTTGCCGACGGCAGCGCTGAGGCCATCAAAATAGTCGCACAGGTCCGGCACGAGCTCGGAGGCGTGCACAATTGCTACGTGTACGGGTGGTAGCAAGGATGCACCGCGGGCCAGGCCGGGGCCGGACGGGCAGACAACCGAGCCGGTCTCGGCGATCGCCGCCGCCACGCTCGTCACGGCCGCATCGGCGGAAAACAGCGTTTCGTCGTCTACCGCAGTCGTCGGCGCAAAGCCGTCGGCGGTAAGCCGGTTGCCAAGGTCGTCGGTCGCGCGCTTGCCCAACGGAGAATCGGTATCGAGCTGCACGACGACCGAGTGGGCTTCGTGCTTGCGCAGGATGTCGCCGATCACGCTCATCCAGTCCACCGGCGAAGCAGGGTGAACCTGCAACCCCACCGACGCCGCGGCCTGCGTGAACCTTGCCGGCAGGTCGTCGCCAGCGATGACCTGCCGCACGGCCTGCTCAAGCTCCTGCGGCAACGACGCGCGGGATTCAAAATCCCGTAGCCGACGGCGCAGGGCGTCGATGAACGCGGTCACCGCCGCGCGCCCTGGAGGCAGCTCGGACCTCCACGCCCGACTGTTCCACGGCTGGTTCTGATCAGCGTTCATCACTCAGCCTCTTGCGCCACAGTTGGCGAAAGCTCTGCTTGGGCGGGATCGGCAGGTCGCGGGAGTGTGTCCACGCGCCCAACGGGCCGGGACCACCACGCGCCCATCCGTCGCCGCAGTCGCGAAGCAAGCGTGGCAGCCACCACTGGGCCCACGCGTACCGCGTCGGCAACTTCATTACCCACTTCCAGAGACGTACCGCCACACGTTTGAGCAACGGCTGCGAGCTCCTCGTGCGCGCCCGCAGACGCACCAGCAGACCCGGAATATCGATCTTCACCGGGCAAACGACCTGGCAGGCCCCACACAGGCTCGAAGCGCGCGGCAATTCCGCGTGCTCGTCCAGCCCTTGCAGCAGCGGTGTAACCAGGCTGCCGATCGGGCCCGGATATACACTCCCATACGCATGCCCGCCGAGGTTGCGGTACACGGGGCACACGTTAAGGCAAGCCCCGCAGCGAATGCAGCGGAGCACCTCGGCAAACTCGCCGGCGAGCAGGTCGGACCGCCCGTTGTCCAGCAGCACCACGTGCAGCTCTTCCGGCCCGTCGGGGTCGTCGGCCCGCTTGGGGCCCGTGATCAACGTGGTATAGACGGTCAACGGCTGTCCTGTACTCGAGCGTGCCAGCAGTTTCAGGAACACGGGCAGGTCACGCAGGCGCGGAACGAGCTTCTCGATCCCCATCAGCGCGACGTGGACCTGTGGACGCGTGCTGGACATGCGCCCATTGCCCTCGTTCGTGCAGACGCACAGCGTGCCGCTCTCGGCGACGCCGAAGTTCACCCCGGTGATGCCGAGGTCGCAGCGGCGGAAGATGCCGCGCAGGTATCGCCGGGCGACGGCGGTCAATTCCTCGGCGTCTTCGGTGTACTCACACCCGGTCTCGCGCGCCATAGCCTGGGCGATCTGCTGGCGATCCTTATGGATGATAGGTGTGACGATGTGGCTCGGCCGGTCGTCATCAATCTGAACGATGAACTCGCCCAAGTCGGTCTCGACGGTGCGCACGCCGGCCGCCTCGAGCGCGTCGTTTAGGCAGACTTCCTCGCTCGTCATGCTCTTGGCCTTGACGGCCAGCTTGGCACCGTGCGCGGCGGCGATGTCGCAGATGATCCGGCGGGCCGCGTCGGCGTCCGGGGCGAAGTGAACCTGCCCCCCGCTCTGCTCCACTTGCGCGACGAACTGCTCCAAATACCGCGGCAGGTTTTCGAGCGTATGCTGCTTGATCTGCGCGGCCAGCTCGCGGATCGCTTCCGGGTCGCGCAGTTGCCGCATGCTTTCGGCGCAAGCGTCCACCTTGTGCCAGGTCGCCAGATGCACCGCGCGCACGACGCGTTCGTCGGCGACGGCCTCGGAAACGCGCTGCCGAAATGCTGTCGGGCTGCTCAACGCTCCGGCTCCATCAAGCCCAACGATTCGGCCAGGCACTCGGCGATGTGCTTGAAACGCAACGGCAGCCCGCGGCGATGCGCCCCGCCGGCCAGGCTGAGCGTGCAGCCGCCTTCGTTGCAGATCACGAGCCGCGCGCCGCTGGCGGCAAGGTCTTCGAGGCGGTCGGCCAGCATCGGCCCGCTGATTTCAGGGTAATCGACGGCGAACACCCCGCCGAAGCCGCAGCAAAGGTCAGCATGCTCGGGCAGGCACAGATCAACCTGCTTGCTATGGGCGAGCCAATTGTGCAAGTCCTCGGGCCCGTAGGCCTCACGGGCGTGGCAGGGAAAGTGGAAAGTCACCGGCTCGTCAAATGACAAATGCGCGGCGATGTCCACGTCCAACCGCTGGCGCAGAAACGTCGTGAACTCGTACGTCTTCTCTGCCAGCCGCTCGGCGGCCTCACGCCAGCGGACCTCGTTCGCGAGCAGCTCGGGGAAATGCGTCTTGACCATCGTGGCGCACGACGCCGACGGCGTCACCACCTGCTCATGCGGCTCGAAGATCGGGATCATTCGGCGGGCCAGGGCGGCGGCCTCCGCATGGAAGCCGCTGTTGAACGCCGGCTGCCCACAACAGGTCTGCCCCTCGGGGAACTCCACGCGGCAGCCGAAATGCCGTAAGACCCGCACCACCGCCTCACCGACGCGCGGAAAGAACGTGTCGGTCAGGCAGGTGACGAACAAGGCAACTTCCACGGCATCGAGCTCCGCGTAAGGGCCGCACACATCTGCTTCGCGAAAAGCCCATTCTATGGGAGTGCTCGCCAAAACGGGACACGAGCGCAGCGGAAAAGGCCGGACACGCTACTCCGGCTGCGTGGCGGTCGGCCGGCGAAACGCCTCGGCGCTCACGAGCGTAAGCGTCGCCGTGCGCACGCGCTGACCCCGGCGGTATGTCACCGCGAGCGGATCGCCGGCCACCTTGCGAGCCAGCACGCGGCGCAGGTCCGCCAGGCGCGGCACGGGAATGCCGTCAAGGCGGGTAATGACGTCGTCCTCTCTCAACCCGGCCTCGGCCGCCGGACCGCGCGGCTCGACGTTGATGCGCAACCCGTCCGTCGGCACCTGATCCGCGGGATCCTCGGGCGCCAAGCCGACGACCGCGGCGCGCGTATCCAACGACACACCCATCAACCCGCGCTTCAGCTCGCGTCCCTGCTTCAAACGCGCTATGCGGCTGCCGATAAGCTCCGCATCAACCGCGAAGCCGATGCCCGAGTCGTACCACTGCGCGTCGGCGATCTCGTCTTCGCCCGGGCCCATCGGCACGCAGACGCCTATGACCCGCCCCGCCAGGTCAAACAGCGGCCCGCCGTAATTCGCCGGCGACACCTTCGCGTCGGTCTGGACGGCCAGTCCACTCATGCGGTCAACGGCACTGACGATGCCGACGGAGACGGCCGGGGTGTCGCTACCGTGTCCACAGCCGGCGGCCAGGGCCCACTGTCCGGGTCGAAGCTGGTCGCGGGCGAGCAAACGCGGCACCGGCAGGTCGGCCGCCTCGATCTTCAGCAGCGCCAGCCGTGCCGGCCGGTCACGCGCGATCAGCCTGGCCACGAAGCGCCGCCCGTCGTGCAGCGTGACCGTAATGATCGACGGATCGCGGATGAAGTTGAAGCTGCTGGTGATGACGTAGCCGTCGGCGGACCAGATCAAGCCGGTGGTCGGCCCGTCGGCTTGCCGGAATCCGGCTCCGGCTCTCCGGCCGCCCACTGGGGCACGCTGCTCCGGTTGCAGCCCGCCGATCGTGTCGATCCGAACGATAGAGGGCTGCACGGCGCGCAGCGCCGCGCGAAAGACTTGTTGCTGGTGTTCATGGAGACGCGCCTGCGAAACGGTACCGGCAGCGTCGCCGTCCTGCGCCGCCAACCAAGATGTGCACGCCAGAGTGGCAACGACCGCCAGAAAAGTGCGAAAGCTATGAGGCGTGCACGCGCAGTGTGTGGCACGGCCGTGTCGGCCGTGTCTGCCCAAGAAGGGTTTGCCATCGTTGCAAAGGAACGCCATACCACTGACCGGCGCGCACTTCACGGCGACATTTCCTCCAGCGTTAGCTCCAAGCTCACAACTTCCTCCCGCCGTTTGATCACGAGCTGAATGCGCTGTCCGCGGCGCAGCTTGTTCACCGCCGCTCGGAAATCGGCGCACGTCACAACCTGCTGTCCATCGATCGACAGGATCAAATCGTTAGGGCGTAGGCCGGCGCGCCAAACCGGCGAATCCGGCCGCACGCGCTCAACGTACGGCGGTGGCTCACGACCACCGACGTCGAACAGGCGGAAACCCAGGTTGAGCCGTGATGCGTCTGGCTGCGCCCTCGGTGACGGCTTGGGCACCTCCCGGTCGGGCTCGGCCCGGCTTTCCTCCAGGAACGCCGCGACCTCCTCGACCGGCAACGCATAGTTCAGCCAGGTGTTCGTCTGCTTGCTGACGACCGCCTTGCCGATCAGGCCGACCAGGTTGCCATCCGCGTCCACAAGTGCCCCGCCGGCGGAGCCCGGCGTGGCGACGATCAGGTCGGTCAACAGGACCGGCCCGCTATACGGGAAATCCTGCGCGTGGCGGCGGGCCGCCAGGCTCGTGCGACCAGACAGGACACCGAGTGAAACCGAAACCGGCTCCGGCCCGTCGGCGACCTTGAACGGGTTGGCCGCGGCGATGACCCAGTCGCCCGGCTGCAGGTGCCCACTATCGATCAATTCGAAACAGGGCAGGTCGAACGCATCAATCTGGAGCAGCGCAAGCTGGCGGCGCCGGTCACGCGCGATAATGCGCGCCGGAAATCGCCGGCCGTCCGGCAATACGACCCGCAGCGTCCGCCCTTCCAGCAGGATCGATAGAGTGGTCACGATCTTACCGTCGGCCGAGACGACGACCCCCGAACCGTAGCCCCTCTCGCGGCCCAGGCTGCCGCCGTAGAGCTTCACGACACGCTGCTGCACGCGCTCGATCGCGGTATCGAAGGGGCCCCCGGCCTGCCAGACGCCCGCACCGGCGCCGACCGGGGCTGCGCCGCAAAGCGCGACCGATGCAAGCGTGAGCAAGGGCACTTTGCCGCTCACGGAGCGCCCTCCACATCCGAGATCATCTCGATGACCGTGCGCACCCCGGACCCGGTCTGCCGCGTCCACCTGTCCGGGAAAACCAGACCGTCGGGCGCTGGCTGCGGGTCGGGCAGCCAGACAACCGCGCCGGGGTGCCGGGCATCAAAGACCCGCGCCTCAAGCAGCCGGCCCGTCTCGTAGTCAAACGCCCAGCGAATCCGCTGACCGTCGGCGACCCGCCATTCAACCACCGCCGTGATCTTGCCCTGCACTTCGTCGCTGCCGAGCAGCTCCCAGCCGAGACCGACGATTTCCGGGCTGAGCAGCGGGGCCGTGATGTGCTGCCACTCAGACCACACGGCCTTGTTGCGCCAGCCGGCCACCGGTGCCGCGTCGCTGTCGGTGACCAGAACGGCGTCGCCGAGCTCGAGAGTCAAGCTTTCCTTTCCCCGTTCGACTCGCATCGTTCCGACGGCGTCGCGGGACACGGTCAGTTCGATCACGTCCGCCTGCTCGCCCGCGGTTCGGGTGAACCGCCAGCGCCCGAGCGGGCGTCCAACACCAGTTTCCGCCTCGGCCGCCGGCCGGGACGAGTAGCGCTCGAGCAGCTTGCGAACCTCGGCGTGGTTATGCGCGAGGTCGAGGATGTAAGGTTGCGGCATACGCAGGGGTAACCGATCCAGACGAACCGCCGTCGTGATCTCCTGCCCATCTCGGCGCAGCAGGATCGAGACCGGCCAGTCGGCCGGCAGCGTCGCCAGAATGTTGTTCACGTCATTCGGCGTGCGCACGCGCCGGCCGGCGAGTGCGCGCAGTTCGTCGCCGAGTTGGATGCCGGCCCGCTCAGCCGCGGACAAGCCCTGGATCGCGTTGAAGATCAGCTCGTCGCCGGCAAGCTGCACCGTTGCCCCCAGCGTCCCGTGCTCACAGAGCCGACCGGCCCGCAACGCCGGCAGGAAACGCTTGATCTGCTGGATGCTGACGGCGTAACCCAAGCCGACGTTCACGCGTCTGCGCTCGCCGTCGTCGAACGAGGCCCGCCCGTTGATGCCGAGCACGCGCCCGGCCAAGTCGAACAGCGGACCGCCGGAGTTGCCCGGGTTGATCGAGGTCGAAACCTGGATGCAGTCGGCGTATTCGAGCAGGCTGCCCTCCTCACCGCGGCCGTACTGGTAGCGCTGCAGCCCGCTGACGACACCCAGCGTGATCGTCGGCCTGAAGTCTTCCGCCGCCATGAACGGATTACCCATCGCCGCCACCCATTGGCCGACGTGCAACTGATCCGAATCGCCCAGCGGGGCGAAATCGAAGCGTTCCTTGCCTTCGAGCTTGAACATGGCGATGTCGCCGCCGGGGTCGATCCCCAGCAGTTTCAGCGGGTAGAGGCGTCCATCCGCCAGCCCACCGTAGCCGCGCCGTGTCTGGAGAAACTCGGCGACCACGTGGAAGTTGGTCAGTCCGTACCCTTCTTCGTGGACCACGACGCCGCTGCCGCCGCGCCTCAGGTCGCGATCAGCGAAGATGCAGACAACGGCCTGGGCGGCCCGCTGGAAAACTGCCACACGTCGAGCTTCGTCGGCCCGGACGGCGGCCAGCGCCGCGTCGTCGTCCTGCGCTACCGCAGATGCCGATAGCGCGAAAACGACGCATAGGGTGGACAACAATTCGCTATGCCCTATTCGCAATTCGCCATTCACCTTCACCGGATCAGCCGGGCGAATGCCCAACAGGCATGATCCGAAAGATCGAGGTCCTGGTCGTAATCCACGATCAGCACCAATTCCTCGATGCCGCCGATGTCCACGAGCACCTGCCGCGGCGGCTCGCCGCCGCGGACGCCGGCGGCCTCCCAGAGCACCTCTCCGTCGCCGATCACACGCAGCGCCACGCAGCCGCGCCCGTCCATCTCATCGACGATCCCCGCTTCGGCCGCAAACTGCCGAAACGCACCGTCAAGCCGGTATGCCAGTCCTGACCGGCTGTGCATGGTGATGCCCTTGTCATAGCCGCGACCGCCGAGCCGGATCGGCTTGCCCGTCAGCGTCTGGTCCCGCGCGAAGTCCCAGTGTTTGTCGAAGAACGGGTGGAACTCGTAGTGCCGCGGCTCGAGGTCCGAAAGGAAAACCAGCCGCTCGCTGCGACAGTCGATCCGCGCCACCCGCGACCAGGGCAGAACCAGTTCGTCGAAAACGCCCGATTGCAGTGTGAGCGATTCGCCATCCCCGGCCGCAACCCGTCCGGCGAACACGTCTCCGTCAAGCAGCGTGATGATGCAGGATGCGCCCCGTGGCGTAGGCCGCGCGAAGACCAGACCCCCGACACGCTCCCACGGCAAAGCCACCTCGCGGCCGCTCCACGTGAATAGCACGCGCTGCGCGTCGATCCGTTTCACCGTGCCGCGCAGTACGACCACGTCTTCCCCCCGGGCGACGATCGCCACATCCTGTGAGTCTTCGCTCGCTTGCTGGGCCGCCGTGATTTCCCGTCGCACGGCCTCGCTGGCCGTGGTCGAGACGATCGCTCGGACCGCGTCGGTGGCCAGTCGGCAAGCCCGGCTTCCCCGGAGGCGCACGACCAGCTCCTCCGCGGACGCGTTCGTGATGCGGCCGGAAAACAGCGACCCATCCGCGAGCTCGAGACGTAACGGTTCCTCCGCCGCCACAGGGGCGCTCGTCGGCTTGCGCGGATCCAGCCGCCGCACGCTGAGAACATCCGGCCAGGCCACCTCCGCCCTACCTTGCGGGGTCTCGAGAACAACGCGTGACGTAACCGCGACAACCCGGCCGCGCACGCTGTGCCCGTCGAGGCGTGTCACCTCGACGTCCACGGCCAAGGCCGGCAGGGCACCCAGCAGCGCGACTACCAGCAAGCGGGTTGTTCGAGCGACTAGGGTCATCCTATGCCGAGATCCTCTGGAAGCTATGCGCTACTCCTTCTGTTCTGCCAGCGAGCGGTAGTACTGCTCGACCAGTTGCCGGTAGCGCGACGGGAACCGTTCGCGAAGCGATTGCAGAATCCTCTCGCGTTCGGCGGGCGGCAAGCGCCCCCAGGCCTCGCCCGGGTTCGCCGCGGGTGCCTCGTGCAGATCACCGACACGCCCAGGGCCTTGGGGTGCCCGCGAGGCTCGCGCGGGTTGCCCGGGTGCTGACTTCGGCAGCCCGCCGCCGGCGCCGGACTGCGACTGCTCGCGCTGCTCGGCTTCCTTGATCAGGTCGTCCAGCAGCGCGACGATTCGCTCCTGGCGGTCGCGGACGCGCTGCGTGGCGTCGGCCGCCTTCAGCCGATCGGCGGCGTACGTCATCAGTGTCGCCACCTCTTCGAGCGTGCCCTGCTCACGCCGTTCGATTTCCAGCAGCAGTTGCCGGGTGGCGAATTGCACCGGCTCCGGCGCGTCGGGGAACTGGGCCCGCAGCTCTTCCAAGGACTTTATCGCCGCCTCAATGTGCAGGTTGCGCGCCTGGCAGTGCCCCTTGAGCAGCCACAAGTGCGGAGCATACGGAGTGTAAGCTGCCAGCTCGGCGTCTGTACGGGCTGCCGTGGCAAGGTATTCCTCCGCCTCTTCGAGCAGCCCCTGCGCCACCAGCGCTCGGGCATAGAGGTAGATCGCGTTGGCCCGCACATAGGGATCGGCGTGGGTGCGCAGCGGACCGGCCCGCTGCACGACGTCTTCGGCACGCGCGTCGTCGAAGGCGCGCAGCGCTTCGGCAAACGCCGGATACAGGACCGCCAGCGCCTCGGGCACGAAGCTCTCCGGCGACTGGTCGCGATAGGTCTCCTGCCAACCGCCGCGAACCGTCTCCACCGCCAGCGCGTGCTGCGGCCCCAGCCCAGCGACGTGCTTCAGGAAGCCCTGATTGAGGCGTTCGATCCGCCCGGGTTCCTGGGCGTTCGCCAGCACCACCTGAACCAATGGCACCAGCAGCGCCGCTGCTCGAACGCGTGAAAGCCTGAATCTGGCGACTCGATCCATCGCTCAGTCCCTGTCGTGCATCCGGTGGGCCAGCTCGCCCAGCCGGCGTTGTCGTGCCGAAAGCCGCTCCATCCGCTCGGCCCGCAGGCCCTCTGCCTCGGGCGCACCGGCGGCGGACAACGCGACGGTCCGCTCGTTGATGCGAATCTGCGCACGGCGCAGCAACCTCAGTTCGGCCGATCTTGGCAGCAACGCCCGCGAGCCGTCTCCCGGCTGGCCCTGGCCGTCCTGATCGGCGGAGCGCACGTCCGCGTCGCGTTTGGACTCGATGGCGGCCACGATTTCTTCGAGTAGTTCAACGATGTCATCCAGCAGCCGGCAAACGCCGTCTGACGCGTCGCCCTGAGCGAGTTGGTCGCCGACCTCCGTCATGTCGCCGGCCAATTGCCGCACCAGTTCGGGCACGATCACGGTGGTGCCCTCGTCCAACAGGATACGCAGTGTAAGGCCACAATCCTCGGCGACCTGGCTTTGCGTATCCGCCGCCTCCGCCAGTTGCTGCTGCTCGCTTCGATCCCAGTTACCGGCCCCCTTCTCGTGTAATACCAGCACCAGGTCACGCACCTGCTTTTCGCGCTCCAACATGCGTTTGAAGCGCGCCTCTAGCGTGGCCAGCGTTTCCTCCATCTCCTCCCGCCGCACCTGACGTAAGGCGTCGTCCACTTCGTTCAAGGCCTGCTGCAATTGCTCGAGTGCGGCCTGCTGCCGACTCTGCGCTTCGTTCAGTCGTTGCTCGCCGATCCGATCAGCGGCATCTTTCATCGCGTCCGCCGCGCGGCCCGTCTGCTGCGTACCCGGCGGCGGCTGGGACTGCTCGGCCCGTTGCTGCATCTCGCGGTGCAGCTCGGCGGCCTTCTCCTGCGTCTGACGTTGGAGCCGCTCCATCTCGCGCAACTTGTCAGCGCTGGCTGCGGGTTGCTTCTCCGGTGATTCGGCGGCTTGGCCGACGCGGTAGAGGTTCTCCGTCTGCTCGTCCATCAGGCGGCGGATTGCACGCCGGTAACGCTGCAGCCGCTCACGTTCGGCCCGCCGGCGATCCAACTCGTTGGCGTCACTGGTGAGCAACTCGAGCAGCGCTTCGAGATCCGCCAGCAGCGCTTCCTGCTCGCGTTCGGCGTCACCAAGCCGTTCGGTCCGCAGCAAGTCCACCAGTTGCTCGGCGCGGCGCTTGACGTCGCGCTCGCCGGCCCGATCCAGCGCGTCGCGCAGCCGTTCGACCTTCTCCGGCTCGCTCTCGGCCAGCAGGCGTGCGAGCTGCAGCATGCGACCTTCCAGGCGCTGCCAGCGGTCGTGCACCAACTGTTGACGTTCGTGCAGCGGCCGGGTGGTGGGAGCCTGGGCGATCTCTTGGGAACTGGCCGGCGGTTGTTGGGCGACCACCAGCGGGCAAACCGCCAGCAGAACAGCGACAACACTGCCGCGCCTCCTTCGGTCAACCCGTGCATGTGTAGGCGTCACGGCCATGGTCATTCTCAATCTCAAGTGGCGGGCGAGACGCCCGCACTACCCAGCTACGGCTTCGGCACGTCCGTCGGCGACGGCTCGGCCGGTTCCTCCAGATTCAGGATCGTCTCCAGTTGCCGCCGCAGCAACTCCAGCGTCGCCGAACGCACCTCGCCTTGTTCCTCGATGACCTCCTGCAACAAGGCAACGGCTTCGCGATAGCCCTCGCGCTTCAACATGTTGGCCAGTATCGTCTGCATGCGGCGCAGGATTTCCTCCTGGGTCGCTCGGATAGTGTGGTGGGTGCCACGGGTGGCTCGTCCACCCGTGTCTTCGGCACTGGCGGGCAAGCCGCCAGTGGCACCCGGCGTGGGTGCCACGGGTGGCTCGTCCACCCGTGTCTTCGGCACTGGCGGGTAAGCCGCCAGTGGCACCGAGCCGAGCTCTGCGATCGCCGCGGATGCCGCCGGCAGGGTCGTGGCGCCCAGCGTCTCCAACGGCGCCACGATACGATCGCCGATGCGACGCTGCTCGCCGGGGCGCGCCGCCCGACTGGTCCGCATCTCCGCCAGGAGCTGTCCGAACCCTTGACTTAGCAACCGACACCGCGCCGCATGTGCCTCCTGTCGTCGTGACAGACCGGCGATTTGCTGGGCGAGCGCACTGGCGGACAAGCCGCCAGTGGCACCCAGCGGCGGGACTTCGGCCGGCAGACGCGGCAGGATTCGCTCCAGCGCGTCTTTCAGGCCGCGCTGGGCGCTGATGAGATGCTCGAACTCGCGTCGCAGCTCGATCTCGCGCCGGGCCATCTCCGTCAGAAAGGCTTCGTGCGAGACGACGTGCAACGTCAGCGGCTCGGCGCGACCGACGTTCGGACCGTGCGGGTCGCGGTCGCGCGCTTCGGCCCACAGGCGTAAGCGGTCGCCCGCGGTCACGCCGATCGACTCGACCGCGTAGGTGACAACCGTCCGGAATTCGCGCCGCGGCGAAAAGCCTTCCGGGGCGAGCGTGTGAGGCGGGTCGTCCGCCCGCTGCACGCACAGGCTGACCGACCCCAATCCGTAGGCGTCCTTGAATCGCAGCTCGATCGGCAGCACGGCCTGCGGAGTGATGAACCGGCCGGCATCCGCGAGTTCCAGCCGCACGTCCGGTGGCTGATCGGCCACGACTTTCAGCGTGTAGCGCACCGGACGGCGGTTCTCCCACCCGTCGGCATCGACCAAGGCGAAGTGGTAGGAACCGGATCTCGGCTCCGCCCAGCGCACGCGAACGTGCGCGCCCGAAACCAGCTCGCAGGTCGCCACCGAGCCCTCGCTGCCGACGAACTCCGCCCGCGCGACCGGCTTGTTGAGCCACGCCTCGAACTCGAACCTGCTGCCGCTGAGCACTTCGAGCACCGTCTCTTGCTCGACGGCCACCGGTTCCAGGTCCGTATAAGCCGGCGGCGTGACCCGTGCCAGCGTTCGCACGACGGCCGGGCGTTCGACCGCCTCGACCACGTATTCCCGCGTCCGCTCGTCACCGCCGACGATGCGGAACCGCACGTCCTCGCTCAACACGCCCAGCGACGCTCGGAGCTGCTTGCCGCCCACGAGCGTCATGGTTTCCCGACCGTCGCGGCCGGAGGGCGTGCGCCAATTGAGCATGGCCGACGGCGGCGGGCGCCCGGTGACCGTGGCAACGATCTCGAGCTCATCGCCCCGTGGGAACCGACGCCGTCCCGCGCTGTCGAATCCGAGCACACGGATGTGGGTCCACTGCGGCCACGAAACCTCTCCGAGCATCCAGTTCCGCCGAAACCACGTGCCCAACGTGTTCGGAATTACCGCAGACGCCAGCGCGATCAGCAGCAGCGTGGCGAGCAACTGTACGGTCCGCCGCCGGGCCCGGCGATGGTTTAGCACGGCGAAGACCGACACGTCGTCCGCCGACCGGCAGGCATCACGCATGACGGCCCGCACTAACTGCGGGGAATGGTGCTCGGCGTCGCCAACCTGTCCGGTAGCAAACTGGACGACGGTGGCGAGCTGGTCGTGAAGCTGCGGATGAGCCCGGTCCACCATCGCTGCCAGCCAGCCATCGCTCAGCGGGCGCAGCAGCGGCCTAAGCAACGAACGGTAGCCCACCCACAGCCACAATCCCGCGAGCGCCAGGCTGACGACGGCCCGCTGATCCACGCTCAGCTTCAGCCAGCGATCCAGCCCCAGTTGGGCCAGTCCGCCGTAGACGATCGCCAGAACCAGGTACACCATCCCGTTCAGCACCAGGTAGAGGCGGCAGCGCCGTCGCAGACGCCCCAACGGCGCGAAGATGCGCTGCTCCAGCCGCGTCTCCAGACTGTCCGCCGGCATGACACTCACAACAGATGATGCCTCCGGCGCAAAGCCCACTCCACCGCGAGCAGAGACGCCACCACGATCAGCACCGGGCCGCGATCCCACAGGGGCGTGTCCGAGCCGCGCGTCACCTTGACCTGTTCGGCCGCCTCGATCCAGTCCGGCAGCTCGCCGGCCTTCTCCAGCGGCGTATAACGGCCGCCGGTCCGTTCGGCCAACTCCGCCAGTCGGTCGGCCCGCAAACGCAGGGACCGCAACTCGATGTCCGGCTGCTGGACGAGCACGTGTTTGACCAGCGACTCTTCGCGGACGTCGGCGCCGTCGGCCGCGCCCGATCCGACCAACGGCACGCGGACTACGGCCGGACCGGGACGATCAAAGGGAAAGCGCCCGGCGAACCAACCCTCGCGCCCCGCGACCGCGTTCAGCGTGTGCGACCGGCGGGTGCCGTCACCCAGCTCGAGCGACATCTCGATCCGGGCTGCTTGCCACGGGGCGAAAGCTTCGTCCAGGACCCGCGCTTCGATCTTCACGTAATCGCCCACGTTGACCGCCTCGCGGTCGAGCACGATCGTGCCGCGCTTGCTGGCCCCCGCTCGCCGCGTCTGGGCCAGATAACGAACCAATTGCACCCAAAAGTGGTTGAAGTAGCGCTCGCCCGTGGCGCGCCAACGCCAGGTGTTATCGAACCCGAGAAAGGCGGTCCGACCGGAGCCGAACGGCTGAGTCGCCATCAGGATCGCGGGCCCGTAGCGATTGGCGTGCGCTCGGCTGCCGTGCCGCATCAGCACGGTCGCCAGCGGCTTCTCACGCAGCACCGGCAGATACCACCATATCCCCGGCAACGCCGACCAGATCTCCTGGTTGGTCTCCGGGTCCGGGTGAAGCGCCAGCAGCGCGTGGGCGCGCGTCTCGTCGGGCAGTTGGATCGGAGCCGACCGCGTGCGGTAGGCCCCTTGCTCGCTCAGTCGTACGTCGGCATCCGGGTCCGGGATCACCGGCAACATCGTAACCAGCTCTTCCAGGCGCGGGTCACGCAGCAGACGCGTGGCAAAGTGCGGGCCGGCCTGGAGCAACAAACCGCCGCCGAACTCATCCACCAGCCGCCGCGCCGTGATCGCCCAGGATGAATCGAGCCCGCCCGGATTAGGGTCCAGCAAGACGATTGCGTCGTATGCGAACACGTCTTGCGGGCGGCGCGGCAGCTCCGCGATCGGCGTATTGCCGTCACGGACCGCCTGGGCGTCCGCCGATTGCAACCAGCAACTGAGATTCACCGTCCGGTCGCGCTCCAGCAACCGCGTCACGTAGCGGTACTCGTACGAAGGCCGCCCGGCCACGAGCAGCACCCGAATCTGCTCGTCCAGCACCAGCACCGACGCCTCCCGCACGTTGTCGAACGCCACCGCTTCGATTTCCAGCGGCTTCACCCGGGCCCGATAGAAGAACTCACCCGCCTGGTCGGCGGCGATCTTGAAGGGGATCTCCGCCGCCAAACTCTCGCCACCAAGCTGCACGTCACGGCTGGCGATCGTTCGCTCCTCACCCCCGCCGAGTTGCTCGCTGAGCTGGAGCTGCACGCCCGTCGGCTCGATCCCCGCGGCGGCCAGCTCCACGCGCAGCTCGAACGGATCGCCCTTGGGCGTGGTCAGCGGGGCGACGATATTCGTAACGCGGATATTCGCCGGCTCCTCGGTCGAACCGACGCCGACGGCGTAGATCGGCGCGCGGGATCTCCTGGCGGCGGCGGCCACGTCCTCCACGGACATGCCTTTGTTGAAGTTGCCGTCAGAGATGAGCACCAGCCCCGCGACCGGGCTTTCGCCCGCATCATCCAACGCTGTCGTGACGGCCTGCCCCGGGTCAGTCGCGTTCTGGACCGCTATTGTCGTCCCGGCAATGCTGAACGATCTGGGTGGTGCCGGGTCTCCCATCGCTTCAGAGGTGGGCGACGGGCCTGTTTCCTCCCACGGCAGCCGGATGCGGACCGTCTGCTCTCCAAACGCGTACAGCCCCAGCTCGTTGTGTGCCGCGAGCCGTTTCAGCCAGCCCTGCTCTTGCCCCTCCAACAACCTCCCCACCTCCGCGACCCGGAACTGTGACTCCTGAACCCCGAACCCCGCCATGCTCGCTGACACGTCGGTCAGCACCGCCACCGTCGCGCTGATCGTGCGTACCGTATAGGTAGCGATCACCGGCTCCAGCCAGATGCCGGCCAGGGCGATGAGCACCAGGCAGCGCAACCCCGCCAGCACGCTGCGCAGCCGCACGCCGGCACCGGCTCGCGCTTCGCGCCGGTACAACCAGATGACGGCGTAGCAGACCCCCGCCAGCAACAGCAGCCCCAGCAGGCGCAGCCAGCCGGACGGCATTCCCGCCAACTCGAATGCCTGCCGCTGCTGTTCGCTAATCGTCGCCAACACCAACCTGCGTCTCCAGCCGACCCCTTCACTCACCCAGGGGAGTGCGGGCGTCCCGCCCGCTCCCACTTCACCGACCGACCGGTCGCCCGAACCACCACGCCAACCCCTGCTCCGCCAGCAGCACCACGCCCAGCACCAACAACAGCCCGGGCCACAGCTCGCGCCGGGCCTGCTGGTCCCCGCCCGGAAAGCTCTCGCCGGCCTGGACGAACTCGTGCGGCACGCCGCCCAACGCCGTATCCAGTTCGTCCCGGCGCGCCCGGGCCAAGTCCGACTCGGTCCGCTCGAGATTAACGCACAGCGGGCGCGACTCCACACCGCCGATCCGTCGGGTCAATTCAACCTCGTACGTGCCGAGCTGCATCGCCGGCGGCCCCTCCAACACCACCCGCTCACCCGACCCGCTCGCAGCGGCGCGGGCGTCTCGGTCACCGACACCCGCTACGATCGCCGGCTCGTCCGGAAATGCCGGCGACTTGATCACCGCCGCCGGCTCGTACACGTCCGGGCGGACGCGCAGCCTGAGCGGCTCGCCCGCCACATACGCCCGCCGCTCCTCGCCGCGCCCGCAGACGTACTGCACCAGCTCCAGCAGCGTTACCACGTAGCTGCCGTCGACGGCACGCGCCCAGTCGTTCCACTCCAGGTCCGCCGATGAGGTGAACAGCACCACACGACCGCGCCCGAACGCCCGTTCGACAATCGCCGGCGTCGCCCCGCGGTCGGCGTAACGCGCCAGCACCGATGCCGTGAGCCCGTGATCCGGTGAACCCGGTTGCACGGTTGCACGCTCCCGCGGTTTCACGGTGTCACGCTCTCCCTCCTCTTCGCACCGATAGTAGCGCCAAAAATGAACCTGCCCCCCCAGCGAGTCCCCGCCGGCCGGGAACATCGCCGTGACCGGATGCTCCCCCGCGCGGATCAACCCCACGCCGCCCGGCTGGTCGGATGCCTCCACCGGCTCACTAAGCGGAAGCGGCAGCAGCCCCTGTCCCCCGGCGTACAGGACGCGGTTGTACTCCCCCGCCTCGCCCACCTGCGTGCCGAGGAAGAACACCAACCCTCCGCCGGCCCGCACGTAGCGCTCCAATGCGGCCACGGCCCCCGAGGCCGGCGCAGCGACGTTACAAAGAACTATACAATCATAATACGCCAGGTCGGTCCCATCGATCTCAGGCGCTCCGATCACCTCCACGCGCAGACCGGACGAGAACGGGCCCGGCGGCGCCAAAGCATTCCGCAACAGGTACACCTCGTCGCGCTGCGGGTCGGCATCCGGCTGCCCGTTGACCACCAGGACCGCCAACGCACCCTTGGCGTGCACGACCGCCAACCGCGTGTTGTCCGTCGGGAAGGCGTCCACCGAACCCACGCCGACCGAAAGCACGCGGTGACCTTGCTCGGGAAACGTCACCTCCAGCGAGACTTCCCGCGCTTGCCCCGGTGCGATCGGCTCAACCGGAACCTGCGGCAGTGGGGAGCCGTCCACCTCCACCTGAACCAGCAGATCTCGCAAGACCTTGCCGCTATAGTTGGCCAGCCGGGCACTGACGATCGCCGGCAGCCCTGCCACCGTCTGCGGTCGCTCCAGCCCGACGTCGATCACTGCCACGTTGCCACGCGGGCCCGCGCCCGACGCGATCAGAACCACGCGCACGGCGGCGGGGTCGAGTTCGGCCAGCGGCTCGAAGGCGGACCCGGCCTGACCGCTTTCCAACCGGTCACCCTGCGCCCGCCAATCGGTCCGCTGGAAGTCGGACAGCACGTAGATGTCCGTGCGCATCTGACTGTCCGCGCTCGCCAGCTCGTCCGCCACCCGGGCCAGCACGCGCCTGGGCCGGGCCGGCACGTTCGCCGGGCTCATCCGCTCCAGCCGGGCGCGCAAATCGTCGAGGCCCGCGTCGGTCAGGCGCGCCTGCGTGACCAGCGGCCGGTCGGGTTGCGACGTCACATAGAACGTCACCGGATCGTCGGCAGCTTCCTGGTGCAACCACGACAACAAGCGCAGCGTCGCCGCACGCAGATCGTCGAACTCCTGTTGCGGCCCGACGCCGTAGGCCAGACTCGCCGAGTCGTCCAAAACGACGATACGCTGCACCTGTCCACCACCACCCAGCAACGCCGTCACCAGCCCCGGCTGCACGAACGGGCGCGCCAGCAGCAAGACCAGCAGCGCCAGAGCGCCACAGCGCAACGCCACCAGCAGCCACTGCTCGAAGCGCACCCGTCGGCGATTCTCCCGTTCCGCTTCGAGCAGGAAGCGCATGGCCGCCCATTCGATCCGCCGGAAACGCCGACGCGAGAGCAGGTGGATAATGATCGGCACGATCGCCAGCGCCAGCCCGCCCAGCAGGGCCGGGTTGACGAAGCCGGCAGCCAGCAGCGGGGTACATGCACTCACCGTCGTTTCGCTCCTGCCACCGCACGCGCGCGCCGGCCCAGATAGCCGCACAGTACTGCGTCCACCGGCTCGCGCGTATTGACGAGGACGTAGTCGGCCCGCAGCTTGAGGCACGCCGCCCGCACGCGCGTCACCAGCCGCTGCACCGCTGCCAGGTAGCTGTCCCGCAGCGATTGCGGATCGGCCAGCAGTCGGGCCGGCTCCTCCAGCCCGTCGAACAGGACGTTCTCGACGAAGGGGAAGCTCCACTCGTCATCGTGCATCACGTGAAAGACGATCAGCTCGTGTCCGGCGTAGCGAATGTGATCCAGTCCGGCAACGATATGATCGGGGTCGGCCAGCAGATCGGAAATTAGCACCACCATCGACCGGGAGTGCAACTCCTCCGCCAGGCGGTGGAACAAGACTTTCACGTGCGTTTTGCCCGCCGGCGCGGCCCCATCCAATAGATCCGCGAGATTGGCCAGGTGCGCCTTGCCGCTCTTGCAGTCCAGCCGGTCGCGGACCTCGCTGTCGAATGTGATCAGCCCCGCCGCGTCCTGATGGTCGATCACCAGGTACGCCAGGCTGGCGGCCAGTGTGCGCGCGTAGTCGAACTTGCTGACCGGGCTGCCGTAGGCCATCGACTCGCTCGCGTCCATCAGCAGGTAGCAGCGCAGATTGGTCTCGACCTCGTACTGCTTGACGTAGAAGCGGTCCGCCCGTCCGAAGAGACGCCAATCGACGTGCCGCAGGTCGTCACCCGGCACGTACTCGCGGTGCTCGGCGAACTCGACACTGAACCCACGGTAGGGACTGCGGTGCATGCCCGAGATGTACCCCGCCACGATCCCGCGCGCACGTAGCTCCAACCCTTGCAGCCGGGCGATGATCTCAGGATTTAAGCACTTGCTCGACGCCGGCATGGTCGCTCTCGTCGAGTTGGCCCGCGGGCAGACTGTCCAGCATGTGATCGATCAGCCGGTCCGGGTCGTACCCCTCCGCCTCAGCCGTGTAGTTGGTGATGATGCGGTGCCGCATGACCGCGTGGGCCAATGCGCGGATGTCGTCGGTGGCGACGTACTTGCGTCCCCGCATGACCGCGCGCGCCTTCCCGCCCAGCACGAGAAACTGAACGGCCCGCGGCCCAGCACCGAAACTGACCATCCGTTTGACCAGTTCGGACGGCCCCCGCCCCGCAGCACCCTCGCCCTTGCCGCCCCGCCCGGCCCGCGCTGAGCTCCGCTCGTCCACCGGCCGGGTCAGCCGAACCAGGTCCAGGGCGTACCGGATGACGCTGGGGGCCGCCGGCACACGCCGCACTATCTCCTGCAACTTTAGGATCTCGTCCCGCTCCAGCACTCTGGCCAGGCTCGGGAGCTCAACGCCGGTCGTCCGGTCGGCGATGGCGTATTCCTCGTCGTAGCCGGGGTAATCGACGAAGATCTTGAACATGAAGCGGTCCTGCTGGGCCTCCGGCAGCGGGTAGGTCCCCTCCTGCTCGATCGGGTTTTGCGTGGCCAGCACGAAAAACGGCGGCTCGAGCTCATGCCGCACACCCCCCACCGTCACCTGACGCTCCTGCATGGCTTCCAGCAAGGCCGCCTGGGTCTTGGGCGGCGTGCGGTTGATCTCGTCGGCCAGCAGCACGTTGGCGAAGATCGGCCCCGCCAGGAAGCGGAAGGAGCGCTGCCCCGTGCGCCGATCCTCCTGGATGATCTCCGTCCCGGTGATGTCCGAGGGCATCAGGTCCGGCATGAACTGGATACGGTGGAATTTCAGCCCCAGGCAGTGCGCCAGGCTGCTGACCATCAGCGTCTTGGCCAGCCCGGGCACCCCCTCCAGGATCACGTGCCCGCGGGCAAACAAAGCGATCAGCAACTGGTCGAGCACCTCTTCCTGCCCCACGATCACCTTGGCCAACTCCGACCGGATCACCCCATAGCCCTCGTGCAGCCGCGCCACCGCCTGGACGTCGTCCAACGGCTCGGCCGCCGGCTGAACTTGTTCCGCACGCTCGTTCATCAGCTTCTCCGCGAACTGCCAACCCCATCCCCACGCGACCACCCCGCCATGAACGTCGACGCCTCCGTTTGTCCCCTTGTCACCTTGTTACCTTGTCACCTTGTCACGTTGTTACCTTGTCACGTTGTCACCTTGTTACCGCTGCATAATCGGTAGATGCTTGTACGGCAACTGCAAGATGATCAGGGCGACGGCGGTGCCGTAGGTCGGGCCGACCTGGTCGCCCGGCCACGAGCCGTCGTCGCTCTGCTGCCCGAGCAGCCGGTCACGCATCGCCGGGAAATACGCCTCCCACTTATCCTCACCCGCCAGCTCAGCTTCTTCCCCTGGTTGCCTTGTTGCCTGGTTGCCTTGTTCCCTCCCCACCAGGTACATCACCTGGGCCATGTACAGGTGTGCATAGTAGTAATGGCCGAAGTACTGCGTCGTGTGTGTCCGCCCCGGCGAGAGCGTCCGCTCGATGAAATCCAGAGCCTTGTTGGGGCGCGGGTCGTCATAGATACCGGCGTTGTACCAGCACGCCACCGCCGCCGCCGTGATCGCCGGCCGACTCGGCCCCGTATCGCCCACCTGATAGCGAATCCCACCGTCAGCGTTCGCCGAGCGCTCCAGATAGCGCATGGCGTTGTCGATCACCCGTTTCGGCACGGCGATCCCCGCGTTGCGACACGCCCGCAGACCCTGAACCTGTGTAACCGTCACCGAGCCTTCGTCGCCGCCGGCGTCCGGCGTGTACAGCCAACCCCCCGCAGCACTCTGACTACGACCCGTCAGCTCCACCGCCCGGCGCAGTACCAGCCGAATCCGCCCCGCCCGACGCGGATCCTCCTCCATCCCGTAACACTGCGCCAGAAACAGCATGGCGAAGCCGTGCCCGTGCATGCAGTGGCTCTCCTCTTCGAGCCGGGCGATCAGCCCGTCGCGGCGAGCGCTGTTGAGCACAGAGGTCAGGGCGCTGCTGACATTGCGGGCGTGGGGTCCCTGGGTAGGCGTGCTACCCCCGGCCAACAACGCCAGCCCGGCCAGCGACGTCATCGCCACCGGATAGCCCCCGGTCGAGCCGCGCGTCCGCCAACTGCCATCGCGGTTCTGCGTCGAAACCAGGTAGCGCAGCCCTCTGGCGATCGCCTTCTGGGCCGCTGGCGTGATTTCAGCCGGATGCCTCACCGGGATACCGCCCGAGCCCCTCACGTCCGACGCCGCTACATCCTGAAGCCAGCACGGGCCGTGCGCCACGGACTCCAGCCCAAACGGGCTCGCCGCTGGTGATTCGCAGTCGTCGCCGGCCTGAGCGCCGCCCCGGCATGCCAGCACCGCAGCAAGCGCCACGGCCCACAGCACGCGCGCCGCCGACAGCCCACCATACCTTATCCCGTACCTGCGTCTCACGGGCCTCTTCCCAACGGGGAGTTGCCAAAGGCGACCACGTTGCCGCCGGCCTGCACGATCATCCGCGTCGGCGTCGCCAACATGTACACGTTGCACCAGGCGTCCGTACTCTCGAAGTGCCGCCCGATCGGGACCGGCTCGAGCGGGCGTCCGCTACGCTTGTCCAATAGCTGGATCGCCAAGCTGCTCAGGTCGATCACATCGCTTGGCCGCCCGTCGGTTTTCAACAGCAGCAGCGGGATGAAGTCGGGATGGGCCGCCAACTGCGTCCCATTGAGCTTCACCGTGCTTTCGATCGACCGCGCCCACCGCGGCCGCCCGTCGCCAAGGTCCAGCGCCGCCAAATGAACAACGTCGGGCACCCCGGCCTCCTCGTCTCCGCCAACCCAGCTTGCCACCAGCAGCGTGCCGGCGTCGGTCAGGATCGCGGTGATCTCGCCGAGGTCACCGAGCCCCTTATCGTACACGCGTTTCCCATCGCGCACATTCAGTAAGAACCAGTCGCGTGTGGTCGCCGACTGCCACGCGATCCAACCACGCTGCGCAACGGCGAACCGCCCGCCCACACTGTCGCAGGGCCGACGCCAGCGCGGCTCGAAGGTGTGTGGGTCGAGTCCGGCCACCCAGTCATCACCCCAGACGAGCAGGGTATCCGCTGTAAGGTCGATGGCGCGCGGCGTGCCGAGCTCCGTCGGCAAGCGGCGCAGGCGAGCGCCGGTGGTGGCGTCGAAGGCCACGACCTGTTGCTCGTCCGATTCGACGACGATGGTCGCTGCTGCGTAGTGGCCGGGGTCCGCGGGGGCCGTAATGTGAAGCCGCGCCACGCTCATGCCCGCCAAGTCGCGTTGCCAGCGCAGCTCCCCGTCCGGCCAAGCGACCATCACGACGCGATTGTCGCGGGTGGCGAAGCAGAGCCCGTCCGGTGCGGCGACGGTCTTCTCGGCGAAGTGCTGGGGGATCTCCTTCCACTCGGGCACGGCGCGTTCCCATAGTCGGCGACCGCCGCCCCGCTCCGGTCCCAGCCCCACACAGACCAACCCGCCGCGCACCGGCACAGCCGCCAGATGATCGTCTAGCACCGCCGGCCAGCTATCGCGTGGCGCTCCGCCCCAGGCGGCGGACCGGCCGTACAGAGCTTGCGCGTGGAGTTGACGGCCGGGACCGTAGGCTGATCCGGGAGTTTCAGCCCGCGCACCGTGCCCAGGCGACAGGCCGTCCGGCGTCTGGCGCAGGGGCGTGCCAGCCGTGACGCTGTGCAGGGCGATTTGCCGGCTGACGAGGTGGCGAACCGGTATCCAGGCACGGCTTGCCGTGGCCGGACGACGGACATCGAGGATTAACTCTGCGTCCGGCAGCAGCCACTGGCGCGTGAAATGGTCCGTGAACGGAATGCCGGCACCCTGCTCCAGCTTGCGCATGGCCAGCTCGATGCGCGTCACGCGTTCAGCTTCAGGCGCGGGCGGGACGCCGATGTACATCGGGGCACTCCCCGCGGCGGGGGACACGGATTCCCCCGCGCGCGGGCTGCGCGCGTAATGCTCCTGCCAATGGGCCCGATCCACCCGAGCCTCATCCAACAAACCGAGCGAGACGTGCGTGTCCCAGCGTTCCAAGTGGAGTCGGCGGCGTAAGGGCGCCGGCAACATGGGGTCGTCGCCGGACGCCACGCACCGCATCGCCAGCTCGGGCGCCAAATCTCGCAGCATCAAGGCCCGGTCAATTCTCGCTCGCCGGACCGGGTCCCGCACAGCCAGACGGACGCGCTGCAGAACCGTGGCGCTGGGAGCGTCGCCGGCTTCAGCATCGGCCGGACCGTGAATCCCTTCTGGGTCCATCGTGTCGGCGACGTCCCGCACCAACTGATCGAGGAACATCTCAGCCCGCTCAGCGGGTACCTGGTTCAGGACGACGCCGATCCGCTCGATGGCATGCAGCCAACTCACTACTTCCCGGTCCTCGTCCCCGGCGACTCGCACGTAGCCGGCCCGCTCCTGCAAGAGCAGGCGGCGGTAGTGCTCGAGCGCCTCGCCCCAGCGCCGGCTCTGCTCGAGCGCCCGGCCGATTAGCGCCGCCAGGCGCGCCGCCGACTCCGACGACTCGGCGAGCGCAGCCGCCCGGTGCAGCCACGCCAGTTTCCCCGCCCCGTGTTGCGCTTCGCGCGCCAGCGCGACGCAGACATGCCCGAGCAGTTCGTTGCGGCTTGCGGCCAGCGCGGCGTCGCTCAGTTGCATCGTTTCCAGCCTGGCCAGCGCCGCCTCCAGGTCCCCTTCGAACAGCTCAAGCCACGCCAGTGTCAGCGCTGCCCGCTCGTCGGCCGCGTTCCGGGCCAGGAGGGCTTGACAGCGGGCGCGTGTGGCGCGGACATCCGGGTACTTCACGACGCGGTTGGGCGATACCGCAAACAGCGCTTCGCTCGAGACGGCCAGATTGGCCGCCACGACCTGACCCGTCGCTGCCGCCTGGGCTGCCGCGGGTGCGACGCCCGCGCCGCGAACCGGCGTGCCGGCCGCGAGCGACTGGTCCGCGACAACCTTGCCAGTTCGGCCGTCAATCACCACGATGCCGCCGCGCGTGGGCACAAAGATTCGCTGGCCACGGATGGCCGGTCGCCCCGTGACTTCGAGCGGGACCGACCGCCAGCGGACTGTTCGGCCGTCGGCGGGATCCAGACAGGCGATTGCGTAACCGCCGACGACCAGACCGGCATCAACCGCGCCCACGACAAAGGCGTACTCGCCGCGCTCGACATGCCAGCGCTCGCGTCCGTTGAAGCGATCGATCGCGAGGATCTCGTGGGAATCGACCGGGGCCACCACCAGCAGCTCGTCCGCCACCACCGGCCGGTCCACACCGGACTCACGCAACGGGCTGTCCGCCTGCCACCAGGCGCGGCTGAGATGCTCGGCGAGCGTGCTGGGGTAAACCAGGGCCCACTTCCAACCGAGCTCTTCCCGAGCGAACGCCGCGATGACCCCGTTGCCGGTGCACACGTACAGCGTCGTTTCGTCGGCGCCGATGCGGCAGCGGCCGCCAACCGTCGTGAAGCGCGTCGGCGGTCCGACCACCGGGACCTCGCGGATCAACCGCCCGCTGGATGGATCCAGCACGCCCAGGCTCAGCTCGTTCCGCCGGACGAAGGGGGCCACAAGCTTGTCCCCGACGACGACCGGGCAGTCTTGGAAGGCGACGCCGAAAAGCGCGTGTGCCGGGTCCGCACCGGTCCGCCAGGTCTGCTCGCCGGTGCGCAGGCCCCGTGCGACCAGCTCGTTGCGCCCGCTCGACGCGCCCAACCCTGACCGGCCGAACGGCCCATCGTCCGCGTCGCCCAAGGCGATTCCTTCGATGGTATAGACTTGGTCCAAACCGGCTGACACGGCGTGGCGCAGGGCGTGGAGCAGAGACAGCCGTGCCTCGCCGGTCAGGCCCGTTTCGTCCCCGCTGACGCCCTCCGAACCCGCCGGAACCCCGCCGAACCAAGCCGCCCGCACGCGCGCCGAGGTATCCGCCGGCTCGATCTCGGGTGCTTGCCAGAGCGGCGTGAGCGTGAGCGCGTCCCACGCCCATACTGTCCCGCGTAGCCGCACCACGAGCACCTCTGCCTCCAACACCGGCTCGTGAAGCGGAAGACGCCGCAACGCGTCTACCGCTGCGGCCAAATCGCCTTCGCGGTCGGGATTCCCCGGGCCGCGGGGCTCGCGCAGCGGCTGACTCCACAGGGGCGTGGCCGCCGTGTCGGCGATAAGGGCCGGCCCGGCCGACCCAAGCGAGTCACGAACGCCGTAGCGGCAGGCGGCTAACCAGCGTTCCAGACTACGCACGCGTTCCTGCCACGCCGGTTGCGCCTTTAACGTCGGGTTGGCTTTGAGTTCAGCGAGCACGCCCTCGGCCGACGACCAGGCACCGACCTTCGTCAGGGCGACCAGAAGCTGGGCCTGTCGGGCCGGCAGATCACCGCCGTCCGTCGCGGGCAATACCTCGCGGAGAACCTCGATCGCCTCGCCATGAACCCCCTGGTCCAGCAGGAGCGCCGCCAGTTCCCGGCCGATGTCAGGCCACGCCGAGCTCGAGCGATATACCCGGAAGAGCTCGCGCAGCGCCGCGACGTCAGCCGACCGCGACGCACGCTGGAACCGGGCGGTCACACCGGCGTCGTAAAGCCGGCGATAAAGCTGGACACCGGCCGGTGGAAGTTGCTGGAGCAGACGATACGCCTGATGCCGGGCCGGGTAGTGCGTTCGGCTGCCAGGCACGGCCACGAGCTCGCCGGGGAGCTGCATGATCTGCTCAATCAGCCGGATGGCCAGTCGATAGTCCCCGCGCTGGATAGCTTCTTGCACGCGGCCGGAAAGCAGCGCGGCCTCGTTGCTCTCGGGCAGGGTCGCCGTCGCGGGCCGGGCGCGTTGCCCCGGCGCCTGCCCGTAGCCGGGCGCCAGGGCGGGGGCGACCAGCGCGAGCCCCAGCAAGCCGCATGCGACGATCTTGGCGGAAGGGGTCCACATACGATTACTCTGGTGAGGCACCCTTTGCGCATACACCTCCTGTAGGCCCTCCAACGGGCCTCACCTCATTCTATGTATCGGAACGTAGTTGGGGAAACGCTGGGGGCAATTCACTACCCGCTGTACGCCAGCGCAGCGGACGAGCGGCGGGCGCGAACCTTGTCCCCTGGGCGAGACAGGCGAGGAATCCTGGGTGCCTACGTTAGCCTCGAGCTAAGGTACCACGACCCCCCCGAAGCCGAAGATCGGGTCCTCACCTCCGCAAAGCGGCGGCCAGGTGCAGAATGGATCTACACTCGGTTGCACACCCGGCTCGCTGAAATCGTTCATGAAGAATGCGAACGCCTGAGGATTGCAATTCAAGATGGTACCGCAAGGATTGAGGCTCGTGACGAAGTTGGTCAACGCCTCCAGCGAGCATCCGCCGACTTGCAGGCATGCACCACCGGCAACCAGGCTCATCACCAAGCCGAGAAAGCGTGTTCGCAAGGGCCGCATGGGAAGATTCCTCCTGCCGCTGGGGCGCTAGGGCCCGCCTGCCGGCGCCAAATTGGGACAGTCGATGAGCAGCGGTATCGGTTCGCAGAAGTTGAAGAACGTCCCACCCTGACAATTGACAATGGAGCAGAAGTCGATTGCATCCAACCCCAGAGTGGTGCCGTATCGCAAGCAACCGCCCGGCGTCATTTGAAACAGCGTCGCGGTTCCGAGCACTGCCACGGTCGCCAAGAGTTTCCGTTTCGCTGCCGACATCTCGGGTACTCCCTGGTCCGTCACTGGAACTCGTAAACGTTTGTGGCAGTATAAGGCTATCCCAGGTGGCTGTTCAACCCCGCCGCCGGCCTTCGGCGCAAGAAAAGGGGGCGCATTTTGATCGCCGATGCGCCCCGGGCAGTTCTACTCGTCCAGGCCGGCCGGAGGCCGCCCCTCAGCACGGGGAATTAGCCGCCGGTGGGTGGAAACAGCGTGGCCCAGGAAATGCCCGACAACAGGTTGGGCAAGAGGCTGCAGCCGAGCGCGACGAGCCAGCCACCTGACAGAATCAACAACGCGGCAAACTTCTGTTTCGACATAGCCAATCTCCGATCGTATCTCAGGCCGAGCAGAGGCGCCCGGCGATTACCGTCCGATTCTCCTCGTCGGATTGTCCTGACCGTGACGCTTTGGCGCTGCACAGGCCGAAGCTTGTCGGGGCCGCTGCCAGCGACAAGCGACCGTCGAAGCGGGCCCGCGTCCAGGCCTGACTACCCGGCCAGCTCCTCATTCAAAACATCAATCAGGACGTTCAGCCAGCGGTTCCCGGTCGGCCAACCGGTGTTCCACATGCCGTCCCAGAACGCGCCCAGGCAGCCGTTGGAGAACAGCATGGCCCCGCCGACCAGCAACGCGCTGACCTTTAGCCATTTCTTGCTCATGGGTGTCTCCTGTGTCCACTCAGGCAGACGGCCACGACCCGTCGTCGCAGGCTCGCCGAGCCGGGATGGACCGTTAGCCAATTGTTTTAGTCAACGACCCGGAGAAAAATCGCGTCTCCGACAAAGTCCCCCAGAAACCGAGCGAAGAAATCGCTGGAACAGGAGAAACATTGCAGTAGAGACGCTCCTGCAGTAACGCCGAGCAACGCGAGTTTGAGCTTCAGTTTCATGCGTCTACTCCCTAATAAGTTGCCAGATTCCGGTCCCGCGCACGACAACCGCTTAGTCAAACACGGCCGCCACCAGAATGCGCTGGACGGTCGCCTGTAGGCAACCGCCACCATAACCGAGCCCCAGCGTGATGCCGGTCGTCATCAGCATCAACGCGCCCTTCAACCACAATCTTTTGGACATCGCGAGCCTCCATATACGAGAAACGCTGCGCCGATTCCAACTCCCGGTCTGCGACCGACGACCGGCCACACACCGATCGTCCCGAGTAGGATCTCATACGGCCGGCTCACGATCTGTGGATGCGGACACGCCCCTCTTAGGGCTGCCCAGATCTGACCGCGCCGCAGATTGGCCGGCGAGTGTAAGTCCTCTAATCGCCATTGCAAGCCCCCCCGCTAAAAAAAATCCCGAATCTTTTTGGCCGTAACCGGCTTCAGCCGCCCCTTTTCCGTGATCAGCGCAGTGATCAACGCCGCCGGCGTCACGTCGAATGCGGGGTTATAACAGCCGGCCCCCGGCGCCACCACCGGCCGCCCACACACGCTGCGAATCTCCTCCGCGGGCCGCTGCTCGATCGGAATCCCGTCCCCGCTGGCGAGCGTCAAATCGAACGTGCTCAACGGGGCCGCCACGTAGAACGGTATGCCGTGGTGCTTTGCCGCCACTGCCAGACTGTAGGTCCCGATCTTGTTGGCCACGTCCCCGTTGGCGGCGATGCGATCCGCCCCCACCGCCACCATCTGGACCCGCCCGGCCTGCATCAGGCTCGCCGCCACGCTGTCGCACACCACCGTTACGTCGATTCCGGCGGCGACCAACTCGAAGGCCGTGAGGCGGGCTCCTTGCAGCAGCGGTCGGGTTTCACCGGCAAACACCCGGAACCGCTTACCCTGCTCGTGCGCGACGTAGAGCATCGACAGAGCCGTACCGTAGGCGACCGTCGCCAGGGCGCCCGCATTGCAGTGCGTCAGCACGGCGCCGCCATCGGGCACCAGGGGTGCCCCGACCTGGCCGATCCGCCGACAGACCTCGGCGTCTTCCCGCGCAACAACTTGTGCTTCGGCCAGCATGGCACCCCACATCTTGGGGGTATCGCCGCTAAAACCCTGCTCCGTGACGCCGTAGATTCGCTCGACTGCCCAGGACAGATTGACGGCCGTCGGACGCGCCGAACACAGGTAGTCGCCGACCTCGCGGACCTTGGCGCGAAACGCGTCCGGCTCGGCATCTCGGAATGGTCGCGTCCCCAGGCACAACCCGAACGCGGCGGCGACCCCGATCGCCGGTGCCCCCCGCACCCGCATCACGCGTATTGCCTCCCAAACCTCCTCGGCGCTGCGACACACCCGCATCTCTACCCGCCCCGGCAACAGCGTCTGATCGAGAATGCGCAACCCCCCGTCTTCGCCGCCGACCCATTCCAACGTCGCCGGCAAACCGCGGGGCTGCTGCCCCGGCGTGTCCATGTTGGCCGAGAATCCCATCGCGCGGCTGTTGTACCCGATCGCGCGGGATCAAGGAACCACGTCGCGCGCGGACAGCAACGACGCAGCGGGTCCTTACCAGGCCGGTAGGGAAGCTGCGTTACCTGCGCGTGGGCGCGATGGGCGAAATCACGACGCGGTTGTCGATGACGGTGAAGTCCGCGAGCCGTTCCAGTTGTTCAATGGATTTCCGTAGCGACGATTCTGAGCCCCCACCGCTACGTCGCCGTTGCGCGACCGCCAGCTTGCCCTCAAAGCCGTCGATTCTCTGTCGCGTCTCCAGCCCGCGCTTGAGCTGTTCGAGTTCGCGCCCCACAGCCTCCCTGCGGGCCAGCTTGCCGATCAGCTCGATTTCCAGCTCGACCTGGATACGGTGCAGCGCCCGCCACGCTTCCCCTCTCAGCTCGGCTGAGTCCTTCCCTTGCTGTTTCTCCGCACCATGGCGCGCCTCGAGGCGCTCCTTGGTGGCGGCCAGCCGTGCCTCCAGACCAGCGATGTCGATCTCGTTGAGACGGCGCTCGTGATCGAATCTGGCGATCGCGGCAGCGATGGTCTCGGAGGAGAACTTGTCCACGGTGAGCTTGCCGCAAAGCTCCTCAGCCTCCTTTATCTGCGACTTGAGCTTGTCAATGGCCTCGCGGCGCTGCTCCTCGCGTGCCAGCACTCTTTCCAGTCGGCCGCGCTCCTCGTCGAGGGCTTTCTGGACATTCGCCGCGCAGCTCTCGAACAGCGCGCGCGTCAGCGCTTTAGCGGTTGCCTCGTCGATCGCCGCTATCGTCCAGAGGTCCCGCGCGCGGGCTTCGTCGTCGGCGTAGACAGTTTTCCGCTCGATCCAAGCCCGCCCGCCCGTCAGCGGGTACTCGGCTTCGCCAATGACGATGCGGCCTTTCTCCCAGCCAAAGACGGCGCCTAAGGCGTCGTCGATGACGCGCCGTTCACGAACGTCGGTCAAGACCGGCTTGGTTTCGAACGTGCCTACGACCTCACATCGTCGGGCCGCGTGGGGAAGGTCAACGACGCGCGGCTCGCCGGTAACGAACTCGACCTCCCCTTGCGCCTGGTCCTTGGTTTGCCCCCACGCCGGGGCGCCGAGCAAGGCACACACAGCGGCGATCGAGACGCAAGTTGACAACCTCGTGTTCATGGCATCTTCCTTTCCGTCAGGGCGGCGAGGCGAATCTGCGCCTCGCGGGCCGGTCGGGTATCGGCATAGTTCTCGGTGATGAATCGAAGACGGTTTACGGCGTACGGCTCGCCGCCGGGGGTAGCGGCCAGCATATCGGCGACCAGCAGCATTTCGCCGGCCATGCCGACCTCCCAGATTTCCTGCTCGACTTGCGCAACCGAGCGCTGCTGCGTGCCGGGCGGCACCACCGGCGTCGGTCGCGGTGACTGTAATGGTCGCAGCACGACCAGCAGGACCGCGGCCGCCGCGGCGATTGCCAGCCAGGGCACCCTGCGCCGGGTACGTATCCCACGGCCCGTGGCCCGAGCGGGAATCTGCTCCAACTCCGCGGCCCGTTCAGACCACACGCCCTGTGCCAAGGCGAGTGACTTGCGCAGGGCTTCAAGCCGCCGCCGGCACGCGGGGCACGCTTGCAGATGAGCGCCGACGCGGACATGCTCGGCCTGATCGAGCTCGCCATCGGCGTAGTCCACGAGCTGCTCGGACCAGCCTTCACAGGTGTCAGGTACCATCATCTACCAGGCCTTTCTCGATCAGCCGCTCCGCCAACTTCATCCGCGCACGCCGCAGTTGACTCCGCACGGTCGAGGCCGGCACGGACAGGATCTCGGCGACCTCCGTCGCGTTGAGGTCACAGAAATAGCGCAGCACCAGTACGGCGAGCTCATCAGCGTCGAGTTCCCGCAGCGACGCGCGAACCAACTCGGCCTCGTCCGCCTGTACCGCGGCAGAGCCGACATCCGCCACACGTCTTCCACGCATCGGCAGGTCACGCCGCTTGCGCTGGCGGTGGTGCAGCCGGCAGCGATTGACCACGACGCGGACGAGCCAGCGGCGCGCGTTTTCGGCCTCGTCCAGCCTATCGAGGTTTTGCAGCAGCGCCACATAGCTGTCATGCAGGGCGTCCTCCGCGTCGGCTTGTGGCAAGCCCATCCCAGCGGCGATGCGCCGCAACTGCGGCAGCGCCGCCTCATAGACTCTGCCCACGTCGAGCCCGGCGCGGCGCTCGTCGGGGTTTTCGGCGGCGTTAGTCGGCACCGCAACGTCCATCTTCTCGCTCGAGTCTGTCCGCGAGCCTCTACTTAACCAATGCGCACGGGTCACGAAGTGTTGACCAGAACCCGACTTTCTCTCCCCGTATTCTACTGCCGGAGCTGACCCCGGTTGCTGTACCGCGCGCCGCGGCTCATTTCTTGATCAATCCCAGCGGAGTGAACCCGGGGCCGAGGACTTTCTGCGGGTTCATTCCCAGCCAGCGGCACAGGATCTCGGCGTAAACGCGGCGGAAGTCGCAGCCGGAGATCAGAGCCCCGCGGTGGAGCTTGGAGAGGCTAGGGTGCTTTTCATGGACGCCCGGCCGGAGCCCTGAGCCGAACAAGAAAATCGGGGCTGCTTCGCCGTGGTCGGTGCCGCCGCCGGCGTTCTCGTGCACACGCCGGCCGAATTCGGAGAATGTCACGACCAGTACGCGGTCCAGCAGCCCGTCCGCCTTCAGCCTATCCACGAACGATTCAACCGCGTTGCCGAACTCGGCCAGCAGCCGCCGATGACGAACCGCCTGCCTCGTATGTGTGTCGAACCCGCCCATCGAGACGTAGTAGACTCGCGTCGGCCGGTCGGCGGCGATCATCCGCGCGACCAGTCCTAGCGAGCGCCCGAGCCAGCCGCCGCGGAGGTCGAGCCGCGGGTCGGCGGTCTGCCAGACGTCCATGCTGGTGAAGTGGCTACGGTTAGGGTTGGGATAGCCAACGCCCTGCACGATAGCCAGCTTGCCGTCGTCGTAAAGGTCCTTCAACCCCCTCGCCGCCGGAGGCAGTCCGAGCCCGGTTTCGAGCGGCAGCACGTCCCTTTTGGCGATCGCGATTCGCCGGCGGTACTTGTAATACAGGTCGTTCTCATAAGGGATGACGGTATTCAGCCCGTCGTTACCGCCCGCCAGTTGCACCATCACCAGGATGCGATCGCTGCCACTCCTCTGACGGGCCCGCAGCTCGGGTCCGGCCGACACGCGGGCGGTGTTGCCGAGCAAGACCGGAAGCACCGCGGCGCTGCTCAAGCGCGTCAGGCCCCGGGTCAGGAACTCACGACGCGTAGTGTGGAGGGGTCGCTCGGACATCTTCGATCCTCAAGCGGCAGGGCGCGTTTCGTCACCCGCCGGCCCGACACCGGACGACGGCGTCGGCGAGATGCTTCGCCGCGCTCAGCATGACGGGATGATGCAACCAGCCGTTTGAACGACGCAAGACCCGCGAGGGGTCTCGGCCTGCGGTTCAGTTGTTGCTCAGCCGGGCGCGGATCAACGCGGCGCGGGCGATGCTGCGTTGCTCGCCGTTGAGGCGCTCGCCTTGCAGCTTTTGCAGGTGGGCCGGCTGGGTCTGGATGAACAGCTCGTTCACCGTTTGCAGGTCTACCGAGCTCAGCCGCCCGACGTGCAGCCCCATGCGCACGTGGGAAAGGTACTGCATCGCCTCGTTCGAGCTCATTAGCCGGGCGTTCTGCAACTGGGCCATGGCCCGCCAGATGCGGTCGTCCAGGGCGTGGAGACGGTTCTTGAGCAGGGCGTCACGGGCGGCATGCTCATACTCGACGATCTTGGGGATCACCACGCTGCGGAAATCGTCGATGATCTCCGTCTCGCCGCGGCCCAGCGTGATCTGGTTGGAGATCTGGAAGAAGTCGCCCTGGGCTTCGGTGCCTTCGCCGTACAGCCCGCGGATGGCGAGCTTCATATCCTTGGCGGCCTGGCCGACCTTTTCCAGCTCGCCAGTGAGGCGCAGGGCCGGCAGGTGCAACATCACCGAAACGCGAATCCCCGTGCCCACGTTGGTGGGGCAGGCGGTCAGATAGCCGTACTGCGGGTGAAACTCGTACTCGAGCTGCTCCTCGATCGCGTCGTCGACGGCGTCGATCTCCTCCCAGGCCTCTTGAAGCTGAAAGCCGCTGCGCATCACCTGCATGCGCAGGTGGTCTTCCTCGTTGATCATCAGCCCGGAGGCTTCGGAGGGGTGGAAGGCCACCCGCCGGGCACCACGCCCTTCCGCGTGCTGGCGGCTGATCAGGTGGCGCTCGACCAGCAGCGCGCGGTCCAATTCCTCGAGCTTCTCCACGTCGAGGTGCTGAAACTCGTTCAGACGAGCGGCCTTTCGCACGGCAGCTTCGATGGTAGCCGCGATCTCGGCGCGCTGATCCGCGTCGGCCCGCGGTTGGAAGGGGAACCCGCGGATGTTGCGCGCCAGCCGGACGCGCGTGGAAATGACGATGTCGTGCAGCGGCCCGCTTCCACGGAGCCACTCGCCGGGCCGACGGGCTACCTCATCCAGCGGCGTATTCACTCTTCCAACTCCCGGATGCGGTCGCGCAACTCGGCCGCCCGCTCGTAGTCTTCCGCCGCGACGGCCTCGGCCAGTTGCCGCTTCAGCCGATGGATGTCCTGTTGGGTCGTGCGCGCGGTACCGAGCGACTTGGGCGTTTTGCCGGTGTGGTGCGTCGCCCCGTCGTGGGCGCGCTCCAGCAGCTTGGCCAGCGGCTCCTTGAACACGTCGTAATCGCGCGGGCAGCCGAAGAGCCCGTGGTTGCGGAACTCGACGTAGCTGATGCCGCACTCCTCGCAGACCAGGTTGCTCAAGGCGCTGCCGCTCTCTTTGGCCCCGCCGACGAAGCTCTCGATGATGTCGTTGAGGTTGACGCTGGGCTTCTGGATCTGGAGCAGGCCCGCTTCGACCGCGCAGCGTTCACAGAAGTGGCGCTCTTCCTTCTCGCCCGACGGCTTGATATTCGTCAGGTGGAAGGTCGCCTGGGCCTTCTTGCATCGTTCGCACAGCCCCATGGAGACAACTCCGGCGGCCACTCACTAGCCGCGGGATTGATGCTAGGTCGCTGATCGGAGGGCGTCAAGTGAGCGGGCCGGCGGATCGCTCAGCGCGCCGGTGGCCGCCCGTGGGCGGCGTTATCGGGCCGGTGCTCATTCGGCAGCGGCACCGGTCCGCGAGATGACCTCGATGGTCCGCGGCGCGCTGACCGCGCCGGGAATCACGAAACACAGTTCGCCCTGCCGGTCGCGCCCCAGCGTCTTGACGATCTGGCCATCGGCATAGACCCAGCAACGCCGCTCGGCCGTCTGGTGAATGCGGAAGACCGGTTGGTGCCGCAGCCGGCCGCCGGGATCGAACGTGAACCGCGCTACCCCCGCATCGGCAGCCAGCTCATAGCAGCCTTCGCATTCGTTGTAGCCGTCGTGATTCAGATCGCCGGGGGCGTCAGTCACCAGCCCCCCGGTTGACACCGCCAGGGCGGCCGGGTGCTGGTAATCGGCGGCGAACGTCCGCGCTTCGGGGGCACCGTCGATATCGTGCGGCCAGAAACGCAGCAGGTGCGCGGTTTCGACGGTCTCGTCCGCGGCAATGTCACCACATAGCTCCACCACGCGGCGATCGTCAGCCGAGGCAAGCTCGAGCCGGCGGAGCGATGCCGCGCGGGCATGCATGCTCCAAAGCAGATCGGGTCGCTCCCTCCCGGGCTGCGACATCAGCACGAATCCGGCCGGAGCAGCGTCGGCGTATGCCGCTGCCGGCTCGACACGCACAAACCCGCGACGCCCGTTGAGCGCGACGGCATATCCGACTCGCGGCGCACTCCAACCGGCTCCCTGCGCCGCCGACGTCGCACGCACGCATACTTGCCCGAACCGGTAAATGACGTATTCCCAGGTGTGTGATGGTCGGGTGTCGGCGGGGGCCTCGGCGGTCGCGCGGCCCGGCTCGTCCACGAACCGCCAGTGGCCGCGTACGACGACGCGAAACGGCGACAGCTCCACCACTTGTTGCGTGGCCTCGACAGCCGTGCCCCAGTTGATGAATAGCTCGGGATCGTCATAGACGATCGTCGTCTCGGGCTGGGTGGACCAATCCGCCGGCAACGGCAGCGGAAAGGGTCCCAATCCCGTGCCGACGGTAAGATTCTCCCGGCCGTCTACCGTCCAGGCTGCGATCACGCCATCGCGGAATGCCAGGTCAAAACGTTCGCGTACGCCGACATGCACGGAGCGCCCCAGCTCGAAGACGTACAACTCGCCGGCCGCCGCCTGCTCGCCGAGCAGATACCGCCGATTGTTCGCCAGAATGATGTCATCGAGAAAGAACTCGACCGGCGAATCGATGTGCGGGGCTTGCCAACTCAACGCGCGCACGTCCGCCAGGTCAACCTGCTCGCCGATCTCGGCCAGATCGAAGCGGAACAGGTTCCAGCCCGGCTTGGCGTGGATGGTGCGAAGCCAGTGGATGGGCGCATCGGTCCCGCTTCGCACGGAGAACTCGAGCGCCAGCCCGTCGCGCGGGCCGTAGATGCTCACCAGCAGCAGCGCGTGGTCACGCCAGTCGCGAATCAGCGCCAGCTCCTGCGAGCGCCGCCCGTCGAAGATCAGGCGATGCCCCGGCCCGTTCAGCTTGGCCTTCAGCCCGCCGGCCCCGGTAGCGTTCCGGCTGCGCAGGACGCTGATCGAAGGTTGCCGGCGATCGTACTCGGCGTCCTCCGGGCCGGCGACACGGAACAGCTTGGCCTGACCGGGCGACTCGAAGTCGGCCAAGCTCACGAACGGCCCGTGGCGCAGGTCGGCATACGTCTCCCGCATGCGCACCAACACCGGGGAAAGCCCCTCTTCCTGGTTCTGGCCTGAAGGGGGTAGCTGACAACCTGCCAAACAGCATAGCGCCAGTCCGACCGCTGCCGTCACGGCGGTCTGCCGACGTTGGTGGAGAACTGCGTGGGCCGGAGCCGGCGGCGCACTTCGCCGTCGTCCGCGGACCTCAGGATTACCGGCTTGATGCCCGCGTCTAAAGCCGGAACATGTGGATCGGCTCGCCAAAGACACTTTCCGCAGCCTCCATCAGGGTTTCGGAAGTGGCAGGGTGCGGGTGGATCGTCGTGGCCAGGTCGTGCACCTCGGCCCCCAACTCGATGGCGAGGACCGCTTCGGCAATCAGGTCGCCGGCATGCTCGCCGACGATTCCCACGCCCAGGATCCGCCGCGTATTGGCGTCCGCAATGATTTTGGTCACGCCTTCCGGCCGACCCATCGTGACTGCCCGACTGGAGGCCCCCCACTGGAACTTGCCAACCTTGATCTCCAGACCCTGCTGTTTGGCTTGGGCCTCCGTCAGCCCACAGACCGCCACCTCCGGAGAGGTGTACACGACCGCGGGAATGGCGGCGGCATCGAAGACGGCCGGTTTGCCGGCGATCGCCTCGGCCGCCACGATCCCTTCGCGCGAGGCCTTGTGCGCCAGCATCGGCTCGCCGGCCACGTCGCCGATCGCGTAGATATGAGGATCGGCGGTTCGGCGGGCGGGGTCCACCTCGACGAAGCCGCGCTCGTTCACCTTTGCCTTGGTGTTTTCGAGACCGAGGTTGTCGGAACTTGGCTGGCGACCGACCGAGACCAGCACGCGCTCAAACGTCAGCTTGTGCTGCTTGCCGCCCTGGCCGAACACCACCTCCACACCACGGCCGGTCGGCTTGGCTGACTCCAGCATGGCGGACGTGTGGATGCCGTCGAACTGCTTCCTGAGCCGCGCGCGGAGCGGACGCACCAGGTCCGGCTCGATACCGGGCAGGATGTTGTCCAACATCTCGACGACCGTGACCTTGCTGCCCAGTGCGGCGTAGACCTGCCCCAGCTCCAGCCCGATGTACCCGGCCCCGACCACCAGCAGCGTTTCGGGTACGTCTTCCACGTCGAGCGCGGCGGTCGAGTCGCGGTAGCATTCGGCGGGTATCACCGACTCCGGCAGACGCTTGGCCCGCGAGCCGGTCGCGACGATGGCGTGCTCGAACTTGATACGGGCGACCTCGCCGTCTTGGACCCGGACGGTGCGTGAGTCTTCGAACCTGGCCCGCCCGCGAACGACCCGCACCTTCCGCTTTGCGGCCAGTTTCCCGATCCCACCGCAGAGCCGCTCCACGATCGAATCTTTCCAGCCGCGCAGCTTGGCCACGTCGATCTGCGGTTTTGCGAAGGTGACGCCGAACGTGGCCGCCTCCTCAGCGTGCGTAATCAGGTGGGCCACGTGCAGCAGGGCTTTCGAGGGGACGCAGCCCTGGCGCAGGCAGACGCCGCCCAGCAGCGGCGCCTCCTCCACGATGATGGTTTGAATGCCCAGGTCGGCCGCCCGAAACGCAGCCACGTAGCCCCCGGGCCCGCCACCGATCACAAGCAGGTTTGTTTCCGCGGTGAGTTCGCCTTCGACCAACGCTTAACCTCCCCAGATTCCCGGCTTTCGTATGTTAGGGGTCTCGCTGTACCAGCGGCACACTTATACAGCCGCGCTGAAATGTTTGCCACTGGACGGACGATTGCCGAGGTTGTCGTTGCGGCGGCTGGGCGCGGTCGCATAAGCTATCAGTTGAGGCGGCTTGAGCACCGCGGGCACAAGTCGGCCGCAACTTTCTGTGGCCTCTGGCTCGACGTCGGAACCGGATTGCCGGCTCTCGAGCTGCGGAGGATGTGCAGCGTGGGTTCCAGGAATGTCACCAGGGCATCTCGACGCCGGAGTGTTCCCGCGTTCACGCTGATCGAGCTGCTGGTAGTGGTGGCGATCATCGCGCTGCTCATCGCGATCCTGTTGCCGGCGCTGCAACGGGCCCAGGAGGACGCGCGCGGGCTGAAATGCGGAACGAATCAGCGGCAGTTGATGACGGCCGCGCGCATGTACGCCGATGAGTGGTCCGACTACATGCCGCTACCGAACTGGGGTTGGCCCGACTCACCAGGCGGGCGATGGCTTCCACGCGGCTGGCTGTTCGACCCGGAGCCTATCGCGCTCCGGCGACCGCGCATCGTCTGGGAAGAGCGTGACCGGGAGACGGGTGTGCTCTGGACCTATCTCCTGAACGGAGAGCTCTACCGCTGTCCGGAGCATTACAAGAATTTCAAGTACCAGAACGACAGTCGCAGACTGACTAGCTATCTCATGAACGGCGCGGTCTCCGGCTACCCCTGGCCTTGGGAACACGCGTGGGACCGGGTCTTCCACGTGACCGAGTACCGCCCCGACGCAATCATATTCTGGGAGCCGCCCGACCCGCACGGCCTGGACGAAGATGAGAACCCCGGCGGCCAGTGGGGAGAAGATTGGCAGGATGGCTCCAGCAGTCCCGACCAGGGTATGACCTACCGGCACGGCGACGGTGCCACGTTTACCTTCATCGATGGCCACACGGAGTGGTGGACGCTCGACGAGTATAGGCGTGAGGAGGCCATCCCAATCGCCAACCGGCTCTGGTGCAACCCCATGACCGAGCACGGACGCTGGCAGGGTTGGGACCCGCCGGACCCGTAGGGTGAGCGTCACTTACGCGGGTGGCGTGTCATTCCGAGAAGCGAAGCGCCGAGGAATCTAGCCTCGCTCGCGCGATTGAGCCAGATTCCTCCGCGCGTCCCCCACCGCCGGATGCGTTCGGAATGACATCTGCACGTTACCCACTTTCCTCACGCTTACACGGACCCGTAGGCCGGACACGTGATGGATACTCTCCTCGTCTCCGCCTTCTCGCAGGCCGCCCGAAAAGGGCGCATCCCGCCCCTTCTGGTCTCTCGGCTGTCCTCTTGGCGCTACGGATTAACGCAGTTCGGCACGTTCCCCGTGTTCTTGAACTCGGCAACGATCCGGACCGTCTCCTCGGCAACTGCGAGCTGGGCCTGCTCGGTCGAGGCGCCGATGTGGTGCGTGCCGTACAGATTGGGCACGTCGGCGATCGGCGCGTCGAAGGTCTTCCCGTCCGCGGGCGGCTCGTTCTCGTACAAGTCGAGCGCCGCGGCCCGGATGCGACCTTCCTTCAAGGCCCGAATCAGCGCGGCCTCGTCCACAACTGACGCCCGGCTGGTGTTCACCAGGGCGGCGTGTGGCTGCATGAGCGCCAGGCGCTCGGCGTTGATCAGGTGCCGCGTCGCGTCGCCGCCCGGCACGTGCACCGAGACGTAGTCCGAGTTGCCCAAGACCTCCTCCATCGTGGCGCGCTTGCAGTTAGGGTGGTCCGCGGGCTGGATATCCGGCAGCACGTCGTAGAACAGCACGTTCATGTCGAACGCCAGGGCCCGCTTGGCAACCTCCGTGCCGATTCGCCCCACCCCGACCAGCCCGAGCGTGCGGCCCTTCAGGCCACGGGCCTTGCTGTAGCCCTTCTTGTCCCACTTGTGGGCGCGCAGGTCGGCGACGTTGTCCGGGATCCGCCGATCCAATGAAATGACCAGCCCCATGGCCAGCTCGGCGACGGCAACCGAGTTCATGCCCGGGCAGTTGGCCACCTTGATGCCGCGCTGCTTGGCGCCCTGGCAGTCAATCGTGTCGTACCCGGCTCCGGCCCGGATGATCAACTTCAGGCTCTGGGCGGCATCCTGAATCTCACCCGGCACCTTGGTCGAGCGTACGATCAGGATGGTCGGGTCGAACTCGCCGATGCGCTGCTTGAGCGACGCCTCTTTCAGTTCCGGCTCGACCTTGACCTCATCCGCCAGAGTGTTGAGCTTGTCGATCCCCCAGGCCTCAAACTTGTCCGCAATCAGAATCTTCATCGCATCCTCCCAATTGGATTCGCGTCACCAAACGCGCGCATGCTGACTGCGGTCATCATAGCGTGACCGGCTCTGGCCGGAAACGGGATGAACGGAGCGAGAGCGCCGCGCATAGCCTCGGCCGAGCTCGGCTGCACTCATCGCCGGCAGATTGCGAACCACGCAGCGTGGACGCATAATTCGCCGGGCGGAGGTTCGAGTCCTGTGGGGGTCTGGCCGGCCGCTGAACCACCAGATGAAGGCTGTACTATGTCTGCTTCGGTCAAGATCGTGCCCGGTCACCTGGCAACGGTGGATTCCCTGCTGGATAGGACCGTGGCGGTGCTGGGCTTCGGTTCGCAGGGTCATGCGCAGGCTCTGAACCTGCGAGATTCGGGCTGTCACGTGCTCGTTGCGCAGCGGAAAGGCGGACCGCGGTACGAAGCCGCTGTCGAGGCGGGGTTTGACCCGGTTGCCGTGGAAGAGGCGGCCCGGACGGCGGACCTGGTCATCTTCGGTTTGCCGGATGAAGCGGCCCCGGAAGTCTACCAGCAGCAGATTCGTCCGGCGCTGCGGGCCGGGCAGACGCTCGGCTTCATGCACGGGTTCGTGATCCACTACGGACAGATCACCCCGCCGCGGGACATGGACGTGGTGCTCGTAGCTCCCAAGGCGCAGGGGCGAGCCGTACGTAATGAGTACGTGGCCGGGCGCGGGGTCGTCTCCCTGATCGCCGTCCACCAGGATGCTTCCGGCAACGCCCGCCAGACCGCGCTGGCCTGGGCAGCGGGAATCGGGTCGGCCCGCGCCGGGATCATCGAGACCACCTTCAAGGACGAGACCGAAACCGACTTGTTCGGCGAGCAGGCAGTGCTCTGCGGCGGGCTGACGGCCCTGATCAAGGCCGGCTTCGAGACGCTCGTGGAAGCGGGCTACCCGCGCGAACTCGCGTATTTCGAGTGCTGCCACGAGGTCAAGCTGATCGCGGACCTGGTCTACGAAGGTGGCATCACGCATATGCGTGAGCGCATCTCGAACACGGCCCGCTTCGGCGACCTGACGCGCGGGCCGCGCGTGATCGCTCCTGAAGCGCGCCAGGCAATGCGTGAGATGCTCGCCGAAATACGTTCGGGCAAGTTCGCGAAAGAGTGGCTCGCTGAGAGCCGAGCCGGCCGGCCGCGGTTCACACAGCTAACCGAGCGCGACCGCGGCCATCCGATCGAGCAGGTCGGTCGCGAGATCCGACGAATGATGTGGGGCGAACCCACCTGACCGCACCGCCGCCCACCATCCTTCGACTCCTTCGGCATTTGACCGGGAATGCGCGGGCCAGTCGGTCGTATAGATACGGGAACCGGATCCCGAGAAAGCAATCAAAGGAGCTGTGACATGTTGATCCTGCGTCCCATGCCGACTTGCTGTTTGTTCATCGCCGGGCTGCTCGCCATCGCGTCAGTCGCCCGGGCCGACGACGAGCAGCGCATCAAGCGTGCCAAAGAGATCCTCAAGCTGTGGACCGACGGAAAGTACAAGGAGTTCGTGGCCACTGGCGACGAGAAGGTGCGGTCGCTCTTCAGCCCCACGCAGGCCGAGCAGGTCAAGGCCGGCATCACGTTCAAGCTCGGCGACTACCAATCCATGGAGTCCGCCAAGCCGATCAAGGCGGGCGGGTACTTCTCCGTCGATTTCGTGTGCCGCTTCGAGCGTGGCACCGGCACGCTGCGCGTTACGCTCGACAAGCAGGACCGCATGGCCGGATTTCAAATTATGAGGCTCCAGGCCAACGTCCCCTACGAGCCGCCAGAATACGTGGATAAGAACGCCTTCCGCGAAGAGCAGGTCACCGTCTCGGCGGGCGAGTTTCCGTTGCCCGGCACGTTGACGCTTCCGCGCAGCGGCGGTCCACATCCCGCGGTCGTGCTGGTCCACGGTTCCGGCCCGCATGACGAGGATGAGACCGTCGGCGCGAACAAGCCCTTCCGCGATCTGGCGTGGGGTCTGGCTTCCCGAAACGTCGCCGTGCTACGCTACGTCAAGCGCACCAAGGAACATCCCACCGCAAAAAAACCCGCGGAATGGACGCTCGCGGACGAGACGATCGACGACGCCCTGGCGGCCGCGAAGCTGCTGCGCGAGCACCCGCAGATCGATCCAAAACGCGTCTTCGTGCTTGGCCACAGCCTCGGCGGCATGGCCGCGCCCTATATCGCCGCCCGCGACGAGAAGCTCGGCGGCATCATCATCATGGCCAGCAACGCGCGCTCCATCCTCGACCTGATCGAGGACCAGACCCAGTACATCGCGAAGCTCGACGGCGATTACTCGGACGAGGAACGGGCGAAGATTGACGAGCTCAAACAGGCCCTCGCCGCGATCCGCGCCGGCGAGCCGGAGAAGGTCACCGAGCCGATCCTGGGGGTGCCCGCGTCCTACTGGGCCCACCTGCATAGCCTCGACCCGGCCGGCACGGCCGCCAAGCTGAAGATGCCCATCCTCGTCATCCAGGGCGGACGCGACTACCAGGTCACGATGGCGGACTTCCGGCTTTGGAAACAGCGTCTGGGCAACTGCAAGAACGCGACCCTCAAGCTCTTTCCGCGGGTCAACCACTTGTTCATCGCCGGCGAAGGTCCCTCCGGCCCGGCCGAGTACCAGCAGCCCGGCCACGTGGACGAGCAGGTGGTCAAGTACATCGCCGAGTGGCTCACCGCGCGGTGACGCATGCGCCGTAGACCGGGGCCACCCCAGCAGCCGTCTGACGCCGTGAGGCATTAGAAAAGAGCACCGGACCGCCGCGTCCCGGCGGACCGGTGCCAAGGAGGAAAAGCCATGTCACGGCAGAGTATACCTGCAGCCACCGCCGAAACCAAGCTCGATTTCCTTGACCCGGGTGCTTTCGCGGGCTGCGTGACGGTTCTGGCAAGCTTCTCTCAGGCACGAGCGGGATATTTACGGGCGTCGCGCGAGCCGTCAGTCGATCAGCGGCAGCGTGACCCCGCAGCCGTTCCGGCGGCCCTGTCAGAGTCAGCACCCGCCATGGCTCCGCCAGCACACCAGAGGCCGACCTCGGCTCGGCTTTCGCGAGGCTTGCAATGTCCACGAGGTCGGCTATCTTCGTCACTTGCACCGCGGGCGGTTAGCTCAGTTGGCTAGAGCGCTTCCCTTACAAGGAAGAAGTCACAGGTTCGAGTCCTGTACCGCCCAATCCTGTAAGTAACGCCGAACGCTTGGTTAAGCGTACCTGCCTGCGTCGGGCAGTGCGGCCCGAGAGTCCCGAGTAATCCGGTAGTCTACCGGATTCGGGGTTTTGGAGGACCGCACGATGCCCGAAACAAGAGAAGCGCGAACACCTTCATACCGTCGACACAAGCCCTCCGGCCAAGCCGTCGTCACGATTGATGCGCGCGACGTCTACCTCGGCAAGTACGGAACGAAGTCCAGCCGGCAAAAATACGATCGGCTGATCAGCGAGTCGCTAGCGAACGGACGGCGGCTGCCGGAGGCCCCTGCCGACCTCTCCGTCGCCGAGTTGATTCTCGCGTACTGGCGGCACGCCAGATTGTACTATCGTAAGGACGGGCGGCCCACGTCGGAGTTGCACAAGACCCGGTGCGCTATGCGTTTGCTTAGGGCTCTGTTTGGTCGAGAACCAGCCTCGACGTTTGACCCGCTGGCGCTAAAAGCCGTCCGCCAGCGAGTAATCGACTCCGGCGTGGCCAGAGCGACCGTGAATGCCCAGATTCAAGTGATACGGCGCATGTTCAAATGGGCGGTCGAAAACGAACTGGTCCCGCCGAGCGTATACCACGGCCTACAGGCTGTCGCCGGGTTGCGGCGCGGGCGATCCGATGCCCGCGAAACGCAGCCAGTCCAGCCGGTCCCCGACGATTTCGTTGACGCGGTCCGCCCGCACGTCTCCCGCCAGGTGTGGGCGATGGTCGAACTCCAGCGACTGGCAGGGCTACGGCCCGGAGAAGTCGTCGTCATGCGCGCCGCCGATATCGACATGACGGGGAGCGTCTGGCATTATGGACCCGGCAGTCACAAAACGGAGCATCACGGGCACAGCCGTGTGATCGATCTCGGCCCGCGAGCCCAGCAGGTCATCCGGTCTTTTCTGAAGCCTGAGCTGGACGCGCTCCTGTTCAGCCCGGCCGATGCCGAGGCAGAGCGTGCGGCCAACCGCCGTGAGCGACGAAAGACGCCCGTCCAGACGAGCCAGCGGAACCGCCGGAAACGCAACCCGAAGCGTAGGCCACACGAGCGATACACGACCGGGTCCTACCGGCGAGCCATTCAACGTGCGTGCGACAGGGCCGACAGAGAAGCCAAAAAGGCCAAGAACCTGCACGCGGACAGCGAGCGGCTGATCCCACGCTGGCATCCGCACCAGCTGAGACACAACTTCGCGACCCGGATTCGGAGGGAGCGTGGGCTGGAGGCAGCCCGCGTGCTGCCCGGCCATCATACGATGGCCGTGACCGAGGTATATGCGGAGCTAGACCGGTCACGTGTGGCTGAGATTGTGGCACGAACAGGCTAGTGCCGTTTCCAGTTGATCGGTTTCGCGTTTGGGGCAGTGGCGCATAACGG
>CAZNFA010000039.1:0-45234 GCA_964572345.1 uncultured Planctomycetales bacterium
TCCTCCAGGCTGCCAAGGTCAACACCCGGCGAGGCCAAAGATCATGAAAGCAGTGCCCGTACCCTCCCAATAACCGCGGAAGAACGGGTCAGCCGAGAAGAGAATGATCTGCCCACGCCCCACCGACTCGACCGTGGCGTAGGCCGTGTTCGCCCGGCGTCGGCGCGCTTCCGGCCACATCAGACCGCTGAGCCGCAGCCTCTGTTTGTCGAGAAGCCGAACAGGTGTGGCCACCGGGTGCTTGGACATGTAGGCGAAGCTGCCCGAGACCAAGACCGGCAGGCGGTCGTCCAGGCCAAAGCACAGCCAGTGCTCCGGATCCAGCGAAGCGCCTGCGACGAGTAGAACACCACGCTGGAGTTGATCAAGAGAATCTGCCGCGCCCTCGACATGACCTCCGGCGACCTGCTCGAACTGATCGACGATCCCCCGAAACCGAAGCGCAAACGTGCTCCCAAGAACAGGTAGCGCCCAAGTGGGCCTGCCCAAGCCAAGTGTGGCATGCCCAAGCCGAAGGCGCGGGCATGTATCCCCAGTCTGCGACTCAACACGACCCGGGAATGGTGGCTGCCATGCTTTTACGCCACCACGTCGCGGGCAAATATGAGGCGCGCGAACGCCCAAACAGAGCCCGACGCGCAAGCGAGGGTTTGGCTCACGACGCCTGTGTACCGCTGCTGCCGGGCAGTGCCTTCCGTCACGTGAACAAAGAAGTAGGGGGCCCGTGGCCGCCACTTGGTCGGCGTGTGCCGCTACCCTCGCGCAGTGCTGCGTGCCATGGTCTCACGCGACGGAGTCGCGGTAGACCATGAGGGTGGACTTGACGGCGCCGTCCCCCGCCCCCCCCGCAGCGCTTGCACCCCTTGTACTTGCTACGCCGTCGCCCCGGCCCCGCCCTCATACCATCCAACCTACCATGCCCGCGCTACGCTTGGGCATGCCACACCTCCTCCCGAGCACGCCACCCGCCGCGGCGGCCAGACGGAGCCTGCCTTACGCGACTGGGTTGCCCGAAGCATCTTCGCGCCGTAAGTCGCGCATCAGCGCGACAGTGGCCGTCAGCCGGTATCGTCGCCGGACGGCCGTTCAGGAAGCGCGTTCGCGGCCCATGCGGCAAAGTCACGAATCGTCACGATGCCCAGCAGCGACCGGCTCTCATCGACGACCGGCAGACAGGAAACCCGCTCCGCGAGCATTAGTCTGGCGGCCGAGGCGGCGGTTTCATCGGGGCCGGTCGTGACCGGGTCCCGGACCATAATCTGATGAATGCGCCTTCTGAGCGTGGCGTGATCCTGCGGCCGTTCCATCCACTCGCTGTTGACGAACGGGCTGATCGCTTTGAGGATATCCCGGTCTGACAGCACGCCGACCACCTGCTTTCGGTCGATGACAAGGGCATGGTGGAAGCGTTCACGGTCAAACAGCTTCTTTGCCGCCATGATGGAGTCATCCATGCCGACCGTAAGCACACGTGTCGTCATGATGTCCCGTACGTGCAATTCGGCCGTGCTTGGCGTGCTCTCCTGCATGTGAGCCCCAAAGCGGGTAGGTCGGGTCATCGACCCGACGATTTCTGATACCCGTGAGATGCCGGGTCAATGACCCGACCTACATTCGCGAATAGAGCGCACTGGATTGGCATCGGCCTACTGCCTCTATCAAGTAGGCGTGTCGAGCCTACCCGGGCCCGGCCGCAACGACAACCCCCGGCAAACGCCAAAATCCGCCCGGAGCCACGGCGGGCGGGACGCCCAGACTACCCACTGCGTCCTCGCCGGCCGGACTTCATCGGGCCCGGGGACAACCGACGCGGCCCGGCTGCTACGCCGCGGGCGGAGTCGTGATGCGCCCGTCCAGCATATCGAGCACCCGGCCGGCTCGGGCGGCGACCTGTGAGTCGTGCGTGACGACCACCAGCGTGGTCCGCGCGTCGCGCTGCAATTCGTCGAGCAGATCGAGCAGCCGCTCGCCGTTCTTGGAATCGAGCGCGCCGGTCGGTTCGTCGGCGAGCAAGATACGCGGTTCGTTGGCGAGTGCCCGTGCGATCGCCACCCGCTGCCGTTCGCCTGCCGACAGCGCGTTCGGCAGCGCATGTTCGCGCTGCGACAAGCCGATCCGCTCCAGCAGGGCCCGCGCGCGCGCGCGGCGCTCGCGCGGTGTCCGCCGCGTGACAAGCATCGGAACCTGCACGTTCTCCAGCGCCGTCAGGTTCGGCAGCAGATTATGCAGTTGGAACACCAGCCCAATCGTCGAGCGACGGTGCCCGTCCGCTGCGTAGCCCGACAGGCCCGTTAGTGAGACGCCCGCGACGGAGAGTGACCCCGCGTCGGGCCGATCGATGGCGGCGATGAGATTGAGTAACGTGGTCTTGCCACACCCGGATGGCCCGCAGATGGCCACAAACTCGCCGCCCGCGATCTCCAGATCCAGCCCGTCCACGGCGCGAACCCGTCCCGCCTCGTAGTGCTTGACCAGCCCCCGGGCGGAGATGCCCGCTGCGTTCGCCGTCGCCTTGTCATTCATAGCGTAGCGCCTCCGCCGGAGAGATGCGGCCCGCGCGCCACGCCGGAAGTAGCGCGCCGAGCACACTGAGTACGACCGCGACGCCTAACGCCAGCAGGAATGGGGTGGCGCTGAACACCGGCTCCATGAATTGTTCTGAAACCGGCAAGACCGTGGTTAGCTCGGCCAAGCCGGCGCCCAGCAGCCAGCCCAGCGGGCACGCGAGCAGCCCCACGCCCGCCGCTTCCAGAACGATCATGCCCATGATTCGCCGGCGGGGCCAACCGACCGCGCGCAGCACGCCGATCTCGCGCGTGCGCTGCAGCACCGTCATCCACATGGTGTTGGCGATGATGATGCTGCCAATGACGATCGCGAGAAAGGATACGGCCCACACCATCTCTCGCGCGATCTCGAGCCCCTGGTCTACCTTGTGGTATTCACTCGCGTCGCCGACCGCGACCAGGTCCGGGTGTTCGCGCTCGATCTTCTCGGCGACCGCGGCGGGCTGCACGCCCCGCTGCAGGTGCACCTGGAACAACGACACGCGCCCCTCGCGCGCCGCCAGATGCTGCAAGCGCGGCAGACTCATGATGACCGCGCCGTTCAGAAACACGGCGTCGGTCCGGAAGACCCCTACGACCCGATACGGCTTGTCGCGCACGTGCAGGACATCATCCAGGTCTTTTTCGAGCGCGCCGCACGCGATCGAGCCAAGCACGAGCTCGTCGTCGGCTTGGGGGCAGCGGCCACGGATCAGGTCGTCACGCAGGGAAGGCATGTCTTCCAGACGCAGCCCCAAGATTAGGTAGAACGGCCGGCCCGCGACCGGCAAGATGTGCCACAGTGTTGCAATCGCCTCACGAACCTCGGGAATCGCCGTCAGCTTGGCACGTGTCTCCTCTTCATCCAGCACGCTTAACAGGTCGGCCGCCACGTCGGCCTGGAAGACCATGAGCTCAGCGTCGTTGAGGTGGATGGTCGCATCGACGGCGTCCCACAGTCCGCGAACGAGTGTCGAGAAGGAGACAATCGCTACCACGCCGATCGCCACGCCCAGCGCGGCCAGCGCGGTGCGCATCGGCCGGCGATACAGATTGCGGGCCGTCATGCGCAGGAAGGTAAGCGGCAAGCCGGTCCTGTTCATTCGGGCATTCTAGTCCTTAGCGCACGGCGGCGAAGCGCCTGCTAGGCCGCTCTTGCCACGACCCGCCGCGCTGTGCAGTTGCCGCATTTGCACCGCAGCCCACAGGAACGCGAGGGCCGCAAGGCCGAGCGGCCAGATGAAGCCGCCGGTGGCTTTGTAAAGCGCCATGCCCGCGCCCTGGAATACGATTCCGCGAACGCCGACCAACGTAGCGTGGATCGCGACGTACTGTGGCACCTTCTCGGAGCTGCCGGCGAGCGCTACGGGGCCAAGCGTCCAGGCCAGCATGACGCCTCCCAGCCCGACGCCATAGACGGCGCTGGCGACACCGACGCCCACCGGCCCACCAGCCAGCAACAGCAGCACGGGGTACAGGGTCAGGATGCCGAACGCGATGCCGGAGGTACGCACCGGGCCGATCCGGTCCAGCAGCCAGCCCATCGGCAAAATGACGACCAGCATCGCGATCCGGACGGTCATCTGCGTGGACTGGGCGTAGTCTTCGTACCACATGCCCAGCTTGTCCGTCGCGAGCACCGGCAGTAGCGCGTCACAGAACATGAACGCCGCGCCGTAGGTCATGTAGGCGAGTTCGAAGCGCAGGAAGGTACGGTCGGCTCGCAGGACGTTGCCCATGTGCAGCACCGGTCGCAACAGTGCCGTCCAGGAACGCGCGGATTCCGTGGCCACCTCGTGCTCGGCCCGCGTCAGCCGCGCTAACCACACGAGGATTGCCACACCGATCAACTGCACAGCGGCCGCGGACGGGAAGTAGATGCGAAACGCGTCCGGATCGCGTTCCAGCCACGCGCCGACGAAGTAGATCGCGGCTATGCAGCCGCCCAGGGTGCTCGCGTGTAGTAGGCCGAACGCCCGGCCGCGGACGGCGTCAGAATAAAAGTGCTTGAGGAGTCTCCCGTTGGCAGGCGCCCAACTGGCGAAACCGGCCGCCGCCACCAGGTGGCAGGCCAGGAACTGCCCATAGTTCTGCGCAAACCCGACGCAGCCGAGCGGCACGGCCCCCACGAGCCAGAAGACGAGCAAGTACGTTCGCAGTGTGACGCGCCGGAGCAGCTCGGCCCAGAAGATCGATGACATCATGAACGTCGGGATGGCCGCGGTGACCAGCGTGGTTTGCCAGTCTTTCCAGTGCGCGTCTTCCGCGCCGAAGCGGAGGCGCACGAGCAGCGGCATGAGCCAGAACACGTTTGCGAACAGGGCGGAGTAGACGACGGTGAACACGATGTGCCCGGCCAGGACCGTGCCGAGGCGCTCCGATCGTCGCGGCATATCGGGCACTATGACGGTTCGATTGTCGTCGCGTGTAGCTGCCATCCATTCACGCCGCGCGTTTCTGCCGTTTGAGACGGGACCGCGTCGCCGAGGTCATACTACCGCAGAGCCCGCAGCGTCAGAAGCGGCGGCGCGGTACACTGGCGCGCGTCAGTGCGCAACTGAATGGGAGGTGTTCCGATGCCCACGCCTGGGATGATGTTCGGTCTCGTGGTTCTGACGGTCTTTGTTCTGATGCCCGCTCATGCGTGCGGAGGGGACCGGATCACGGGGCGGGCGTTCGCCACGCGCTCCGAGGTGATCGCCCGACACGGCATGGCCGCCACCAGCCAGCCGCTGGCGACCCAGATCGCGCTCGACATTCTCAAGCGGGGCGGGAACGCGGTTGATGCTGCCATCGCCGCAAACGCCGCTCTCGGCCTGATGGAGCCGACGAGCTGCGGCATCGGCGGCGACCTGTTCGCTATCGTCTGGGACGCGAAGACACAGCGGCTGTACGGGCTGAACGCCAGCGGCCGCTCTCCCTTCGACCTCACGCGCGCGTGGCTGATCGGGCAAGGCCACGCGCACATGCCGGATTTCGGACCGTTGCCGATTACCGTCCCGGGCTGTGTAGACGGCTGGCATGAGCTGCACGAGCGCTTTGGCAAGCTCCCGATGAAAGATGTTCTCGCGCCCGCGACTGCGTATGCCCGCGAGGGGTTTCCCGTCTCCGAGCTGATCGCCCACTACTGGTCGCTCGCCGGCGAGCGGATGAAGGACTACCCGGGCTTCGCGGAGACGTTCTTGCCCGGCGGCCACGCGCCGAACAAGGGAGAGATCTTCCGTAACCCGGCGCTGGCCGACACCCTCGCGCGCATTGCCGTGGGCGGCCGGGACGTATTCTACAAAGGCGCGTTGGCCGACGTGATGGACGCATTTTGTCGGCGCGTCGGTTGCTTCCTGCGTAAACGCGACTTCGCGGAGCACACGTCCACCTGGGTCGAGCCGGTCTCGGCCAACTACCGCGGCTACGACGTTTGGGAGCTGCCGCCGAATGGACAGGGCATCGCCGCCCTGCAAATGCTCAACATCCTCGCGGCGTACGACCTCCGCTCGATGGACCACAACAGTGCTGCTTATCTGCACCACTTGATCGAGGCCAAGAAGATCGCCTACGAAGACCGAGCCCGCTATTACGCCGACCCGGACTTCGTCAGCGTCCCCATCGACAAGCTCATATCGAAAGAATACGCGGCCGACCGGCGCAAGCTGCTCGACCCGCAACGCGCTGCGCGCCGTCTGCCGGCCGGGGAGGTTACCGTGATACGTGCCGACGCCAAGCTCCGCGAGGGCGACACAATCTATCTGACCGTGGCCGATAAGGACCGCAACATGGTCTCGCTCATCCAGAGCAACTATATGGGCTTTGGCTCGGGGCTCTGTCCGGACGGGTTGGGCTTCTGCTTCCAGGATCGTGGAGCGCTGTTCGCGCTCGAAGAAGGGCACCCGAACGTGTACGAACCGCACAAGCGGCCCTTTCACACGATCATCCCGGCGTTCGTGACGAAAGACGGCAAACCGGTCTTGAGCTTTGGTGTGATGGGCGGCGATATGCAGCCGCAGGGCCACCTACAAATCCTGTGCAACATTATCGACTTCGGCATGAACCTACAGGAGGCTGGCGACGCCGCCCGCTTCCACCACACCGGCTCGTCCAGCCCGACCGGCTCCAAAATGACCGACGGCGGCACCGTCGCGCTCGAATCCGGAGTCGGCCTGGAGGTCCGCCGCGAGCTCGAGAAGATGGGCCACAACATCGTGCACCGCGTCGGCCCGTTCGGCGGCTACCAGGCGATCGGCTACGACGGCGAGAACGATGTCTACATCGGCGCCTCCGAATCCCGCAAAGACGGCCAGGCGGCGGGATACTGACACGGGCAAGCGCGTAGCGGGTGGGGACTGGAGTGCGGTCAAGCGCGCCATCGTTGCTTGGACAAGTGGGCCTGCGGTCAACTCTACGTCGGATTGAAGAACAGCAGTACCACGCCGGCGACTGCGATCATGGCTCCGACGGCTGCTCGGGGGCTGACGCGTTCCTTGTGGATCATTACCGCGAACGGCAGGATGAATACCGGCGTCAGGGAGCAAAGCGTCTGCGCGACCCCCACTGCGGCTCTGTCCACAGCCACCAGTGACATCCACACGCCAAGAAAAGGCCCGGCCACGGCGCCGAATGCGGTGAATGTCAGTCCGGCCCCGACCGATCCGCGGTGTGTGGGTTGAATGCCCGCCGCCCGGCGCTTTTGCTCGCGCAGTCGGTGCAGCGCAATAATCGGCAGCATCCCCACGGCGGCGAACACCATTCGCACGAGCGTGGCCGCGTGTGGCTTCAAGTGCTGGCCGTCCGCAAGCCAGCCGTGCCCCATGCCCTGCTTGCTCAGCAGCAGTCCACCGGCTTGGCATGCGGCCGCCACGAATGCCAGAAAGACGCCGCGCGCGCGTTGGGAGCCGTAGACCATGGTTTCGGCCCGTGGGCGCTCCAGCACGACCCAACCGACACCGCCAATCGTCAGCGCGATGCCCAGCCACGCCACCCCCTGCAGTGTCTCGCCGAGCGCCAGCCAACCGAAGAGTGCCGCGAACAGCGGTGCGGTGGTCATGATCAGCATCGCTAGCCGCGGGCCGATGTGGACGAACGCGGTGAATAGCGCTTGATCACCAATGGCAAGCCCCACGACCCCCGACAGCGCCAGGAAGACCACCTGGCGCGGCAGGACCTCCGGCAGCCACGCACCGGCCAGCAGCCGGTGCGTCAGGCTGAGCAGGACGATCGCCAACGCGATGCGGGCGGCGTTAACGGCGGTCGGGCCGATGCGTCTTCCCGCCGCGGTAAACAGCAGCGAGGTGGCCGTCCACAGGGCCGACGTGGCGAGGCCCGCGGCCGGCCCGACGTATGTATCCAGATTTCCGAGCATGGCCCGGTATGTTAGACGCGCGGGCGACAGGTTCCGAGGGCCGTTTGCCACGCAATACCGCCCGCGCCGGTTAAGCGCCGCGTCGTGTGGCGGGCGACGCTAGCGAAGTGCCCTCCTCAGAGCCCGTTTCGCGGTCCGCGCGTTTTCGGAGTTCGCGAAGCGCAGATAGGTCACCGAGCGTCCGCCGATCACTGCGGCCGACAGGCCGCGCAGATTGAGCCCGTCGTCCGCCAAGGCGCGTGTGATCCGTTCACCCAGCCCAGGCTGGTCCGGACCTTCCACACGGAGCGTGTGCATGCTGGAGGCCTTCGCCAGGCGCACCTCCTCCGCGGCGCGGATCTGGGCGGCTCCCTTCAATGGCACCATGAATACGACGGCTTTTCCGCGTTTGGCCGGGCGGGCGATTACGAACTCGAGGTTCGCCCCGGCTTTCGAAAGCACCTCGAGCTTTCTCATGAGTGCCCGCGGCCGGTCCGGAAGATCACCCACCCACACATCGACCTTGCTGATTTCGAACGCCATCGTGCGCTTCCTCCGCGACGTGAGTAGTACCACCCACCAGCCGCCACTGGCGGAGAGTACCCCTCGCCCAAGCGATCGGCAAGCCTTTCTCACTTCTCCCGACTGAGCGGTCGCCCCTCCCCGCCCTTCGGCTGCCGCATGCCGACGTTCTTCAGCCCCATCATTCGTGATAGCTTCGCTCTGAGAGCTGTCCCACACTCCCTGGATATCCGCGATTACAATGGCTTGCATCTTGGAGAGTTCGCGCTGGGGCCGTTGCACAAGCCGGCGGGATGGTATAGTGTCTTGCTGACGCCGTAACCAACAGGGAGATTAGACATGGCCAAGATCCGCAAGTTCAAGTGTCCGAAGTGCGGCAGAAGATTCTCAATGCCGGCTCATCTTGGGCGGCACATGAGTACTATCCACGCCTCCAAGCGGAGGAAGAAGCTCGTCACGAGGAAGGCAACAAAGCGCGCCCGAAAACGCGTAGTTCGCCCGGCGGTGCGAGCCAGGGCAGCCCGCCGACCCGCCGCTAGGGCAACCGGCGCGCTCCGCGAGATTCGGGTTTATCGCCAAACGCTGGTTGCGCGACGCGCTGAGCTCGACTCGCGCGTCAACGCGATCAACCGGGCGCTCGCCGCACTGGGAACTGTCTCACGACCGGTCGCAGCACGGGCCGCACGAGTTCCTCGCAGCGCCGGTTCACGGAAAGGATCGCTCAAGCACTTCATCGAAAGGGTGCTGTCGGCCGGCAGAAGCCCGATGGCGGTCAAAGACACTACTGCCGCGGTGCTGAGAGCCGGGTTCAAGACGAAGAACAAGACGCTGGCCAAGAGTGTTGGCATCGCCTTGAGCCAAATGCCGAATGTCGTGAAGGTTTCGCGCGGGCAGTTTCGGCTGCGCCGGTGAGGCCGAGTCGCAGCCAGTAGCATTCTGTCGGGCAGCTCTTGGGGACGCTGTGCTTCCCCGCACTGTCGCACAGAGTTGTGGCGATGATGATCCGCGCTCTCTTGCCCTGTGCGATCGCATCCGCCGGCTTGTTCACGGCGGGTTGCTTACCGCTCGCGCAGGAGGCAGACGGGCCCGCCGACTTCATCTTGCTGTCGATATCACCTGAGCCGGCACCGGATGATCCGTCCGCGCCGCTGTTCAAGACGGTGGTCAAATACAGCACAACGATAAGCACCAACGGCGATCCAGCGGACGTCTATGTTCCGGCCTCACCAGAGTTTGAATTTGGCGCGGGTTGCCCGATCGCCCTCGTGTTGCAGGGAGCCAATGTCGACAAATCGTTCTACGCGGGTTTCGCCAGCACGTTGGCTGCGCACGGGTTCGTCGTGGTGGTCCCTAATCACGTCGGCTTGTTCGGCCTGGGGCTATTCGCCGAATTGAGCGAGACTGCCGACGTACTCGCGTATATTACTACCGAGAGCTCGAAGCCGACTTCGCCTGTGGCTGGCATTGTGGACGCCAGCAAAGTCGTGCTGATTGGGCATTCGTTTGGCGGCGCGGCTGCACTCTACGCAGCGTGGGATACTTGCGCGTTGCCGTTCTGCTTCGGCGATTTCACGCGGCCGCCTGAGCTGTCTGGCGTCGTTGTCTACGGTACCGCCTTGGGCACGCCGCCCGGTGAGCGGATTCCGGCCCCCGCGAATAGGGGCGCGCCAATCGCGGTCCTCGGAGGCGAGCTCGACAGCGTTGCGAGCTTCGCGGACGTCGCCCAGACCTTTGACAGTATTCAAGACCGCCCCAAGGTTCTCATAACCGTGCTCGGCGCAAATCACTTTGGCATCAACGACGTCAACAACCCCCCAGGTACGGTGGTCGATGTTAATTCGCCGACACTGAGTCAGCAGGAATCCGTCAGGACGATCGCCCGCCAGAGTGCCATGTTTCTGCGAGCGTACGCGCTCGGCGATACCGTTGCGCTCGATTACTTCCGGCACGCCGGCGACAGAAACGTGACCATCGCTCTTGAGGAATGAGCGCTCTGCCCAACAGATGAAGCATTAGCCGCCGCCGAACGTGGTTCGCAAGCTCGATGCGCCGGCGGCCGTGAGACCCACGGGCCCGGAGGCGGCTTGGGCTGACCAAACCCAGTTCCCCAATGGCTTCCTAAGGGTTATCGGATCATTCGAACTGTCCCTGCGGGGCGAACCGTGCTGCGGAATCGGTCGATAGCAGATCTGTGACTCGAGTTCCGACCCAAGCGATAACTCCGCCGACGGCGCCCGTTCCGCCCGATCCCGCGGGCACGCAATCGCAGACGCCAGCCTGCCCCTTTTCTCCTGAGATCCTGCATGAATTGGGGCTGGCCCGACAACGCGGTCGGAAGATCCGCCGTGCGGCCGGCGTGGCCTTGTTCACCGGTTGGACGGTCAGCATTTTCGCCGCGATCACACTGCTATTTGGAATCTTCAGCGTCACCGCGCTGTTGCTCGGGAGCGCGCTGGCCGTCGTGGGCTACAATGAGTTCTCCGGCGCGAAGCTGCTGCGCCGACTCGATCTTCGCGCGCCGCGCCGACTTGGCCTCAATCAGATCGGCCTCTGCGGCGTGCTGATCGTCTACAGTCTCTGGAGCATTTATAGCGCACTGACCGGGCCCAGCCCGTACGCGGCGGCCCTCCCTTCTGGAGGCGAAATGGCGGGAATGCTTGGGTCGATCGAGCGACTGCAGACGATCGTCACCCTCGCGGTTTACGGCGCGCTCATCTTCTTCAGCCTGATCTTCCAGGGTGGGACGGCCTGGTACTACTTCACCCGCAGCCGGCACATCCAGGCCTACATCAGCGAAACACCGCAGTGGATCATTGATCTTGAGCGCACCACCTCCCTGCTGTAGTGCCCGCTGATCGACGACCCTCGTGAAACCTCTGTCCAATGCGGCCCGGCCGGCCGCAGAAGCGCGCGCGTCGAGCTCAGAGCGCCTAACAGAACCAGGGTGCTGCGGGCACCCTTGCAGTTGAAGCCGCTGGTGCCCTAAGCAGACGTGATCATCCTGCGATTATCTCCTGTAGGATGCCTTCTTCCCGCTCCATTCTCGGCAGCTACCTACAAGTGGGCAATGCCTACTCTAACAGCCACTGGCAACTCTACAGACGGCGCCTGCGCCGGCGCACCCTGCCGGCGGCGGGGCTGGGGGGCCGGAAAACTGGCGGCGCCCTAGGCCGGTCGGCGCCGACCGGCCGCCCACTTGACGGACACGTTGATGGGCGGTAGGAATGGAAAGTTAGTGGTGTCGCTGGCCCACTTGGGCGCGATGCAGTCTCGGGTCCACGATGAGCGATAAGCCGTCTCCAATCGAGCCTTGTGACTACGCCGCCGAAAAGCGCGATGCCGCCGCGCGCTCAGGGAGCCTGCAACTGCTGTCACGCCATAATCTCGACTGATGGGACGTAGCCTGCGGCGAGTACGAGTGGGCGTTGGCGATTAAGCGCTGGGGTCCGGTTGAATGGGTGTTGTCGAGCTGGCCGAAGCTGGAGGTGCTCCCGGGTCGCGACGCTGCAACCGTCGCCGGCGAATTCGGCGTGAATCCGGAGGCTTGTCTCGCCCAGCGCAACACAAACCCTGGCCTTCTCTCACGGGGCGCGCTGTGCTAAGTAGCGCGCAGTGGACAGCGGGGTCGTTAAAGGCGGACTGGGCATGAGCGCAGCCCCAAGGCATGAGATCATGCACGACCGGCCCGGCACACGTGCCTGCCTCCTGGGGAACCTCGCTATCGTCCGCGGCGCATTGGAAGCCGGAGTTCAGTTCTTCTCGTGCTACCCGGGGACTCCTTCCTCCGAGATCGGCGATACGTTCGCCCGGATTGCGAAAGAGGCCGATGTCCTGTTTGAGTACTCGGTTAATGAAAAGATAGCCGTCGAGGTTGCTTTTGCAGCCAGTCTGGCAGGCGCGCGGGCCATGTGCGGCATGAAACACCTGGGTCTGAGCTATGCCAGCGACCCGATCTCCACTATGCCCTATGTTGGCGTGGAAGGCGGAATGGTTGTCGTCTCCGCCGCGGACCCCTCCGCTATTACCAGCCCCAACGAACAAGACCAGCGGCACTTCAGCCGCTTTTTGTATTTCCCGGTTTTTGACCCGGCAACGCCGGAAGACGCCCGGAGAATGACGCGCTATGCCTTCGAGTTTTCGGAAACGACCCGTTTGCCGGTGATTATGCGCCCGACGACCCGCGTCTGTCACAGTAGCGGCATGGTCGAGCTTGGACCACTGCCTACACGCAAGAATGAAATCCGCTTTACCAAGAACCCGCCCCGCTACGTGCCGATCCCCGGCAACGCCCGGCGTATGCGCACGGAGTTGTCCGCTCGCTTTCGCCACGCCGAGCAGTTGCTGCAGGCGTCCGGCTTCTTCCCGCGCACCGGTAACGGGCGCCGCGGCATCCTTGCCAGCGGCGTGGCATATGCCTACACAGTCCAAGCCATCGAGGACTTGGGCGTCCAGAGCGAAGTGACATTACAACAAGTCGGGGCCTATCCAATCCCCGAGAAATTGCTGCGCGGCTTCCTGGAATCGGTTGATTCGGTGCTGGTGGTGGAAGAGCTCACGCCGTTTGTTGAGGACTGGGTGAGCCTGTGCGCCTTTCGAAACGGTCATCAAGTCCCTGTTCTCGGCAAGTATAGCGGGCATTTGCCTTTGGAATTCGAATACTCGCCCGACCTTGTCGAAGATGCCGTTCGAGATTACCTCAACCTCGAAAAACGGCCGCCGGTCTCCCTAGCTGTCCCGGAGCTACCACCGCGTCCACCCGTGCTTTGTCCTGGCTGCCCGCACCGGGCAAGCTTCTACATGGTCAATAAGGTCTTCGGCAAACACACCGTGTACTGTAATGACATCGGCTGCTACACGCTCGGATACGGGCAGCCGTTACACGCCTGTGACGTGCTGCTCTGTATGGGCTCCTCGATCACCCAGGCGTCCGGAATCGCACGTGTGACTGGCCGCCGCACGGTGGCTTACATTGGCGATTCGACCTTCTTCCACAGCGGCCTTCCGGCGCTCGCCAATGCTCTTCAGGCCGAGGACGACATAACCGTCGTCATTTTGGACAATTACATAACCGCCATGACCGGCTTTCAGCCCAGTCTGACAACAAAGGGAGGACCTGCGGACGAAAGACAACAACCCGTATTACAGGCATTCACCGACGTGGCAAATGGCGATGCAATTGAGCGGGCAGTGCGCGGGCTCGGTGTGCGCGACGTCTATTCGGTCGATCCCTTTGATGAGGAAGCGACGCTCGCTGCCCTCAGGCAGGCGAAGAGCGGCAGCGGCGTGAACGTCGTGGTATGCCATTCCCCCTGTGCTGTAAACGAGCGCCGTCAGACCGGAGGAAGGAAACGCACGCCGGTGGCGATCAACCAAGACCTGTGCAATGGCTGCTCTTTGTGCGTCCGCGTGCTGGGCTGTCCCGCCATTCTCGTCGCGGAGGGGGAGTTCACGATTGACCAGGACCTCTGCAATGGCTGCGGACTGTGCGCCCGTGTCTGCCAGCATGATGCCATTGAGGCAGTGGTCCCAGCGAGGATATGAATGGGTTCCGTTCACGGCCGACACAGTAGATCTGGGTGGCGGATACTGATTGCGGGCACCGGCGGCCAAGGGGTGCTGACGGCCGCGCGCCTGCTCTGTGATTGCTTCGTCGAGCGCGGCCATCACCTCGTCAGCGGCCAGTTGCACGGCATGGCCCAGCGCGGCGGGGCTGTTCAGGCATCGGTCATCATCGATGGCGGGATCAGCCCGGTGATCGCCCGGGGGCGGGCGGATTTCGTCCTGGGGCTCGAACCGCTCGAAACCGCGCGGGCCGTTCCGCTTATGTCATCGGCTACGGCGGTGTACATGAATACCGCACCCGTTGTCCCGTTCATCCTTGCGCAACGATCGGTGTTAAAGGAAGATGACGCGGAATACCCCAATGTGCAGCAGCTCATTGAGGGCGTGCGCGCGGTTGCGCCCAATACGCTGGCCTTCGACGCCACGCGGTGCGCGCTGGAGGCCGGGTCCGGCAAGGCAGTGAATATGGTCATGCTCGGCTGCCTGCTGGGCTCCGGCGGCTTACCCTGTGCAACGGGGGAGTTCTGGGGAGCGGCCTCGAAACGAATGCCGTCGGCGTTGAGAGAAGCCAACGCCGGGGCGTTCTGGAAAGGCGCCGAGTTCGTCACGGAACTGGCGGACTTCGGGGCGACGCCATGAAGTTGAAGATCGGCATTGACGTGGGCGGGACGTTCACCGACTTCCTCGTCACCCAGCCGGATGGCGAGCCGCGCGTCTATAAGGTCTTATCAACGCCGGCCGATCCATCCGTCGGCCTGATCAACGGGCTGAAGGAAATCGCCGCGAGCGTGGGGATGGAGCTGAATGCGCTTGCGCGGTCGGTAGAGACAATCGTGCACGGCACGACCGTCACGACGAATGCTGTTCTTACCGGCAACGGCGCGAAAACCGGCCTGTTGACTACCCATGGTGTCCGCGACGCGCTGGAGATGCGGCGCGGCGTCCGCGAAGAACAATACAATAACCGCTACACCAACGTCCCGCCCCTTGTGCCACGCCATCTGCGAATGCCCGTGCGGGGCCGCTTGAACTACTGCGGCGAGGAGTTGCGGCCGCTGAGTACCGACGATGCAGGAGAGGCGATCCGGCGCTTGAAGAGCGAGGAAGTCGGGGCGGTGGCGATCTGCTTCATGAATTCCTTCGCCAACCCCGAGCACGAGCGACAGGTGGCGCAACTGGTCCGCCAGGAAATGCCCGGTGCGTATCTGACCGTGTCCGCGGAACTGTTGCCGTCCATTCGCTTCTACGACCGCGTCAGCACAACCGTTTTGAACTCGTATGTCGGGCCCAAACTCAGCGCGTACCTCGGTCGGTTGCAGGCCCGACTGCGCGAGATCGCCTTCGGCGGCGTCCTGCTTGTCATGCAGTCCAACGGCGGCGTGATGAGCCCGGACCTGGCACAAGGAAGTCCGGCGCGTACCCTGCTGTCCGGTCCGGCCGCCGGCCCGGAGGCGGGCCTGGGCTACGTTCGCCTGCATGGTCATGAGAGTTGCATCACCGTCGATATGGGCGGCACCAGTTTCGACGCGGCGCTGGTGCAGGATGGAACTCCAAACGTCGTGACCGAGGGGGAGATCAACCGCTATCGTATAGCGCTGCCGATGCTGGACATTGTCACCATCGGTGCCGGCGGCGGCAGCATCGGCTGGATCGATGAAGGGGGCTTGCTGCGCATGGGACCGCAGAGCGCCGGAGCCGACCCCGGTCCGGCCTGCTACGCAAAGGGCGCCACGCTGCCAACTTGCACCGACGCGGACTTGGTTCTCGGTTATCTTGATCCCGATTTCTTTGCTGGTGGCAAGATTAAGCTCGACCAGCAGGCGGCCGCCAAGGCGGTTGAAGACCGGATCGGCGGACCGTTGGGCCTGTCTCTCGAAGAAGCCGCCGCCGGCATGTACCGCGTCATCAACACCAACATGGCCCAGGGTGTGCGGGAGATTTCCATCAAGCGCGGCTTCGACCCGAGAGAGTTTCCCCTGGTGGCGGCCGGCGGCGCCGGACCGCTCCACGCCTGCATGATCTGCCAGGAACTGGAAATACCCCTTTTCATCGTGCCCCGCGAATCTTCCATCTTCTGTGCGGCCGGCATGCTGATGAGTGATCTACGGCACGACTTCGTGTGCTCCTTCGTCTCGGTGTTCGACCGGATCGATTGGAAAAAACTGGGCACGCTCGTCACCGACATGATCCAGCAGGGGACGGATCTGCTGGCCCGGGAAAACATCCCGGACGACCGGCGGCGGTTCTCGCTCAGCTTGGATTGCAGGTACGTGAAGCAGTACCACGAGGTTTCGTTTCCCGTGGCGCTCGAGGCGATCCGCCAACCCGACGCGAATGCGATCCCGGCGACGTTTCATGTCGAGCACAAGCGTATGTATGGCTACTCGCTCGAAGACGACGGTGCTCCGATCGAGTTGATCAACGTACGCGTGCGTGCCGCCGGCCTCACGGAAAAGCCGGCCTACACGGAGGAGCCCGATGCCGGACGCGATGCGCGCCCGGCCCTGAAGGGAGAACGGCCTGCCTACATCCCCGAAGAGCGCGCCGCGCGGTTCGTGTCCGTCTACGATGGCCACAAGACGCGCCACGGCCACCAGATTGTCGGTCCGGCCCTCGTCGAACAGGTCAACACCACTCTTCTGCTGACCGCCTCATACGATTGCATCTGCGACAAGTATGGGAGCTTTGTGGCGTACCAGAAGGGGCAAGAAAGCCGGCTCTCACCGGCCTTGCGGGAGATGCTGCCGTGAGCGACGTCGACCCGATTCTGCTCTCAGTTTTCGCGCGAGCCTTCAAGTCGCTGACTGATGAGATGAGCATCTCGCTGCAGAAGACCACACGCTCGCCCATCCTCTGTGAAGCGAAGGACTTCGTCACCGGCATCTACGACGCCCAGGGGAACATGCTCGAACAGACCGAGAATCTCCCCATCCTGTCCTTCTCGCTGGGTCCGGTCTGCAAGTACATCATCGATTACTTCGGCGATGATATCCACCCTGGAGACGTCATCTTCCACAACGATGTCTTCAGTATGGGTAATCAGAACAACGATCTTGCCGTCTACAAGCCCGTTTTCTTCGAAGATCGGCTGATCGCCTGGTCCGCGTGCAAGGGCCACCAGGCCGACATCGGCGGCGCCGTGGCCGGCGGCTACAACCCCAACGCGACCGAGGTGTGGCAGGAAGCGCTGCGCATCCCGCCGGTCAAGGTTTATGAGAGGGGCAAGCTGCGCAAGGACGTCTGGGACCTGATCTTTGCCAACATCCGCTTCGACATCGTACAGCAGGACATGCGCGCCCAGACTGGTTCCTGCATCGTTGGTGAACGGCGCATGTTGCATCTGCTGGAGAAGTACGGTCGCGAGTGCTTTGAGGCCCACAAGCAGGCGCTCTTCGCATCCACGCGCAGAATGATGGAGACCGAGATCGCCGCGATTCCGAACGGCGAGTACCGCGGCGAAGCGAGTATTTATTACGATGGGAAGAACCAGGGCAGACAATACAAGATCCGCGTGAAGATCACCGTGGAGGATAAGCACATCACGTTCGATTACTCGGATACCGATCCACAGTCCGACGCGTTCGTGAACGGCACCTATACCTCCAGCGCCTCGGCCGCGATCTTGACTTTCCTTCAGATGGTCAACCCCGACATTCCGCATAATCAGGGCATGGTGGAACCCATTGACATCATTATCCCAGAAGGGACGATTCTCAACGCGGCCTTTCCGGCCGCGACGACGTACGGCAATCATCTCTGCCCGCCCAACGCCGATGCAATCACGCGCGCTTTGGCGCCGGTCGTTCCGGAGCGCGTTAGCGCCGGATGGGACCACCTGCTCTGCTCTCTCACGACCGGCCGCGACCCGCGCAAGAACGACAAATACGTAGATATCTGTTTCATGGGCCTGAAGGGCGGCTCTGGTGCGGTACGCGGGGTGGATGGCTATGATCACATCGGGATGATCGATGCCTCGGGCGGTCTGCTGGACCAGGACTACGAGATGTTCGAGCAGCAGACACCGCATGCGCTGCTTCGGCACGAATACCTATGTGACTCGGCCGGCCCGGGCAGATGGCGCGGCGGTCTGGGTGTCGAGACCATATTCGAGATCGGCGCGGACAACACACAACTGGTAATCTTCGGCGATGGTGACGTGGAACCGGCCTTCGGTCTGCACGGCGGCGGAGACGGCAGCCTGAACTCTATTAAGTTGCGTTATCCGGATGGCAGCGAGCGGGTTCCGCTCAGCTTGGACCTGATACTCGGCGTGCCGAAGGGCACGGTTTACCACCAGTTGGCCGGCGGCGGTGGGGGGTATGGTGATCCCAAAGAGCGCCCCGCGGAATTGGTGGCCGGAGAGGTGCGAAACGGCGTTGTCTCCATGCAAGTTGCCCGGGACGTTTATGGTGTCGTGCTGGACGAAGAGACCTGTGAAATAGACCAAGGTGCAACGGCGCTCCTGAGGGGAACCAAGGGTTCCCGGAGTAGATGAGGATATGAACTTCGAATTGTCGCAGGAGCAGCGACTCCTCCGCGAGACGCTCGCGCGGTTCTGCGAAGAGCGCATCAGGCCGCACGCGGCCGCCATCGATGAGGCCGGAGAGTTCCCACGTGAGTTGTTCATGGAGCTGGCCGATCTCGGCTTCTTCGGCCTACGCTATCCGGAAGCGCTGGGTGGCACAGACGTGGACCTGGTGACCTACTGCCTGGCGATCAGTGAAATCGCGCGCGGCTCGCTTTCCCTGGCCGCGCTGGCAGCCATGCAGTCTCTGATGGGAACTCATTTCCTGTACAGATACGGCGATGAAGGCATCCAGGAGCGATTGCTGAAGCCTGCGATTCAGGGCAGGAAGATCGGCACGATCTGCATCACCGAGCCGGACGCCGGCAGCGATCTATCCGCTATTGCGACGTCAGCCGAAAAGGTCGATGGCGGCTATCGGTTGAACGGGCAGAAAGCCTGGGTCACGTCGGCCCCGATTGCAGACTTCTTCACGGTTTTTGCCCGCACCGGCAAAGGGGAACCCCTGACCATCTTTCTTGCGGAAAAAGACTTTCCCGGTCTGACCGTTGGCCGGGCGCTTGAGAAAATGGGTTGCCGGGGCTCGTCAAACTCAGAGGTTTTCTTTGAGGATTGCTTCGTCCCGGACGACCATCGCCTTGGGGAGGAAGGGGGAGGCGAAGCCGGCCTGCGCGAGATCCTGGCTGAGATCCGTGTCATGACCGGTGCCTTGGCGATCGGTGTCGCCCGTACAGCGCTGGACGAGGCGCTGCAGTACGCCGCGGAGAGGAAGCAGTTCGGGAGACCCATTAACCGCTTCCAGGCCATCCAGATGAAGCTGGCCGATATGGGTACGGACCTCGAAGCCGCCACCCATCTGGTCTATTACGCTGCGTGGCTCAGAGATAACAGTGAATCCTACCACTCCTATCAGCGTGAGGCCGCGATGGCCAAACTGTTCGCCAGTGAACGTGCTATCGCGATCTGCGACCAGGCTACGCGCATTCTGGGAGGCTATGGTTACGCCCGCGAATTCCCGGTCGAGCGGTATTTTCGCGATATCCGCTTTACTCTCTACGGCGGTGGCACTAATGAGATCCTGAGGCTGCTTATCGCCAGAGAGATGACCAGGTGAGCAGCGGGTGGCGCGGCCGAGCAGTGCGGTTGCTGATGGCTTTGGGAATGGAGCCTAACTGATGGCCGGAGGCAAGAAAATCCGCGTTCTAGTAGCCAAGCCCGGTCTGGATGGGCACGATGTCGGCGCGAAGATCGTGGCGCGCGCCCTGATGCAGGCCGGTTTTGACGTGATCTACACCGGGCTGAGAAAGACACCGGAGGAGATCGCCCGAAGCGCTTGCGACGAAGACGTGGATGTGCTCGGACTGTCGATCCTCTCCGGTTCCCACCTTCCCATTTGCCGGCGACTCGAAGGCTTGCTGCAAGAGCACGGTTTAACTGACCTCCTATGGCTTGTCGGTGGGAACATTCCGCAGCAAGACTGCGGAGAACTGAAGGCACTCGGGGTTGACGCGGTCTTTGCGGTGGGCACACCCACTCACGCCATCGTCGATTTCATTCGTGAGAAACTGTCATGAGCCGCACAAATGACGCAGACGTCGATGCGGTCTTTAACGAATCTGGTTTGGAGATCAAGCCAGTCTGTACGGCCGAGGACGTAGAGCGGAGTGGAGGTAGCGGTGGTATCGGCAACCCCGGCGAGTTTCCGTTCACCCGCGGCATTCACAAGCACATGTACCGCAAGCGGCCGTGGACCATGCGGCAATACGCGGGCTTTGGCACCCCCGAGCAAACCAACCAGCGTTTTCGATATCTGATTGGCCATGGCCAGACCGGCCTGAATGTCGCCTTCGATCTACCGAGCCAGGTCGGCCTGGATTCCGATGATCCCCAAGCGCAGGGCGAGGTCGGCCGGGTCGGGATGGCGGCGGATAGCCTTCACGACTTCGAGATCGCGTTCGAGGGCATCGACCTCGACCAGATCACGGTCTCGCTGACGATCAACGGGGCGGCGGCGATACTGATCGCGATGTATTTCGCCATGGCGGAGAAGCGTGGCTACGATGTCGGCAAGCTGCGCGGCACGGCGCAGAACGACATTCTCAAGGAATTCATCGGCCGCGGCACGTGGGTCTTCCCGGTTGAGCCTTCGATAAAGCTGGTTGGGGACACGATTCTGTACTGTGCCGAACACGCGCCGCTGTACAGTCCGGTGAGTGTCTGCGGTTACCACATTCGTGAATCGGGAGCCAATCCGGTTCAGGAGATGGCTTACGCCTTTTGCATCGCCAAAGCCTACATTGACCACGTGCTGGAGCGGGGCCTGAAGATCGACGAATTCGCCTCGCGCCTGTCCTTCAACTTCGACATCCACGGCAACCTGTTCGAGCAGGTGGCCAAGTTCCGGGCGGGTCGGCGGCTGTGGGCCCGGATTCTGAAGGAGCAGTACCAGGCGCAGGACCCACGCTCGATGTGGCTGCGGATGATCGCGGGCGGTGGCGGCGGCGGCCTGACCATCGAACAGCCCGAAAACAACATCGTGCGCGGCGCCTACTACGCCCTGATCAGTGCCTTGTCCGGAACCCAGACCATGGCCTTGTGCAGCTATGACGAGGCGTACACTATTCCTTCCGAGAAGGCGGCCACGATCTCGCTGCGTACCATGCAGATCCTGATCGAAGAGATGGGACTTTGTGATACAGTGGATCCGCTGGCGGGCTCTTACTACGTGGAGACGCTGACGAACCAGATGGAGGAGCGTATTCGGGCGGTCATGGATGAGGTGGACGCGCGCGGCGGAATCGTGCGGGCGATCGCCGAAGGGCATATTCAGAATGCTGTTTCCCGCGAGGCGTTCGAGAATCTGAGAAAGCTGGAGCGAGGGGAAACCCGCAAGGTCGGCGTGAACTGCTACCGCATAGAGGAAGAGCAGCCGCAGATCGAATTCCATCCCTTTAATGAGGATGTCTGCGCGGAGCAGATCAAGCGCTTGGACCGGGTTCGCGCCGAACGGGACAGCACGCGCGTGGAATCCGCCCTGCACACTGTCCTGGCCGACGCCAAGGCCGGTCGCAATGTCATGCCCGGCATCATCGATGCGGTCAAAGCTTACGCCACCGTCGGCGAGCTGACGCATTGTCTCGTAGACGCCTACGGCCGATACGACGAACCTGTACGTCTGTAGTGTGTAACGCGACCAGGAATCGCATATGATGCCATCATACGGCGAGCCGAGGCCTCGAGGTCGTGGAGGTTAGGCAGTGGTTCCACAGCAGGTTTTGCGCGAGGCAGTGAAGCGCCTGGTGGAGGGGTTTGAGCCAATCCGGATTATCCTGTTCGGCTCGCAGGCGCGGGGGGCCGCCGATGACCGCAGTGACGTGGATCTGCTGGTCATCTGCCCGGTCGCCGGTAGAAAGCGCGATTTGATGGTGGCGATGGATCGAGCGCTCAACGGGCTTGGGATAGCGCGGGATGTCGTCGTGTTGACGCCGGAGGAATTCGAGCGTGACCGGCACATCCCGGGAACCGTAGCCCGTCCGGCATCACTGGAAGGCAAGGTGCTGTATGACAGCGCCGCGTGAGGCGATCCTGGCGAAGGTTCGCGAATGGGCGGCGCATGCCGACGACGACCTGCCCGTCGCCGAGCATACTCTGACGCTGCCAGACGAGTGTCCATATCGCCTGGTGGCGTATCACGCCCAACAATGCGCCGAGAAGTACCTCAAGGCGTACCTGGTACTTCGTGGGATCGACTTCCCGTTTACGCACAACCTCGCGCGGTTGCTGGAGCTGTGCTCGGAGCAATCGGCTTGGCGCGAACAGCTCAAGGATGTGGAGGAGCTGACCCCCTTTGCAATCACAGCCCGCTATCCCGGTGATGACGAGCCCGTGAGCGAAGCAGAAGCCCGCCGAGCGGTGGACATCGCCACGCGCGCACGTGAACAGGTCAGAGCCGCGCTCAGCGCGGAGGGGGCCGGACTCAAGGGGCTTGAAGGGAACGCTGGAGACTGATCGAGATCAGGGCAAGGGTCGTCCGGTACGGCCTGTTCAGGTCTCATGGAAACCTGGCAGTGACGGTGATTGAGAGATACCTGGCGCCGCGAACACTGGAAGAAATGGCACGGGGTCTGTCGGCGGAAAACGCTACTGTGCTCGCCGGCGGCACGGATCTGGTGCCGCGTTGGACGAAGGGCCTGATCCCGGCACCCCGGGCCGTGGTGGATCTCAAACGAGTGGCAGGCCTGCAAGGCGTCACGCGCGTAGACGGCGAGATTCGCCTGGGCGCTTGCACGTTGCTGAGCGAGATCGCGTCCGACGCCATCGTCCGTGCGGCGGCGGCGGTGCTGGCTGAGGCGGCGGACCGGATCGCGTGCCCGCAGATTCGCAACCGTGCCACCATCGGCGGAAACCTGTGCAATGCCTCACCGGCAGCGGACACGGCCGTCCCGCTGATCCTGCTGGACGCGGTGCTCGACCTGGCCGCCGCCGGCCCGGGTGGGATCACGCTACGAGAGGTGCCGATCGCCGAGTTCTTTCGCGGGCCGGGTTCTACAGTTCTCGCACCGGGCGAGATCCTGACACACATCCGGTTCAAGCCCCCGCCGGAAGGAACATTCGCCGCCTGGGACAAGTTCGGCACACGCCGGGCGATGGAGATTGCCGTAGCTTCGGTGGGCGTGGCCCTCAGGGTCGAGCGTGGCACGGTCGTCCATGCCCGAGTCGGCTACGGCTCGGTGGCCCCAGTACCTTTGCGCGGCCGACAGGCCGAGGCAGGACTATTGGGGAACCCCCTGTCTGCGGAAGTGATCAGGAGGTGCGAAGCGGCGGCCCGGGAGGAAGTCGCACCCATCACGGATGTGCGCGCCAGCGCAGCGTACCGCCGCGAGGTGGTTGGTGTGATGCTCAGGAGAATGTTGCAGCGTGCAAGACGTGATTGACAAAGTCGAGTTGGCCTTTGTGGTCAACGGCGACCCCGTCCGATTGGAGGTTGCGCCCCACGCCACCCTGCTGGAGGTTCTCCGCGAGCAACTCGAACTCACCGGCACCAAGTACGGCTGCGGCGAGGGCGAGTGTGGGGCCTGCTCGGTGATCCTGGACGGTAGAGTGGTGAACTCCTGCCTCGTGCTGGCACTCGAGTGTGCGGGCTCGGAGGTCCTCACCATCGAGGGCCTGGCAGCCAACGGCCGACTTCATCCCATCCAACAGGCTTTCGTGGATCACGGCGCCATCCAATGCGGGTTCTGCACGCCGGGCATGATCATGGCGACGCACGCTCTGCTCCAAGCGCACCCCGCTCCGACCGAAGAGCAGATCAAGCGCGGGCTGGAGGGGAACCTCTGCCGCTGCACGGGGTACCGGAAGATCATCGACGCCGTGCTGTCCCTGGCGCAAGGGGGTGGCTGCCGTGGCTGATGTCGGCGTAGATACTGCTCTGAGGCAGGAAGCCGGGCGGAAGACCCTCATCGGGCAACGGGTCCCCAAGTTGGACGCTCCCGAGAAGGCGACCGGGCTGGCCCGCTACATCGAGGACATCAAGCCGCCCCGTATGCTCCACGGCAAGATCCTTTTCGCCGGGCGACCGCACGCGCGGATCGTGAACATCGATACGGCACAGGCCGAGGCCCTACCCGGCGTCCGGGCGGTGATCACCGCGGCGGACATCCAGCTCGTGCCGTTCGGCTTCGGCCAGGACAACACGGCCCTGAAGAAGGACAAGGTCACGTGCGTCCGCGACGAGGTGGCGGCCGTGGCTGCCGACACTCCGCAGATCGCGGCCGAGGCGGTTAAGCGTATCCGCGTCACCTATGAGGATCTCCCACTGGTGACTTCCCCCGAGCAGGCCCTGGCCCAGGGCGCGCCGCTCATCCATCCCAACGTGCCCGACAACACTCCTTTCCGCTACGACTACTCCCATGGGGATGTGGAGCAGGGGATTCGGGAATCGGACGTGATTGTGGAGGACACCTATGTTCTGCAGCGCCAGGCCCACTGTTGTCTCGGCACCTCCGGCGTCATCGCCGACTTCGACCCGGCCGGCCGGTTGACGCTTCACTCCCTCACCCAGGTGCCCTTTCTGTATAAGCGCGACCTCGCGCGGATCGTGGGCGTTGTGCCGGAGAACATCCGCATCATCCAGCCGCCCATCGGCGGAGGCTTCGGCAGCAAGCTCGATATCCACCCCTTTGAGCCCATCTGCGTGTTTCTGGCCAAAGCGACCGCGCGCCCCGTGCGCCTGATCTTCTCCCGCGAAGAGGAGTTCCTGGCAACGCCTACCCGCCAGCCGATGGTGATCCGCCTCAAGAGCGGAGCTCGCAAGGACGGCACCTTTACCTTCCGGGATGTACACATGATGCTCGACAATGGCGGCCACACTTCCTGGGGCGCCACCACGCCGTGGATCAGCATGCGCACCTTCTCGTCTCTCTATCGCGTGCCCCATGTCCGCCAGCATGTGGACGTGGTCTACACCAACAACATCTATGCTTGCGCCTTTCGGGGGTATGGGAACCCCCAGGCCACCTTTGCGCTCGAGTCCCAGGTGGATCGCCTGGCCGAGGAGCTGGGCATGGATCCGCTTGAGATCAGGCTGAAGAACGCCCAGGAGCCGGGCGAAACCACCGCGCAGGGTATGGTCTTGGGAACCTGCGGGCTGAAGGAGTGCCTGGAGACGGCAACCCGCAACGCGGGCTGGAAAGAGAAACGATCAGCATTCGGCAGTCAGCGGTTAGCCTCCGATCGCCAATCGTCAATCCCCAATCGTCAATCGTCAGTTGTCCGCGGAATCGGCATGGCTTCGCTGTTCCACGTCGGCGGCGGTGCGAAGATCTACCGCTCCGACGGCTGCGGCACCATTCTCAAGCTCGACGACTTCGGCGGAGTCGTGGTCCTGACCGGCTCCTCGGAGATCGGCCAGGGCTCTGAGACCGTGATCGCCCAGATCGTGGCCCAGGAGCTCGGCCTTCCCATCGGGAACATCCGCGTCATCAATAACGACACCGACCTGACCCCCTGGGACGTGGGCGTTCATGCCAGTCGGACCACCTTCGTCGCCGGCAACTCCGCCCTCAGGGCAGCCCGGGAAGCGCGGCGTAAGCTCCTCGACGCGGCCGCGGCACGCCTGAAGCGCAAGCCCGACGAGCTCGACCTTGCGGACGGAAACGTGGTGGACCGTTCGAGCGGCGAGCCGATCGACGGCATCGCCAAGATCATCCGCGGGTTGCACTTCGGCCGCGCCAAGAACGAGCTGATCATGACCACGGATTTCTATGAGCCGCCCAGCACGCCGCCGGACGAGAAGCACATGGGCAACATCTCCCCCTGCTACGCCTTCGGGACCCACGTGGCCGAGGTGGAGGTCGATCTGGACACGGGCCTGGTTAAGGTGCTTCGGATCACCGCCGCTCACGACGTGGGCCGGGTGATCAACCGCCTCGGCATCGAGGGCCAGGTAGAGGGCGGGGTCGCTCAGGGGATTGGCTACTGCCTCATGGAGGAACTGAAGCTGGAAGACGGCCGCATCCTCAACCCGACCTTCACCGACTACAAGATCTTCACCACCGTGGATCTCCCCGAGTTGAACGTTTCCTTCGTGGAGACGCGCGACCCGAGCGGGCCGTACGGTGCGAAGGGGATCGGCGAGTCGCCCATGATCCCGGTGGCACCGGCCATCGCTAATGCGGTCTACCACGCCACAGGCGTGCGCATCACCGAGCTGCCGCTGACGCCCGAGCGCGTCTTGACCAAGCTCAGGGCCGCGCGGGCGGAAGCCCGCAGCCCGTCCGAAGGAGGGCCGTGAGCCGTGCAGAAGCTGACCGTCCTTTCGCTGGAGCAGGCCCTTTCGCTCTCGTACGCCACCTCGCGCTTCGTGCACCTGGGTTGGCGGGTGATCCGCATCGAGGCCACGCCCACCGGCGATCGGCTTCCCGGTGACCCCAACCGCTATGTGGGCAAGCCCGGTGAGCGCTCCGACCTGCACGCTTACTTCATCGGCCCGAATGTGGGTAAGGAGTCCATCAGCCTGAACCTGAAGGAACCCGAGGGGCGCGACGTTCTGAGACGCCTCATCGCCAAGCTGCCCGTGGACATCTTCGCCAGCAACACGCTGCCCAAGCGATACGAGGAGCTGGGCATCGACTACCGGACGCTCAGCGCGGTGAACCCCGGGCTCATCTGGGTCGGCCTTTCAGCCATGGGCCCGGACTACCCCGACGCCCCCGGCTACGACCCGGCCATCCAGGCCGTCACCGGCTACATGGACCTCACCGGTGATCCGCAAGGCCCGCCCATGCTCGGTGGCGTGCCCTTCGTGGATCTCAAGGCCGGCGACGAGGTCTTCGCCAATGTCTGTCTTGCTCTGGCTGAGAAGGCCCATACCGGTAAAGGCAGCCGAATCGACGTCTCCATGGCTCAGGCCGCCGCCTCGTGGCTCGTCACCACCATCCCACTCCTCGATCTTGGCTACGCGCCCGACGAGGTCCGCCGCAGCGGAAACGAGCACCGCGAATTCGTGCCGGTCAACGCGTATCCGACGGCAGATGGCTATCTCTACCTGGCCATTGGCAACGACGTGCAATGGGCGCGCCTGTTGGCCATCGAGGTGTTCTCCGGCCTCGGCTCGCCTAAGCGAGAAACGAACGAGGGACGCCGCCGTGAGCGGGAATCGATCCACAAGGAGATTGGCTCTATCACGCGCAGCTTCAAGACTGCCGACCTGCTGGGGCTGCTCAGTGCTAAGGGCCTCGTCGCGGTCCCGATCCACACCGTGCCGCAGGTTGTGGATTTCCCGCCCATCCGCGACACTTTGCTCGAGACACGGACCTCGTCCGGAAAGCCTGTGCGCCTCCCGCCACCCTCCGTGGAGCGCGAGCACTTGGCCTCTTCCGGCCGCCGCCTCTCGTATGCCCCCGCGTACGGCCAGGACACCGACAACGTCCTACAGGAAGCAGGTCTTTCTCCGGAGGAGATTGGCAGGTTGAAGGAGTCCGGGATGATCGCATAGCCGCGCCGGGTGGCTGGGATCCTTGAGAGCCAGTGTCGGGCAAGCGCGCCGCCTTTGTTCGACACAGCCCGTCGTCGTTGTTCGGAAGCTGGAAACGGCCATGGAGGTACGGTATTATATCGATGCGGAGACCGGGCAGCCGCACCTCTTCGCCCATGGTGTCGCGGAGCACGAAGTCGAGGAAGTGCTGGCCCGACCCGGCGAGGACCGTCCAGGTCACGAAGGTAGCCGCGTTGCCCTTGGGCGGACTCGCGCCGGCCGGTTTTTGCGAGTGATCTACGTTCCGGGTCGGCAGCTCGGCAGCGTGTTCGTGATCACCGCCTATGAACTCAAGGGCAAGGCGCTTATGGCTTTCAGGCGGCGTATGCGCCGGAGGCGAACATGAGACAGAGCGAATTCCCCGAAGGCTGGGATGAAGAGAAGGTCCGCCGGGTCCTCGCCCATTACGAACAGCAGAGCGAACAGGAGGCTGTCGCCGAGGATGAAGCCGCGTACGAAGACCGCACGCAGTCGCTCGTCGAGGTCCCGGTCGAGTTGGTCCCGGCCGTGCGCGAACTGATTGCCAAGCACAAGCCCTGAGCGAGGCGCGTAATGTGCGCAGCGACCGCACGATAGCGCGGGTCGTGGATATCGGGGCCATCCGCCGCACTTTGCTCGAGACGCGGACCTCGTCCGGGAAGCTCGTGCGCCTCCCGGCGCCCTCCGTGGAACGGGAGCACCTGGAATCCGTAGGCCGACGCCTGACCTATGCTCCCACCTACGGCCAGGACACCGACAATGTTCTCCAGGAGGCAGGTTTCTCCCCGCAAGAGATCGCCGGGTTAAGGGATTCCGGAACTGTGGCGTGACAGACGTGTGAAAGGGCTTACTGTGCGATTCGACAAGGCATACATCCCCTACGGTGGCTACTGGTCAACTCCCTTTTGCCGCTGGCAGGGCAGTTTCGGGCATCTGCATTCGCTGAAGTTCGGGGCCGAGGTCGCCGTGAGGGCACTGGCCCAGCGGAAGGTCTCTGCCGAGGTTTTCGACGGGTTTTGCCTCGGTCTAACCGTGCCACAGCAGTTTAGCTTCTACGGCGGGCCCTGGGTCGCCGGACTGATCGGCGCGCCCGGCATCAGCGGGCCGATCATCAGCGAGGCCTGCGCCACGGCGGGCAGGGTCGTATCGAGCGCGGCCATGGGGGTTGAGCTAGGCACTCACTCCTGCGTCCTCAACCTCCTTTGCGACCGCACCAGCAACTCGCCGCACATCTACTATCCAAATCCGCTCGCGGTCGGCGGCGTCGGCAAGACAGAAGATTGGGTGTGGGACAACTTCGGCCGCGACCCGTTCGCCAAAAACTCCATGGTCCAGACCGCGGAGAACGTCGCCAAGAAGGCCGGCATCGACCGAGCCATCCAGGACGAGGTGGCGCTGATGCGCTACCAGCAGTACCAGGACGCTCTCAAGGACGATTCCGCCTTCCTCAAGCGTTTCATGGTCCTGCCCATCGAGATCAAGGACCCCGCCGGCCGCAAGGTCATCAACACCGTCACCGGCGACGAGGGCGTCTTCCCCAGCACGGCCGAGGGGCTGGCCAGGCTCAGGCCGGTCGTCGAAGGCGGCACCGTCACCTTCGGCACGCAGACCTACCCGGCCGACGGGAGCGTGGGGCTGATCGTGACCACCCGCGAGAAGGCGGCCGAGATGAGCCGCGATCCGAACATCGTGGTGCGCGTCATCTCCTGCGGCCAGGGCCGCGCGGATAAGGGCTTCATGCCCACAGCCAACGTGCCGGCGTCGCGGCAAGCCCTCACGCGGGTGGGCGTCACCATGAACGACATTAGGGCAATCAAGACCCACAACCCCTTCGCCATCAATGACATCTACTTTGCGAAGGAGATGGGGATTGATGTTTCCATCATGAACCGTTTCGGCAGTTCGCTCGTCTGGGGGCACCCGCAGGCACCTACCGGCGCCCGACTCATCATCGAGCTCATCGAGGAGCTCGTGCTGGCCGGCGGCGGATATGGGCTCTTCACCGGCTGCGCGGCGGGTGATACAGCGTTTGCAGTGATGATCAAGGTAGATTAGCCTTCAGGTGATGCGTGGCCGATGCTTGCTCTCCACCGCTGGCGGCTCACGCGGTGACGACGTCGCAAGCGCCGGATGGATGGAATGGTCGCGCCGGACGCTTGCGCGACAGAAGGCGGAGTCCAGGCGAATGATTCAAATAGACGATCGACTGCGCGAGGTGATCGTCAGCCGAATCGTGTCGGTGGCGCAGCCGGAGAAGATCATCCTGTTTGGAAGCCGGGCGCGCGGGACGGCACAGCCCGACAGCGACATTGATCTGCTGGTCATCGCCCGGTCGGACCAGCCGCGTTACCGCCGGGCTGCGCCGATCTATGGGGCTCTCAGCGACATTCTTGCCCCGATGGATATCCTCGTGTACAGCCCGCAAGAGGTGGAGGAATGGACCGGGGTACCGCAGGCGTTCGTCACCACGGCTGTCCGGCAGGGGACGGTTCTGTATGAAAAGCAAGGATGACCTGGTCCGCGGGTGGCTGCGCAAGGCCCACAGCGATCTCGCCACGGCCGGCTTCTGTCTTTCGGCCGGCGAGGCTCTCGACATGGCTTGCTTTCACGCCCAGCAGGCGGCCGAGAAATGCATCAAGGCGTATCTGACAGCGCACGAAATCGACTTTCCGTTCATTCACAACCTTGAGAAACTGATCGAACTGTGCGCCAAAGTGGATCCGTCGTTCATGACCATCAAGACGCTCGGCCAGGAACTGACACCGTACGCCGTTGAGCTGCGCTATGACGACGAGTTCTGGCCCTCAGAGGAAACCGGCCGCGAGGCGCTTGACGCCGCGACGACCATCCGCGACTTCATACTGGATCGGCTGCCCACGACGACCAAACCCGCGGACCCCTGACCTGTGTGCTTGTGGCCGAGGGCGGCGCACCACGTGGCGTTTGCAGTCAGTGTCAACGTCGATTGAATGCTGCTGCTGCCGCCGCTACTTGATGGGCTTCTCGCGAAACGTAGCGGCCGACGGCTCGTCGGCCGACGGCCTGCGAGCCGCAGGCCGCTACCAGCGTAAGGAGAACACATGCTTCCCGGAGAAAAGAAATACCCTCACATATTCTCACCGGGGAAACTCGGAAGGCTCGAAATCAAGAACCGCATCAAGTACGCCTCCACGGAGGCGGAGTTTAACAACCCGGACGGCTGGGTCGCCCACGTCACCCGTATGCTACGTTGCCGGGTCGGTTATGCATCGCGGCGACGTGTCGGCGCTGATCATGACCTTGGTGGCGAAAGGCCCTTTAGTCGGCGCCGACTCCTAAGTCGTTGTTTCGGGGCTATTTACACCTGTCGGTGCCGGCTACAGGTTGAACGCGAAAGGGCTGTTTCGCGGGCAACGGCGTCCGTGGCGCACTTGAAACGTGCGATACACTCGGGCATCCTCGATTTAGACGCCGCATGAGGCGTATTACGCATACGCGGGACGTCCAGGGCGTTTGTCCACGACCGGCAGTGTGAGCTCCTTGCGTGCGGGATGGATAGGAGAGTGGTGACGTTGCGGTTCAGCCCGCCGGTCCTGAGCCCCTTGCGTGCCGGACGGATAGAATGATAGGGTCTGGTTTACCGACGGGCACAAGGTGGCGGCCTTTTCTGCGGGACGGTTAAGGCGCCCGATGCTCTGTCTTATAGGAAGTTGCAGGCACCCGCCGCGCGAATTTGGCGGTCCGTTTGGCGGGTGCCCACGGAGATTCGCAGATGGAAATCGTAACGCTTGTCGTGGTGATTGCCATCGTGCTGGGGCTCCTTTTTGTCGCCGGTTTTAAGGGGCGCCGCACGCGGCGACGTAAGTTCCGGGTCGGGGTCGAGTATGAGAGCGCGGATTCCGACACGGTGGAAACGAAGGGAAAGGGGCAACCATAGAGCCATGCGGAAGCCCTTCGGGTTGTCTGCGGGGTGACAATGGTTGCGCCGGACCGCAAGGAAACGATGCCCCCTGTTGGCCTGGTTGGCCTTGTGCCATCGGCTACTGCGTGTCATCAGTCGGCCCCTCGGCCGGAAACCGCAGGGAAGGAGATTACAGTGCTTCCCGGAGAAAAAAGGTACCCCCACATTTTCTCACCGGGGAAACTCGGAAAGCTCGAAACCAAGAACCGCATCAAGTACGCCTCCACGGAGACCAACTTCAACTACTCCGACGGCTACGTGGCCGACAAGGAAGTGGCCTATATGGAGGCCCAGGCCCGCGGCGGGGCCGGCATCGTCACCACCCAAGGCGCCTATACCGACCCCAAGGGAGAGGGTAAGGGCTATGTGGGCATGATGGCTATCTGGGACGACAAGTTCATCCCCGGCCTCAAGCGCATCGCCGACGTGATTCGCAAATACGACGCCGTCTCGGTCCTGCAACTGATGCACTGCGGCCGGGTGGGCGGCATTCACCTGGATTATACGGTCGGCCCGTCGGTGGTGGACCAGCGGCTGCCGAGGTTCCGCCCACCGCGCGAAATGACCAAAGAGCAGATCGAGATCTGCATCGAGCAGCACGTGCAGGGGGCCCTGCGCTGCGCCGAGGCCGGCTTTGATGCCGTGGAGATCTCCGGCATCGTCGGCTACCTGCTCTCCAACTTCATCTCACCCTACACCAACCAGCGGACCGACGAGTTCGGCGGCGACGTGCAGCGTAGAGCCGAATTCCCCCGGCGAATCGTCGCCGGCATCCGCAAGCAGCTCGGCCCCGACTACCCCATCATCATCCGCCTCTGCGGCGAGGAGCTACTGGATGACCGCGGTGGCAACACGCCGGAGGAGAGCCTCGAAATCAACCGTATCATCTGCGAGGCCGGCGTGGATCTACTTTCGGTCACGGTCGGCTGGCAGGAGTCGGCCGAATCGGTGATCTCCCGCGACATCCCCCAGGGCCATTGGCTCTACGTGGCCAAGCGCTTCAAGAACGAATTGAAGATGCCGGTCTGCATGGCCTACCGGCTCTTCGAGCCCAGGTACCCCGAGGCAGCCCTGGCCGAAGGGACCATCAATTTCTGGGAAAGCTGCCGGGCGATGATCGCCGACCCCATGCTGCCGACGAAGATCCTCGAGGGCCGCGAAGAAGACATCATCCCTTGCATGGCCTGCAACATCTGCCTGGCCCGGCTCTTCCGTGATGTGGAGCTCACCTGTGGCGTTCGTCCCACCCTCGGCCATGAGAGCGAGGCCGATTGGGGTTTCTACGGCTTCCGGCCTACGCAGGAAAAGAAGAAGATCATGATCGTGGGGGCTGGGCTGGCCGGGCTGCAAGCCGGCGCCGTCGCGGCCGAGAAGGGTCACGAGGTCACCATCTACGAGAAGAAGAACAGTGTCGGCGGCCAGGCCGCCACCGCGGCCAACGGCCCGTGGGGTGACCACGAGTTCATGCGGCTGGTCAATCACCTGAAGACCCGCTGCGAAAAGCATGGTGCCAAGATCGTCACCAAGACGACCGTGACGCCGGAGCTCATCGAGAAAGAAGCACCCGACAAGGTCATCCTGGCCACCGGTGCCCGACCCGATCGCGACGCTTTCCCCGGCGGAGACGGTGAGAACGTGGTGAGCTGCCTGGATGTGATGGACGGCAAGGTGAGGCCCGGGAAGCGCGTCGTCGTCGTGGGCGAAAAGGGTGTGGCCATCTCAACCACGCTCTTCCTCGTGGACAAGGGCGGCCATGAAGTCTCCCTCGTCGGCCCGGCCAAGAAGTTCGGCCTGGACGTGAACCCGTCGTATATCTGGCGCTACATGAAGAAGCTCAAAGCGGGCGGCGTCAAGCAGTACGCCAAACACAAGATCAAGGAGCTCACGCCGGACGGCGTCCTGGCCGAGGACCCTGATGGCAACAAGGTCACGATCGCCTGCGACACCATCGTCCTGGCCAACATGGCGCCCAACACAGAGCTCGAATACAACAAGGGCGAGGTATACACCATCGGCGACACCATCGTGACCCGCCGGGCCAATGGAGCCCTGCATGATGGATACAGACTGGCAATGACCTTCTAAGGAAGGGGAGCGAGATGTTCCCAGTAATCAACGCGTTCAGGTGTAACGGCTGCGGCATATGCGTCACACGTTGTCCCGCCCAGATCATGGGCTTGGTAAATGGAAAGGCCGCATACCTTCAGATGCTGTGCGAGGAGTGCGGCATCTGCGCCGAGGTCTGTCCTACAAACGGCATCTATTTCGAGTTGCCGAAGTTCCACGGCGTCGCGGAGGTGCATGAGGCATACCAGTTCAAGCGCTAGGCCTCTAGGCCCCGGCCGGTCCTGCGTTCGGAGGAGACCAGCCCCTTCCGAGCGACGGCGGCGGACACAGCCATGACTAGAAAGGAATGAACATGGACATACCCATCGAGAAGCGGTTCAAGGTCCTGTGCGAGATCGTCCGGGCCCAGCACTTTGCCTGGCGGGAAGCTGCGCTGGCCATGGCGCCGGACCTCGACCCCGAGGCACTGGGCAACAAGATGTGGGAGATCACCGGGGTCCAAACCGCCAAGGCCTACCTCAGACGCCTGGACCCGGCCAAGCCCTTGGCCCCGCAGGTGGCCCAGTCCATCGCCTGGTCTTCGGTCTGCATGGGCGAAGACGCCACGGTGGAGCAGGGCGCGGGTGACGAAGCCTTCGTGCGACACGCCGACTGCCCCTGGTACCACTGGCACAAGCGCCTCGACATCCTGAAAGAGGACCAACCGGGGTGCGATACGTGGTTCTTCACCGCCGTGGCCGAGATTAACAAGGCCCTCGGAACCAACATCAAGATTGAGACGAAGTGCTCCCTCCCGGCCGGTGACGATTGCTGCCTGCGACGTATCTGGGTCGAGTAGTCGCCCTGCGCAGCTTCTGGCTGTGACGTTTGTCACCTGCGGCTGGTTACCGGCTTGTGCCTCGCATCGGGCAAGGCGCACAATAATGGCCGACGGGGAGCCGGCCGCTACTCTTTGACCTCGAATTCGGCGTCGATGACGTCGTCGTCTTTGCCGCTGGGTTTGGCTTCGTCGCCGGTGGGCGCTTCGGCGCCGACGCCAGCGGCGGCGGCCTCAGCCGCGCCAGGGGCCTGGCCGGTCGCCTTGTAGACCGCCTCGGCGAGCTTGTGTGAGGCGGTGGTCAGTTCCTCGATAGCCTTCTCGATGACGCCGGGGTCGTCACTCTTCTGGGCGTCCTTCAGCCGGTTAACCGCCTGCTCGATCTCACCGCGAACGGCCGCGTCCACCTTGTCGCCATGCTCCTTGAGCGACTTCTCGGTGCTGTAGACCATTTGGTCGGCCTGGTTGCGCAGGTCAACCAGGCGGCGCTGGCTCTTGTCCTCGTCGGCATGGGTCTCGGCGTCTTTGACCATGCGCTGGACCTCGTCGTCATTTAGGCCGGAGGAGGCCTTGATCTCGATCTTCTGCTCCTTGCCGGTGCCGAGGTCCTTTGCCGACACGTTCAGAATCCCGTTGGCGTCGATGTCGAAGGTGACCTCGATCTGGGGTATGCCGCGCGGCGCCGGCGGAATGCCCGCGAGCTGGAAGCGGCCCAGCGTGCGGTTGTATTGGGCCATTTCGCGCTCGCCCTGAAGCACGTGGATGTCTACGGCAGGCTGGCTGTCGGCCGCGGTGGAGAAGGTCTCCTTCTTGCTGGTCGGGATGGTCGTATTGCGCTGGATCAAAACGGTCATCACGCCGCCCAGTGTCTCAACGCCCAGCGAGAGCGGCGTGACGTCCAGCAGGACGATGTCCGACTTCTCGCCGGTCAGGACGGCCCCCTGGATGGCGGCGCCCAGCGCGACGACCTCGTCGGGGTTAAGGCTGCGGTCGGGCTCTTTGCCGAAGATGCCCTTGACCAGCTTTTGGACGGCCGGGATACGCGTCGAACCGCCGACCAGCACCACTTCGGCGACGTCGGCGGGGGCCAGCTTGGCGTCCTGAAGGGCGCGCATGACCGGGCCGCGGCAGCGCTCCAGATACGGCTCGATGAGCTGCTCGAACTTGGCCCGCGTCACGGTCATCTGCAGGTGCTTGGGTCCGCCGGAGTCCGCGGTGATGTAAGGCAGGTTGATGGTCGTTTCCATGCTCCCGGAAAGCTCGCACTTGGCTCGCTCGCAGGCTTCTTTCAGTCGCTGCAGGGCCATGGGGTCTTTGCGCAGATCGATGCCCTCTTTCTTGCGGAACTCTTCGGCCACATGGTTTATGAGCTCTTCGTCCAGGTCGTCGCCGCCCAAGTGCGTATCACCGCTGGTGCTGAGCACCTCGAAGACGTTGTCGCCGACGTCGAGAATGGAGATGTCGAAGGTGCCGCCGCCGAAGTCGAAGACGGCGATCTTCTCGTTGGCTTTCTTCTCCATGCCGTAGGCGAGCGAGGCGGCGGTGGGCTCGTTGATGATGCGCTCGACCTTCAGGCCGGCGATCTGACCGGCTTCCTTGGTGGCCTGGCGCTGCGAATCGTTGAAGTAGGCCGGCACCGTGATCACGGCGCGCTCGACCGCTTCGCCCAGGTAGCGCTCCGCCGTGGCCTTCAGGTCGCGCAGGACCATTGCGGAGATCTCCGGCGGGGCGTACTCCTTGTCGCGGACCTTGACGCGGACGAGCTCATCGGGGCCGCCGACGATCCCGTACGGGACGATCTTCTCTTCCTGGGAGACCTCGTTGTGTCGGCGTCCCATGAAGCGTTTGATGGAGTAGACCGTATTGGTGGGGTTGGTGACCTGCTGGTTCTTAGCCCGCTGGCCGACCAGCCGTTCGCCCTTCTCGGTGAAAGCGACGACCGACGGCGTCAGCCGCGCGCCCTGCTCGTTCACCAGGACTTTGGGCTGACCGGCTTCCATTACCGCGACGACCGAATTGGTCGTTCCGAGGTCGATGCCGATGATCTTGGACATTCGATTCTCTTCCTTTCCGCTGGCCTGGAGCGCGTGTGCGCGCGTATCCTCAGCGCCGGGTGGTTTGCAAGGACGGTACCAGTTGTCGGCCTTGGAGCGGGTTTCGGCGTAACCGCTTATGTGTCAATGAGTTGCGCGGGCGCCCCTGCGCGGGCGCAGGATCTGGTCCCTGCCAAACTGACAGGCGCCGGCTGCCTCGGCAGCGACCCGGCCTGCGCGATCAGCCAGCTCACCAGTCAGTCCGCGTCGCGGTACTCCTCGAGCCAGGCCATCTGAATAGCCTCTAACCTGCTTTCGTTACTGGCTTTAGGGTCGTCGTCGAAGTCTTCCAGCTCGCATACCCAGTCGTGCAGGTCGGTGAACCGCACCGTCAGTGGGTCGAGATCGGGGAACTTCTCGTGCAGCAGGATCGCGATGTCCTCGGCGTCGGTCCATTTCAGCCTAGGCGGCATGGTCGGTACTCCTCGGTGCCGGCCTCGCCAAGCGTGTTGGCCGCGGCCGGCAAATCGGCTGTTAAGCTCGTTTCGTAGCCGGCCGTCACTGCATCGTCAACGGCGGTGCGGGTGGCGGGGGCGAACATCAACCCCCAGGCCGGGAATACTGACGGGAACGGCGTCGCGATCTATAATGCTGCGCATCGCCGAGCGCAAGGAGTGTAGCCATGATCCGATCGGGCATCGCGGTGGTCCTCGTAGTGCTGTTGGCCCTGTTTGGGTACTTCCTGCTGACCGACACAAGCAGGCGGACGGGCGGGGAGAAGGCCAAGGACGCGGCCGTGCGTGTCGGTGATACGGTGGTGGATCAGAGCGTGGCTGCCGCCGTCCGCGTGGCGCTGCTCGGCGAGTTCAAGCACGACGCGCGCTTCCTGCACGTGTATCACGCCGATGGCAACGTCTTGGTCTATGGGCTTTTGCCGGCCACGCTCAGCGTCGAAGACGTGACGGCGGTGGTGCGCAAGGTGCCGGGAGTGAAACAGGTGGAGGTTCTGGTTCGGTCTCGGCCGGCGTATGTTGTAGCCGGTGGGGGTGGCACTGCCGCCGAGCCGTAGCCGCGAGCCTGCCCGCACAGTCCCTGCACACGGTTGCGCGACATGGCTGCTCTGCAGGTAGGCATGTCACCCGGGCCGGGTGTCCTGGCGCCCTTCGTGGTTCGTGGAACGCGCGGGTTAGCCGCCGCCGTCAGGCGGCTCTTCGGGGGGAGTGGGTTCCTCGGCCTCGTCCATGTAGAAATCGAGGTTGACGGCCTTCTTCAGGATGTCGCCCCACTTGTTCATGGCGATCTTCATGAGGATCGGGTCGGCCGCCTTCTTCATCTCCTGGGCGATCGAAGGGGTCGGGGCGTCCTTCGGCGCAACCAACTCGAGCAGCAGCTTCTCAGCCTGGTCGATCAGCAGCTCGATCTGGTTTCGCAGCTCCTTGATCTGCCGGCCGGCATCCTTCTGAACCTTGAATAGCGGTCGGTCGCCGCTGGTGTAGCGTGTGACGCCGTACCTGAGCATCTTCGCGGCAATGACGGTGAGGCGCTTGCGCTGGGCGTCGTCCATGTCCGATCGCAGCGTGCCGCCTAGCTTGAGGCCGACCACCTCCGCCCCCTCCGCACGTACCTGTTGGGCGGCGTACTGCTGGGCACGCGCTTCGAGCAGATCGAGCACCGTGGCGACGTTGACCTTGGCATCCGGCAGGCTGGGAACCACCGCTGGGTAGTTCATGGCTTGATAGATGGTCTTCAGCGTAACGCTGGAGGTCTCGCGTTTGCCGGCGTCGCGCAGACCGTTCAGCGTCTCCGTGAAAACCGGGGTCCCGGCCAGGGCCAGCTTGACCCGCAGGTTACGCAGCCCGACCACCGCGGCCATCCGCACGCCCACGCGCTGATCCTGCAACGCCTCCAGCAGCACCCCACGCGCGTCAGGGTCGTTGAGGGTGTTGAGAGCGGTGATCAGGCGGGCGGCCGCGATGAGCTTGGCGTTCTTGTACGCCGGCCGAACGGACTCGATCAGGGCGGCCGCATAGGCCTCCTTGAAGGCGTCGGTCCCTTTGAACTCAGTCCGCAGCAGGGCGAGGGCCTCAGCGGCCGGGGCCGGTTCCTCGGCCCCGATCGCCGCGACCCGCTCGTTCATCCATTGAGCAAGCGCGTTGCGCTCCTCATCGCTGAGCGTGTTCTTGCCCTGCAAGCTGGTCAGCGTGGGTTGCGGCTGGTCCTGGGCTGCCAGCGGCAGCACACCGACGCTTGCCACGGTCGTCGCCAGTAAGATACGGTGGACGCTTATCATCGGATCACTCTCCGGTAGTCGCCAGCTTGTCGCCAGGCTCTTCGCAACAACGGATTCTAGCAGCCCAGAGGGCCGATCGGCTAGACATGTGCGGCAAATCCCCTCAAACGTCAAGCGGGCGGGTGCCACCTAACGCCGTTGACCAATTCCCGCCTCTGATCGGCCGTTGATCCATGAAAACACGCCCCTTTGGAGTATTCTCGCTTGCGGTTTTGGGGTGTAAGCGAGCGAGAACAAGGGGCGTGTCATGAGCATGGCCAAGGATGGCCGCGTTGGCAAGCCCGGCGTCGCCGATTGGCCGGCTTTGCTGCGGCGGCTTTGCCCGTCGGACTTCTGGTAAAGCTGGCTGAGCACGACGGAGCGTGGCGGCGACGCGCGGGTGCACTGGTCTCCCAAGTATGTCGTCCTGGCGTGGATTCTGATCGGCTGGGCCGCGCCGCTGGCGAAGTGGATTTCACACCGACACCGGTGTCATCACCGTCGGGTAGACTGCGATAGCCCGGCGGTCCGCACGGCGGCCCCTACCCTACTTGCGATTGTGCTCGGACCGCTGGAACAGACCGGACTGCTCGTCGTCACCGGCAAGGTAGGGACCACATCGTTCGGCGCCGTCCAGATGCATGGTCTTTCGAGCCACGTGTTCCTGAAACGCTACGCCTGGATGCTGGATTCCTCCGAGCGCGTATACATATTCTCCCCCGAGGCCCAATAGCGCGGATCGGCGGGTACGGGGTCCGGCCGCCACGTAATCCCTCGCTCGCGCGTCGGGCTCGGATTGACCGCTTCCTCACGGGCGCGGTTCTGATCAGGGCACCTCGATGTGGTCGAGGACGTGGTGGACGACGTCGTCGCTGGTCTTTTCCTCGGCTTCGGCCTCGTAGCTGACGATGATGCGGTGGCGCAGGACGTCGGGGGCAATGTCCTTGACGTCCTGCGGCGTCGCGTAGCCGCGGCCGGCGAGGAATGCCAAGGCCTTGGCGCCCGTGGTCAGGTAGATCGTTGCCCGCGGGGAGGCCCCGTACTCGATCCAGTCGCCAATGTCGAGCTTGAACTCGGCCGGCCGCCGCGTCGCGTGCACCAGCGAGACGATGTAGTCCTTGATCTTGTCGTCCATGTAGATCTCGTCGAGCACGCGGCGGGCCGCGAGCACCTTGGCCGGTTCCATGACCGGCTCGACCTGCGGGATGGCGCGCTGCGTAGCCATGCGGTCAAGGATCAGCCGCTCCTCGTCGCGCGCGGGGTAATCGACCAGCAGCTTGAGCATGAAGCGATCGATCTGAGCCTCGGGCAACGGGTAAGTGCCTTCCTGCTCGATGGGGTTCTGCGTCGCGAGTACCAGGAAGGGCTCGTCGAGCGGGAAGGTCTGGTCGCCGATCGTGATCTGCCGTTCCTGCATGGCCTCGAGCAAAGCGCTCTGCACCTTGGCCGGGGCGCGGTTGATCTCGTCGGCCAGGATCAGGTTGGCGAAGATCGGCCCCTTCTTGACGGTGAAAGTGCCGTCTTGCGGCTGAAAGACCATGGTACCGATAATGTCGGCCGGCAACAGGTCCGGCGTGAACTGGATACGTTGGAAGCGGGTGCGGATGGTGCGGGCCAGGCAGGCGACCGACATCGTCTTGGCTAGCCCGGGCACGCCTTCGAGCAGGATGTGCCCGTTGGCCAGCAGCCCCACCAGCATCTTCCGCAGCAGATCCTCCTGCCCCACGATCACCCGGCGCATTTCGGTCAGCAGGCGTTCGAAGGGCTCGAAATGTTGGCGGACCAGCTCGCCGACCTGCTGCACTTCCATATGCGTCATGGCCATGGATCGAACTCTCCCATTCAGCGGCATTCGACGCCGATGTCGAAGCGACTGCAGAGGCTAATCGCTGGGCAGGCAAAATCAATCGCGCGTCGGGGGCTCGGCGGTTGCCCGCAAAGGAGCAGGGCCGCAGGGGCCGGGGGCCTGGCAGAATCCGTCTTCGCCGGCCCGGCGTCCGATAGGCCGCTGCGCGTATGAGACCAGCCAATACCTCCCGGCACAAGGAAAACCTTTGCATAATCAGGTGCAACGTGCTAGGCTACATAGCACCTGGGAGGAGCATCTGTCGTGGCGATCCAACGCCTGTAAGCCGCTTGTAGAGGGAGGAAGGAAGCTATGATGTCAAATGGAGCCGTTTCGTCCGCGGTTGCAGTTTTGATTGCGGCAGCCGGGCTCGCGTCGGCGCAAACGCTCGAGATCGTTGACGATCTGCCCGGGGAGTTCGTCGACATCACGGAACTTGGCGCGGAGGCGCTCCATTTGAGCGCCGACCTTTCGGCGGAAATCACGACGAGCATCGGGAACGCGGTTTTTCCCGCCGGCCGCGTCGTCGTTGGCAACAATGGCGGCCTCGGCTTTGACCCGCCGGATGATTTCCTGGCCCCGCTGAACGAGGAAATCCCGAGTGACAACGCGTTCGGCGGCGGGAAGGCTGGGCTGGTCTTCTGGGATGACATCGGCAACGACGTGGGTGACCCCTACTGGCTGGAGTTGGGCGACCGTGTGATCATCCAGTGGCACGATAGCCATTTCGAGGACAGCGAAGACACGGCCCGGTTCCAGATTCAGATCTTTGATTTGGGAGCGCCGGGCCCCCCGTCGATTTACGGACAGTTCATCTACGATGACATCGAGCAGCCGCGGCCCGACGGCGGAGCGAGCGCGACCATCGGCTACCAAAACGGCGGCGTCGGGTTTAACGACGTTCAGTGGAGCTTCAACACCCCCGGGGCCGTGGCGAACGGGACCGTGCTCTCGATCATTCCGGAGCCGAGCACGGTCGTGCTCGTCGGGTTCGGCGCATTCGCGCTGATTCGCCGCCGTTAGTCATCATCGGACGACTCGTCTGCCTCGGGAAGCAGGGCCCGGTACTCGTCGGCCTTTTCGGGTTTCCCCCAAGCCTCGTACAGCTCGATGAGGCGCTGTAGTGCTTCGCGCGTGCGCCCATCGTCTGAGCCGCAAGCCCGCCCGATCGCGGCGTAGCCCTCCAGCAACAGCGGCTCGGCTTCGTCGAACCGGCCCAAGCCTGCCAGGCATGCACCCAGCGCGCTCTGGCCCCGGGCGACGCGCCAGTGACCTTCGCCCAGTGTGTCCTGGAGAACCTCCAGGGCGTCGCGAAGCCGTTGTTCGGCCTCGGTGGCTCGGTCGCTATCGAGCAGAATCTGGCCGAGGAGGCCCAGCGATGCGGCGGTTCCCAGATGCTTGTCTCCCAGCTTGTTTTCACGGATGGCCAAGGCCGCGCGGCAGTGCTCTTCAGCTTCGGCGGAGCGCCCCTGAATGTGTAGTACCCAGGCCAGGGCGTGGTGGGCGGAGGCGACGTGGCGGTGTTCCGCGCCTAGCTGCGCGCGCCATCGGGTCAGTGCCTGAAGAAACAACTGCTCAGCTTCTTCGTAATTGCCGAGGTCGCACAAGACGAGCCCGAGGCTGTGCTTGGCGACCGCGAGGTGCGGGTGATCTTCGCCGAGCAATCGGCGGCGCATGTCGAGGGCCTCGCGGAACAGTTGCTCCGCTTCCGGGGTGTTGCCCTTCTCCCTCAGCAGCAGGCCCAGCTTGTTAAGGCTGACTGCCGTATGCGGGTGGTCGCCAGACAGTTTGCGGCGCGTAGCCAGTGCCTGGCGTAGCAACTGTTCCGCCTCGGCGGTTTCACCGCGATCACGCAGTAACGAGCCCAGGTTAGCCAGGCTGCTGGCTACATCGCGGTGCTCGGCGCCCAGCAGCCTCAAGCGCATGTCGAGCGCTTGGCGAAGCAGCGGTTCGGCAACGTCGAATTCGCCGCGGGCGTACTCCAGTTGCCCCAGGTTGTTGAGCACCTGGGCCACCAGTTCGTGTTCGTCGCCCAGCAGCTTCTGACGTGTGGCCAGCGCCTCACGGTAGAGCGGCTCCGCAGCGTGGTAGTCGTTGCGCTCCTTCAGCGCCCACGCCAAGTTGTTGAGGGTTTCGGCCACGTCGAGATGCTCGTCGCCGTAAAGGCGGCGCCGCGTTTGCAGGGCCGCGTCCAAGTGCAGTACGGCGTCGTCATACTGGCCGAGCTTGAGATACGTCCTGCCAATTGTGTTGCGCACCCCTGCCTCGACCTCGGGCTGGTCAGCGACATCCGCGACCCGCCCCGCGGCCTTGTCGAGCAGGTCGCGCAGGAGCGTCACATCCCGGCCGGCTGCGAGGTCAGGATCGACCGACGCCAGCATCTCGTCGAGGAACGTCGCATACAGTTCGGCCTCGCGCGCTTGCTGTTCGGCATGCTGGTACATCAACGTCATAGTCACGGCGAACACCGCGATCAGCACGACGAACGATACGCTGACGAGAACCGGCACACGGTAGCGACCTACCGTTTTTCTGAGCATGTACCAGCCGCTGTCGCGCTTGGCCTCGATGGGCTCGCCGGCCAGGTAATGAAGCACGTCGCGGGCCAGCTCGCCGGCCGTCTGATAGCGGCGTTCGCGTTCCTTCCGCAGGCACTTGAGAACGAGGGTCTCGACTTCGTCGTCGATCTGCGGGCGGATGGTGCGCGGTCTGGCCGGCTCGACCGTGAGGATGTTGTCGAGCACTTCGCGCATGTTACCGGTGACCGGATACGGGAACTGCCCGGTCAGCATCTGGTACAGGACGACGCCCAGCGAATACACGTCGGTGCGCGTGTCGATCTTCTCGGGGCTTCCCTCGGCCTGCTCGGGGCTGGCCCACGGCAATGAACCGATGAATTGACCGGTCAGGCTCATCACGCGCGGCTGGGATTCTTCCGTCAGCGGTTGCGTGGCCAACTTCGCCAGGCCGAAGTCGAGCACATGCGGCTCGCCGGCCGAATCGACGCGGATATTGCTGGGTTTCAGGTCGCGGTGGATCACGCCGCGGAGATGGGCCGCGTTGACTGCCTCGCAGACCTTGACAAACAGGTGCAAGGTCGCGTCGATCGAGCGTCGGTCACCGGCCGTATAGGTGTCGAGAGCCTGGCCGGAGATGTAGTCCATGACGTAGAAGAAGTTGCCGGCCGCGGTGCCGCTCTCGTGAATGCGGACGATGCCGGGGTGGTTGAGCTGGCCAAGGATCTGCACCTCGCGCTCGAAGCGGGACCGGTCGCGTGGGCCGGCGAAGGGGCCCTGGCGCATGACCTTGATGGCGACCTTGCGCTTGGTGGACTTCTGGATCGCCTGATAGACCACGCCCTGCCCACCGCGGTGGAGCTCGCGCACGACGTCGTAGCCGGGGAACCAGTCGGGCAACGGCTCGGCGAAACGGTCGTCGAGCTCGGAGGAGCCGGCTTCAGGCAGGCGCGCTGTTCTCGCCGCCTCGGCACGCGCCCGTTCGACCAGCGCCAGCTTGCGGAGCTCGTCACGCAGCTCGGGCATCAGGTCCGGATGCGAATCGATGAGCTGGTCGTCGGAGACGTCTTCGCCGCCGGCGCGCCGCGACAGACAGTCCTCGACAATCCGTTGCATCCGCGAGGCGCGGTCGGACGGGTCGGAACTCTGAGGTCTCTGGGGCGTGGTCACAGCCGATCTCCCCAGCGGCGAGTCATCGGGTGCTCCTCGGACAGAGTAAAGCGCCGCTTTCTCAGAGGCGGCACCGCCCACTATTCACAGTGACAACTGCGCGTGGCGCTCACTACTTTCTCGTGAGATACCGCGACGAGCGGCCCATCGCTTCGTGCAGCCGCTGCAACGCCCGGTGACACAGCATGTGCACCGCCCGTTCGGTGCGGCTCATCTTGGCGGCGGTCTCGGCCACGGACAGGCCCTCGATGTACCGTAGCCGCAACGCCTCGCGATAATCGTCCTTCAAGCCGGCAAACGCGACCTGCAAGGCCGCGACAGCTTCGTGGCGAGCCACCGAGCGGCTAGGGGTGCGCTCGTGCACGTTCAGCAGCTCCAGCAGCTCGACGACTGAGCTGGCCGCGGTGCCCGGTTGCGCTTCGACGGGCGTGCGACGGCCGCCGCGCTTGGCCGCCCGCTCGCGTTTGATCGCGTTGAACAGGCGGTGCTTGGCGATCGCCCTGAGCCAATGATAGAAGGCGTCCGCCCCACGCGGCTCGAACGTGTCGATCTGGCGAAACGCCACCACGTACGCCTCCTGGAGCACGTCCTCGGCGGACATCGCGCCACGCAAATCGGCCGGGAGCTCGCGGGTGAGGCGGGCGACAAGCCGGTCGTGACAGGCCAGCAGCAGCCGCTCCAGGGCCAACTGATCGCCCGCGGCGGCCCGCGCGACCAACTCTTGCTCTGATTCACGTTCACCCATGGCGAGTTTCCCGCCTCGCTCAACGTGTGGGTCGTAGCGCACTGCTGTAAACATCATACCCTCTTTCGCTGTGACGGCTTGGCTTGGGCCCGGCTCGCTTGAATGATTTGGTGGGCGGACACGTGTTTGCCGCGGGCGCTCCCGGGCGGTCCCGCAGGCCGTTCTTGTCGGGGCGCCTTGAGCCAGCGGCGATGCCAGAGCGGGCCGAGTAACTCGTGTAGTCGGGCGCACACTTGCTCACGCTGCACACCCGGCTTCAAGAAGCGGATCGTCGGTGCCGCGCCCAGCAGCACCGCCCAGGCGATCAACTGCCGGCGCACATCCCGAAACA
>CAZNFA010000040.1:0-44523 GCA_964572345.1 uncultured Planctomycetales bacterium
CGACCGCCCAAATGCGGCCAAAAGGCTTTCAAAGCTCGCTTGTTTTGGGGCTAGATGACGGCACGGTGTTTAAGTACTCGCCTGCCGGACACTTTGTTTCTCCCGACGTATTACACGAAGTCTGCGAGCTGTTGAGAGGCCTTCCCGATATTGAAGCCGCGCGGACGTTCGTGTCGCGATATGACGACGCCCGTCTGATTACAGTGGTGCCGGCTCGCGTGCTTGGGGGGTTGAGAGCGGCGCTCCGCGCCGAGGGCGCGTCCGAGGCCCAGATCAAAACTTGCACCGTTGCGACGCTGCGCGAAATGACGGGCTTGGGCAACACCACGTTGAACAGCTACGCGAAGGCAGCCGGTGTGAAGACGCCGCGGAGAGGGCAACACAACTTCCGCTACAGCACTGCCGACGCACGCGCGATCCTGTCCCGTATCATCGAACAAACCAGCGAAGACACCCTGCGCGCCAAGTGCCGGGCAGCGCTGGCAGATCTCAAAGAAATCGCGGAATAATCGCGAAATCACGATCAAATCGCGCCACGCCGTAACGTTCTTTCCTTTGCCGAAAGCGCGTCTAGACTCGGGGTATGAGCAACGCAAAGGTTTCTGAATCGTTCCTGTCTCTGCAACGCGCGGCGGCCCGGCTGGGCGTTCCCGCTGCATGGCTTCGCAGTGAAGCCCGAGCTGGTCGTGTGCCGCATCTGCGCGTCGGCCGGCGGATGCTGTTCAACCCGGACGCGGTGCAGCACGTTCTTCTGGAGCGCGCCGCGCAGCAGTCGAAAGCGGGCGACCATGAGTGAGCTCTCCCGGGCGATGCTGCGGAACGACTCAGGCGAGCTGCCCCGCCTGGCACTGCGCCCGCGGGAAGCGGCCAAGGCACTCGGTGTCGGCGAGAGGTTGTTGTTTGACCTGACGAAGCGCGGCGCGATTCCGCACCTGCGGCTGGGGAACAAGTGCATCGTGTACCCCGTCGATGCGCTGCGCGACTGGCTGGCGAAACAGGCGCAGCAGAAAGGGGCGACCGATGAATGATCGCCCCGTTTCCGTTGTTCTATCTGCCCTAGAAAGTCTAACCGGCCGTAAGCCCCGCCGCAACGGCTCCGCCTGGAAAGGGCATTGCCCGGCCCACGATGACAAGCGCCCGAGCCTGACGGTTTCCGAAGGTGACGACGGGCGCGCGCTGCTGCACTGTCACGCGGGCTGCACCGTCGAAGCGATCGTCAAGGCGCTCGGGCTGACGCTCCGTGACCTGATGCCCACGCGGGTGTCACCGCCACCGCGACCCGCTGCGCGACGTGCCAGCTCGGGCTCTGGTGACGCTGGTGGGCAGAAGACGTTCAAGAGCGCGGCCGAAGCCGTCGCAGAACTGGAACACCGGCACGGCACCCGATCGGCGTGGTGGACCTACACTGACGCTAAGGGTGAGCCTGTGGGCGTGGTGGTGCGCTGGGATCGCTCCGGAGGCGGGAAGGATATCCGCCCGGTGAGCCGGACGCCTGCGGGCTGGATCATCGGCGGTATGCCAACGCCCCGGCCGCTCTACCGGCTCCCGACGCTGGCCGATGCGCAGCGCGTGTACATCGTCGAGGGCGAGAAAGTCGCCGACGCAGTGGGCTCGGTCGGGCTGATCGGCACGACTTCGCCCCACGGGTCGCAAGGCGCCAGCTCGGCTGACTGGTCGCCCCTGGCCGGCAAGCTATGCGTCATCCTGCCCGACAACGATGATCCCGGCCGGGAATATGGCGACGACGTGGCCGCGATCCTGGCGAAGCTGACGCCGACCCCGACGGTCAAGGTGATCGAGCTGCCCCACCTAGCCCCTAGTGGCGATGCGGTCGATTACATCGCGGCCCGCAGAGCGGCGGGGCTAAACGATGACGCAATCCGCACCGAGCTTGAGCGCCTGGCTGATGCGGCCCCCGCGGTGGAGCTGGACGCGCCCGGGCTAGCCGTCGAAGCGTTCCAACCCTTCCCCACCGACGTGCTTCCCGAGCCCGCGCGGTCCTTTGTGAGGATGAGCGCAAAGGCGATCGGCTGCGACCCGTCCTATGTTGCGCTGCCGCTGCTGGCGGAGCTGGCGGCGGCGATCGGCAACACGCGGCGTATCCAGCTCAAGCGCGGCTGGACCGAGCCGGCGATCGTGTGGACTGCAATCGTAGGCGAGAGCGGCACGCTGAAGACGCCAGCGTTCAAGCTGGTTATGAAGCCGATCCGCGATCGCCAAGGCGACGCGCTGAAGCGGCACGCCGAGGCGCTGGCGAGCTACGACGCCGAGGCGCTGCGGTACGAAAAGGAACTGGCGGCGTGGAAGCGCGCCAAGGCAGGCGACGATGACCCGCCCGAGAAACCACAGCCCCCGCAGGCGGTGCGGCACGTTATGTCGGATACCACGGTCGAGGCCCTGGCGCCGATCCTGTTGGCCAACCCGCGCGGCGTGCTTCTGGCGCGCGACGAGTTGGCCGGCTGGATTCGATCTTTCGACGCCTACAAATCTGGTCGGGGCGGCGATGCGCAACACTGGTTGTCGATGCACAACGGTGAATCCGTCATCGTCGATCGCAAAGGCAGCGGGACGATCTACGTTCCGTCCGCAGCGGTGAGCATAACCGGCGGCGTGCAGCCCGGCATCCTGGATCGCGTGCTGGGATGCGAACACCGGGAAGGGGGGTTGCTGGCCCGGCTGCTGCTGGCGATGCCACCGCGCCGGCCGAAGCGCTGGACCGACGCGGAAATCCCGGCGAGCGCCGAGGCCACAATCCGGGTGATCTTCGATCGGCTGTACGCGTTGCAGCCCGACCACGGCGACGACGGCGATCCGCGGCCGCGCATCGTCAAGCTGACGCCCAAAGGCAAGGCTACCTGGATCGACTTCTACAACGCCCACGCCGAGGAACACGCGGATTTGACGGGCGACCTGTCGGCGGCGTGGAGCAAGCTAGAGGGGTACGCGGCCCGGCTGGCGTTGGTGGTGCATTTCGTCCGCCGGGCCGCAGGCGACCCTACGTTGCAGAATCCCGACGCGGTGGACGAAACGAGCATCGCAGCCGGCGTCACCCTGTCGCGGTGGTTCGGGCATGAGGCCCGGCGCGTGTACGGCATCCTGGCCGAATCCGATGAGGACCGCGACCGGCGGCGGCTGGTCGAGCTGATTCACGGCAGGGGCGGGGCTGTCAGTGTCCGCGACTGGCAACGCGCCCGGTCGCACAAGACCGCCCGCGACGCCGAGGCCGAGCTAAACGAGCTGGTCGAGGCAGGCTACGGCCGGTGGGTGCAGCCCGCGCCCGGGCCTAGGGGCGGCCGACCCGCAAAGGGCTTCGTCCTGGCGTTTGACGGAACTGACACCGACAAAACCCCCGCCAGTGGTGCGGAAACAGGGGTATTGTCAGAGTCAGAGGTGTCAGACGGTCCCGACGATATACCCACAGTGGACGACGCGGACGCCGGCTGCCCGGTCGATGAGCAAGTGCCTGACGATGTTCGCTTCGCCCACGTCCCCGAGGCCGGCGGCGTGGACGATGACGACTGGGGGGAAGTCTGATGAGCAGCGCGGGCGCCGCTGCTGCCGCGCTGCTGACCGAGCTGGTTCGGCGTGGTATCGAGCTACAGCCCTACGGCGACCGGTTGCGGTATCGCCCACGATCGGCGCTGACGCCCGAGCTGGCCGAGCGCGTCAGGCGCCACAAGCCGGTGTTGCTGGCACTGCTGCGGCAGGATCGCCCGTCAGAGGCCCCGCTGAGCGGCCAGAACCGGCCTGTATCGGGCGCAGCACCCGAGGTGGGTAGGGATCGGTCGGCCGGAAGCGTCAGAGCACCGGGATCTGTGCGGTACGCCCCACGAGCTTTCGCTTGCCGAGCGAATCGAAAGCGGCTACGTCAATCCGGGTTGGACAGCGCAGGCGTGGGCCGATCGGCTGTGCCAGCTCGCCGACCGATGCGAAGCGCTCCGCCCCGAGCTGGCAGCGCAGTACCGAACGTGGGCGGCGAACGTGCAAAAAACGAGAAATGACTTGGGTAGCGCCTCTTGACAGGTAGCGCCGGATGACGTATATTATAAGCATGAGCACCAAACAGACTTTCGCCGACCAGATTCGGGCAGCCGCGAAGCGGTACGGAACACCCTACGCCCTGGCGCGTGACAGCGGAGTGAATTCCGCTGTCGTCGGGCGCTTCGTGAAGGGCGAGCGTGACGTGACGTTGACGACTGCGGAGAAGCTGTGCCGGGCGCTGAGGCTGGAACTGCGGTCGGCTCGGCGAGCGCGGAAAGGCGGGTAGTCCAATGGCGAGTATCACACGCGAAACAAACGGGCGGCGGACGATTCAATTCGTCGCGGCGGACCGAAAGCGGAAGTCGATCCGGCTGGGCAAGGTGTCGCAGCGCGTGGCCGAGGCCGTCAAGCTCCGCGTGGAGCGGCTGGCGGCTGCCGTTATCGCCGGGCATTCTGTCGATGACGAAACGGGCCGCTGGGTCGCAGAGCTTGACGACGTGATGCGCGACAAGTTCGCGGGCGTCGGGCTGGTGCCGAAGCGTGAAGCCGCAGCGCTGGGAACGTTCATCGACGCCTACATTGCAGGCCGCAACGATGCCAAGCCCGCGACGCTCACGACGTTCAAGCGCGCGAAGAAGAAGCTGTTGGGCTACTTCCGGGCTGACACGCGGCTGCGCGACGTGACGCCTGGCGACGCAGACGCTTTCGCCCGCTGGTTGCGCGATCCGGCAGGCGGGGCTTTGAGTGAAGCGACGGCCCGCAAGACCGTCAGCATCGCGAAGCAAGTCTTCCGCGCCGCGGTGCGGAGGAAGATCATCATGGAGAACCCCTTCGCGGACCTGAGCGGGACCGTCCCGGCCAACCGCCAGCGGGACTACTTCGTGTCACGCGACGAAGCCGCGCTGGTCCTGGACGCCTGCCCGGATACGGAATGGCGGCTGCTGTTCGCCCTGAGCCGTTACGGCGGGCTGCGGTGCCCGTCCGAAACGCTCGGGCTGCGCTGGGCGGATATCGACTGGGCGCAGAACCGGATGACCGTTCGCAGCCCGAAAACCGAGCACCACGACGGCGGCCGTAGCCGCGTTGTCCCGATCTTCCCGGAGCTACGGCCCTATCTGTTGGACGCCTTCGAGCGCGCGGACGACGGAGCCGAGCACGCCATTACACGCTACCGCGACGCAACGCAGAACCTGCGGACACAGCTCACGAAGATCATCCGCCGGGCCGGCTTGGAGCCGTGGCCGAAGCTGTGGCAGAACCTGCGGGCGACGCGAGAAACCGAGCTGGCCGAGGTGTTCCCGGCGCACGTGGTCTCGGCGTGGATCGGCAATTCGCAGGCGGTCGCGGCGAAGCACTACCTGCAAGTGACGGACGAGCATTTCGAGCGTGCAGCGCAGCCGGCTGAGGCGGTGCAGAATCCGGTGCAGCATTCCGCCGCGGATGACTGCGGCACGCCGCGTGACGCGATGCCCGAAAACGATAAGGTCGCGTCCCGCAGTGAGTTGCGGCCAGACGCGACTTCGGGCAAGTCTCTGAAAAACAAGGGCATGGGCGTTACAGGACTCGAACCTGTGACCTCATCCGTGTGAAGGATGCGCTCTAACCAACTGAGCTAAACGCCCGGGTTTCGAGTGGAGAATATAGCCCGACTTGCGAATAGTGCAAGGCCGACCGTCCTTGCCGGGTCCAACTGGGTGAGCGTCAGGAAAGTGGGTAACCTCCAGATGTCATTCCGACCGCGTCCGCCGATGGCGGACGCGCGGAGGAATCTGCCTCAATCGCGCGACCGGGGCCAGATTCCTCGGCGCTTCACTTCTCGGAATGACACGCTACCCACGCTCACCCCTCCAACTTGGCTTTGTAGCGGCCGCTGATCGGCCGCGGATGCACGCCGCGGCTCAAGTCCACACGCCGGGCAGTTTGTGGCGGCAGCAGGAGCACGTCCCCTTTCTGAGCGTGTTCTCGAGCACCTTGAAGCCCAGGCGCTGGACCACCGCCTCGCCGCACACGGCGCAGAACGTGTTGTTGCCCTCGTGCGGGGCGATGTTGGAGGTGTAGACGTAGCGCAGTCCGGCTTGGCGACCGGCGGCACACGCCGCCTCCAGCGTCTGCACCGGCGTGCGCGGCAAGTTGGTCAGCTTGTACATCGGCACGAAGCGGGCGAAGTGCAGCGGGACGTCGTCGCCGAGCTTGTCGTGCACCCACGCGACCATCTTGGCGATTTGCCCGGGGTCGTCATTGTAGGTGGGCACGAGCAGGTTGGTTAGCTCGATCCAGCACTTCGACTCTTTCTTGAGCGTTTCGATCGCCGTCAGCACGGGGGCCAACTCTACCCCCAGCGCGCGGTGGTAGAACTCCTCGTCGAAGCCCTTGAGCGCGATCACGAAGGCGTCCACGTAGCGGGCAAAGTCCAGCAGCGGCTCCGGCTTGACGAAGGCCGCCGTCGCCACAACCACCTTGAGCCGGGCCTTCTTGGCCGCGATGGCGATGTCCTTGGCGTATTCCAGAAACGCCACCGGTTCCGTGTAGCTAAAGGCGATCGTGTCGAGCTTCTTCTTTTTGGCGGCGGTGACCACGTCGCGCGCCGTCATCTTGAAGGTCTTTAGCTCATCGGGCTTCTTCTGCGACTGCTGCCAGTTCTGGCAATACACGCAGCGCAGGTTACAGCCGCCGACACCGAGCGTGAGCGTCTGCGTCCCCGGGCGGAAGTGGTTGAGCGGCAGCTTCTCGATCGGGTCTACGCGCAGGATGCACGGGTTTTCATAAGCCCGTGTGTAGAGTTTGCCGCCGACGTTGGTCCGGGTGCGGCAGAAGCAGGTTTCGCCGTCTTCCAGTACGCAGTCCAGCGGGCAGACGAAACACTGGATTTTGTTGCCCGGTAGCTGGTCATAGAAGTCGATCTCGCGCGTCCAGCGTGGGGGATCGGCCCAGGCGGTTCCCGGGAGCATGCCGAGACCGCACGCCACACACGCGCCGCCCGCGCAGCGACCCACGGTGGCGAGGAATTCTCGGCGGTGGAGGGGTTCGGCCTGCATGGCGGTCCATCTCCCGGTCGTCGCTCGCTGACAGTCGTGGTTCGGACTGGTCGCTCGCTGACGGTCGCGGCTCGGACTGGCCGCTCGCTAACGGTCGCGCTTGGGTTTCTTGCCGTCTTTGCCGTCGATGGCGCAGCCCTTCTCGCAGTTTTCGGCCTGCGGGCCCTTTGCCAGGTCGGTTTGCTCTTGCTGGACAACACCCGCGGCCAGTTGCTGCCCGCGCTGGCGGAGCTGTTCGATGAAGTCGGGCTTGAGCATGAAGCCGGCGACGCGCCCCGGGAGCCCGCGCTGGCGTTGCAGCACGGCGATTTCGCCCTGAAGCTCGTTCTTACGGTTGGGCGGGGCGATGCTCTCGGCCAACTCGGCCTTGTTTAGCTCGAAGTCGGCGTCCGACATCTTCGCCACCTGACGGGCGGTCTTGAGAAGCAGGGCTTTGCGCTTCTGGCGCTCGGCCGGGCTGAGGTCGCCCAGGTGCTTGGCCTCGGCATGGAGGGCTCGGTCAACCAGCGCCACCAGCCGTGGGCCGCTGGTCTTTCGCGCCCGCTCGAGCCATCTCTCGTGGTGCGAGCGGTCGCTGGCCTGACCGACGCGAACGGGATCTTTCAAGTTCTTCGGCGGGATCAAGCAGGCAGCATACTCGGCCACGACCTGTCGCTGTCCGGGGTTCATGACCTGCTCGACCGACCGTTCGAGCGACGTCAGCAGGAACCGCGGGACGCCTGTTGCCCGTTGCCCTGAGGTTTGCCCGGCGCGACCGTTTGGCACGGCGGCGGCGTAAAGCGCCACAATCCGGTCGATCTGGTCACGGGTCAGGTGCAGCCCGTTGATCAGGTTCCAGTTGTTGATCTCGCCCCGCAGCCGCAGCACCTCGGCTTGCTGCTCGTCACGCAGCGAAACGGGGTAGTCGGACGTCCCGTATTCTGAAACGCGTGCCGCGGCCAGCAGTGTCTGCGACGGGCGGACGCCGGCCAGCTTGCAGAGCGGCTCGGCCGCTGCCGGGTGCAGCAGGAAACGCCCGACTGAACCCAGCTCGGCATGCCCGTACGTCTGTCTGTGCAGTTTCGTCAATCCCTCCCGTGCGGCACGCAGGCGTTCGCCTACGGCCTCTTGGCGAGCTTTCCTGGCGGACCGGAGGCGGCTAGGCGACGTATTCCGCGCGCCCCGCGCTTTGCCGCGCAGCGGGCGTTGGCCGCCGTTGGACCAGCTCTCCAAACGCTCCCGTTGCGAAGCCGACAGGACGGCCGTGGCCTGCTTCTCCAGAGCCGCTATGTCTTCCATGAGTTTGTCCCGGATTTCCTTGGCCCGGTGGTTGAGTCGGGCGGTCCGCCGTTCAACCTCGCGCGTGAAGCCCTGGTTGAGGCTGTCTTCGCGGGCAAACTCGCCGAACGCTTCGATGATCTCAGGTAGGAACTGGGCCTGCTGCTCGTAGGCCTCGAGGTGCAGTTTGGCAGCCTGCTCGAGGATGGGCACGAGCCGGCGGGCTTGGCCGCGGTTCAGCTCGAGCGCGGGGACCAGCTCGCGCGCGATCTGCGCCTGTCGCTCGCGCTTGGCTCGCTCTCGGGCGATGGCTTTATCGGCCGGCGAGTCTTCGGCCCGCACGGCAGGCGACGTCCAGGCTAAAAGTCCGATAACAGCGACGACCGTCGACGAGAGAATGCTCGCTCTGATGCAGGCGTTCATGGCTGGTTCCCAGTATACACGCTGTGCCCGGCCTATCTTAGAAAACGCGGTCGGCCGACGCTTATTGCCATCGGGTAGGCGGGCTCCCGAGCACTATTCGCACCAGGGGCTCGGACCTTCCAACATCCTACGGGCACATTTGGCCCCAGTGGGCCAGCAGTATGCCGAGGTCTGAATGATTGGTGACACCGTCGCAGTTCAGGTCACCGTCGTCGGCGTTCTGCCAGGCCGCCAGCAGGATGCCCAGGTCGGAGTGCCCCACCACGCGGTCACAGTCGAGGTCTCCGGGACATGGCTGCGGCCCGGTGTCGCCTAACTCATAGGCGCCCATGTCTACGACGGGTGGGCAGCCGCAGCCGGTATCGCCTGTATCGGGATCGTCAAAGAAACGGCCCTCGCCGTCGAGGTCGAGCGGCGTGATCTCGGTCGTGTCACCGTCGTCGTCGAGATCGGCGAAGTCCCGCGGCACGCCCCAGTTGCAGCCCGCGTCGATGCAGGGCGACCCGGGCAACAGGTGGTAGTCCGTCGGGCCGGCGAAGAGCGGATCAGCATCGATGTTGCCCTGGCCCGGCCAGCCGCCCTGCACGTCGCTGTAACTGACTGTTGTTCCCGCGCCACCGTCATCGACGATCTCGTCCGGGTTGTCATCCCACAGGATGCAATTGGCCAGCGTTGGGTCGCCAGACCAGTTGAGCATCCCGCCGCCCTGGTCGGCCTCATTCCCGCTGAAGGTGCAGTTGGTCACCGTCGGGTTGCTGGACTGGTTATACATCCCGCCGCCGTAATCGGCTGAATTCCCACTGAACGCGGAGTTGGTTACCGTCGGACTGGCCTCGAAGTTGCACGTCCCACCGCCGCAGACCGCCGAGTTTCCGCTGAATGTGCAGTTGGCAATGTTTGCGTTGCTGAGATCGTAGTTGCCTATCCCGCCGCCGTTGAAAGTGGCAATGTTCCCGCTGAACGTGCAGTTTGTCACGGTCGGGTTGCTGTGGTAGTTATTGAATATCCCGCCGCCGAAATTGGCGGAATTCCCGCTAAACGTGCAAGTGGTTACGGTCGGGTTGCTCCCGAGACAGTAGATGCCGCCACCACCGTTGGCCCAGCCGTTCGTGATTGTGAAGCCTTCAACCGTGGCATCGGCGGTCTCGCCCGTGCGGAAATAGAATCCGCGATGTTGGTCATCTTCGCTTCCCTGGCAATCGATGATGCAATTGTCTGGGCCATTTTCTGAGCGGACGGTGATCGCCTTGCCGTGGAAGTCGAGGTCACGGTTGCTGTCGCCGGTATAGGTCCCATCGCAGACGACGACCTCGTCGCCGTCGGAGGCGGCGTCGATCCCCTCCTGGATAGTGAGATAGTCCCCGCTGCCGTCCCAGCAGACGTAGATCGTGTCGGCGTCGGCGGTTGGCGGGGCTAAGGCGAGCACGAGGACGGACGCCGACAAGAACGCGAGTGTCACACTTCGAGTCTGCCTGCACATGATTCTCTCCACCTTCAAGGGCATTCTTGGCCCCAGTAAGCTAGCAGGATGCCGAGGTCGGCCTCGTCGGTGTCGTCGTCGCCGTCGAGGTCGCCGACGCACTCGGACGTGCAGCCCCAGTCGGCCAGGAGAATACCCAGGTCGGCTTGGTCGATGTCGTAGTCGTCGTCCGGGTCGCCGCGGCACTGCCCGACGATGATGTCGAAGGCGAACTCGTTGCAGTCACCCCAGGTGTCCGCACTCATGGCGTCCCCGGCGAGCGACCCGAGGATGGGGGCATCACCGCCTTCCCCGGCGGGCACAACGCCCGGCACCACTGGGCTGCCTTCAGGAACAACGATCGTGTAGCGCAGGATCGTGAAGACCCCATCGCCGCTGTCGATCACGTCGAACCAGGTCGCAAACCTGAACTGGGGCTCGTGGGTGCTCTCGAATACGTGGAGCCCGTCCTCCCCGTCGTCTTCATTGGGGAACACACCCGGCCGACTATAGAAGCTGTGGAACTCCAGGGCCGGGTAGAGGTCAAACAAGGGCGGGTACGGCTCATCCGAGCCCATGGAGTGCTCGAAAAACTCCAAGCTCGGTTCGGTGATGATGGATTCCGCCTGCGCGGCCGTCCAGTCGTTGTCGTCGGTCACCACCACCAGCATGTCGAAGGTGAAATGTGTCACACCGCCGTTGAATTCCGGTGCCATCGGGTCATCGCCCGGGTTCACCGAGGAGTTGTCTACTTCGATCACGTCGAAGGCGAGCGCGTCGACGGGTTCGCCGTCGCAGCCCGTATCGTCGGTGTTTCACCCCCAGTCCGACAGCAGAATGCCGAGGTCGGCGTGGTCCACGTCGTCGTCGCCGTCGACGTCGCCTACGCAGTCGGCCGTGCAGCCCCAGTCGGCCAGGAGGATTCCCAGGTCGGACAGGTCCGCATCGTCGTCGCCGTCCAGGTCACCCACGACGTCGCCACGTGCAGCGCGGCTGTCGCCGTCGGTTTGAGCGAGAAGTGGCGGCGAGGCGACCATCAGCAGTACCCAGCTTGCGAACACGGACACGATCGAAATGAGCTTAGGCTTCGACATCGCTTCGTTCTCCGCAGCACCTGACCTGACAGACGTGCAACAAGCCTACACGCCACTATTCTACCACGCTGGAATCTAGTTGCCAGCCTAAAACCCGGCTTCTGCACGTCCGCCGCGGCCTGCCGTCGCCCGGCGGCCCCCCTCGCCGGCAAGATCTTGGGCAATTTGCACTGGCGTTTCTCACCCAGGTTGGCGTATCATATTAGCGGACCCGCCAATTCAAGGAGCGTGGCCATGATCAAGCAAGCCCGCCGCATCTGCTCGAGCACACTCGTGATCATTCTCTTGACGATCGCCGTCCAAGCGGACGACGAAACGGACCCGCCTTGCGTCGCGCAGGACGGCGAGCGCGTCGTGATCCAGGTCGTTCCGCTGCAGCCGGACGGCAAACCTGCCGTGCAGCGCGAGCGGGTGCGCGTCGTCGATCCGCGACGTTACCGAGCGACGGCGTTGCGCGATCAGGACGCAACCTCGCAGCCGCGGGATGCCTGGCTGCGTCCCGGGTTTGAAGGCACGCGCTATCCGCGCGTGGAAGTGCGCGGCCGGCCGGGCCGTTGGGGTCGTTACTGGGATCGTCCGCGCTTCGTGCGCCGCTACGTCCCGTACCGGTCCTACGGCTACTACGACCCGCTCGGCGTGCAATCGGCGTTGGAGGAGGCCTACTTTGCTGGCCGGTTCGATGAGCGGGACTATGCCCGTCGCCGCTGGAATCGGCGGGACATGGCTCGTCGAAAGGCCCGCTTGCTGGACAAGCATGGCGAAGCGCTCGAACTCGGACTGGGCAAGCTCAAGCAGGGCGACTACGCGCGGGCGGTCGTCGGGCTGACCCTGGCGGCCAAGCTGAACAACGGCGACCCGGCCTGCCGCATCCATCTCGCCCAAACCCGCCTGGCGCTGGGGCAGTATGACGAGGCGGGCAAGGTCTTGCGGCGGGCGTTGCAGCTCCAGCCGAACCTGGTTTACGTTGACCTCAAGTTGGACAAGTACTATCCGCAGCCGGGGAAGTTTGCCGAATGCACCGACGCACTGGCCGCGTGGGTCAGAGAGCATCGCGTGGGCAGGGATGCGTATTTCCTGCTCGGCTACGCGGAGTTTCAGCGGGGGAACTTCGCGCGGGCCTACGCCGCGTTCCGCAAGGTTGCCCGGGTGATGCCCAAAGACCCGCTGACGCGGGCCTATCTCGAGATCACCAGGCCGCCGTCAGACTGAAGCACCACATCCGAATCCGGCGGCACGGGTTTCCAGCCTGTCGCCGCGCGTTCTCGGTGTTGAACGGGGATTTTTCTGACCTTATGGGTCGGCGCTCGGGTCGGTCCGGGACCTGTGGACCTCGCTCCAGAGTTTATCGGTGTGCAGCGAATAGCGCACCTCGTAGATTCCCGCGCGCGACCAGAGGCCGCGGAAGGTCTGCCAGATGATGCCGAGATCATTGCGCAGGCTGACGTTCTCCACGTACTGGACGTCCCACTCGAGCTTCTCCTCGATGGTGACGCCGCCCCGGCCGTTGACCTGTGCCAGCCCGGTCAGCCCGGGCTTGACGCGCAGTCGGCCGCGGTGGCGCGGGCTCCACTCGGGCACCTGCTGCATGTAGAGCGGGCGCGGGCCGACCAGCGACATCTGGCCCCACAGCACGTTCAGCAGTTGCGGAAGCTCGTCCAGGCTGGTCTCGCGCAGCCGGCGCCCCAGGCGGGTGAAGCGGGGGTCGTCGCCGCTGCGCGGTGAGTCACTGTAGGGGTCCACGTCGGCGCGCATCGTTCGGAATTTGAACAGCGTAAACGGTCGGCCGTCCTTGCCGGCCCGCGTCTGCCGAAAAATCGCCGGCCCCGGACTGTCCCGGCGGATCAGCAACGCGACGACGGCCATCGGCGGCCCGACCACGGCCAACGCCGCCAACGCAGTGTAGCGGTCGATGGCCGTCTTCAGCCACAGGTAGGAGTTCGGTATCGCGCCTGGCCTGTCACCCAACCGGATCACCTGGCCTCTCGACCACAAGGATACCCAACGTGTGCCTGGTGCGGATAGGTCACTGGGGAGCGCGCAGTCCCCGTTCCCTCCACGGCGGAAGCTGCTTGATGGGCTTGGCCGGCAGCCCGATCGCGGTGACGTTCGGCGGCACGTCGCGCACGACGCAGGCGGCCGCCCCGATCACCGCTCCGTCCCCGACCGTGACGCCGGGAATAACGATCGCCCCGGTGCCGAATTCGACGCCGTCGCCCACCGTGGCGTTTCCGGAGATGTTCGTGCTCGGATTCAATTGCGTGTACGAGCCGATGCGGGCGTCGTGCCCTACGGTGCAGTCCAGGTTGAGCCAGGTGTATGCGCCGATGGTGATATCGACGGTGAGGACGTTGCCGGCGCCGATCGCCACCCCTTCGGCCAGCTCGACGTGCCGCGACATCTGGACGTTGGGGTGGACGAGCGTCGGGAACTCCACCCCAAGATCCTTGACGCGCTGAACGAATTCGTACTTCACCCGCGGCTCGCCCACACCCAGGACCACGCACAGATGGTCTTCGCCGCACTTGGCGATCCAGTCGAACCCGCCCAGCACCGGGTAATCGCAGAGTGTCCGCCCGTGCTTGGAGGTATCGTCGTCGAGGTAGCCCAGCATCCGGTAGGTGCTGCTCTTGCCGTTGATCGCCTCGATCAACCACAGCGTTTCCCGGGCCAGGCCGCCGGCACCCAGGACCACAATCGGCTTAGCGCTCATTCTCTCTCCGCGATTCAGGCCTTATCGGGCTACTCATTATAGGTTTTCGGCGAACGGCCACAAGCGGCTGTAGCCGACGTTTCATACTGCATGAGCCTGAGTGGCGCCTCACGGCAGCTTACGCCGCTCGCCGGCGGCGTCGCACACCACCGGTTACCGGGACATCACGCCGGCTGCCCGGCGTGGGCGGCGTGGCCCCTTGGTTCCGACGCGGCCCTTTGCCGCTTTTGGGCTTGCAACCTCTGCCCGATGCGTATAATAGCGTGTTGCCCGGTCGAAATTCGCGCCGGGCGACCCCCACGCGGGTGTAGCTCAGTGGTAGAGCGTCACGTTGCCAACGTGAATGTCGTGGGTTCAAGTCCCATCACCCGCTTTCACGTAACTCACGCCGAACGCGTCAATTGCGTGTGCCTATCAACGCTGGCGCTAGAGTGCCTGGTTCCCTTACGGCGGCGCCATGCACCTTGAACGCCCGGATCTGGACGCTATCCTGGTCACTCGTATCAGCCACATTGACGCCCGGGGGCCGGCGAAGGCTACGGGCGATTCGGGCGGCCTCGAGCGTTCAGCCTGACTCATGTCCGGCGCTCCATCAGATACAGCCGCTTTGCTCGAGATGGAGTCTCCGGACAACCTCCCGAAGCCTGACATACTGCACGCCCCCTTGGCAGTCGGCCGACCACGTCGCTTGGAATCTCGTGATCACCCGCTCTCCGAATGGCAACCGAAACTGAACCAGCGTCGAGTCGGAGGGTACCGCGCCCCGTCCAATTCGAAGCGTTCACCGTGACTCATCCCAGTCGGCTCCACCTCGCTAAACCAGGGCCGATATCCCTCCCACGCGTCCGCGGTGCGCCATGGCAGCAAGTCCGTGAGGGACTGGGTCAACTGCGTGCAACGCGCGGCGAAGACGGGCGGCTAGCTGCAGCGCGTCAGCACCATCGGTGGCACCGGCCGGGCGGTCAACGCCAGTGGCAACGGCTATCCTCCGACACCGGGTGTCAACGACCGGGGCTGCCAGCGATCCCATGAACGCGGCGTGGGATCGTCCGCGGCGGTACTCGGGCTCGCGCGGCGGGTGCTTGAGGTAGCGGATGACCTTGTCCACGTCGGGGTCGATCAGCAGGCTCGCGGAGTAGTAGAGCAGATCGCGGCAGCGGTGCAGGCACGCGCCCCCGACCTTCCGGTCACCAAGAACCAGATCGCAAATCCCTGCCTGGTCGATGCCCGGGATGCCGATACGGGCCAGACCGTCGATCAACCAAGCTGTCAGCGTGTCGAAGTGTTGGCGGTGGCGGCCGAAGGGAAGCCCGGTTGCCACGACGGATACGATCACATTCCCCGGATCGACGACCACCGCACAGCCTCCGCCACGGCGTTTGAGAATGGGCACGTCGTCTGCCTGGCAGGCGTCGAGGTTCAGCTCCACCTCCGGGCGACTGCCCGAGCCCAGGACCACCACCGTGTCCGTGAGCCGATAGACGCGCACCCGCGTCCACTCGTCGCGGCGCGCGGCGGCGATCAGATCGTCGTCATAGGCGTAACGTGGGAAGGAGGAATCGACCATGAGCCTACCGCTTCGGCGTATGTATGTGTACTGCGGAACCGGCCGCCACCTCGGTCGCCTCCATGATCGCTTCCGACAGCGTGGGGTGTGGGTGGATGGTGACCATGAGGTCTTCCAGCGTGGCACCCATCTCCAGTGCCAACGTGCCTTCGGCAATCAGCTCGGACGCGTGCAGCCCCACCATGCCCACGCCCAAGACCAACTGCGAGTCGGGATCGGTAATGATCTTCACGAGCCCGTCCGTGCGACCGAGCGTACGCGCCCGGCCCAGGGCCGAGAGCGGGAAGCGCCCGACCTTGACCTTGGTGCCTTGCTCGGCGGCCTCCTGCTCGGTCAGGCCCGCCCAGGCCAGCTCCGGATCGGTGAATACCACGGCGGGAATTGCGCGGTTGTCGAACGCCGACGGCTTGCCGGCAATGACCTCTGCCACGACCTTGGCCTCGCGGCTCGCCTTGTGGGCCAGAGCCGGCCCCGGCGTGACGTCGCCGATGGCATAGATGTGCGGCACGGACGTGCGACCTTCGGGGCTGACCTCGAGCACCCCGCGCTCGTTGGGCACGATACCCGTGCTATCCAGACCGAGGTCGTCCGTGTTGGGCTTGCGGCCGATGGCGACGAGAACCTGGTTGAACTCGTCCGTGCGGGTTTCGCCCTGGTGCTCGATGGTGACGGCGAACCCGGAGGACGTCTGCTCCACGCCCACCACCTTCGATTCGACCAGGATGGACTCGAACTTCTTCTCGCAGTTCTTGACGACCACGTTGACCAGGTCCGGATCCGCCCCGGTCAGCAGCCGGGGGAAGAACTCGACCAGGGTTACCTGGGAACCCAGGCCGGCATAGACCAGCCCCATCTCCAGCCCGATGTACCCGCCGCCGACCACCAGCAGTCGCTGCGGAACCTCGGGGATTTGCAGCGCCTCGGCCGACGACCAGACCGGCAGGTTGTAGGCCGGTGGCAGCTCGTTGATTCGCGAGCCGGTGGCAATGACACACTCGCGGAAGTCGATCCCGGCAATCTCGGCGTTCTCGAGCATCAGCGAACGCGGACCGTCAAACCGAGCTCGCCCGCGAACCACCTCGATCCCACGCCGTTTGAGCAGACCACCAATGCCTTGCGTCAGGCCGCTGATGACCGATTCGACCCACTGGCGGAGGGCACGCGGGTCGATTGTCAGGTTGTCGAAGGTCAGGCCGGCCTTGGCGGCTTCGCGGGCGGCAGCGGCCAGCTCGACGATCGTAATTAGCGCCTTGGACGGTATGCATCCCTCGATCAGGCAAACCCCGCCGAGACGCTCACGCTCTTCGATCAGCGTGACTTCCTTGCCGAGGTCGGCCGCACGCAGAGCGGCGACATACCCCCCGGGGCCAGATCCGATTACGGCCAGTTCGGCTTCCTGACGCAAGCTTCCCACGACCATCGCGACGTCTCCCGACATGCTCTGGGGATCGTGTCGAAGACAACCCCTTACGCTTCCAGCAGCAGCAGGTTCGGATCGGATAGCTGTCGTACCATCTCGCTGACGAACCGTGCGGCGTCCGCTCCGTCGGCAATGCGGTGATCGAAGGCCAGCGTGAGCGGCAGAATCTTGCGGATCACGATTTCCCCGTTCACGACCACCGGCTTCTCCTGCACGCGCCCCATGCCCAGGATGGCCACTTCCGGGTAGTTGATCGTCGGGATCAAAGCGGTGCCGCCCAGCGGGCCGACGTTGGTGATCGTGAACGTGCCCCCACGCAGCTCCTCGACCGAAAGCGCTCCCTCGCGAGCCTTCGTTGCCAGCTCCTCGATTTCGGTCGAAATCCGGAGAATGCTCTTGCGGTCGGCATCCCGAATGACCGGCACAACCAGGCCGCGGCCGGTGTCAACCGCGACTCCGATGTTGTAGTACTTCTTGTAAATGATCTGTTCCTTGAACGGATCAAGACTGGCGTTGAACGCCGGCGTGGCCTCCAGCCCCGCCGTCACCGCCTTGATGACGAACGACAACAGCGTCAGGTGCTCCCCCGGCTTCCCGCTGCGACGCTGCTTCTCCCGCCGACGAAACTCCTCAAGCAGCGTCACGTCCGCGTCGTCCATGTGCGCCACGTGCGGAACCAGGATCATGGAGGTCACCATCTTGCGCGCCACCTTGCGCCGAATCGAGCGCAGCGGCTCTATCTCCACCGGACCCCACTGAGCAAAGTCCGGCAACGGCTCGATGTCGAGCAGTGGGATCGCCTCGGCCACAGTGGCGGCGATCTTCGCCGTGGCGCGCCGTTCGTGCTCCTCGGGAGTCTCCAGCTCGGCGGCCGGCACGGGCACGCCCGGCTTGGCCGCAAAACGCGTCACATCGTCGGGCGAAACACGCCCACCCGGTCCCGTGGGCGGAACCTGCCGAATGTCGATCTTCAGCTCGCGCGCCAGCCGACGGGTGGCCGGCGCGGCAACCACACGACCCCACAGCGCCGCCGGAGCTGCGGGTACCTCGGCGGGCCGGGCTGCCGGCGGGGGCGCCGCTGCCGCCGGCGCCGGCTTGTCGGCCGGCGCTTCGACCGCGGCGGTCGGCGGTGCCACGGCGACCCCGGTCCCGTCGTCGATGACGGCGAGCACATCGCCCACCAGCACCGTGTCTCCCACCTTTCCCGCCACCGAGACGATCTTGCCGCCGCGCGGCGACGGAATTGTCAGGGCCGCCTTGTCCGTCTCCACGTCAACCAGCGGCTCGTCCTCTTGAATCGTCCCGCCGGGCGCGACGTACCATTTGAGGATCTCACCTTCATGAATTCCTTCGCCGAGGTCGGGTAGCTTGAACTCGTACACGGCAGCCTCCTAGAAGTCGATGGTCTCCTCGATCGCCCGGCGGATACGCCCCACACTCGGTATGAACGCCATTTCCCGGCCGAAGTAGGGCGTGACAACATCGTAGCCGGTTACCCGTCGCACGGGGGCTTCCAGGTACATCAGGGCTTTGTCGTTGATCGTCGCGATGATCTCCGCGGCCGGGCTGAACGACTGCGGGGCCTCCTGCACCACCACGCAGCGCCCCGTCTTCTCCACCGAGCCGGCGATCGTATCACCGTCCAGCGGCGAGATCGTCAGCAGGTCGATCAGCTCGATGCTCGTTCCGCGCTGCTTGTGCACCTCCTCGACCGCCTGAAGTGTCGGCCGCATCATCGCTCCCCACGAAACGACCGTCAGGTCGGTCCCCTCCTGAACGACCTGCGCCTTTCCAATCTCCATGGTCTGCTCTTCCTCACTGACCTCCTCGCGGAACGCCCGGTAGGAGCGTTTCGGCTCCATGAAGACCACCGGGTCGGGGTCGCGGATGGCCGAGACCATCAGGGCGCGTGCGTTGCTCGGCGACGAGGGGATGACCACTTTCACCCCGGGCACGTGTGCGTACGTTGCCTCGTGACTCTCCGAGTGATGCTCCAGGGCGCGCACTCCGCCACCGTAGGGCATGCGCACCACGAGGGGCGCCGTGAACTTGCCGTGCGTGCGCCCACGTAGCCGGGCCGCATGGCCCTCGAGTTGCCCGAGCATCAGATACGAGAACCCGGAGAACTGCATTTCCGCGACCGGGCGCAGACCCGCCACGGCCATGCCGATTGAGGTGCCCAGAATCCCGGACTCGGCGAGCGGCGTGTCGATGACCCGGGCCTCGCCGTACTTCTCATACAGGCCATCGGTGACCCGGAACACGCCGCCGTTGACACCAATGTCCTGCCCGAGCAGGACCACCCGTTCGTCTTTGCCCATCTCCTGGTCGAGACCCAGATTGATCGCTTGGACCATGTTCATCTTAGCCATCAGTAGCCTCCCTCTCCAACTCGTCGAGGAACGCCGCGCGCTGTTGCTCGATCCTGGGGTGCGGGGTTCCGAACACATGATCGAACGGGGCGTCGGGCTTGAAGTCCTTCCTGGCCTCGAATGCCTTAACCGCGTCGTCGATCTGCTGTTTGACCTCGCTTTCCAGTTCCGCTTGCTGCTGGTCGTTCCATATCCCCTTCGCTTGCAGGTACTTCCTGAAACGCGGCAGGGGATCACGCTTCTCCCAGACACTCACCTGCTCCTCCGACCGGTACTTACTCGGGTCGTCGGCTGTGGTGTGCATCCGCAAACGATAGGTCACGGCTTCGATGAACGTTGGGCCTTCCCCGGCACGGGCGCGGTCGAGGGCTTCCTTGGTTGCCTGATACATGGCCAGCGCGTCGTTGCCGTCCACTTGAATCCCCGGGATGCCGTAGGCGATCGCCTTCTGCGCCAGCGTCTGCGAGCGGGTCTGCTTGGAGCGCGGCATCGAGATAGCCCACTGGTTGTTCTGACAGATGAAGACCACCGGCGCCTGCCATACCGAGGCGAAGTTGAGGGCTTCGTGGAAGTCTCCTTCCGAGGTTGCCCCGTCGCCCATGAAACACACGACGGCCGAATCCGTTTCGCCGCGCAGCTTCATCGCGTAGGCAATGCCTACGGCGTGCAACGTCTGGGCCGCGACGATGATCGATGTGGGCAGGGTCCGCTCGCTGTCAGGAAGGACGTTACCTTCCTCGTAACCGTTGTAGAACAGGAGCTCATTCTCGATGGGCTCACCGCGCATCAGGCGGCCACCCAGTTCGCGGAAAGCACCCACGAACCAGTCCTTGTCGGTCATGGCCAGTACCGGGCCGCAGACGGCCGCCTCCTGCCCCGTAGATGGGCCGAATGTTCCGATGCGGCCCTGACGCTGCAACTTCAGCAGGCGATCGTCCACCGCTCGGGCCAGGACCATTGCCTGGTACAGCCGGATAAGCTCCTCGGAGCCCAGTCCCGGCTCGCGCTCTTGGTCTACGTTGCCGTTCTCGTCGAGGACCCGAAGGTGGGAAATGCTGAAAGTCCGGTCCTTCAGATCGAGCGCATCAGTTTCCAGGTGGTTTGCCCGTTGCACTGGGAAGTCTCCGTTGATCAGCCCGTTGCCCTTTATCACATTTTGATGCGTCTGTCACCTCTGGTTGACCCGGATTTCACAGGTGGAGGGCATGATACGTGTGGGTTCTCCCTGTGATCCAGGGGTTCTCGGCCAATCTGGCGGGAGCACCCAATGGGTGACCGGCGAGTACCGGCACCTCGCGTTTGATTCGGCGGCAGACTCAGACTCGGTTCTCTCGGGCCGAGAATCACCACCAATGCAAGACTGCTGCTGTTTCGAAAACTTGACGGAGCGTTTCGCCTGACTGAGACCGGGGGGAGTGTGCAGCATTGGTCGCTGACCACATTGCGGGGGAGGCTGATCAGCATCGGGGCGAAGGTGGTCCGGCACGGCAACTACCTCACCCTTCAGATCGCTGAGGTGGCCGCGCCGCGCGGGCTGTTCCTGATTGACAAGGAAGGCATCGTGCGGCACGCTGTGATCAACGATCTGCCGCTGGGTCGAAATGTTGACGAGGCCTTGCGGATGCTCGACGCGCTGCAGTTCGCTGAAAAGCATGGCGAGGCCTGCCCGGCCAGCTGGGAGGGCAGCGCCGAAGACATAAGGCCGACGGCGGACGGTGCTGCCGGCTAGCGAGCCAAGCGCGGGAAGCGACACCGGGTCCGAATTATGAGGACTTGCCTGCTTCGGAAGGAGAAGAAAATGGCGCTGGATACTGTAGACGAGATTCTAGATTTTGCAATTCGAAATGAAGAGCACGCGGCCAGATTCTACACCAACCTGGCACACAGAGCGGGCCTTGAAGCCATGAAGGATGTCTTCCTTGGCTTCGCGGAGGAGGAGAAGGGCCACAAAGCCAAGCTCCTGGAGATCAAGGACGGCAAACGGATGTCACCGGCCGAGCAGCGGGTTCTCGATCTGGGAATCGCCGACTATCTGGAAGAAATCGATGCCTTCAGCGAACTCGATTACCAGAAGGCTCTCATTCTGGCTATGAAAGCCGAGAAGACCGCGTTCAAGGTGTATGAAGGTCTGGCTGCGGCGACCGATGATCCTGCCCTGAAAGCGACGCTGCTGGGCTTGGCCCAGGAGGAGGCCAAGCACAAACTGCGGTTTGAGATCGAGTACGACGAGAAGTTCCTCAGAGAGATGTAAGGCGTTTAGGAGTATCGACAAGGTGTTTTCGAGAATGACGAGCTTAAAGGGGAGTAGAACGGAGAAGAACCTGCTCACCGCATTTGCCGGCGAATCGCAGGCGCGGAATCGCTATACCTACTTCGCCAGTAAGGCGAGAAAGGACGGCTTGGTCCAGATCGCGGACATTTTCGACGAGACCGCCAACCAGGAGAAAGAACACGCCAAACAGTTCTTCAAGCTCCTCGAAGGCGGGGACGTGGAGATCCAGGCGGCTTTTCCGGCAGGCGTGATCGGGAGCACCGCCGAGAATCTCAAGGCCGCCGCCGGTGGTGGTGAGCATTACGAGTGGGAAAGCATGTACCCGCAGTTCGCCGCGGTCGCCCGCGAGGAAGGCTTCACAGACGTCGCAAAGGTGTTCACGGCGGTGGCCGTGGCCGAGAAGCAGCACGAAAAGCGCTACCTCGGCCTGCTGGCGAACGTGGAAGCCGGCACGGTCTTCAAGAAGAAAGCGAAGGTCGTGTGGCGCTGCCGAAACTGTGGCTACCTGCACGAAGGCGCGGAAGCGCCGGGCAAGTGCCCCGCCTGCGCCCATCCCCAGGCGCACTTCGAGCTGCTGGCAGAAAACTGGTAGCGGTTCTGCGCGGCGCCTTGAGGACTGAATGACCTCGGCGTACTGGTGTGCCTCGCATGGCTAGGTGCGGCGGGATGCGGCCCCGTGTCTGTTGTGTGCCTTGGCCAGGAGTGCCTGACAGGAAGAGGTGCGCGAGGAAAGGCCATGCATGCACAGTCTGCTTGTAGAGCTGCGATCCGGCCCTGGACGTCCCGCAGGACGGCATTATACGCAGTATGCTTGTCAAGTACCTGCCCAAAGACGGGCGCTGCCCGTGATGCCGCACGAGTGTCGCGCAGCGCGGAAGGTGCCGGCCGAGAATGCCGGAGGAATAGCTGCCGACGCCGACATTGGCAGGAACGTTTGCAGTAACCATCGATCGAGAGCACGCACTTATGGACGAAACCGAAGTGAAGAAGTACGTCTGCGGTCCGTGTAGCTACGTCTACGATCCCGAGCGGGGTGACCCCGAAAACGGGGTCGCGCCGGGAACCCCATTCGAGAACCTGCCCGATGACTGGGTTTGCCCGAGCTGCGGCGCGCCCAAGGACGACTTCTTCCCGTTGCGATAGCACGGCAACGTTGCTCCCGTCGCTCCGCCGGAACAGGGTACAGCAACCGTCGAGGAAGGCACAATGGGCAATCAGTTGCTTAGCTTCTTGGGGCAGTACCATCCGGTCACACAGGCGCTGCTGGCCACGCTGTTTACGTGGTTGCTCACGGCGGCCGGCGCGGCACCGGTGTTGTTCCTCAAACGCTTTAACCAGAAAGTCATGGATGGCATGTTGGGGATGGCGGCCGGGGTCATGATCGCTGCCAGCTTCTGGTCACTGCTGGCACCGGCCATTGAGATGTCCGGCGGCGACTGGAAGCCGGCCGCGATCGGGTTTCTGGCCGGTGGCCTGTTCCTTTATCTGATAGACAAGCTGCTGCCGCACCTGCATCTGGGGCTCGAGACTGCCGACGCCGAGGGTATCAAAACGTCGTGGCATCGCAGCACGCTGCTGGTCCTGGCGATCACGTTGCACAACGCCCCCGAGGGGCTAGCGGTTGGTGTGGCCTTCGGGGCGGTCGCACACGCGGCGGACGCGGCCATGGCGCGGGAAATGATGCTCGGCGGCATCGCGCTGGCGATCGGCATCGGCCTGCAGAACTTCCCCGAGGGGCTCGCGGTAGCGATGCCGCTGCGGCGGGAGGGCATGGGCCGCTTCAAGGCGTTCATGTATGGCCAAGCATCGGGTCTGGTGGAGCCGATGGCCGGTGTGCTGGGGGCCGCGCTGGTGTTCTCGATGCAGGCGATTTTGCCTTACGCTCTGGCCTTCGCCGCCGGCGCGATGATCTTCGTCGTCGTTGAGGAGTTGATTCCGGAGTCACAACGTGAGGGGTTTACCGACTTTGCCACAGGCGGAGCCATGGTGGGCTTTGCCATCATGATGACACTGGATGTCGCGTTGGGGTGAGGCGGACAGGGGTTGCGGCGCTCACGATCGGCATTGGCTCGGTGGCGACCGCAGTGACAAGAACGCCGCGAGAAGAGGGACACGTGAACGGGAGACTGAAACGTGGATCTTGATGCTTTGTGGCTATCCCGGCTTCAGTTCGCTTTGACGGTGGGATTCCACTTTCTGTTCCCACCGCTGACCATCGGACTGGCCTGGCTGCTGGTGCTGGTCGAGTGGCGGGGGTGGAGACGCGGCGACGAAGACTACATTCGCGCAGGCAGATTCTTCGGCAAGATTCTCGGGCTGACTTTTGCGCTCGGCGTCGCCAGCGGGGTCGTCATGGAGTTCCAGTTCGGTACGAACTGGGCCGAATACTCGAAGTACGTGGGCGACATCTTCGGCGCGCCGTTGGCGGCCGAAGGTGTATTTGCCTTCTTCCTGGAATCGGCGTTCCTGGGACTGTATCTCTTTGGCCGCGAGCGAGTGTCCAAGGGTACCCATTGGTTTGCATGCCTGATGGTCGCGGTCGGTGCGACGATCTCTGCGTTCTGGATCATCGTCGCCAACTCGTGGCAGCAGACGCCGGCCGGCTACGAGATCCGCCACGGACGCGCTGAACTGACCGACTTCGCGGCGGCCATGTTCAATCCTTCCACGGCCGATCGGTTCTTCCACACGTTCGTGGCATGCTTAATCGCCGGCGCTTTCCTCATGGCCGGCATCTCGGCGTACCTCATACTCAAACACAGAGCAGCGGAAGTGGCCCGCAAAACGCTGAAGATTTCGCTGATCTTCGGACTGATCGTGTCGGTGCTGGCGCTCTTCCCAACCGGTCACCACCACGCTCAACAGGTGGCTCGCACGCAGCCCGAGAAGTTCGCAGTGATGGAGGGACTTATCGACGGGCAAACGCGCGCCCCGCTGACGGTCTTCGGCCTACCCTCAGAGGAACCGCCCCGGGTGGGCCTCAAGATGGGGATTCCCGGCGTGCTGAGCTTGATGGCCTTCGGCGACGCCGACGCATATGTCCCGGGCATCGTGGACCTGCGGGAGCAGGGCCGCCCCACACCGCCCTTCGTGATTACATTTGTTTGCTTCCACACGATGGTGGGGCTGGGAACGCTCTTCATCGCCCTGAGCGCCCTTGGCGTCTTCCTGCTCTATCGAAAGAGACTGTTCGAGACCCGCTGGTATCTGCGACTGCTCTTGTGGACTATTCCGCTGCCGCTGATCGCCTGTGAAGTCGGGTGGATTGTGGCCGAGGTGGGCCGGCAGCCGTGGGTCGTCTACCGAATCCTGAAGACCGAAGAGGCCTACTCCGCAAACGTGACCGGCGGCGAGGTGCTCTTCTCGATCATCATGTTCGGCCTGATCTACCTCATGTTGGGCGTACTGTACGTCTTCATCCTGGCCAGAAACGTCAAGCGCGGTCCCGGACCGCTCCCGGCAAAGGAGGTACGGTAATGGACCTGAACACCACCTGGTTCCTGCTCATCTGGTTCCTACTTGCCGGCTACGCCGTTCTCGACGGGTTTGACCTCGGTGTCGGCGTGCTTCACTTCTTCGGGCGCGACGATCGTGAGCGGCGAATCCACATGAACGCCATCGGACCTGTTTGGGATGGTAATGAGGTTTGGCTGCTGACTGGCGGCGGCGCGTTGTTCGCCGCGTTCCCCGCTGTATACGCGACAGCACTCAGTGGCTTCTACCTGGCACTCATGCTGCTTCTGCTCGCGCTAATCTGCCGAGCCGTATCCATGGAGTTCCGTGGCCAGCTGGAAGGACCGGGTTGGCGGAAGACATGGGACTTGCTGTTCGGGATTGGCAGTCTGTTGGCCGCAGTGCTGTTCGGCGTCGCGGTCGGGAACGTACTGCGTGGTCTGCCCGTCGCTGCCGATGGTACAGCGAACGTTCCGTTCTTATCGCTGCTGAACCCCTATTCGATTCTCGTGGGCGTCGTGAGCCTGCTGATGTTTGTCATGCAGGGAGCGGCGTTCCTGGCCGTGAAGACCGAAGGGCCACTGCAAGCGCGCATGGCACGATGGACGGTCGGAGCCTGGACGGCATTGGTGGTTGTGTATTTGATCGCGACGATCGCGACGTTCTTCGTGGCGCCCTACCTGTTCGAGGGCGTGCTGCAAAACCCCGTTTTTTGGGCGTTCTTCCTGCTTCTGTTGGCAGCAATCATCTACGTCCCCGTCGCGAATCGCGCTGGAAAGTTCTTGCCCACGTTCCTGGCGACGTCCGCAACGATCGTTGCGGTCATCGGCCTCACGGCAGTGAGCCTCTATCCGCGAATGATCCCATCCAGCATCGATTTGGCGAACAGCTTGACAATCTATAACGCCTCGTCCACGGCACGTACGCATACGGTCATGCTGATCATCACACTGATCGGCATGCCTTTAGTCGTTGTGTACACCGCGTACATCTACCGGGTGTTCCGAGGCAAGGTGGTCATCAGCGAGGACAGTTATTGATTTGAGGAGACAAAGACCACCTAACATAACCCTGTGTGGCACCGGCATCCTGCCGGTGAAACCACAGGCTGGAAGCCTGTGCCACAGGTTCTGTTAGGGCCTCAAAGGCTCGTGCAACGACAGCTCCAGAGCACAGCAAGGGCGCTCAATGGGCGTCAAACAGCGACGGTACAAGACTGGTTACAAAGATGATCATTGGAATCTGCAAGGAAACATTCCCCGGCGAGCGGCGGGTGGCGGTTGTCCCGCACGCGGTGCCAGGCCTGACCAAGGAGGGTTTGGAAGTCTTGGTCGAGCAGGGGGCCGGCAATGCCGCCGGCATCACGGATGCCGCATTCGCGGGAAAGGGCGCGAAGATCGCTGCCGAACGATCCAAGGTATTCTCGGCAGCCGACATCATCCTACAGGTTCGGTCGCTTGGTGCTAACCCGGATGCGGGCAAGTCGGATCTCGAGCTGATGCGCTCGGAGCAGACAATCATTGGTTTTTCCGAACCGCTGTCCACTCCCGCGTCGGCCCGTGAAATCGCCGTGACGGGCGTGACGAGCTTCTCCATGGAGTTGCTGCCGCGGATCACGCGCGCGCAAAGCATGGACGCCCTGTCCTCCATGGCCACCATCGCCGGGTACAAGGCCGTTTTGCTGGCGACCGAAGCGCTGCCGAAGATGTTCGCCATCCACCCGGTGGCCGGGCGTATGCCCGGGCACATGAACGTGCTGCTGGCGGAGGCGGACATCCCTTACGACAAGCTCAAAGAGATGGACGAGATCAACCCCACGCTCGAGACGGTGGACGTGGCGTTGGTGATCGGGGCCAACGACGTGGTGAACCCGGTCGCCCGCAGCGACCCGAGCTCATCCATCGCGGGCATGCCCATCATCGACGTGGACAAGTGCCACACCGTGGTGGTCATCAAGCGCAGCCTGAGCCCGGGATTTGCCGGTATTCCGAACCCGCTTTTCGCCGCCGACAATACGCTCATGCTCTTCAACGACGGCAAGAAGGCGTTCCGGGAGCTCATCACGGCGGTGAAGGAGAGTTGACGGCCCGCACGGACTTCGGGGCGTGGAGCAACTGTTCTCGAAGCGTTCGCGGCTACAGAATGAAGGGGATTGTCTGACATGAGATACCGAAGCGAACACGATACGTTGGGGGAAGTCAGGGTTCCGCATCAGGCGTACTACGGGGCGCAGACGCAGCGCGCCGTGGAGAATTTTCCGGTCAGCGGCTTACGCCTCCCGACCGCCTTCGTTCGCGCCCAGGCCGTCATCAAGCGCGCGGCCGCTCGGGCAAACCTGGCGGCCGGGGCTCTTGAAAAGGACATCGGCGAGGCGCTGGTCGCAGCGGCCGAGGAGATTATGGCCGGCAAGTTCGCCGACCAGTTCGTCGTGGACGTCTTTCAGGCCGGCGCCGGCACCTCGCAGAACATGAATATCAACGAGGTCCTTGCCAACCGGGCCAACGAGCTGCTCGGCGGCGAGCGGGGCGTGTACGACCCGGTTCATCCGAACGATCACGCCAACATGGCCCAGTCCACCAACGACACCATCCACACGGCGATCCACCTCGCGGCAGTTTGCGAGACGCACGACCGTCTCTTGCCGGCGGTGGTGCGCCTGGCCGAAGCGCTCGAGGCCAAATCGCTGGAGTTCGATCACGTCATAAAGGCTGGGCGAACACACCTGCAAGACGCAGCCCCGGTTCGCCTCGGACAGGAATTCGGGGCATATGCGAGCATGATCCGCCTGAGTCGAGGGCGGATCGAGGCCGCCTGCGAGGGGCTCAAGCCACTGTGCATCGGCGGCACCGCCGTCGGCACCGGGCTCAACACAGACCCGCACTACCGAAAGCGCGTCCTGGGCCACATCAACGAGGCGACCGGACAGACATTCACCAGCGCCGAGAACCTGTTTGAGGCCATGCAGAGCCTGGACGCGGTTGTCGAGATGGCCGGCACCCTGCGCGTCCTGGTGACGAGTTTGCTCAAGATCGCCGACGACCTGCGGCTGCTGGGCTCCGGGCCGCGGACGGGTCTGGGCGAGATTCGGCTGCCGGCCGTGCAGCCGGGGTCCTCGATCATGCCCGGCAAGGTCAACCCGGTTCTGGCCGAGATGCTGAACATGGTCTGCTTTCACTGCCTGGGGTGCGACGCTGCCGTCGTATCCGCCGCGCAGGCCGGCCAGCTCGAGCTGAACGTAATGATGCCGGTGATCGCCCACAACTTGCTTCAGGAGATCGCCATCCTGGCCGGCGGCATCGAGGCGTTCACCAGCCGTTGCGTGAAGGGAATAGAGGCGGATGAGGATGCGTGCCGGGCAGGCGCCGAACGCAGCCTGGCGCTGGCGACCGCGCTGAACCCGGCGATCGGCTACGAAAAGGCCGCGAAACTGGCCCAAGAAGCTCTCAGAACGGGCACGCCGATCCGCGAGTTGGCCCGAGCCAAGAAACTGCTGGACGAAGACCGGCTGGACCAACTGCTCGACTTGAGGAGGATGACCGAAGACCCCGCGGCGACCGAATGACATCACAAGAATTGGGGCCGTGACAGCTTGGGTCCGTTGGATGCGCGGCGGCGCTTATCCGTCACAGATTAGCGCACGTTCTTCGGGCGTTCAGGATTCGCTGTTCCGTCGGGGCCGTGTAGGCACGCTTGCTGACTGGTGATGGCCCCTCAGCCGGCAGAACCGCCTCTGCGTGGTGAGCAACGCGGAGGTCACGCCTTTGAGACCAACCCTCTGCCTTTTCTCCGCTTTGTGAAGTGCCTGCTACGGACAACTTCCACCCCAGTGGGCCAGCAGGAGGCCCAGATCGGCGTGGACGGTATCCCCGTCGCCGTCACAGTCGCCGGGGCTGCCGCCGCTGGTAGCCTGGTACTTCGGAGGTCGTGGAGCCTCGTTAGGCGCTCTAAGTCATAGTGCGTAAGGGAGTTACGAAAGCACTCCCCTAGCGAGATTCCGAGAGAAGGGGCGGATGGACCTCTATTACTATAATGTTGCCTTCGGTACACGCCGGTAATAGTGCGCCCGGACAGCGAAGGCTGGGGGCAAAGGGACATGCGCATTCGCCACGCTCAGACTGAAGCTTGACCGCCGTGCCGGTGACGGTTTAGCCGTTGGCCTCGCAGAAGTAGTAGAAGTAGATGTAATCGCCGCCGAGGTTCCCGCATCGTGGACGCGAAGTCGGATTGGCTGATTCGCCGATAGTGGACGGAAGCCGAAAAGTGGGTGGGAAAAAAGTGTCCTTACGGAGTTTCACTGCCGTTGACCAACGCCGCGCCGCTGGTAAACTGGGCGCGGTGTAAGGGGTGCGGGTTCTCGGCGCGGGCAGCCGCAACCCGGTGGATGGTGTTTGGATCGGGACAATCGCGTGCTTTGCTCAGTGTCTAGCTGGATCCAGGATGTCCTTTCAAGGGAGAACGCCTATGACTGAACACGAGAGAGCAGGACGAGAGGTTCGCTGTACGGCATCAGTTTTTCTACCGCTGTTATTTTTACTAGGGATGACGACCGGGTGCCCGTTCCTGCAGCCGGACGCGGACAACGACGGCATCCTCGACCTGGTGGACAATTGTCCGACGACCGCCAATCCCGACCAGGCGGACACGGACGGTGACGGGATCGGTGACGCCTGTGAGCCGACCGACGGTGCTGATGGGACCGACGCGGAGATGACTCTCCACGAGAAGATCTTCGTGGACATCCTCGGCAAGACCGCGTACGAAGGGACCGCCGACAGTTGCCTGATCTGCCACTCGGATCATGCCCGGGACATTCTCGAGACGGCCCACTGGAATTGGGAAGGCCCGGTCACCGACATCGAGGGGTTTGAGGGCGAAATCCACGGGAAACGTGACTTAATAAACAACTTGTGAGTGGCCGTCGCCAGCAACGAGGGTCGTTGCACGCAATGTCATCCCGGCTACGGTTGGAAGTCCGATACCCCGGCCTCCTTCTTCGACAACGTCAACAATATAGATTGCTTCATCTGCCACGACACGACCGGCACGTACAAGAAGCACCCCACCGCCAACGGTGGTGGCGGTCCGGCGGCGCTGATGGTCGATGGCGAGCTCACGGTCGTGGAGGACGCGGATCTGACCGAGATCGCTTTCAACGTCGGCACGCCCACGCGAGCGAATTGCCTGGCGTGCCATGCCGCGGCCGGCGGCGGCGACAACGTCAAGCACGGCGACCTGTCCACCGATCTGATCGATCCCACCCGGGACCAGGACGTCCACATGGGCGGGCGGGGGTACCTCTGTCACGATTGTCACACGGAGGCGGGCCACAAGATCGCCGGCGCCACGATGTTGCACAGTAATGAAGGGGAGATCGCCTGCACCAACTGCCACAGCGCTACGCGCACGCACACAGAAAGCAGCCTGGTTGCTTCACTGCTGAACCTGCACACCCAGCGCGTGGCCTGCCAGACCTGCCACATCCCGACCTTCTCGCGCACGCAGGCCACCACCGTCGAGTGGTACTGGGATGAGGCCGGTGAGGATCGGACCGACATCCCGCAGCAATATGGCAAGGATACCTACAGCAAGAAGAAGGGCCGCTTCGTGTGGGACCAGGATGTCACACCGACGTATCTGTGGTTCAACGGCAAGTGGGAACGCAAGATTGTCAACGCAAATGACACGTACGCCGAAGCCGGCACCGCGGCGGATCCGGTCGTCATCGGTGCGCCGACCGCAACGATTGCGGATGAGGATGCCAAGATCTACCCGTTCAAGGAGCTGATCGGCCGGCAGCCCGCCGACCTCACCAACCAGCGGCTCGTCGTTCCACACCTGTTCGGCACGGGCCCGGGTCCCAATCCGTATTGGGTCGCTTACGACTGGGGTCTGGCGATCGAGGAAGGCACGGCCTACGCCGGTCAGCCCTACAGCGGCGACTACGGTTTCGTCAACACGGTGAACTACCTGAGCATCAACCACGAGGTCGCGCCGAAGGAGAACGCCCTGGGCTGCGAAAGCTGCCACGGCAACGCGGCCTTCTGGAATCAGGTTGGCATGGAAGATCCGTTCGGCAGTTGATGCCGACGTTAGACCGGTAAGCGGCGCCCGCTGTCGCGCCGCCACATGATCAGAGCGAAACCGCGGCCGGCACGAGCCAATCAAAGAGTTCGTGCCGGCCGCGAAGTGCGCGCCTACTTCGAGCCCTCAGCCCGCTCGTGCATCCCGTCGGCGATGAGCCGCGCTCCGGCCAGCGTGAGCGGGAAGACGTTGCCGGCCTCGTTGTGACAGCGCAAACAGACGAAATCCACGGTGACCGCGGCGCGGCCCTGGCTGTCCCTTCGCACGGCACTGCCGTCCGCGGTGAACATGGCACTGGCGTCCGTATCCTCCGTGTTGATGCGGAAGATGTGGGCCCGCACGTCGCCGATGCGGGCATCCGGGCCGACGAGCGCCGCCGGCGCCGTACTGGTGCTCAACCCGGCCAGCGGCATGTGGCAGCTCTGGCAGTTGACCGTTTCCAGATGCTCGCCGAACTCGAACGCCGCCCCGTCGTGAAACGCCATGTTGACATCTGCATGACAGGCAGTGCAATCGTTGCGCAGGCCCCGGTCGCGGTCGTACGTGATTGAGGCGTGTGGGTCGTGGCACACCGTGCAGTTGAACTCGCTGTGCCCGCCGCTCGCGAGTAACTGCGCGTATTGCGTGTTGCCATTGAGGAAACCATCTGCGGCGGCAATGAGGTCGGGGGCGTCGGCGCCGGTGTGACAAAGGCTACACGTCTGCGGCGTTGAATCGACGAAGATGTCGCGTGCGGCTGGGTTGGGGGCGTGATTGGAACCCGGTCCGTGGCAAACCTCACACTGCACGGTAGGTTCGACCCACGTGCCGAGAATGCCCGGTCGGCCGTCCTGTGAGCGCGGGTCGTTCGGGTCTTGCGGCTGCGGACCGGTCGTGTGGCAGCGGAAGCACGTTTCGTAGTCGTATGGTTTCGGTGTTGTTTGATCAGGCAGGTACTCGACGAAGCCGGCCCGGGTGCCGTTAGCTGGGAAATCGAGGTTCCACTGCGTGCTCGTGCCGGCAACACCGTCGGTCGCGACGAAACCGTCTTGGTCCACGAAGAAGGCACCGTGCAGGTAGCCGGAGATGACGTAGCTGACATCGTTCCAGGTCTTGCCGTCCGGCGGCCTGGGCACCCCGGCGCGCTCACCTTCGGGCGGGTATTCCGGCGGCTGACCTTGCACTTGTGTGAGAGCGTGTGCGTGGGCGTGCACGCGGGCTGTCTCGGCGGTGCTTGGATGGCACGCGCGGCACGCCGCAGAGCCGACGTATGAAGCGCCCCGGTTGGTGGCATCGGTCGTGTTATTGAAGACAAGGCTGCCGTCGACCACGTCATCCGGCGCCGGCGGGCAACCGCCGGTGAGCGGCAACGTGGCTGCGGACAGCAAGCTGCCCAAGAGAGCGATGCCCCAAGAACGAACGGACTTGAATTCACGCTGGTAAGCCACGATTGAACCTCAGATACCGGCTATTTCTCGTGACATTGTAGGCACAGCAGCGGCCGATCGGCGCGGAGCCGGTAGGCCGCCTCGGCGGGCGATCGGGCCTGCCTCGCCAACTCGCTCCCCGGGGGAAAGAGACCGCCTTCGTGCGGGTTGTGGCAGGTGTAGCAGGCGATCCGATCGCCGGCTAGTGGGAGCTTGGCGGACCGGCGAAGCTCCGGTGGCACAAGCCGCCCCAGGTGCTCGGCGGGGAAGTAGTCCCAGTGCCTGACGTGACAAGTCAGACAGCCCCGCAATGCCTCGCGCAGCTTCGGCTCGAACCGCCGAACACCGTCGCTCGGGATCTCCGGTTCTTTCTTGTGGCAAACCAGACACGATTCGCTGTTCGGCTGGCCTTCGCTGTCGAGTTGTCTATGCGGGCTGCCGGTCCAGTCGGGGTCAACGTGACAGGTCCTGCAGAGGTTGCGCGCCCGCAGGGGATCGTACCGGCGCAGCAGCTTCACACCCGCGTCCGCTCGCCGGGCGTCCACGCTGCACTGCCGTTTGATGTCGTGGCAGGTCAGGCACACGAGCTGCCCGTCGTCCAACGGCCAGTCGGCGGGGACCCGCAACCCCGAACCAGTGGCCTCGCTATCCACCACCGGGTGAGTCCAAGCGGTGTCCTCGTGCTCCTCGTGGCAATCCAGGCAAACGTCGTTGACCTCGTCGGTCGCGATCGGCAGCACACGGTCCTCGTCCTCCACATGGCAGGTTGTGCAGCCCTCGGCGTCCCAGTGCGGACCGGCGGGCCCGGCCTTGCCGTCCGGCAGCCGAGCGAGCGAATCGCTAGGCGGCGGCGGAGTGCTCCCGTCGGGTTCGTAGTTGCCCAGCCAAGCGTAGACGCGTATGCCGGGCCGATTCAACTGTTCGGCAACCAGCACGTAATACGTGGGGGACATCTCCGGCGGCAACGCGTGCTCGGCCTGCGGGGCGATCGTGGTCACCGCGATTCCGTTGGGGAGCACCAATTCGCCGACACCCGAACCCGGCTCACCGAACGCCAAGAGCGGTTCGCCGTCCGGGGCAAACGCGTGGACGCGTTGAGAGAAGGCGTCGGTAACGAAAATCGTTCCGTCCGGGGCGACGGCGACGTCCCTCGGTCGCCCGAACGAGCCGACGGCGGTGCCGGGTCGGCCGATGTCCCGCACCCAGTTCCCGTCCTGGTCGAGCACCTGCACGCGGTTCTTGAGCATGTCCACGACGCAGACATTGCCATCTGGCGTCTGCGCCAGACCGCGGGGCAGCGTGAAGTGCCCTGACCCGTCGCCCTGCTGGCCGATCGAGCGCAGATGCTGCCCGGAAGCTGTGTCGAACACTTCGATGCGATGCAGGGCATCGTTGCTGACCCAGACCGTCTCGCCAACAGCCAGTACGCCGGTGGGCTTGAAGTCTTCGGAATCAGGCCGGTACCAGCGCTGCACGTTTCCGTGTGAGTCACACCGCAGCACGCCCCTCCGGTCACAGACGAATTGCTCGCCGTTGGGGGCGATATCGATCGCGAACGGATGTTCAAACGAAGGATGTTTACAGGCCTGGGCGAGCCGGCCCGAACGGGCGTCCCAGCGAAAGACAGTGTTGAGGGCGGCGTCGCAGATCAGTACGCACTCCGGGCCAGCGGCTAGGCCCGTGGGACTCGCCATGGTCAGTGGCATTGCCAGTTCAGCCCCGAACAGGAACGTGGCCAAGTCGATCTCGATCTTCGAAGGCGGCGGCGCGCCTCGCAGATTGCCGAGTGCGATCACGCGCGCGACTTGCGGTTCCGGCGGATAAACCTGTGCCTTCCCCTGCGACGAAGGGGCGAAGCGGCCGCCGTGGCAACCCACAACAATCACTGTGGTGACCCCAACACACGCGAGCAGCGCAACAGCAATGCCGCCCGTCACGAGGCCACGACTGACGGGCCGGACTGTGGTCAGCGGCGATGGCACGTCAGACACACCCGACTGCGTTCGTTGGAGATTCTCAGCATGCCCGGATGGCGATGCGTGTTGTGGGCGTCGTGGCAGGTCGTGCACTGGATGTGCCCGTCCGGCAACACGAGACCGCCGGCCTCAACCACGGCCCGCGGATGGTAACCATCAGCCGCCAGTGGGTACCTGATGCCCACCGGATGGCTGGACACGCTGGCAGTCCCTAGGCGACAATCGGCAAGTTCGTCGGGGACCGCTACCGCGCGCGCGCATGAATACACACCGGAGGCCGTGATGCCGTCGTGACAGCCCAAACACAGCAGCGACCAGCCGGTCAACTCGACCTCGGTACTTTGGTACGGTCGCAACGGCTGGGTGGTCGTGGGCCGGCGATCGAGCCGCGGGGGTGGCGCGGCGTCGAGGTGCGGCGTGTGGCAGGGCAGGCAGAGGTCGCGGCCGCTCTCGCCCTTCCCCGTGAAGTCGTGCTTGCTCCCGATCAGGCCGCTGGCCAAGCGCTCACGGGCGGCCAGATCCGCGGCGTCGGTGGTGCTGGGCTGCGACGTGGCGGCGGCGGACGTTGCCGCCGGTTGAGACGTCTGCTTGGAGTCCCGTTCAGCCGCGGTCGTTTGCTGCGTGCGGGGCTCGCTGCCACCGGCGGCCAGCAACGCACCGGCTGTCAGAAGGGCAACCAGGCCCAGAGGCGGCAACCGAAGTAAGCCGCGCGGTCCACTGGCAGTCATTGGCATGCTCCTGCAACGGATACGGCCAATCGACACGGCTGTAACTATAGCGACGCTCGCCAGAACTCACAACATCGCGCGTGTTTGAAAGTAGTAGAATCCGCTCAACCGGTCTTCTTTGCCGCCACGGCGATGATCGGCATGATCGCGCTATCGGGGATCGCGGTGCGGAACGCGATCTTGCTGATCGAGTTGGTTCATCACGCGGTAGATGCGGGGAAGTCGCTCAAAGAAGCCCTGATCACCAGGGGCGCGGACCGGCTGCGTCCGATTTTCCTGACCGCTGGCACCGGCATGCCCCCGGCCTGGCCGATCACGCTCGACCCGATCTTCAGCGGCCTGGCCTGGGTGCTGATCTTCGGCCTGTTCGTCTCGACCGTCTTTACGCTGGTGGTGATTCCGGTGGTCTATTACGTGGTCTACGGTAGTGAGGCCCAAAGCGGCTGAGTGAGGCAGCTATGTATGTGAACGACGCGTTGCGGCGGGTACTCGGTGACGTATTCTCTCCCTGCTGGAGAACGACGCAGTTCGCGGGTGGGCCATGGCCATCATTGACGCGGCAGTGACACCCCACGCCGCCCCGTGGGGCTTCTGCGAGAAGACAGCAGGCCGCGCCACCGGTGTGGACCGAGTGCCGGCCGCTGCCTGGCATCAATCCCCGAATGGGTCTTTGTCGTAGCCGAGCGCCTCGAAAAATCCCTCGACGCCGTGACAGTCTTCACATCTCAGAGCGCTCTCCTTGGGCGCAACCTCGTGGTTGATGCTCAGGTAGTTGACGGTGTTGACGAAGCCATAGTCACCGCTGTAGGGCTGGCCGGCGTAGGCGGTCCCTTCCGCGATCGCCAGACCCCAGTCGAACTTCACCCAATATGGATTCGGCCCGGGGCCCGTGCCGAACAGGTGCGGCACGACCAGCCGCTGGTTGGTGGTGTCGGCGGGCTGCCGGCCGATCAGCTTCTTGAACGGGTAGATCTTGGCATTCTCATCGGCGATGGTCGCGGTCGGTGCGGCGATGACGACCGGGTCCGCCGCGGTGCCGGCTTCGGTATACGTATCGTTGGCGTTGACGACCTTGTGCTGCCACTTGCCGTTGTACCAGAGATACGTCGGCGTGACGTTCTTGGCCCACACGAAGCGGCCTTTCTTCTTGCTGTAGGTGTCCTTGCCGAACTGCTGCGGGATGTCGGTCCGGTCCTCGCCGGCCTCATTCCAGTACCACGCGACCGTGGTGGCCTGACTGCGCGAGAAGGTTGGAATGTGACATGTTTGGCAGCCTATGCGTTTGGCATGCCGGTTCAGCAACAAGGCGACTAGGCCGTTTTCTGTGTGTGTCTCGGTTTCGCTGTGGCACTCCGTACAGCTCGCCTGACCCTCGTCACTGTGCAGCTCCGTCGTGCCGGCTATCTTGTGGTGGGACGCGGTGTGGCACTCCTGGCAGTTGAAGTCCAAACCACCCATGTGGACGTCTTGGTCTTCCGTGGGCTCGATCAGATCGGTGGACAGGTCGCCGTGCTTGACGTTGTCGTCGCCGCCGGCTTTGGCATGGCAGGCCAGGCAGTTCACCCGCGTGGGAGTGCCGACGTTGAAGGCAATGTCGGTTAGGTCCGCGGGCTGGACAACCGTAAGCTCGCCGTCAACTATCAGCGCCGCCGATCCACCGCCGCCGTTGGCCGTGGGGTGCTTCTTGTACGTACCGGTTGTGTCGTGGCAGATGAGGCAATCTATGTTAGCGGTGTTATCGAAGAAAGAGGCGGGGGAATCGGACTTCCAGCCATAGCTGGGGTGACACATCGTGCAACGACCCTCGTTGCTGGCGACGGCCACTCACAAATTGTTCAATAAGTCGCGTTTGCCGTGCATCTGGCCCTCAAGCCCGTCGATGCTGGTCACTGGGCCCTTCCACCTCCAATGCGCGGTTTTCAGAATGTCCCGGGCTTGGTCGGAGTGACAAATGAGGCAACTGGCGGCAGTTCCCTCGTATTCGGCGAGACCGAGATCCTCAAAGAGCTTCTGATGCAGTGGTTTCGCGGCGTGGCCTTTCACAGCTTCAATGGCGTGGGGGCTGCCGGTAGCCGTCGAAGATGACGGCAATGCCCCGTGCCGGGAGCGGTCCCGGTCCGTGCAACCGACAATGGTACCAGCCAGCGCCAAGACTACCCCGATCATGGATGTCCAATACAAGAAGCGAAGTGTCATGGGTCTTGGTCCTCAAAAGAAACCCACGCGACCGCTTTACAATGACGCGGTTGCGGCAGGCACGGCACCAGTGACATCGGCCGAGCCCAGGTACGCATGTTACTACAGGATACGCAGAAACCTGTCAACGAACGGCGCGCGAATACCACCGGCTGTGTGTTCTCGTCGCCACGCCGGACTCGGAGGTCGAGGCTGAGAACTCACTCGCCCTTTGAAGCTTGTCGTGTTCGGCGTGGCCATCTGCTTGGAATCGCACGCCGAGCCGGGTAAGTTAGCTGTTCTTGTTCTCCGTCGACCTCCTCTGAACAGAGATTTCCCATTTACCGGAGTTTCGATCATCATCCTGCCGCATGAAGCCGCTTGACTCAAGCGATAACGGCTTCCTGACCGCGGATCCCGCCCGTTTGGCCGCTCCATCGTGCCAATGTTGCTCCTGCCGCCGTCGGGCGCTCCTGTCACAATGGCCAGAAACCCTTAGATTACAGGGAAAACACGTACGTATGATGCCATCAAGGACAGCCGTATCTGGGAAGTGCCCGCTCAAGGGTTGGACACCGAACGCCAGGCCCGGTAACCTTAGGTCTGCGAATCCCGCTGGCGGTCGGCGGGCATCTTGCAGCTCATTCAGATGATGCGAAGCTTCGTTGTTGCTGGCAGCTTGCTGGGTGCGGCCTGCGTGCTCGCTGTAGCCGCACCCGCGGATGTGCCCGCCTCACAACCAAGCGCCGCCGAGTCCGGCCCGTCTCAGGCCGCGACCAGCCGGCCGGTGCAGGCGGACACGGGTGTGACGTCGAAGCCCGCCGATCAACCCCGGCGCCTCGAATCACTGCTGGACTTTGACCAGCTATCACTCGACCTGGGATTCGAGGGCGCCTACGACCAGCACAACACGCGCTTCGACATCACTACCCCGTTTCGACGACGCTATCGGCAGTCCAATCGCGCCCGGCGGTTTGAGGAGACCGTCGGATTGCACGCCTCCGGCACGGTCGTTGATGAGCGTCTGTTGCTGTTCGACTTCGCCGGTCGCTGGGGATTGACGCAGGAGCGGTTCTCCGAGACCGGCCCCGGTCCCGATCTGCGTGAGGACCCGCACGGTGACCTGCTGGAATATGACCTGAACTTCACGCTGCTGCCGCGCGGAGTGGTTTCCGCCAATGCCTACGCGACCCGGCTGGACAGTCGCATCCCGCGGGCATTTCAGCCCAGTCTGGACCGGACACTGGAAAAGTACGGGGCCGGCCTGTTCGTCAATCACCGCATCTTTCCCATGCGGTTCACCTTTGAGCACGTCTGGGACGAACTGACGAGCCGAACGCGCAATCTGATCGATGACGAGCAGCGCGGTCGCGACACCTTCCGCTATGAGGGCACTTGGCAGATCAGTGACCGGCACTCGTTACGACTGGAGTATCAATACGACGACCGGCGCGAACAGTATTCGGGCGGCGACACGCGCTTCGACACAACCCGGAACTACCTCACGCTCAACCATATCTTGCGTTTCGGGCGGGACGGGCGAAGCTCGCTGGAGACGCTGGCCCGCTTTCAAGATGAAACCGGTGACTTGGCGCGCGACACCGTCGAGGCGTCCACCCGGCTGCGGTTGCAGCATGGCGGTTCGCTCTCGACCAACTACGCCGCCCAATTCCTGCGCGAGTCGTTTCAGGAGCTGACCACGCGAACGTGGCGCGGCGAGGCCGGAGTGACGCATCAACTCGGCGAAACGCTGGTCAGCTCGCTGCAACTTTATGGGTTGCGGCAAAGCGCGGACGAGAACGCGGACTTTAGCGAATCGGGTGGGATCGCGAATGTGTCCTTCAGTCGCGACAACCCGCTGGGGCGCTTCTCGGCCAACCTGTCATACAACCATGTGGCCACGGATACCGACGACGGCGCGCGGCGCGGCATCGTAATCGCGGAATCTGTGACCTTCCGCGACCCGTTGCCAGCGTATTTGGCCAAGAACGACATCGATCTGTTCAGTCTGGTCGTGACGGACGTCAATCGTACGCGGACATATCTGCCGGGTCGGGACTATATCGCGATACCGCTCGGCCGCTACATGGCCCTGCGACGCGTGCCGACCGGGCAGATCGCCGACCGCCAGACGGTCCTGGTGAGCTACACGTACCGCGTGTCCCGGGACTATGACATCAGTCGCGACCGGATCGATTTGCGGGTCCAGCAGGACTTCAAGTTCGGACTCACACCGTATTACGCCGCCTCGGTCCAGGACGAAGACATTGATGAGCCGCGGTATCTGCGCTTCCGGGCCCGGAATGTGAATCGGCATCGCGTCGGCGCAACGTACCGCCAAAAGCTGTGGTCCGCCGGCCTCGAGTATGAATTCCACGACGATACGATCGATCCGTACCAGGCGATGCATTTCAACGGCGACGTCGTACTGTGGCAGAATGCCCAACACCAGCTCGACGGCAAGGCCACGCTCTCGCGGTTCTGGTTCGACGGGTCTGACGGCCTCGCGCCGCGCAGCACGACGCTGCTCGACTTGGGTGCCTCGTATCGCTACATGCTCGCACGGGGTCTTGAGGTCAACGCCGGGGCCATGTACCGGTACGAGGACGATTCGTTGTACGGGATCACGCGCGGGGTGGATCTGACGGGGGCGCTGGAGTGGAAGCTGGGCTACTTCTCCCTGCGGTTCGAAGCTGAATACGATGTGCTGGATCTGCCGGACTCGAGCGACGACGGCTTGGCGGTCTGGCTCAAGCTCAAGCGTGAGATTCCGCTGATCGCGAGGAACACCAGGTGATCGCGGCTCGAGCCACCCTGATGCTGGTGACCACGGCGACGGTCGCCGGCTGTCGCAGCACGCCGGGAGCGATCTTTCCCGAGATATCGCCGCCGATGGTGTGGCCCCAGCCGCCCGATCGGGCGCGGATTCGCTACGTTGGCGAGTTGCGGGGCGAGGCGAGCCTGGGCGCGAAGCCGAGCGGTTGGGACGCGTTGCGGGCGGCAGTTGCCGGACCGCGCCCGCTGGGTGCATTTTCGCGGCCGGCTGCAGTGGCAGTGGCCGGCGAGCGCGTGTTTGTCGCGGATACCGGCTTGGCCGTGGTACACGTGCTGGATCTGGCTGACCGCCGCTACCTGGTGATTTCGGGCTCGCCGACCGATCCGCTCCGAGTCCCGATTGACCTCACGATCACGGGCACAGACCAGCTCGTCGTTGTCGATCGCGGGCGTGCCGCCATCGACGTGTTCGATCTTGACGGCACGTGGCGAGCCACGAAACGCTGGCCCGAACTCTCGGCCCCGGTGGCGGCGACGTGGGATCAGACGCGGCACGTGCTCTGGCTGCTCGATGCAGCGGCCCACGCATGTTTCGCGTGCGAGGGATTGCAACAATTGGGGCAGCGAATGGGAGAGCGCGGCGGCGCGCCCGGACAGTTCAACTTCCCGGCCGCCGTCACTGCGCATCCGACGGTCGGCCTCGTTGTCGCCGACGCGATGAACTTCCGCGTGCAGGTATTCGATGACGCAGGTCGGCCGACGGTCGTGTTCGGGCGGAAGGGGGATGGCGCGGGTGACTTCTCGCGGCCGCGCGACGTGGCCGTCGATTCCGAGGGGCACATTTATGTGCTTGACAACCAGTTCGAGAACGTCCAGATCTTCGATCGTGACGGGCGTCTGTTGATGGCACTCGGGCAAGCGGGGCAGGGTCCCGGGCAGTTTTCGCTGCCTTCCGGGATCACGATCGATGATCAGGATCGCATCTGGATCGCGGACAGCTACAATCGTCGCGTCCAGGTGTTCCAATACTTGCCGGAGGACGCGTCATGGTAGCGCTAGTGATGGTCCTGTTGTGCCTGTTATTGGGGCTGCCTTCGGCTTTGGCCGACGAGCGCGTCGTTAATTCGAAGCATGATTTGTCAACATTCGGGCCCGGGCCGATCCGTGCTATCGACGAAAGCCGCGTCTGCATCTTCTGCCACGTGCCGCACAACGCTTCACCGGCGGCGCCACTGTGGAATCGGCACAATCCGACTACGCACTACCGCATTTACGCCAGCAGAACCACGGACGCCCGCATCGACCAGCCGGGTGCCGCCAGCAAGCTGTGCCTGAGCTGTCATGACGGGAGCATTGCACTGGGGCTGACACTGCATCGGCCGCCCACCGATCCGATCCTGATGACGCACCCGTACATTCCCTCGGGCCCCGCCAATCTCACGAACGACCTGTCCGACGACCACCCGATCGGTCTGCGGTACGACCGGGCCCTCTCGAACCGCGATCCGGAGATCAGGCCGCCGGAGCTGGTTGACCACCGGATCAAGCTCGGTAGGCGCGGCGAGCTGGAGTGCGCTGCGTGCCACGATCCGCACAACAACGAGCTCGGCAACTTCCTGCGGATCACCGAGCGCCAAGGCGCGTTGTGCATTACCTGCCATGCAATGGACGGCTGGCGGCACAGTTCCCATGCGCTAAGCCCGCGCAGCGTGCCGGCGACGGCCACCAGTGGCGAAGCACTCCCGTATCGCTCGATGGCAGATAACGCCTGTCGGTCCTGTCACCTTCCGCACAGTGCCCCGCGGCGCGACCAGCTACTGTACGATCGACCCTCGCAGCTCTGCCTCAATTGTCACGACGGCATCGGGGGTCGGGACATCCTCCGCGTCATCAACCAGCGCTCGGGGCACCGGATCAATCGGCTATTCGAGCACCCCCGTCCGCCCGAACGCCGCCTGCGCCTCTCGCGAACCGTCGAATGCACCGACTGCCACAACCCCCACGCGGTGGCAGCGAACGTGCTGCGAGGCCCGTTGCCCGTGGCTGGTCAGGGCACGCTGATTCCACCGGCGATGCGAAACGTGCCCGGCGTCACGCTGGCCGGGTTGCCGGTTCCCGAAGCGCGGCTCTATTACGAGGTCTGCTTCCGCTGTCACGCCGACCAGCCGGTGATTGTCCCCGACCGAATTGTGCGACAGCGGGATTCGGGCGGCAATGTCCGCCGGCAGTTCCTCCCGACCGCGGCGTCAGCCCATCCCGTGGCGTTTGCCAGCCGGCGTACCGGCGAGGTCCCCAGCCTACTGCCGCAGTACCGCACGCGCCTGCTCATCAGTTGTCAGGATTGCCACAACGATCCGGATGCGATCGGCTTCGGCGGCACGCAAGTCAACGGTCCGCACGGCTCCCGCTTTGACTACCTCCTCGCGGCGCGCTATGAGACACGCGACTTCACCAGCGAGTCGCCGCAAGCCTATGCCCTCTGCTATCGCTGCCACGACCGCAACTCGATCCTCGCCAATGAGAGCTTCGTGTATCACCAAACCCACGTAGTCCGCGGGCGCTCGCCATGCAGCGCCTGTCACGCTCCGCACGGCGTCAGCGGCGGCTCCGCGCAGAACGCTCACCTGATCAACTTCGACATCTCGATCGTCGGCGGCGAACGTTTCTACGTCGACTCCGGCCGCTTCCGGGGCTCATGCACGCTGACCTGCCACGGCGTGCAGCACGTGAACTTCACATACGAACCGTGACGTCTCCCTGACGGCGTCCGCCGGGCCGAAAAAGAGTATTATTACTCCGAGCGGGAAATGTTGAACGTTGTCATTCCGAGCGCAGCGAGGAATCTGCCTGAGAAGGCGGCAAGATGCTTCGCTTCGCTCAGCATGACGTTCAACCATTTCCACTCCCGTTAGTATGTCCCGCTTTCATCTGGCTGGAGCTTCAGAGGGGCGCTCGGGCGTCGCGTCGCCGATTTCCAGGGCCGTTGGCAGCGGGCGCACAGGAGGTCAGGGCCCGACGCTGCAGCCCCAGTCGGCCAGCAGGATGCCGAGGTCACCATGACCCACGTGGCCGTCGCCGTCCAAGTCTGCATCCGGGTTCCAGTTGGGGTCACCCTCCTGCGTGCACCAGGCCGCAAGCAGCTCACCCAGGTCCGAGTGGTCGGTGTCACCGTCGCCGTCGATGTCACCGGGGCAGGCGGGGACGCCGTCGAGGAACAGCACCCACACCGCGCCGCGGTTGACGCCGCCGTCGTCATCGCCGCGTGCCCCCACGGCCAGGTCGCCCACGCCATCGCCGTCGAGATCGCTCAGCGAGGCCGTCGAGGTGCCGAACCAATCGTTATCACGCAGGACGCCGGTGAAGCCGCCTTCGGTGGCGCTGATCTTCTGGTGGGACTTGACCGTCCCGTCGGGGTTGAGGAACAGCACCCACACCGCACCGCGTTGGGCGCCCCCGTCGTCGTCGCCGGCTGCCCCCACGGCCAGGTCGGCTACGTGATCGCCGTCGAGATCGCCCAGCGAGGGCGCCGAATATCCGAACCAATCGTCCCTATCCAGGACACCGGTGAAGCCGCCTTCGATATCACTGATCTTCTGGTGCGATTTGACCGTGCCGTCGGTGTTGAGGAACAGCACCCACACCGCACCATGCATGTTCCCCCCGTCGTCATCCCCGACTGCACCGACGGCCAGGTCGCCCACGCCGTCCCCGTCGAGATCACCCAATGAGCCGGCCGACCAGCCGAAATAATCCCAATCGTCCATGATCCCTGTGAAGCCGCCTTCGGTATCGCTGATCTTCTGGTGCGACTTGACCGTCCCGTCCGTGTTGAGGAACAGCACCCACACCGCACCGCGGCCGTCGCCCCCGTCGGTATCCTCAAATGCCGCGACAGCCAAATCGCCCACACCGTCGCCGTCGTGATCACCCATTGAGGCCACCGCGCTGCCGAACCTATCCCCATTATCCAGGATGCCGGTGAAGCCGCCTTCGGTGTCGCTGATCTTCTGGTGCGACTTGACCGTCCCGTCGGTGTTTAGAAACAGCACCCATACCGCACCACGGAACGAGCCCCCGTCGTTATCCTGTACGTTCCCCACGGCCAGGTCTGCCACGCCATCACCGTCGAGATCGCCCAGCGGGGCCAGCGAGTAGCCGAAGTTGCCATGATCATCCAGGACCCCGTTGAAGCCGCCTTCGGTAGCGCTGATCTTCTGGTGCGACTTCACCGTGCCGTCGGCGTTGAGGAACAGCACCCACACCGCACCGTAGCCGCCGTACGGCCCCCCGTCGTCATCTTCGGATGCCCCCACGGCCAGGTCGCCCACGCCGTCGCCGT
>CAZNFA010000041.1:0-42638 GCA_964572345.1 uncultured Planctomycetales bacterium
AAGTCAGGCACACAACGCGACTTGTGTCAAGCGAAGATCATGAAAGCAGTGGCCTTAGGCTGCCGATCCTGAGCAAGCGGCTCCAGCGCCGTTGGCGAGGCTGCCTGCCGATCGCGCCTGCCCCGCGTCGGCGAGCACGGGCCGAGTCGTATCCCCATGGCCCGCGCGCGGCGCGGCTATTCCGCACTGGATGACTTTCGAGTTGGGCGCGTTGCAGGCTCAGCAGGTTCTGCCTGCGGCAGGGGGAGCAACATCACCCGCACGGTGACGGGCTGCGACGGGGGCGGTTCGGAGGGCGGCGGGGCGGCCTCCGCAGCCGCACGCATGAACGTGCCGAGCAACAGCTCCCCAAGCTGGTCGCGCACCTGGGCCACCGTCGCGCGCCACTGCTCGGCTTGGGTGGGCAGTGTGGCAGGTTGTTCGCCCGCGGCCAGCGGCTGCGAAGCGGGCGCGGCGATCACCTCGGCAGCACGCTCGGGAGCGCGCTTGCCCTTGTCTTCGCCGGCGGCAGCGCCCAGCCTACGTCCCTCCAGCGCCGCCGGCGCTGCTGGCATGCGAGCAGCGACACCACGTTGCGCCGTGGCGGCCTTTTCGTCCTTCTTGGCCGCTTTGGCGGGGGCGCGGCGCTCCCCACCGCGGCCACGTCCGCGCCGCTCTCCCATCTCTTCCTGCTTCCCGGCGGGTGATCGGGGCCTGAGTTTTTCCGCCGGCGCGACCCTACGGGCCCCGGCTCCGGCGCCGAATAGGCCGAGCGCCCCCGGTTGCCCCTCCTCCTCGGCGTCCGCCGCCGGAGCCGCTGCCGGGCGACCAAGCTCATCAGCAAGCCCTCGTTCGGCCAGACGATCAAGCTCGTCCCGTTCAGCAGCTTGCTGTACGCGCTGCATGTCGGCGTACCGTAGGAGCACCTGCCGCGGGGCCTGTTGCTCGAGCTGCTCGATCAACTCGTTCGCCTCAGCGGCCGTGAGTTCGAAAGCGAATTCTCGACGATCGACGGTTTCCGCCACGCCGGCGCGGCCGGCGCGCACGACCGGCACACGCGCGGCCGGCGCGCCGCCGGCGTATCGTTCCACGCTGCCGCGCTTGCCGGCATCTAGCTCAATGCCGACCGGTTTCTGCCACGCGGCGAGGGTGCCACGCACGGCCATGGCCTGCTGCGGATCCTGGGGCGTGACGAACACGTCGATCGTGGCCGCGGTGGTTGCGGCCACCGGCACATCAGTGAGGCCAAGCTGAAAGTCGCTCTCAACGGCAGCGAGGTGCTCGCGGGCGGAGACGTCCGGATACGCCTCGGTCGGTACCTCCGCTTCGACACCCTTCGTCTTGTCTGCTCGCGCAAGGGCTGGCGCCGCGGGTTTGACGGCACCGGTGGGCTGCTCAACCGGCTTGGCCTGAGCCACATCGAGCGAACGCATCCCCCGTCCGATGGATTCCTTCGACAGAGGCTCACCTTTGGCTGCTTCCGCTAAGCGGTGCTCGGTCAGGGGCACGGAGGGTTCTTGCATCCGCTCGTAGACCTGCCAGCCGGCGAACATGCAAGCCGCGATCAGTGCTGCTGAGGCGCTCACGCGCGCAAACAGCTTCCACACACGGGTTTCGGCGCGAGGCGTGCGGACCTCCAGGAGCACCTGGCGTTCGGCCGCCCGCCGCATTGCCGCAGTGAGCTCGTCCGGGGCGCGCACGTGCGGGAGCTCGGCGAGGCGTTCGGCGACATTGCGGAGCTGCTCGAACGTCCCCCGGCACGAGTCGCAGCCGAGCAAATGCTGCTCAAGCTCGGCGGCGCGCTGCTGGGGCAGCTCGCCGTCCAGGTAGGCGGAGAGGTCTTCGCCGAATTCGTCACACTCGGGAGCGGCCACGTTGGGGCTCCTGTTCGCAGAGCATAGCGCGCAGCATTAGGCGGCCGCGGTGCAGGCGGCTTTTTACGGTCCCGAGCGGGGCCGCGATAATCTGCGCGATGGTGGCGTAGTCCATGCCTTCGATGTCCTTGAGCACTACGACCATACGAAACTCGTCGTCCAAGCGGTCCAGGGCCGCCCGCAGGCGGCGGTGCGATTCCTTTTTTTCGAGTTGCGACGCCGGCTGATCGTCTTCGCGCGGGGCCGCCAGCTCGCGGTCATGCCCGTCCGGGTCGGGCTCGTGGAGCGTGACGGTCGGTCGTCGGCGTCGGGCGCGGCGCTGCGAGATGATCAGATTGGCCGCGATCCGAAACAGCCAGGTGAAGAAGCTCGAGCGGGCCTGAAAGCCCGGGAGCGCTTCGAGGGCCTTTAGAAAGACCGACTGCGTGGCATCCAGCGCGTCCGCGTGGTTGTGGCACATCCGATAACATGTGTTGTACAAGCGATCCTGATAGCGCGACACCAACGCCGCGAACGCCGCCGCGTCACCACCCTGCGCCCGACGGACGAGTTCGGCGTCCTTGACTCCAGCGTCGCTCGCAGCTCGATTCACAATGCCTCGGACATGGAATTGGACGCTTGGGCGGCGTCCGGGTTCCCGAGAAACGATCGCCTGGCTCGGCGGCCTGATCGCACGCCGACCGCACACGCAGAACACCTGCGCCGGCCCTTATCATACACCAAGAGCGACGGGGGATTGCGGATGATCCGAGCCGGCGTGTCCGTCGCTGTGGACGGGCTTCAGCACTCCTCGGCCCGGGCGGCCCCGGTGTCCGGCAAGGGGACGCCGAAGAGCTTCAGCGACAAACGGTCCAGGCGCGGGCGCAACTCGGGGTTGGGCATCCGGCGTAGGGCTCGCTCAGCGGCGGCCGCCAGATTCGCTGGCGAGAGCAGCAGCGAGGCCGGGGAGCTGAGGGCGGTGTGCTTGGCAACCGCGCTCACGTCCGCGCGCTCCTGATCGTTCAACCCGAGCAGCTCCACGGCCTGTCTGAAGATGTCGACCCGTCGCTGGACTTTGGAGCGATTCTGGGGATTGCTGTACCGGCTGCAGACGGCAATGACGCCGATGAGCAGGACGGCGCCGGCCAGGACCATCAGGATCTCATCGGTTCTCGGTCCGGCGTTCAGGGCGTTGCGAATCGACTGGAGTGGGTCGGTGAGCGCCAGCGGGCCGGCAGCCGCGGTGTAGACCATGAGCAGGTTCATCGGACACGCTCCGCGACCTGACGCACGCCGCCTGTGGCACCCTCAGGCTGCCCGTGGATCAGCCGCAGCAGTCGGGTCAGGTCCGCGAGGGCTTCCGCCCCTAGCCTGCCCGCTTGGTGGACCAACGCGCGGTAGAGGATCTCCAGCACCGCCTGCCGGGCCGGCATCAGTTCCGCAGCCGGTCGTGGGGTCGCTTGCGTCAAGATGGCCCCCGACGGCAGCGACCGCAGGATCGCTTTCGCCGCCTGACGGATGCCCGCGACGGGGTCGTTCACGAGCACGTGAAATTCCTGTCGGACGCGGCGCAGCCGCTCGTCCGTGCTCAGAATCCACAGCACCAGCACGCGGTCCCGCAGGTCCGACGACTGCAAGTAGGCCGTCAACTGCGGACGCCAAGCGTCCAGGTGCTCCCGGAGGGTCTGCACGACGGCGTGGTCGATGTGCGGGGCCGTCCGGCGGCAGACCTGCCACAGCTTGGCAAACTCGGGAGCGTCAGGCTGGCCGGGCATGGTCGTTACCATAGCGCGCTGCTTCGCGGACAGGTGGGCATCGACAACCGCCGGGCTCGAGCAACTCAGACCGCTCTGCCGGCCGGCAAGATACCAGCGCGCAAACGTGGCCAGCGGCAGATCGCTCGCGGCGATGGACTTGAGCTTGGCAAGGACGGCCTCGCTGTCGAGCGTGGCGAGCGCGTAGACCGCCGCCCGGTGCACGTCGGACGAGGCCGAGAAGAGCCACTTGGACAGCAAGCGCGCCTTCTCATCGTCGTCGTAACCCAGGCAACACACCCATTCGGGCACACGCGCGCGGAGGTCGGCGGGGATTGCCGACATCCAAGTATCGAGTTGCCTAGGCCACGGAAGTTTGAGGCCTGACAGGGCACGCCGAATCCCCGGCCTGGCCAGCAGGGTGCTGTGTCGCAGCAGGGCGGTGATCTCGGCGGGCTTTGACCACCTGTGCAGGAGCGGATGGGTTCTCGGTCGCCACTCGGGGCGGGTCAGTCCCAGCAGCAGGAACGCGGCCAGCCGTGGATGGGTCCACGATTCCAGACGCTCGCCCACGACGTAGCCGCAGCGCGAGCGGGAGTTGCTCAGCGTCTCCCACAGTAGGAGCCCGAGGTCGTCAGCGAACCACAAGGCGGCCTCGACGGCCTCGACGCGGAAGTGAACATCGAACGTGCGCAGGGCGTCGCTCAGCGCCCGGACGAGCCGCTCACGCTCTGCCTGGTACTCGGCGACGGCGGCGGGGTCCGTTTGGCTCGTCGGCGGGAGACGGTCCAGGAAGGCTCCCGCGGTCTCGCGTAGCACGCGAGCGGCGCTGTCGCGCACCTCGCGGGATTCGTCGTGCAGCGCGTCCGTCAGCAGGTACGCCAGGCGCGGGCTGAGACAGTCCTGCAGGGCCGCCAGCGCGTTGCGCCGTATCTCAACCGAGCCCGACCTCACCATGGTTGCGATGCCGGCCTGCATGAGCTTGTCGTTGGCGAGCAGCTCGCGGCGGGTCGCCGGTGACAGACGGGCGTAGTGCCCGATCAGCCCGGCCCAGGAGACCTCATGGGCGCGTTTCAAGAGAACCTGCACGATGCGGTCGAAGTAGGGCGGCTCGGCGTGCGCGAGTGCCGCCGCCAGCGTGCGATCACACTCCGGCGTCGGGCCTTGGGCGAGCCAGTCGTAGAGTTTGTCCGCCAGTTCCATGCGCAGACCGCCTGTGAACTCACTCCGGGCCGCACGGACAAGCGAAAACACCTGTGGGTGACAACCCGGCGCGCAGGTCCGATGTTTCATCGGCTTGATTGCCGTGAAGGCTTATTGCGGCGGGGAAGCGGCCGAGGCGTGCCGCGTTGACAACGTCCGAGAACACGTCCATGCTGCGGACATGAGCAGAAACGCCCAGTCGGCCAACGATCCGCGGCTCGAAACCCAGCTCGCCGGCGTGAAACTACGCAACCCGGTGCTGACTGCCTCGGGGACCTGCGGCTACGGGCCTGAATATGCCGACGTGCTGGATTACCGGTGCCTGGGCGGCTTTGTCGGCAAGAGCGTAACACTGAACGAGCGGCCGGGGAACGAGCCGGAGAGGATCGTCGAGGTTCGCGCGGGGCTCTTGAATGCGATCGGCCTGGCCAATGTCGGCCTGCGCCGCTTCATCGACGAGAAGATCCCCTATATCGAGACGATGCCGACGACCGTGTTCGCCAACGTCGCCGGCGGCAGCGTGGAGGACTACGTCGAGGTAGCCGGCACACTGGATGGCTATGACTGCATCGCCGGCATCGAGCTCAACGTCTCCTGCCCGAACGTCGCCGACGGGCTGATGTTCGGGACGGATCCGAACCTGCTGAGGCGGTTGGTCGGGGCGGTCCGTGAAGTGGTCAGACGCGGCTGTCTGGTCGTCAAGCTCACGCCGAACGTGACGGACATCTCGGCGCTGGCCCGGGCGGCGATCGACGGGGGCGCTGACGCGCTCAGCCTGATCAACACCTATTGCGGCATGGCGATCGACACCAAGACCTGGAAGCCGATGCTGGCGAACGTGACCGGCGGGCTGAGCGGTCCGGCGATCAAGCCGCTGGCGCTGTACAACGTCCACCGCGTCTACCGCGACGTCACCCGCGCGGCGAATGTCCCGATCATCGGCATGGGCGGCATCCAGGACACACGTGATGCGGTCGAGTTCTTCCTGGCCGGCGCCAGCGCGATTGCCGTCGGCACCGCCCTGTTCATCGACCCGACGATCCCGCTCAAGATCGCCGACGGGCTGTCGGCGTACCTGGATGAACGCGGCCTGTCGCACGCCTCCGAACTGACCGGCAAACTGGACTTGCCGGGGTCCTAGAAGCAACCGTCCGCGGATAGGCGTCCGCGCCGGTCCCGTCGATTTGTTCGCCAGCTTCGAGTAAATTGCCAAGTTCGATCGACGATCCCGCGGATGTTCACACGGCCGCCACGCGCGGCGCGACTAGAGGGAGAACGGTGACGATGACGGCAAGCAAAGACAGCTTCGGAACACGGGTAACGCTGAAAACCAAAGGCGGCGACGTTGACATCTACCGCCTCGACGCGTTGGAGAAGGCCGGCGTCGGGAACGTCGGCAAGCTGCCCTACTCGATCAAGGTGCTGCTGGAAGCCGTGCTACGCAACGTGGACGGCTTCAGCGTGCTGGAGGACCACGTGCGTACGTTGGCCGGCTGGCGCGCGGACGCATCGACTGCGGGAGAAATCCCGTTCACTCCGGCACGCGTCATCCTGCAGGACTTCACCGGCGTGCCGGCCCTGGTCGATTTCGCCGCGCTGCGCTCGGCAATGCAGCGGCTGGGCGGCGACCCGAAACGGATCAACCCGCAGATCCCCGCCGACCTGATCATCGACCACTCGGCTAACACCGACCATTTCGCCACGCCCGACGCGGTGAAGCTGAATCTCGCCCTCGAATTCCACCGCAACCGCGAGCGCTACGAGTTCCTCCGCTGGGGGCAAAACACGCTCGACAACTTCCGCGTCGTCCCGCCCGCCACCGGCATCATCCATCAGGTCAACCTTGAGTACCTGGCGAAAGTCGTCGTACGCCGCCAATTGAACGGACGCCCCATCGCGTTGCCCGACACGCTGGTCGGCACCGACAGCCATACCACCATGATCAACGGCCTGGGTGTACTGGGTTGGGGCGTGGGTGGCATCGAAGCCGAGGCCGCCATGCTCGGGCAGCCGCTCTACATGCTGATTCCGCAGGTGGTTGGTTTCCGGCTGACCGGCAAGCTGCCCGAAGGGGCGACCGCCACCGACCTCGTGCTCCGCGTTACCGAGATGCTGCGGGCGCACGGGGTGGTCGGGAAGTTCGTCGAGTACTTCGGCGAAGGGTTAGCCGCCATGAGCCTGGCCGACCGCGCCCTCGTCGCCAACATGGCCCCGGAGTACGGCGCCACGATGGGCTTCTTCCCGGTAGACGACCAGACGTTGGCATACTTGCGGTTGACCGGTCGGACCGAACACGAGATCGACCTGGTCGAACGGTACTGCAAGGAGCAGGGGCTCTTCCGCACCGCGGACAGCCCCGATCCGCAGTACACCGAAACGCTCGAACTAGACATGAGCACCATCGAGCCGTCTTTGGCCGGTCCCAAGCGGCCGCAGGACCGCGTCCCGCTGTCGCAAATGAAGGCGGCTTTCAACGAGGTGCTACGGGCGCCGATCAAGCAGCGCGGCTTCGAACTCAGCGGGGCCGACCTGGAGCGCTCCGCCGAAGCCAGGTGGAACGGCTCGAGCTGCACGCTCAAGCACGGCTCGGTCGTCATCGCCGCAATCACAAGCTGCACGAATACCAGCAACCCGTCGGTGATGCTCGCGGCCGGGTTGGTGGCCAAGAAAGCAGTCGAGAAGGGCCTGAAGGTCAAGCCATGGGTCAAGACGAGCCTGGCTCCCGGCTCGCGCGTCGTCACAGACTATCTCGACCAGGCCGGGCTGACGCTGTACCTGGAGAAGCTCGGCTTCCACACGGTCGGCTACGGGTGCATGACCTGCATCGGCAACAGCGGTCCGCTGCCGGACCATATCCGCCAGGCCGTGCAGAGCGCCGATTTGGTGGCCTGCTCAGTGCTGAGCGGGAACCGCAACTTCGAGGGGCGGGTGAACCTACGTGTGAAGGCGAACTACCTGGCCTCACCGCCGCTGGTCGTCGCGTTCGCTCTGGCCGGCAGAACGGACATTGATCTGACTACTGAACCGCTCGGCCAAGATACCAACGGCAACGACGTCTACCTGCGTGACATCTGGCCGACACAGAAGGAGATCGATGACGCCGGCGCCAAGTTCGTCACGCCGGAGATGTTCACGCGGCGCTACGCGGACGTGTTCGCGGGTGGCGAGGAATGGCGTACGCTCGCGTCCGGCAGCGGCGAGGTGTACAAATGGCGGGATGACAGCACCTACATCCAGGAACCACCGTTCTTCGTCGATCTTTCGGCCAAGGCGCCGCCGATCCAGCCGATCAAAGGTGCGCGCTGTCTGGTGATGGTCGCCGATAGTGTCACGACCGACCACATCAGCCCCGCCGGTGTGATCGCGCCCGAGTCGCCGGCCGGACGCTACCTGATCGACCACGGGGTCGAGGTTATCGAGTTCAACACCTACGGCTCGCGCCGCGGCAACGACCGCGTCATGACGCGTGGGACGTTCGCCAACGTGCGGCTGCGCAACCTGCTCGCGCCAGGGACCGAGGGTGGTGTGACCGTACACCTGCCCACCGGCGAACAGATGAGCGTCTACGACGCGGCTATGAAGTACAAAAAGGAAGGCGCGCCGCTGGTGGTGCTCGGCGGTAAAGATTACGGAATGGGTAGCTCGCGCGACTGGGCCGCCAAGGGTACGCTGCTGCTGGGCATCAAGGCGGTCATCGCGACGAGCTTCGAGCGCATCCACCGCACGAACCTGGTCTGCATGGGCGTACTGCCGCTACAGTTCCAGGACGGGCAAACGCGGGAGTCGCTGGGTCTGACCGGCCACGAGGTCTTCGATCTGCCGGACCTGAACGACGACCTCAAGCCGCTTCAGGACTTGCAGGTCGTCGCTATGCACCCGGAGACGAGCAGGAAGCCCCAGTTCACCGTTCGTTGCCGGGTGGACACGGCGGTCGAGGTGGACTACTACCGCAACGGCGGCGTGCTGCAAACCGTGCTGCGCTCGATGCTCAAGTCAGCGTAGCGGCCGGGGCTCTGTCCCGGCCGTTGGGTGCTCGCCGATCGATTGAATTCCTACGGCCGACGCGGAGGTCGGCTGCTGCACCTTCGGCTCGGACAACCACAGCGAGGTGTTGCCGATGACGAACGACCCGGAGAAAGCGCTCGCGCGGAGTGAAAAGGACCACGGCGACGGGTGGTGCCACGATCTCAAGCCGCTCGAGCCGCTGGATGTGCTCAAGGCCGGCAGCTTTTCGGAGATGCTGGAGCAGATGTCGCGGACGGCGTTCGGCGGACGGAGCTTAGGCCAGGCCGCCGACGTGCTCCATGAGATGGTGACCGATCCCAAGTGCTTTGTCGTGGGGACGTTCGCCGGGGCGATGACGATCGCCAAGATGGGCCTGCTGCTGACCGAGATGATCGATCAGGGACTGCTCAACGCGGTCATCAGCACCGGGGCGCTGCTGTGCCACGGGCTGATCGAGCAGACCGGCCATACGCATTTCCGCCACGACCCGAGTTGGAGTGACAAGAAGCTCTACGACGCCGGCTATGCCCGCGTCTACGACACGCTCGAGCTGGAGAAGAACCTCGACGTGGCCGAGGCCACCAGCTACGCGGCGCTCCAGAGCATGCCGGCCGATACGCCGTTCGGCAGCTTCGAGTTCACTCATCGGCTGGGCGAGCACCTGCGCAGCAAGCACGAGGGTCGCGGGATTCTCCAATCGGCCGCCGCGAAGGACGTGCCGGTCTACGTGCCCGCGTTCACCGACAGCGAGCTGGGCATCGACGTCTACACGTACAACCTGCTCGCTCCGCAACGTGGCTGGAAGCCGGTCCGCTTCGATCCGCTGCGCGACATGGACGACTACTTCCGGCGGGTCAGCGCTGCCGAGCGGCTGGGGATCTTCACGATCGGCGGCGGCGTGCCGCGGAACTGGGGGCAGCAGATCGGACCGGTGGCCGAGATCCTTCATCGCCGGACGGACGGGAAGGTCGGCGGCATGTGTCGTTTTCGCTACGCGGTACGCATCTGTCCCGAGCCGGTGCACTGGGGTGGGCTTTCCGGGGCGACATACTCCGAGGGGGTGTCGTGGGGCAAGTTCGTTCCGCCCAGCGAGGGCGGTCGCTTTGCCGAGGTGCGCGCCGACGCGACCATCGCCTGGCCGATCCTGATCCGCGGTGTGCTGGAGCGGCTGGGCCGCGTCTGAAACAGGGAACTGCTGAACCATCGGCTGCGGCGTTGTTATACTTGGGACGCGGGAGGGCGAGGCTCCTGCCGGGCCAGCTAAACTCGATAGCCCCGCAGGGGCGAATGAAAGTAGCCACGGGCGTGAGCCCGTGGAGCGCGTCCCAGCCCTTCCTTCAAGCCCCGGAGGGGCGGCAGAGACGAACTCGGTCCACGCCTCTGCCGCCCCTCCGGGGCTAAGGATGCGTGGGCGACCTGCTTACCCAGGGCTCGCGCCCTGGGCTACTCTCAACCGTCCCTGTGGGACTCGCTGAGGCCGCCCGGCGGCGTCGCCTTGCCGTAGACTACGCCCATGTCCGACGCCGAAGACCGTAGGGCCGCTGATTCCGCCGCCCCGCTGGACTTCGATCTGTATTGCCTCAATTGCGGTTACAACCTCCGTGGTCTGTCGGGGGATCCGATCCGGTGCCCAGAGTGCGGGGACTCGTTTCCGCGTGCAAGCTTGCGTGAGATGGCCGAGAAGTACATCGAGCAGCGGGCGGCCGGCGTCGAAGCAGCCGCCTATATATGCATAGTGGGCCTGGTGGTGGCAGTCATCGGGCTGGCGGGGTTCGGCGTCTATTCACCGGCCGGCGCTGCGCTGATCCTGGGCGGAGGTGTCATCTGGACGATCGGGGCGATTTGGTTCCGGGCGCGCTGCGGAGCGGGCGCGAGCTGGCATGTCGCGCTCCTGCACTGGCACGTGCTGACATCCTTGGGAGTCGCGATCGGGCTGGGTCTGGCTGTTGGATTCCTGGTGGCGGCAGTGTCGATCCCGTGGATAGATGTCCCGAGCCCCCTGCTCGCCGCCGCAGTGATTGGCATCGGATTGGTTGTGATGCTCTACTTGGTTGGTGCCGTCGCGCGGTTCTTCACTCGCCGCTCGTGGGCGGTGCTCAAACGTGTTGCCACGCCGGTCCGGTCCAGTGAGAGCGACACCTGACGGCGCAGCGCCGCGGCTTGCACGCTCCGTGGTCCGCCAGTAGCCTCAACCCCGCCATGGAACATGACAGCTTGATCAACCTGCTAAGAGACCGTTTCGCGGCGGCAGTGGCGAAGGTGGCCGGCGTCGCGCCGGGGGAAATCGACCCGCAGGTGCGGCCGGCGCAGGGGGCGCGGTTTGGCGACTATCAGTGCAACGTCGCCATGTCGTTGGCCAAAACGCTCAAGGCCAAGCCGCGGGAGATCGCCGGGCGGATCGTGGCCGAGCTGAACGTGAGCGACCTCTGCGGGCCGCCGGAGATCGCCGGGCCGGGGTTCATCAATATCCGGCTGAGCAACGACGCGCTGTCACGCTACCTGGGGGAGATTTCCGCGCCGCCGGAATCCGAACCCGGAGCGCGAGCGACGGGCACACCGGCAAATGAGAGTGCGGCCCCTCGCTTGCGCTCGGGGTTCGGACTCGACCGCCTCGGCATGCCGCCGGTCGAGAAGCCGCGGAAGGTCGTCATTGACTACTCCTCGCCGAACATCGCCAAGCAGATGCACGTGGGGCACCTGCGGAGCACGATCATCGGCGACGTGTTCGCGCGGGTGCTCGGGTTCGAGGGGCACGAGGTCATCCGGCAAAACCACGTCGGCGATTGGGGCACGCAGTTCGGCATCCTGATCGAAACCTACAAGCAGAAGCCGGTTCCGACGGTCGAAACGCATGACGACGTGTTGCAGGCGATCGAGGACGACTATCGGGCTGCGCAACAGCGGTTCAAGAGCGACGAAGTTTTCGCCGATGTCGCCCGGCAGTCCGTCGGCGCGCTGCAGTCGGGCGATCCGGAAGCCCGGCAGGTATGGGAACGAATCTGCGCGCAAAGCCGACACGCGTTTACAGACGCCTATCAGCGACTGAACGTCCTGCTGCAAGACGAGGACGTTCGCGGCGAGAGCTTCTACAACGAGCGCTTGGCCCCGGTCGTCGATGAGGTGCGCGAAAAGCTGACCCGCGGCGAACAGGCGCGGCCTGCCGGCCCATATGCCGAGTATCGTGAAGACCAGGGGGCCAAGTGTGTCTTCCTCTACGACGAGCAGGGCGGGCCGCGCTTCAGGAAGCCGGACGGCGACGAGCTGCCGATGATCATCCAGAAGTCCGACGGGGCGTTCCTGTACGCGACCACCGACTTGGCAGCGTTGCGCTACCGCATCCAGGAGCTGGGCGCGACACGGCTCATCTACGTGACCGACGCCCGCCAGAAGCTGCATTTTCAGATGCTGTTTGCCGCGGCGCGGGCCATCGGCTGGGCCGGGGATGACGTGCAGCTCGAACACGCTACTTTCGGCAGCGTGTTGGGCGCGAACCGCCGGCCGCTCAAGACCCGCGAGGGCGAGAACGTCAGGCTGCGCGAGCTGCTCGACGAGGCAGAGAAGCGGGCGTATGAACTGCTGAAGCAGAGGGACGAAGGGACGGAGGGACGAAGGGACGAAGGAGAAGACGTAGCCCGCGCGGTTTTCACGGAGGGCCAGAAGCGCGAGATTGCCCGGCGGGTGGGGATCGGGGCGGTCAAGTACGCCGATCTGGCGCGCGATCGCAACAGCGACTACGTCTTCAACTGGGACCAGATGCTGGCGCTGCAAGGTAATACAGCACCGTACATGATGTACGCATATGCCCGTATCCGTTCGATCTACCGCAAGGCGGCCGAGCGCTTCGGCTCGCCGGACGTCTACGGCCCCGGCGTGACGCTCGCGCTGGGCGAGCCGGCCGAGCGGGCGTTGGCCCTGCGGCTGGCGCAATTGCGGGAGACGATCGACGCGGTGGCGGCCGAGCTGGCCCCGCACATCCTGTGCAGCTACCTCTACGAGTTGGCCGCGGAGTTCATGCGCTTCTACGAAGCCTGCCCGGTGATCCAGGCGCCAGATGAAGCCACCCGTTTGAGCCGCATGCGACTCTGCGACCTGACCGCCCGAGTGCTGAGGCTCGGCCTGGGCCTGCTCGGCATCGGAGCCGTGGAGCGGATGTAGAGAGTAGAGTACGTCCTCGACGCGCCGATGCTGTCATCCTGAGCGCAGCGAAGGATCTGGCCCCAATCCCGCGAGAGTAACCAGATTCTTCGCTTCGCTCAGAATGACCGGCGGGGCATCCGTTCGGCTACGGGCGCCGAAACTCGCCCCTGGTTTCGCCGGCTTGGATGGTGTTGTTCTCGAGGTCGATGATGAACTCCGGGCCGATGGCCGGGATGTCAAACTGGTCCGTCTCGGGGTTCTCGCTGTAGATGCGGGCGTGCACCCCCTGCCAGCCCAGCACGCGCACGATACTCCGCGGCCGATCGAACTCCGCCTGACGTGCGTGGACCGTGCGGATCACCGATTCCTGCTGATCGCGCAGATACACGTTGCCGGAGGCGATCAGCCACGACAGGCGTAGCCGCGCTCCCATAGCGGAGTCGGCGGCCCGCTCCCCCTCTGCCGGGCTGCTGGCGGCAAGCCCGCATTCGAGCCGGTCGCACTCCATATACGTGTTACGGCTCTTGAGCTGGGCGAGCAGTTCCGGATAGGCGATCACGTCGGGCAGCATCTGCTCAAGGTTGACCATCTCGCGACCGGCGACGTGTCGGAAGACGACGCCGCCCTCGAACAGCACCTGGTCCTGCGCGTCGGGCGCTTCGTCGCCGACCACGTAGGTCATGCCTTTGTCGCACTTCATGGCGGTCTGGCTCGGGCCGCGCGTGATCAACGCCGAGGGAAGCCCGAGCGTCTGGCGCGCCTCATCCTGGTCGGCGTGCAGGCGGCGATCGGTCATCAACAGCGTCGTTTCGCCGACGGTGTGGACGATGCGCTGCTTGATCTCGATATCGAGCTCCGGGGCGGCGATGCTGGAATGGACGATCGGCTGCGGGTCGCCCTCCTTATACGTCTCGCTTTCGACCAGCGCGTTGCGGGCCAGCAGGCGGAGCGGCTCCTTGCGCACGCGCTCCTCCTGGTCGCGCTCGGCCAACCCGAGGAAGCCCCAGCGTGATTCGGCCTGCGGCTCGGGCCGGCCCAAGAGCACTTGCTGCGCCTGACGCAGGAACGTTTCCAGGGGGGCCATCGCGGCCGGCCGGCTGGTCGGTGACACTTCCACGTCTTCCAGCAGCAGCGTCAGCGCGTCCGCTCGTAGCCGCTCGTTACCACTGGCCGCGGCCACATTGCCGACGAAGTGCACCGTGTTGCGCTGCCCGTCGATATGGAGCGACTCGTCACTGGCGACCTCGATCGGCACAGGCCGGTGCCGGCGCTGGCCGCGCAAGCTGCGCTTGGTGCGGAAGGTCAGTTGCGACTGCCCGTCCACGTGCACGGTCTGATGCGTACGGTCCAGCTCGACGCGCTCACTCTGGACGCTGTACGGCTCGTAGTACACCAAGGCGTGCTCGGCGGGCGTGCCAAGCACGCTTGCGTGGTCCAGCTCGTTGGCGGCGTGAAAGGTCGCGGTAATGTGCTTGCCCCGGGCGGCGACCTTATTGTCCGCATCGTCCACGGAAGCTTTGCCCCACACGTCCAGTGTGCGCAGGGCCAAAGAAGCCTTCTCTTTCTGCGGCTCGTCCAGCCACGGCTCCAGCGTCACCCGCACTCTCTCGCCGGACAAACGCGCGCGCTCGCGTGTGATGACCACGGCCCCGACGGCCTCGAGCTCGCGCGGGTAGCGTTCGCCTTCCTCCGTCGTCCCGAACGCGAGCTGCACTTGCCCGCACGCCAGTTCCAGATCACTTCCGGCCAGCCGGACGTCGCCGATCGCCAGGGCGGACGTCAGCAGGGCCTCGAGCGATTCGTCGCCTTCGCCCGGCCGGAAGTACATCTCCAGGCGGTGGGCGTCCAACGCTTCGTCGGAAAGCTGCGTGCGCACGTCGCCGACGAATACCGCCGACTTTAACCGACCGTAGCTGATGACCTCGTCCGCCGCCGGTGCATCGGCGTCGGGATCCAAATGGAGCTCCGCCCAGTGCGTACAGTGGATGCCCACTGCTCGGCGGTCGGCCTGCTCGTCGCGGCGCGATTCGAGCGACACGTCCCCAATGAGCTTGATCACGTGGTTGGGCCGGTCGATGTAGACGCTGGCCGCCGTCGCCGAGAGATCGTCGCGCATGGCGAAGTTCACCCGGCCGGTTTCAGCGGCGTAGAGCCAGATCTGGCCGGTCTCGTCGTAGTATTCGAGGCGCCCGCAAGTCAGCGAGCCTTCGCCGCGGGTAAGCGTGACGGGTCGGCCGACGGCCTCGAAGCGTCGGCGGGGCTGCTCCGCGTTGGCTGACGTCGAGTCCGGCTCCAGTGACAGGCTGCCACTCCAGTGAACGACGAGTCGCTCGCGCTCTTCATCCGCCGGCTGGCTGGCCGGTGCCGTGCTCGTCGAACGCGAGCGCTCCAACAAGCGCCCCGCCTCGCCGCCCACGTCGAACAGCAGGTGCAGCTCGTCCGCCTCCAACCCGCCGAGGAGCTGATCGCCGCGGAAGTGCTCGGCGACGATCTCCCCGGCCAGCGTGCAGGAATAGGCGGTTCGCTTGCGGGGCTTGCGGCCGGCGCGCTGTTCCGCAACCGCCGGGCGGACGGGCTGGGTTGCGGCGTCTGGCGTGGCGGTTGTCGCTTCTTGCGGAGCGCTGCCCAGGCCGCCGAACAACCCGCCTTCCACATAGAGCGTCAGCTCGCGACCCTGCCGGACCACCAGCGTTTCGACGCGGTTCTCGGCCTGGTTCCAGATGAGCTTGATTCCGACCCCGGCGATGTCGAACTCGGTGCTGCGGGCGTTGAACGGGCCGGCGGTTTCTAACTCGCCGAGCTCCAGGTCGAATTCGAGCTCGCCCATGGCGATGGTAATCAGGTCTTCGGGGCGCTCGGTCATCGGCGGGCGTTGGTGGGCGGTCTCGGTGTCGATGACGATGCGGGCGTTGCCGCGCAGCCAGCCTGTCTTCAACCACATCCGCGTCTTCTGCACCCGGTCGACGCTGATCTGGCCCTCGTCGGCGGAAACCAGGGCGACCATTCCGCTGGGCAGCAGCATGGTCAGCTCGGGTTGCTCGACGAAGACTTCGTTCTTCGAGTCGGGGACAGGCTTCCAGTTGTCACAGCGGAAGCGGCCCGTGGGACGGCCGGTCCGCTCATCGTAAACCGTGTACTCGATCCCTTGCCCGCCGGGGATCTCTGCCTGCCCGACCTGGATGGTTTCGTCGCTTGCCAACCCGGTCTCGTCGGGGAGCTCATCGATGACAGACTGTGAGCGGGCCTCGCTCGCGGCCGGAGCGCGCACGAGCTGCCGGTAGCCGACGAACAGGATCACGAGCACGGCCGTCGTGGAGACGAGCAAGACGATATTGCGGGTCATCGCGATTATTCCTGTGTGCTCAAGTTCCGGACGATGACGAGCCGGCGTAGTGGTCGGTTACTTCCTGCCAGCGGCCGGCTTCGCGCAAGAGATACTCGACCGCCTCGCGGACGGCGCCGTGGCCGCCGGGACGCTGCGTCACCAGCCGCGCCGCCGCTCTGACCTCATCCACCGCGTTCGCCACCGCGATAGGAAAGCCGCAGCGTTTCAAGACCGGCAGGTCGAGCAGGTCATCGCCGATTGCCGCGACCTGCTCCAGCCGCACATCCAATCGCGACAGCAACTGTTGCAGGTCCGCGAGCTTGTCCGTGCTGCCCTGGATCAGGTGGCGGATGTCGAGTTCGCGGGCGCGGGCGGCGACCCCCTGCGACGTTTTCCCGGTAATGATCACGACCGCGCCAACGAGGCGTTGGAACCAGTGGATCGCCAGCCCGTCGTGGATGTGGAAGGCCCGCAGCGGCCGGCCGTCCTCGTCCACAGTGACACGACCGTCCGTGAGCACGCCGTCCACATCCAGACAGAGGCAGCGGATATCGGCCATCAGCTATGCCCTCGCCCATGATCGAGCGCAGCTCGCCTAGCTGCGCGTCGCCGACCGCGTATCATACCCGAAACGACGCGGACAATCCGAACCCCGAGCGCGAGCGAGGGGCTAGACAGGCTCGAGAATGCAAACTGCACCCCAAACACCCCAACGCTATGACCTAGGCGGGTGCACCATCACGCTGGTCAGCGGTGGGAGCCTGAAACTCGACGGCGGGGCCATGTTCGGGATCATCCCCAAGTCGCTCTGGAACCGGCAGACGCCCGCCGACGAGCGCAACCGCATCCAGCTCGCCTGCAATTGTCTGTTGGTCGAGTGGGCACACGAGACCGACCGGCGGGTCATCGTCGAAACCGGCCACGGCCCCAAGTATGGTGAGAAGGAACAGGAGATCTTCGCCATCGACCCATCCGCGTGGCTGCTGCCGCAGCTCGAGGCGCTCGGTGTGGATCCGGCCACGATCACCGACGTAGTGGTTTCACACCTGCACTTCGACCATTGCGGCGGGCTGACGTGGGAGCGCGACGGTCGGCCGGTGCCGACTTTTGCGAACGCCAGGGTCCACGTGCAGCGTCGCGAGTTCGAGGACGCCCGGGCCCAATTCGGCATGATGACGCAAACATACCGCGAGGAGAGCTACGGGGCGATCGACGAGAGCAACGCGTGGAACCTGCTCGACGGAGAAGAGGCGATTGTCGAGGGCATACGCCCGCTGCTCACCCCGGGGCACACACGCGGGCACCACTCGATCATCATCGCGGGGCGCGACCGCTGTGCCGTTTACGGCGGCGACGTGATGCCCACGCGCAATCACCTGGGCCGGCCGTACGGCATGGCCTACGACCTGTTCCCGCTGGATAACCGTGCGTCGAAAGAAAAATTGCTCAAAACGGTGGCCGACCGCGACGGGCTGCTGGTAATCGACCACGAACCCGACACGCCGATCGTGCGCGTGACGCCGGACGGGGACTACTACACCCTCACCGACGCAACCTGACCCGAACCGCGACCGCGCAGGGTGGGTCTGAACCCAGCTTCCATACTACTTCCCGGAGACGGGGGCTGCGGGCATTTGGCTTCCCAGGCCTCCGGGCGTTTACCTGGAGGCATACGGGGTGCTGCCGCCCTCAGCGTGCCTACAGAACGCTGCGCGCATGCCGTAAGCGCTCCCGGAAGAATTCGGCTTGCATCTGGCATAGTTCTGTGGTAGATTCCAGTTCGGCGATGAGGCAGCAGCCACGTCGCTGGAGCAATTCTTGGCGTTTTGGGCAGGTAGAGGTTCGGAACGAGCGGATGCACTCATCTCTAGCTCAAGGAGGAAACCGACGGCAAGTCGATTGGTCAGCAGCAGAGGGTGGGGGGGGGTAAGCTCGCGTAGCCTCAGGCTCTGCACGGCGATGGTGGCGATCGTGCTAGCTGCGAACAGTTCGGGCCGCGCGCAAACCGTTCACGCGCGGAGGGTGGCCCTGACGGGGCCCTCGGGCTATGAAGGGAAGCCGGTTTGGGAAACGGCCATCGCCGCCGGCAGGAATTCCGTGATCGCACTCAGCAACGTCGGCCACCGGCAGTTGAGCCGGATCGCCTACGCGGTCTATCAGGAAGGTGCCTGGCGCGACGACGCGATTCTCGACCCGAATACTACCACCCAGGTCATCGATCCCTCGGTCGTCTTCAACCCCTATACCGACGCAAACGACCCGGACGAGTTCATCGCCGCGGCACTTCTGGGGGGCAAGGGCGACATCCTGGTCTCGCACTACCCCGGCCCGACCGACCCGAACGACTTCGGAAACTGGGAAGCTGTCGCCGACTGGCCCACTTACCCCCATGACCCCGAGAATTCCTATGGCGCGGACAAGCCCTGGATCGTCGCCGGGGCGGAGGACGAGTACTACATCATATACCGGCTGAGACCACCAGGCGAGGCCTATGGTTATGCGTACCTGCGGACTACGGACGGCGGCGACAGTTGGTATCCGGACCCCGATCCGAACGACCCAAACAACAGCGGCGCGATCACGACAAGCGCCGGGCGGGTGACGGGGGGGTTCTGTGCCCAGCCCGCGGTGTATGACGACGGTCCACTCTACGTCGCCTACATCACCGGCGGCGTGATCGCATTCCTTCAGGGCGATGATGACGGCAACGAGGTGGACTTCACCCAGCTCCTGAAGATCTGCCATATCGGAGTAGGGTCTGGCCCGCAGGGCCACATTGCGTTGGAGATTCCGCTAACCGTCGGAGATGTCACGGACTACCTCCCCAGGGTCACTTGGTGGCAGATAAAGACCGTTCCGCAATTGGCGGCGGATCCTAGCGATCCGGACACGCTCTACGTGGTTTACCACGACGTGGCCGAGGATCCCAACGACCCCAATGACCCTAACGATGTGGACGTGGACGTCTTCCTGGTGGTGCTGGAGAAGATGGCCGGCTACAACTGGTGCCCCAGCTCGCGGATCCGGGTCAACGAACCGGACGATTTCAATGAGACGAGCGACCAGTTCCTGCCCGCGGTGACGGTGGACACCGCCGGACGCATCCACGTCATCTACTACGACGACCGCGACTTCATCGACCAGGTGGACGGGCAGACCGACCCGCCGGCCAAGTTCAACGTCTACTACGCGTACAGCATAGACGGGGGCGAGAACTGGACCTACCGGAAACTCTTCGCGCTGCCCGATCGGGCGGCGCTCGACATGGGCGACGACATTGTCGGCTATTTCGAGCCCGGCGAGTACATCGGGATCAGCTACTACCGGGACACGCAAGAGCAGCGCGACGAGGTGTGGACGAGCTTCACGGGGACAGCACGCACAGTTGGCGACCCCAACGACCCCAATGATCCCAACCACTCTGATGACGAGGCGGTGATCTGGTCGAGTCTCATCGACTGGTGGGAGCCCTAGGTGCTAAGGGGGAGAGTGCGCAGGAAGTGCGTATGCGAGGCATGAGCATGATGCTCGTCCGGTGCGCGTCGGCAGGCGCACTTGTTCTGGCAAGTGCGCTGACGGCACTCGCCCAGTGTGAGGTCGCCAAGCTGACGGCTGGCGACGGCGCACCGCAAGATGGATTCGGTTTCTCGGTTGCTGCCGATGCCGACGTGGCCGTCATCGGCGCGCCCGGCGATGACGATCTCGGCGGCGGCGCCGGCGCGGTGTATGTCTTTGAGCGCCTTGGTGCCACCTGGCCGGAAGTAGCTAAGCTGACTGCTGCCGACGGGGCATCCGGGCACTTGTTTGGTCGTGCCGTCGCCATCAGCGGGGACGCCATCGTGATCGGTGCCCCGAAGGACGACGACGCGGGTGGCAGATCGGGCTCCGCCTACGTCTTTGAGCGAGCCCCCGACGGGAACTGGCTCCAGCTCGCCAAGCTCCTTGCTGACGACGGCGATTCGTACGACCTGTTCGGCTACGCCGCGGCGATCCACGCTGATGTCATCGTGATCGGAGCACCGGAAGATGAGGACCAGGGCTATGATTCCGGCTCGGCCTACGTCTTTGAGCGTGATGCCGACGGCAACTGGTTGCAGGCCGTCAAGCTGCTGCCCCATGACGGCGACTACGGGGACCGGTTCGGGCACGCGGTCGCAATCGATGGCGACGTCATCGTCATCGGGGCGCGGGACGACGAGGACCTGGGTAACTGGTCCGGCTCCGCCTACGTCTTCGAAAGAGACCGGGACGGCCATTGGGTCGAAGTGGCCAAGCTGCTGGCCGACGACGGCGGCCCAATGCACAGCTTCGGAGAGTCGGTCGGCGTCAACGGCGCCACGGCCCTTATCGGTGCCCCGATGGCCAACGGCCAGGAGACACACACAGGTGCCGCGTACATATTCCAGCGCGAGTCGAGGGGCACTTGGACCCAGGCAACCAAGCTCACGGCCGCCGACGGTGAGATCTCCGACAACTTCGGCTGCTCCGTAGCGCTCACCGTCGGCGTGGGGATCGTCGGGGCGCGGTGGGACAACACGCATCAACAGGACACGGGTTCGGCCTATGTCTTCGTGCAGAACCAGCATACGTTGTGGTCGCAGGTGGCCAAGCTGGTCCCCGAGGATGCTGACGCCGGCGATCGATTGGCGTCCGCCGTTTCGGCTGACGGGACTATCGCCCTCATCGGCGATTGGCAGGACGACGACCATGGCCTCGATTCCGGCTCGGCGTACGTGTTCGCCGTGGGGCCGGATGAGGACGGCGACGGCGTGATGGACGCCTGCCAGTGCCCGGGCGACCTCAACCACGACTGGATCGTCGATTATTACGACCTGGCGGTGCTGCTGCCCGACTGGGGGTGCGACGACGCGCACAACGGTTGCCCAGGCGACTGCGATGCCGACGGCGACACCGACCACGCCGACCTCGGCCTGCTGCTGGGGAACTGGGGTAATATCTGCCCGTAGCGCTGCGGCCACGCTCCGCGGGGGCCGGCTCGAGGCTCCGACGTCGTCGGGGCCCGGCCATGCCACCCGCCCAAGACGTGCTACTTTCGGGAAGCGGCGGCTTCGGATGTCGCGCCCGCCAGGGCTTCCTGACCGTAGGCCAAGCCGCGCTCGAAGGCGATCAGGTTCAGTTCTTCGGTGCCCGGCGGCACGGACGCCTCGACCGACTTGCGCAGCGCTGCGGCATTCACGACATCGGTGACCGCGGCGAAGAAGCCGACCATGACAATGTTGACGACCATGCGGCGTCTGAGTTCCTCGGCGATGCGCGTAGCCGGGATGGCAAACTGCTTGACGGTCTCGGGCAGGTCGGCCGGGGGCTTGACCAGTTGGGCTTCGTAGATCAGCGTCCCGGTGGGGGACATTTCGGTGACGAAGCGCGTGCAGGCTTCCTGCGAGAGAACCATCAGTATGTCGGGTTGCTCGACGTAGGGGTACTCGATCGGCTCGTCGCAGACCACGACCTGAGCGCTGCAAGCACTGCCGCGCGCCTCGGGACCGAACGCCTGGGTCAGCGTGGCGTACTTGTCATCGAAGATACAGGCGCCGCGGCCGATGATCATCCCGGACAGGATGACGCCTTGTCCGCCCAGTCCGCCGATCTTGATCTCCGTCGTGTTCATCCAGTCAACCCTTCATAGGCCGCATGGCGATGGGCTTCTGCTGTTCGCGCGACATACGCTCCCAGCGCAGCCGGTGGAGGACGCTGGCCATCTTGGTTTCGACCATCTCCAGCAGCGACGGGCGGTCCACGTCTACGAACTTGCCACAGACGATCTTCTGCTGGAAGGCAATGTCGCATTCGCGCGTGTCAACCCCGTTCTTGATCACCGAGTTCTCTTTGAACCACTGCATGCGGTCCAGTCCGCTGCCGAGCCGGTTGCGCCGCTCGTACAGCGTGGGACAGGGGGTGATGACCTCGACGAAGCTAAAACCCCGCTTGTTCATGGCCTCGCACATCGCGCGGGTCATCTGGCGGACGTGGTAGGCCGTCCAGCGGGCCACGTAGACCGCGCCGCACGACTCGGCCAGGAACGGCAGGTTGAACGGGCGCTCGCACACGCCGTACGGCGAGGTCGTGCCGAGTGCGTCGAGCGGTGTCGTGGGGCCGATCTGCCCGCCGGTCATGGCATAGTTGAAGTTGTTGACGCAGATGACGGTTATGTCGGCGTTGCGTCGGGCGGCGTGGATAAAATGGTTTCCGCCGATGGCGATCAGGTCCCCGTCTCCGCTGTAGACCACGACCTTGAGCTGGGGGTTGGCCAGCTTGAGTCCGGTGGCAAACGGAATCGCCCGGCCGTGCGTGGTGTGGAACGAGTCGAGCTCCAGATACCCGGCGACGCGTCCGGTGCAGCCGATGCCCGAGACGATGGCCAACTTGTCCAGGTCAGGAACGCAGTCCTCGACCGCGCGGGCGAAGCAGTTCACCGTGGTGCCGATGCCGCAACCGGGACACCAGATATGCGGCATACGCTCGGTACGCAGGATGCGCTCGACGGGGTTCTCCACCGCGGGCATCGTGCTCATCGGACGGCCTCCACAATTGCGTCGTAGATTGTCTGCGGCCGGTGTACCGCTCCGCCGGCGTGCTGGATCGAGATCACGTCACAGGCGCCGGCGGTGCAACGCTCCACCTCCAGCACGACCTGGCCCAGATTGATCTCCGGGACGACGAAGGCCTCGATCCGCTTGGCCAGGCGGCGGATGTACTCCTCTGGGAACGGCCACACTACTACCAACCGCAAGTGGCCCACCTTGATTCCCTTCTTGCGCGCTTCGCGGATGGCCCGCATGCTCACGCGCGAGCTGATGCCGTAGGTGACCACCACCACGTCGGCGTCCCCGAGGTCGTCTTCGTGGAAGAACGAGATCTGCCCGACGTTGTTGCGGATCTTGTCCACCAGGCGGCAGACGAGCTGTTCCTGGCACTCGGCGTTCATCACCGGGTAGCCCTTCTCGTTGTGCGTCAAGCCGGTGATGTGGAAACGGTGCCCATCGCCAGCCTTGGCAAAATCGGGCACCAGATCGTCCCCGGCCCGGTAGGGCTCGTACTCCCCGGGCGGCAGCTTGGTGTAACGCCGCGGCGTGATCTTGATCTGGTCGCGCGGCGGGATGACCACCTTCTCGGTCATGTGTCCGATCACCTCGTCCATCATGAACAGCACCGGCACACGGTACTGCTCAGAGAGGTTGAAGGCGTGAATGATCAGGTCGAAGCACTCTTGCGGGCTGCTGGGCACCAGAGCGATCACCTCATAGTCGCCGTGCGAGCCCCAGCGGGCCTGCATCATGTCGGCCTGGGCCGGGAGCGTGGGTAGCCCGGTAGACGGGCCGCCGCGCTGCACGTTGACAAACACGCAGGGCACTTCCGTCATTGCCGCCAGACCGATGTGCTCCATCATCAGTGAGATGCCCGGCCCGGAACTGACGGTCATGGCCTTGGCCCCGGCCCAGACCGCACCCTGAATGGCGATCGACGAGGCGATCTCGTCCTCCATCTGGATGAAGGTCCCGCCCGTGCTGGGAAATCGCCAGGCTAAACGCTCAACAACCTCGGTCGAGGGCGTGATCGGATAGCCGGCGACGAAGTTGCACCCGGCCGCGATGGCCCCCTCGGCACAGGCGTGGTCCCCGTCAAGGAAGTGCGCGCCGGTTAGGATCCCGTCGTTTTCGCCTGACACGCTGCTTTACTCCTTGCTCTTGCTTCTCGATATCCGGCTCTTCAATAGCGGGTTCCACCGGGACCCGCGCTCCGGAGATGGCGAAGTCCGGACAGTACATGCCGCACAGGTCGCAGCCGGTGCAGTCCCCGGCGTTGACAACCTGAGGGAAGTGGTAGCCCTTCTCGTTGAACTCGGAAGACATCTCCAAGACCCCCGTCGGACAGAAAGCCACGCAATAGCCGCACCCCTTGCAGCGCTCGCGGATGACCGTCACGCGCCCGCGAGACTTCTTCGCGCGCGGTTTGGTTTCCGGCTGGTCCTCCGAGGCAGCGGTCGTTGCCGATTCTTCGCTCATCGCGGATTCTCTTACCACAACCGTGGTGGATACATGGGCTTGCGGCAATTGTCATGCCAGGCCCCGACGCCGCGCCGAAAACCACCTGGGCTGCCCGGGGCCCGCGGGGGCACAACCGCGCGGGGTCTCATCTCACTATCGGCACAGCGTGGACGCCGGCACCCGTTGTCTCGGCATAACCGGGCCTGCTGGCTGTAGGTCCTTCGATGCGGCATATTTCACACTCCGGGTGTGATAATCCCCATGCCGGGCGCATTATTCCGCCAGGGACCCGCTGATCCCGGAGTAATTGTCCGGTAATTTGGCCGTCGGTAAGGCCGCGGTCGTCTCTCGCTCGTTGCCGAACACACGCGCCGTCGGGCCGGTCGGACACCGGCGGGGTGAGCGCTGCCCGCGGGAACCCGCTCCTACGCTCCCTCCCCCGACCGGAAGCCCGGGATCATCGAATCGTGGATCCAGTCCTCCATGATTTGGCCAAGATCGGCTACATCATTGACCATGATGGCAAGGTTGCGCCTCTTACCTTGCTGGTCTCTGACCATGTCCTTTAGCACGCCGGCCGTCTTGAACCCCAACACCTTAAACAAGGCGACTGAACCCACATTGTCCTCGATGACCTGCGTTTGCAGCTTCTCGAGGCCCCGCTCCTCGGCCAGGGCCACCAGCTCGCGCGTGACGATTGTGCCCAGGCCAACCTGGCGGTGCGTGGCGGCCGTGACCAGGCGGACGTTACCGACATGCTGCGACCACCCGTGGCGTGCGAAATGCAGCGTGCCGTCTGCCACGATCTTCTCGCCGTCCTCGGCCACCAGGGGGATTGCCCGGTTGAGGTCGATGTTCGCCACCCACGTCTGCACGACCGCCGGATCGGTGACGTCATGGCGTAGAAACAGGCGGTCCTCGGGGGGCAAAGCCTGGAAGAACGCGTAGAGCTTGTCGAAGTCGCCGTTGGCCAGCGGGCGGATCACCACGTGGCGACCGTCCCGAAGCGTAGCCTCCTTGGGATATGCGTCCAATAACATGCTCGAACTCCCTTTCGCAACGCACGCCGGGGGGCCCAAGGCACGCCGGCAATCACGGTCTCAGACGGGCGTTATCGGGCTTGACGCTCCCTGGGGCGTCTTGGCTCGTGCTTCGCCGCCGGATCCGCCGCAGGGTAACACGGCCGTGGTGGGCACACAAGCTGCGCCGCCTGTCGGTGGGGCGCAGAGAGCAGGGGCACACGCCAATGTACCCCTGAGTCGCCCGCGTCCCCTAATGCGGATTACATCCCCGGCATGCCCCCGGGGGTTCTCTTGTCCTCTTCCTTCTCCTTGATCTCGCTCACGAGCGCGTCGGTAGTCAACAGCAGGCCGGCGACCGAGGCCGCGTTCTGCAACGCCACGCGCTCCACCTTCAGCGGCACGATCACGCCCATCTTGACCATGTCGCCGTATTCCTCGCTCACGGCGTTCCAGCCGAAGTCGCCCTTGTTCTCGCTGACCTTCTGGCAGACGATCGAGCCGTCCAGTCCGGCATTCTCGGCAAGCTGCTTGATCGGGGAGCGCAGGGCCCGGCGAACGATCTCCACGCCGGTCTTCTGGTCGCCGCGGACCCTCTTGTAGACCGCATCGAGCGCGGGATCGATTCGGAGGACGGCGACGCCGCCGCCCGGCAGAATGCCCTCCTCGACCGCCGCCCGGCAAGCGTGCAGGGCGTCCTCGACGCGGGCCTTCTTTTCCTTCATCTCGATTTCGGTGGCCGCACCGACGCTGATCTGGGCCACGCCGCCCGAGAGCTTGGCCAGCCGCTCTTCCAGCTTCTCGCGATCGTAATCGCTGGTGGTCGCTTCGATCTCGTTCTTGAGGGCCTCGATGCGGCCTTTGATGTCGGCACTCTTGCCGGAACCCTCGATGATCGTGCAGGTTTCCTTGTCCACGATTACGCGCTTGGCCCGCCCCAACTCCTCGAGCTCGAGACTCTCGAGGCTGATGCCGAGGTCCTCGAAGACGGCCGTCCCGCCGGTCAACACCGCGATGTCCTCGAGCATGGCCTTGCGGCGGTCGCCGAAGCCGGGGGCCTTGACCGCACAACACTGGAGGATGCCGCGGAGCTTGTTGAGCACCAGGGTGGCCAGCGCCTCGCCCTCCAGGTCCTCGGCAATGACCAGCAACGGCTTGCCGGCCTTGGCGAGCTTCTCCAACAGCGGCAGCAGGTCCTTGACCGAGGAGATCTTCTTCTCGTGCACCAGGATGTAGGCATTGTCGAGGGCCACTTCCATCGACTCGGGCTTGTTGACAAAGTGCGGCGAGATGTAGCCCTTGTCGAACTGCATGCCCTCGACCAGCTCGACGGTGGTCTCGAGGCTCTTGCCCTCTTCGACGGTGATCACGCCGTCCTTGCCGACCTTGTCCATCGCCTCGGCGATCTTGTCGCCGATTTCGCGATCCTGGTTGGCGGCGCAGGTGCCGACCTGGCCGATCTGCTGTTTGCCCTTGACCGGGACGGACATCTCCCGCAGCGCCTCGACGACACCGTCAACCGCCGCGTCGATCCCACGCTTGAGGTCCATGGCGTTGGCGCCGGCGGCCAGGTTCTTGAGCCCCTCGTCGTAGATCGCCTCGGCGTAGATGGTCGCTGTGGTGGTACCGTCACCGGCCACCGAAGAGGTCTTGCTGGCGACCTCCTTGACCATCTGGGCGCCCATGTTCTCGTAGGACTCCTCCAGCTCGATCTCCTTAGCGACCGTGACGCCGTCTTTCGTCACGGTGGGCGAGCCGAAGGATTTTTCCAGAACTACATTGCGACCGCGGGGGCCGAGGGTGATCTTGACGGCCTTGGACAGTTGGCGCACCCCGCGGCGGATCGCCTCGCGGGCTTCCATATCGAACGCAATTTGCTTGGCTGCCATCGACGTCTCCTGCTGGGTGGGTTCTGTCCCACCGGAACTCGAATCAAACCGCGCCTACCAGGGCATACACGTGTAGCGGGGGATGCGGGCCGGCGTTGCCGCAGCCCGTTTCCCGCCGCCGCGCGTGCCGCTGAGATAGCAACATCCCCTCTGCCACCGTCGGTCTATCATGTTGCGTGCCAGGTGCCTGCCCCGGGCTTGCGTTACATAACCTCTCATAGCGAAACGAATTGCGATAGTTCGCCCAATCGGGAGCGGTCGGCCCGCAGTCTACGCCGCTGTCAATCTGGCAGACATCGACCGGCGCCAGTCAAGGGCTCAGCACGAATACGGCCAAGACCCGGGGCAGCGAGATGCTCGCAACTCCACTACGCTGCTCAGGGTCCCGGTACTCGTGGTCGGGATGCTAGCGGTCGATCACTTCCGTGCGGATGCTGGCCAACTCTTCGATCGAACCGTCGTACGTCTCGAACCCCGACGTGAACGCAAACTTCTCGCCCACCAGCGAGCCGGAATTGGCCAGAAACTCGAGCTCCGGCAGTTCGGCGGAGTTGAAGCGCAAGTGGACACACGCCCGCCCGGAGTGGGCGTTGACCTGATTGATCGCCTCCGCAACCGCCCGTTTCAACTCGTGGCTCGTCCCCACAGCCATCAATCACTCCAGTACCGCCAGTATATCACTTTCGTCCATGATAATCATCTCTTTGCCGTCCACTTTCACCTCGGTGCCGGCGTAGCTGGTAAACAGCACCTGATCGCCCTTCTTGACCTGGAGCGGCTTGCGTCTGCCGGTGTCCAGCAGTGTACCTTCGCCGACGCTCAGGACCGTGCCGCGCTGGGGCTTCTCCTTGGCGGCGTCGGGCAGGACGATTCCGCCGGCAGTCTTCTCCTCAGCCTCCAAACGCTTGACCAGCACCTTCTCCCCCAATGGACGGATGGGAACCTTAGCCATCTGCTGCTCCTTTGTAGTGTTTCCGGGATGATTTTGGCTGCCACCGTCGTCCGCGTCAAACAAATTCCGCCTGCGGCGGCGGCCAGGCCCGTTTGGCAAGGCTCGTACCAGTCCGGCGCGAGCAAGCCTTCCGTCCAGGGGATGGTAGCGCAACTTCTTTGAGGGCAGGACGTTACGCATCCGCACCACCCGGCGGCGGGGCAACGAGCCCTGCTCGCGTGCCGCCCGAACCGCACATCGGCAGCCCGCCCGCTGTCAAACTGGCAGTCAGCCGACTCCCGTGCGCCACCCTCCGATACACGGGGAGTGCGGGCGTCTCGCCCGCGCGTCTCGGCGACGAGCAGCGGCGCCACCAAGTGGATGACCGGCTTCAGCCGGTCGGCTCTTGCCACCGACTTGAGTCGGTGGGCCGCGAGGCTGTCCCCTTGACATCTCCGCCGCAGCCGGCTTCAGCCGGGCTTGGTATTGAGCACGCCTCGAAGCCCGGCTGAAGCCGGCTGACCCGAGTCCTTGCCCAGGGACCAGGGCCCTCGCGTTCCGCAACGTGCTCGCCTCATATCGATGCCTGGCGCGGTGGTCCGCGGTTTTCCGACAGTGCCTTGCTTTGCGAGCCGAATCGTACTAAAGTGAATCATGTCGTCGCGGGGTCGCCGTGGGCTGTGGGGCCTCTGACTGACGCGTGCAGGTCCCTTCAGTGGAGAAACGGGTGATGGATGTGCCTACACCACCGGTCTTTGTTCTGGACGGAGAAGCAGCGTGGAAGCAGCTTTTTCAGAAGGTGTCGGATGATCTCAAAAAACTCGCCAGACCGCGCCCGGACGCGCCGCCGCTGAAGGGCATCATTGAACGGCTGAAGGAGGTTAAGTGCACGAGCGCGCTTATCCAGTATCCGTACGACGATGAGGATTTTCTCTACGATTATGTCCAGCAGCACGCTTGGTGCTATCGTGAGCGTGGTCGAACTTGTGCGCGCATTCATTTCTTTGCGGGAACGCCGGTAGATCCCGAAAACGTGTTGGCTGATTTACGGCGCTACGCTATCCGCCCAGGCCAGCGCGTCGATCCAGCTGCAAAACCCGACCCTTATTTGGGATTCGTGGTCGTTCGGCCGACCAACGAGGAATGTGTAGGCCGGACAATCATCATGCAGCCGTACCTGAACGACCCGGTGCGTCAAATCCACGTCCGCGGGCGCTTCCGGACGCGGCTCTATGGAGTTGAGCTGGAAGCAGACGGTACCCCCGCCATGCAGCAGGATCGTTCTGCCCATGTCTGTGCCGGCGCCGCCCTGTGGAGTCTTTGCTACTACCTCCATCGGCGTTATGGTGCCCGCCGCGTGTTTCCGCGGGAAGTGACAGCAATCGCCACGCAGACTGCGCCGCACTGGGCGCTGGCGCAGGGTGGGTTATCGTCGAACCAGATGTCTCGGGTACTGCGTGATCTGGGCTGCCAGATCGACGTGCGCGCCACGCACCTCGGTTCGAAGAACGACCCGGACAGACGGAAGAAGCTCCGCAAGTTGGTCGACGTTCTGTATGGTTACGTGATCTCGGGGGTCCCCGTTGTGGTCGGCTATTGGTTTGGTAACGGTTGGGGTGGCCATGCGGTGCTCGCGGTCGGACATGACCTGCGCTCGGATTGCGTGTCGCCGCCGGACGTTCGGCCGTCCGGATCGGCAAAGGAGCCGGTGTTTGACTCGGACTACTGTAGCCGTTTCTATGTGGTTGACGACCAACGAGGTCCTTACCAGGAGCTAGCGATCTGGGCTGATGGCGGCAAGATCCCCACGGCAGCGCAAGCATGGGACGCCGATCCGCACGTTCTGGAACACGCTACGGACTTAGTGTTGGTAGCGGGCTTGCCGAGGGCAACGCAGACATTTTACGAAAAGGCACGGAAGATCGTCGGGAAAATCCTCCTTCCGGAGATGTTCGATCAGGCCCTGAGTCAAGACGTCGCGACGATATTTGAGGAGACCCGTTTGCGCGTAACTCTCCAGCAATCGGCACGGTTCCGGGAGCTTCTACTGGATGCCCAAAACGGCCGAGTTGGACTGCAGCCTAGGCATCAGGCGGCGTACCGTCTGATGCCTTTGTCCCGGTACATCTATGTCTGTGAGTTGTGCCGGCGGATCCCGGACCAGAACCGGCGACTGCGCGTCCGAGCCGAAATCCTGCTGGATTCTACGAGCCCCGCGTTCGAAGGAGCAGAGAGTGTCTTGGCAGTTCGGCTAGAAAACCATCTCTATGCGCGCGGGTTGGATCCTATTGAGGAGAGCTACGCAACGTACAATGACCCCCTCGCGCCCATCCGCGTGTAAACGACAACTGCGCACTCGCGACGCTCCCCGGAGCGATGAGATCGCCGGCCGACGGCTACTCCGGCGGAGACCTCACTGGCTTCTCAAGCAGTTCCACATCGAGGCGAGGCTCCACCTCCGATTCGTCAGCGTTCCGCGTCGTCTGCCCCTCGACTTCAGCGCTTGGGGTAGGGTCGGGCATTCGCTGAATCCGATCCCAGATTGCCCTAGCTAAGTTGCGCGCGCGCCCCCCGGCCGTCTCATCTTTTTCGACATCAGGCCTCATACGCTCCTCCTCCTCATTCCACAATCGGAGTATAGCATGTCCCGACTCCCTGTTGCAACCCCCTCCGGAGGGTCAACCTCCGGAAAGGCCCGAACCACGACAATTATAGGTCGCATGCCGCATTATCTCCACTGCTCTAGCGGACTCCGAGAGATGTCAGCGTCCATCGCGGACAGCCTCCGACTCGCAAGGATAACCCAATGATCGAAGCACTCAGCACCGCGCGAACGTCGTAGTATCGACAGCCAGTGCCCGGCCTGCAAGACGTCAGCCGCCGAAATTATCGGTTTTTTGGGACTGTGCCTTGAGCAGCATCGCCCAAACTCCGTGCCGAACGAAAACCGAACGAGGCACCGTCCTTCCATATGGTTCCATCCGACGCGTTTCCGACCAGTCTTACCGCCAAGCCCCTGTGTGGTTGCATCATTTTGCCCCGCGAGTGATTCGAGCCACCCGCGCGGCGTACGTCGTCGCCCGGCGCCCCAACGTAGGCCTTCTAGATATCGAAGTAGAGGCAGAATTCGTACGGGTGCGGGCGGCTACGCAGTGCGTCCACCTCGTTCTCCATCTTGTACTTGATCCAGTAGCGGATCACGTCCTCGGTAAACACGCCGCCTTTGAGTAGGAATTCGTGATCCCGATCCAGCGCCCTGAGCGCCTCCTCCAGTGAGGCGGGTGTGTGGCGGATGTCAGCCGCCGACTCCGCCGGCAACTCGTAGAGATTCTCGTCAATCGGCGGCCCGGGATCGAGCTTCCGCTGAATCCCGTCCAACGCCGCCATCAACATCGCGCTGAACGCCAGGTAGGCGTTGCAACTGGAGTCCGGGCAGCGGAACTCGAGGCGCTTGGTTTTGGGGGTGTGCTGGTACATGGGGATCCGCACGAAGGCCGAGCGGTTCCGCAGCGAGTAGAACAGGTTCACGGGCGCCTCGAAGCCCGGCACCAGCCGTTTGTAGCTGCTGGTGGTCGGGTTAGTGAAAGCCAGGAGGGCCCCGGCATGCTCGATCAGCCCGCCGATGGCCCACAAGCCATAGTCCGACAGCTCGGCATACTTGTCGCCGAAGAACAGCGCCGTATCGCCCTTCCACAGTGAGAAGTGCGTGTGCATCCCGCTGCCGTTGTCACCGTAGAGCGGCTTGGGCATGAACGTTACGACCTTGCCGTGGCGGGCGGCGACGTTCTTGAGGATGTATTTGTAGAGCATCACCTTGTCGCCCATCTCCACCAGCGGGGCGAAGCGCATGTCGATCTCGGCCTGGCCGCCGGTGGCGACTTCGTGATGGTGCCCTTCCACCTGGATGCCGCACTCCTGCAGCACCGAGACCATCTCGGCGCGCAGGTTGTGCATCGAGTCGGCCGGCGGGACCGGGAAATAGCCTTCCTTGGGGCGCAACTGGTTGCCCAGGTTGTCCGGCTCGTCGCGTCCGCGCCGCCAGACCCCCTCGCGCGAGTCCACCCCATAGTGAGCGTAGTTGATGCCCTGGTCGTAGAAGACCTGGTCGAAGATGAAGAACTCCAGTTCCGGGCCGTAATACGCGTCGTCAGCGATGCCGGTGGAGCGCATGTAGACCTCGGCCTTGCGGGCGACCGAGCGCGGGTCGCGCGAGTACTCGGCCCGCGTGATGGGGTCCTTGACGTCGCAAATCAGCGAGATGGTCGGATGCTGAAAGAACGGGTCGAGAATCATGGTGTCGGCCGCGGGGATGATCAGCATGTCCGACTCGTTGATCTCCTGCCAGCCGCGGATCGAGGAGCCGTCGAAGCCGACCCCGTTCTCAAAGGTCTGCAGCGTCAGTTCCGAGATCGGGACGGTCAGGTGTTGCCACAGGCCGGGGAAATCGAGGAACCGCAGATCGACATACTCGACCCCCTTTTCCTCGGTGAACTTCAACACTTCGTCCGGCGTCATGCCTTGATCCTTTTGCCAGTGGTTCTGCTAAGCGGTGCGGACCGAAAGACGGGGGTGCAAGCTACCCGACCTGCACACGGCGGGCAACGGAGCGCCGCGCGATCGCCCCGTTTGGCCCGTTTTCTCGCGGGACATTCGCGCCGAAGCCGCCCAGCGGCCGCCCGAGCACCTGCTTCCAGAGCTGCCGAGCGGCCATTACGCCGATGTACCTGAGCCCAAACCGGCCGCGGGAGAACTGTGCCTGTCTCAGGGCGGCGAGGAACGATTGTGGGCCATCGAAGTCCGGTATCATCTGGTAGGACGCTGCCAGGTATCCGCGCACGTGCGCGTCGGCACCGACGTAGGGGATCAGGTCGTGTCGGCGGGTGAAGCATGCCGCCCGCGTGTCCTCCCACCAGAACGGGTTCTGCGCGTTGTGGATCTCGACCGCGTCGAGCAGGGGCGCCAGCCGCTGGACGGTCCGGCCCAGGCTGTTGTCGCAGAGGCAGGCGAACGGGTGCGGGGCGAACACGAGCCCACCCTGGTCGCGGATTCGCTCGATGGTCTCTTCAGCGGGCAGGCGCGGCGGGACGGCCTGATCCAGGAACAGTCCGAGCAGGTGCCCGTCGGCAGTGGTGATTTCCTCGCCGACGATCACGCGCAGCCCGCCCGCCGCCGCCCGCACTGCCAACGCCCCATCGATCACGTTGTGGTCAGTGACCGCGACACAATCGACGCCTTGGCGCTGCGCGGTGACCACCAACTCCTCGGGTGAGACGTTGGAGTCGGCCGAGTAGTTCGTGTGCACGTGCAGTACGGTCTTGAGTCGCGCCATCGCTGGTTTTCATCGGATGATTGGAGACGAGGCCGCCAGTGCGTCCCGCCCCGCCGGCTCAGTCTATATGGAAGAAGTACGCTGCTCCGGCGGGTGGCGTTCTGGCAAATGCGGCAGATCCGCCTGTCCGACCGAGATAGGGAGCCCGGCAGGCGACGCGGGCTCCGATAATGTGCGCCGTCGCTCCGCGCCAGCCGGCCGGGAACGCGCTGCCCGCAGCCGGTAGCTGCGGCTTGCCGCACCGTTTGAGTCTGCTATGCCCCGACGATGCCGAGCGGGGGTTTGGTCTTCCACCGGCCGCGGGTGAAGTCGGGGAAGTCCATCGGCCGGCTTCTGTTCGCCACCGAGCGTTCGGTTAATTCGGAAACGACACTCCAGGCCGCCCCGTCGTAGACGTCCATGTCCGTCGGCGTTCCCTCCCGCAGGCACTGGATCAGCCGGTAGTCCTCGATGTAGTCCATGCCGCCATGGCCGGCACCCCGAGCCCTTTGGCCCTCCTTGGTCCAGAGCGGGTGCTCGAACTCGGCGTAGTAATCCTCGGCCTTCTCCCACTGGTGTGCCGGGCTACGCCCCTCGATGTGAAGGCGATCGGGGTAACCGGAGAAGAGGCCCTTGGTTCCCTGCACCATGTTGATGCGGCTGTAGGGTCGCGGCAGATTCGTGTCGTGAACCAGGTAGATCGTGCGGCCGTTGACCGTCTTGATCAGGGTCACGTTCACGTCGCCGAGCACGTATTTCTCGCTCCGGCGCGGGTCGTCGGGAGGCAGATGTTCCTGCTGGTAGAACTGCAAGCCGCGCGACGGGCTGCTCATCGAGACCAGGTAGTCGAAGCGGTCGCCGCCGTTGATGTTCATGCACTGGGCGACCGGGCCGAGGCCGTGCGTCGGGTAGAGGTTGCCGTCGCGCTTGGTCGAGTGGTCGCGGCGCCACAGCCCCTCACCCTGCTTGGAGAACTTGACCCCGCGCAGGTCGTGCAGGTATCCGGCTTCGCCGTGCAGGATCTCGCCGAACATGCCCTTACGCACCATGTTCAGGACCAGCATTTCGGCCCGGCCGTAGCAGCAGTTCTCCATCATGACGCAGTGCCTGTTGGTTCGCTCGGCGGTCTCGACGAGCTGCCAGCACTCGGCGATGGTCACCGCGGCGGGCACTTCGGTGGCGGCGTGTTTGCCGGCCTCCATCGCCGCCACGCACACGGGAACGTGCCAGCGCCAGGGCGTGGCCGTGTAAACCAGGTCGAGATCCTCCTGCTCGCACAAGCGCTTGAAATCATATTCGCCGCGGGAGTAGCCAGCGGGTTCCGGCTGGCCGGCCTCCTGCACCCAGCGCTGTATGCGGGCCACTTTCTCGGGCACGATGTCGCAGACCGCCGTGATCTCAACCCCATCGATCCTCAGCAAATTCCGGACGTGGGCCGAGCCCATGCCCCCCACGCCGACGTAACCCACGCGAACCCGATCAATCGGCCGGGCGGCAAACGGCTCGCGCGGGGCGGGCCCGAGCCTGCGCCCCGCGCCGGCGCAGCCGGAGAGACTCATGCCGCCCAGGGCCGCGCCGAGGCCGGCCGCCGCACCGAGTTTCAGGAAATCCCGGCGATTCTGCTCACTCGCCGAGCGATCCAACTCATGCTCACAGCTCATGATGCTGCTCCTGTCGTTTGTGCCCCGAGCACGGGAACACTCGCATTTGCATCTGGCCTCCACGTAGCCGCAGCGAACATGATAGCGTTAGAATCCGTGCTGCGCTCAAGAGGGGAAGATACCGCGGCGGCACGTTTGCACGCGAGGACTTAAGGGACGCGATGAAGCCCACGCTGGTAATCCTGGCAGCCGGAATCGGGCGGCGCTACGGCGGGTTGAAGCAGCTCGAAGCCGTCGGCCCCGGCGGCGAGACGATCATGGACTACTCGATATACGACGCGGTGCGGGCCGGCTTCGGGAAGGCCGTTTTCGTTATCCGGCCCGATATGGAGGCCGCGTTCGCCGAGACAATCGGCCGACGTTACCAGAAGCACATCCCGGTGGCCCACGCATTCCAGCGCCTGGACGATCTCCCGGCCGGATTCAGCGTCCCGCCCGGCCGCACCAAACCGTGGGGCACGGCGCACGCCGTCCTGGCCACCGAGCAGGTCGTCAACGAGCCGTTCGCCGTCGTCAACGCCGACGACTTCTACGGCGCCAACTCCTTCGCCGTCCTCGGCAAGTTTCTCCAGGAAGACGACCCCGGCGATGTCGCGACGTACGCGATGGTCGCCTTTACGCTGCGCGACACGCTCACCGAAGCTGGTTCGGTCAATCGCGGCTGCTGCCGCTGCACTCGCGACGGCTGGCTGGAGAGCATCGCCGAGATCATTGGGCTCGAACGGCACGGGCGCGACGCATGCTTTGCCGATGAGTCCGGCACCGAACGAATACTAAGCGGCGACCAACCGGTCTCCATGAACACGTGGGGCTTCCGGCCGGTGTTCTTCGAGCAGTTGCGCGAATGCTTCGAGAACTTCCTTGAGCAGAACGGCAGGTCGGACACCGCCGAGCTCTACATCCCCACGGCCATCCAAGACCTTGTGCGCAGCGGGCGCGCTCGCGTCAAAGTCCTGCCGACCACGGACATCTGGTGCGGCGTGACGCACCCCGAGGACAAGCCGCGCGTCGTGCAAATGATCAACGACCTCGTCAAGCGCGGCAGCTACCCGAAGAGACTGTGGGATTGAGCGTGCCAGCCGAAGTGGCGGATATCGCCAGCCGCTTTGCCGTCACCGGCAAGCTCATCGCCGCCGACCCGTTCACCGGCGGTCACATCAACGATTCACACCTGCTCACGTACCAGCGCGAGAGGCAAACAGTCCGCTTCCTGCTTCAACGGATCAACGACGCGGTCTTTCCAAAGCCGGCGCTCGTGATGGACAACATTCAGCGCGTCACGGCCCATATCGCAAGGGCATTGGCCTCGCAAGGCGTGCGCGACATCGGCCGGCGGGTGCTGACACTCGTGCCGACGCACGCGGGTGAGCCCTGTTACCGCGATGCGGAGGGTTCCTATTGGCGATTGTATCCCTTCATCGAAAGCACCCGTGTTCACCAGACGGTAGAGACTGCGGAGCGGGCCGAGCGGGCGGGACGAGCGTTCGGAACCTTCCAGCGCCTGTTGGCAGATTTGCCCGACCCGCGGCTACACGAAACGATCACCGGCTTCCATAACACTTCGCTGCGGTTCGAGGCGCTGGAGCGCGCGGTCCAGGCCGATGCGTGCAATCGCGCCGCGGCGGCGAAAGCGGAGATCGAGTTTGCTGCTCGCCACCGCGTGCTGGCCAGCGTGCTGCTCGATCTGCAGCAGCGCAACGAGATCCCCGAACGCGTCGTCCACAACGACGCCAAGATCAGCAACGTGCTCTTCGATCAGACGACCGGCGCGGCGCTGTGCGTGACGGATCTCGATACGGTCATGCCGGGGCTGGCGCTCTATGACTTCGGCGATATGGTCCGCTCGATGACGTGCGCCGCCGCCGAGGACGAGACGGACCTGTCGAAAGTCGAAGTGCAAATGCCGCTGTTCGAAGCACTCGCGCGGGGCTATCTCGAAACAGCCGGGGCATTTCTTACGCCAGCCGAACGCCGGCAGCTCGTCTTCGCGGGTAAGCTGATCACGCTCGAGCAGGGCGTGCGGTTCCTGACGGACTTCCTCAACGGCGATACGTACTACAAGACACGGCGGCCAGGGCACAACCTCGACCGTTGCCGCACGCAGTTCAAGCTGGTCGAATCCATCACCCGCCACGAGGCGCAGATGGCCAGCTTCATCGCGGCCCTGTAGCATCCGACCCCGGCTTCGGACGTGTTGTAGGGCAAGCAGTATTTGCCGAACCGTGCCCCGCGTGTCATCATCTGCCGGATAAAGGCAAGCATGGGAGGTTCTCACGATGCACGTTCACAGGCAGGATCCTGTTTTTGCACGCCGGGCATTGCTCGCTCTCTGTGCGGCGATTCCGGCGCTGGTAAGCGGCTGCGCCACCTGGCCGGCCGATGTCGAAATGTCGCTCTCGAAGGCCGGCGAAAACCGCGCCGAGCTTGAGCAGGTGCTGGAGCACTACCAGCGCCTGGGTAATCCGCAGAAGCTCGAGGCCGCCCAGTTTCTGATTCGCAACATGGAAGGCCACGGCTATATCCTCACCGCCTTCTACGACAAGGATGGGAACGAAGTCGAGTTCGACGCGCTCGAATATCCCAACCTCAAGGAGGCTCAGGCCGCGCTCGACGTGCTCGAGACAAAGCGCGGCGAGCTCGATTACGACAGCAAGCGCTTCGACCCCGACCTGGAGACCGTCACCGCCGAATACCTGGTCGAGAACATCGACCTGGCGTTCCAGGCTTGGCGCGAGAAGCCGTGGGCGCAGGACCTCACTTTCGAAGCTCTCTGTCAGTACGTCCTCGGATATCGCGGCGATAACGAACCGGTCAACTCGTTTCGCCCGACCTGCCTGGCGCGCTACGCCGATCTGCCCGAAAGAATGAAGGACCCGACCGACGTCTACGAGGCCGCCAAGTTGGTGCGTCAGGACGTGCATCGCTGGGTGCCGTTCAACGACCTCTACTACCTGCACCCGACCGACCAGAGCTTCGCGGAGATGAACCGGCGCCGCAACGGCCGCTGCGGCGACATCAGCAACATGATGATGTACGCCATGCGGAGCGTCGCGATTCCGGCGGCGGTGGACTTCACGCCGTGGTGGGCCGACCGCGACAACAACCACGCCTGGGAGGTCATCCTCGACGCCCAGGGGCGCGGCAAGGCTAGGTTGTCCAACCGCGCCGCGAAGATCTACCGCAAGACCTTCGCGATCCAGCGCGACAGCCTGGCGTATCGCGCGGGCGAGGATGCCAAGCTGCCGCGCTACCTCAATAGCCGGAACTACCGCGACGTCACCGATCAGTACATGGAGACGACCGACGTCACGATCCGTCTGAAACACGACAAGCCCGCGGGGACGCGCTTCGCGTACGTGTGCGTCTTCAACGGCGGCAAGTGGCGGCCGATCCACTGGGGCGAGATCGACCGCGACCGCGTCACGTTCACCAAGATGGGCCGCCATATCGCCTACCTGCCCGCGTACTACGTGGACGAGGAGCCCGTACCCGCCGCCCCGCCGTTCATCCTGACGCGCGAGGGCAACGTCCGAACACTCGTCGGCCAACCCGATCGGAAGCTGACGATCGAGCTGACTGTCACCAAGCCGGAGACGCCCGACGCCGACACACAGGTCGCCAAGCCGATGATCGTCGTCAAGCCGGGCAAGACGTATGAGCTGTTCGTCTGGCGCGACGGCTGGCAATCCCTCGGCAAGCAAACCGCCGGCGATGAGCCGGTCTCGTTTGATAACGTGCCCGCCGGCGGCCTGTACTGGCTGGTGGCCGAGGGCTCCCGGCGGCTGGAGCGCATCTTCACGATCGAAGACGGCAAGCAGGTCTGGTGGTAACGCGGGCGGAGGGCGTGGGGCGCAGGGTTCGCGGAGGGCGTGAAGGGCACGGGCAAACCCCGACTTCGTCGGGGGCTGCCTATGGCAGCCGGCGAGCTGCTGCAAGCGCGGTATACTTAGGGCAAGATGTTCGGCAAGCTGCGCAATATGGTCGTCTGGCAGTATCCCGAGGCGACCTCTGTCGAGACGCTGCTCAGACACCGACGCTGGGCGACGGGGCTAATGTACACGTGGACCGGGAGCGGGGTTCTGATGTTCTCCACGATGGCCCAGTTTCTGCTGTCGTCGGAAGGGCTCGCCCGCACCATCACCATGATCATCCTGATCGCGTCCGGGGCCGTTGGCCTGCTGCTAAGCGTACCCGCTTTCCTCTCTCTGCTTTGGGCCAGCGACATTGACAAGGCGCTCGCTGTACGAGGGTGTCCGCAGTCCCAACGAGGCTCAGCTGAACACCGCCTCGGCATCGCCGCGATCAAGATGTTCTTCTGGGCTATCGTAGTGATGGTGATCGCAAATCTGTTTTTGTAGTGCCACACGGCGCGGCGGGGTGTCGCGGCCGTGTTGGCCGCCAGTGAACAACCGCCGACAGAACAGGTCGTTACGAACTGTCCGCGGAGCGCCAGAGGGCCGACTTCGGGATCGGCTGCTTGGCAGTGCGGGGGCCTTCGTAGCTGACCTCGAGGCGCTGGGCGCCGCCGGCTTGGAAGAACTCGACCGTGATGGGGTGCTTGCCGGCCTTGAGGTTGACCTGGCCGCTCTTCTCACCCGCCGCGTGCAGGCCGTCGTGGTCGACCACCAGGTCGGAGCCGATCCATAGCCGGCTGCCGTCATCCGAGAGCAGATGGAACGTGTACGTCCCGTCGGCGGGGACCTCGATGTAGCCGCGAAAGCGGAAGGCGAACCGGTCGTTCCGCTTCCGCACGCTGAGGTCGAACGTCGGCACGGTGCCCGCGGCGGCCCGCTCCAGCTTGTCAAAGTCCGGCAGCTTTGACCAGCGACCTGCGTACTCGTAGTACTCGTACGCCAGTCCCGGCTCCGCACCGGGCACATCGACCGCCTGGTGTGGCTTGGGCTTGCGGAACTCGAACTCGGCGACGGCACTAGTACGGCCGCTGTCCAGGAACGTGCGCGCTTTGAGCGTAGTCGTGTCGTCGAGCGGAATAGGGTGCTCGTACGCGGGTGAAGCCGGGTTCGGGTCACTGCCGTCGAGGGTGTACCGTATCACGCCGCGTTCGAACGGGTTTATGAGGGTGACCGCGATGCTCTCGCGGAACACCATGTCGTCGGGGCTGGCGGGCGGCGGGATGAAATATGTGACGCCCAGTGCGTCCAGTCGCCGGTAGTGCACCTTCATCCGCCGGGTGAAGTCATCCCAGCTCCGCAGTTCCGCCGGCGACCAGCCGACCTCGGCCAGGGCACACAGCCTGGGGAAGACCTGCCAGTCGACGCGTGACTGCGGGGCGTGCTCGGTCCACATGTTGCCCTCTACGCCGAGCACGTGCTGGGCCTGCTCCGGCGTCAGCTCCTTGGGCGTGGGCTCAAACGAGAAAGTGCGCGCCAGCGGCAGGTAGCCCATCCAGGTTGGCTCGCCGGGCATGCGCACCTGGGCGTAGTCGAGGTAGCAATGGCTGGTGGGTGAGGAGATCACGTCGTGGCCGGCTGTCGCCGCCGCGATCGCACCGGCCATCCCGCGCCAGGATTGGACGGTCGCGTTGGGCGCCAGGCCGCCTTCGAGGATCTCGTCCCAGCCGATGAGTCGGCGGCCCTTACTGTTGAGGAACTTCTCGATGCGGCGGATGAAGTAGCTTTGCAGCTCGTGCTCGTCCTCGAGGCCTTCGGCTTTGATGCGAGCCTGGCACTTTGCGCACGCTTTCCAACGCTCTTTCGGGCACTCGTCGCCGCCGATGTGGACGTACTCCGATGGGAACAGCTCGATGACTTCGGCCAGCACGCCCTGGAGGAACTCGAAGACCTTGTCGTTGCCGGCACAGTAGACGTCGCTGTGCACGCCCCAACGCGTCGCGACCTGGTAGCCCTCGCCGACGCAGCCCAGCTCCGGGTAGCTGGCCAACGCCGCGCCCGAGTGGCCGGGCATCTCGATCTCGGGGACGACCGTGATGTAGCGGCTCTTGGCGTATGCGACGATCTCCTTGATGTCTTCCTGTGTGTAGAAGCCGCCGTAGCGGCCCTGGTCGTCGCGTGGCTGCTCGGATGCGCGCGTGGCCTTACGCCAGGCGCCGATCTCGGTGAGCTTGGGGTATCTCTTGATCTCGATCCGCCAGCCCTGGTCTTCGGTCAGGTGCCAGTGCAGGACGTTCATCTTGTGATAGGCGAGCAGGTCGATGTAGCGTTTGACGAACTCCTTGTCCATGAAGTGTCGGCCGCAGTCGAGCAGCATCCCGCGCCAGCGATAGCGCGGATAGTCCGTGATGCGCACCATCGGTATCGCGAAATGAGATGTGTGCTCCGCCCCACTGGATTTCGCGTCGGCACGTCGAGAGTCCAGCAGTTGCATCAGCGTCTGCGCGCCGTAGAAGAGACCCCGGCGCGTCGGCGCAGCCAGCGAAATGCAGGCTGGGAACACCGACAGTTCGTACCCTTCGGGGGCGAGCGCGCGGTCGCCGAAGAACATAGTCAGCTCGATCCCGGGACCGGGGCCGGGCCCCGTGCCGACAACGGGAATTCGATATCCAGTCCGCTCGCGCAGGCGCCCGGCGAAGTATTCCGCAACCTCTCTCGTCCCTGGTCCGTTGTCCAACACCACAACGCTAGTCGTCTCGGTGAGCTGAAGCACCCCAGGCCGGACCTCGATCTCCGCCGGGCGGGGGATGATCGCCGGGCGCGCGTTCTGATCTTGGGCGGAACCTGCGGAAGCCGTTTGGAGGCCGATCGCACACATCGTCAACACAAACACGCTTTTGACAGCCATGATTCACCTCGTGGCAGAGGGAGCGGACTCTGTTCAACCATGATCGACCCTGGCCACGCTGAATGGGTGCCGGTCAACAACCGCAATTACCTGCCCATAGAATCCGAGCCTCGCCGGGTCAGCCCCGGAGGGGCGTAAGTACGTAGCCGGGGGCGCGAGCCCCCGGTCCCGAGCACGAAACCCGGGAGCCCCGAAGGGCCGGCAGATGACCACCGGGGACAACCGACCGTCAGGCCCAGATGTAGCGCTCATCATAGGCGATTTCGTGGCGCTTCAGGAAGTCGACCAACTCGTCTTGGAAGGAGACCCGGCGATGGTGGCCGTCCTGCGCGGCGATGTAACGCCGGACGGCGTCGCGATTCGAGGCACTGACGGAAAACGCGGCATAGCCGTCCTGCCAGGCGAAGTCGCGTCTGCTCGCAAACGTCTCGTGCACCCATTTGGATGAATTGGACTTGACCAGGCGCAGCGCGGCAGACACGGAGGTGTGAGCAGGCAGGGAGACAAGCAGGTGCACGTGGTCTGGCATTCCGCCGATGGCCAGCAGGTGACCCTTCTGGTTCGTTATGATTCCGGCCACATACGGATAGAGACGCGCGCGCAGGTCGGGCGTTATCTGAGGCCGGCGGTGCTTCGTGCTGAATATAATATGATAGTACAGACATGTGTATGAGGAAGGCACCGCTTGACCTCATGTGTTTGTGTCGCCCCTACGGGGCTATCAGGTCAACGGGACACCTTACCGGGGGCTGACGCCCCATAAGCGTTAACTTAGCATGGCCGGGCCGCCTGCCGCTTTCGCCGCCGGC